>JAEUIN010000280.1 GCA_016793115.1 Planctomycetaceae bacterium
AGACCCCGGGAATCTCTCCTACGGAGATCGCCGCGGATGCAACTGAAATTGCGGATCATGGTCGGAGCCGGCGCCGGCAAAAAGCTGGCGATCCCGGGGGCGGTCTTCACGATCGGGCGCGACGACGTTTGCGACCTTCGCCCCAAGAGCGGCTATATCAGCCGTCGCCATTGCGAACTCTTGCAAGAGAGCACGCGGGCGTTCGTGCGCGACCTCAATAGTCGGACGGGTACGTTTCTTAACGGTTGCCGTCTGCCTTCCGAGCGCGCGGTCGAGATCCAGCCCGGTGATCAACTGAAGCTTGGCCCGCTCGAGTTCGAAGTCGTTTTCACCCATGGATTGGGTGGGAAAAAGAAATCGGCGGTCGAAAGCGTGGAGGAAGTCGCGGCCCGCACGGCCGAAGTCGCCGCCGAGAGCAAAGACATGGACGTCAACGAATGGCTCATGGAGGATGATGAGCACGCAATCAACGGCGAAACTCTGGCCGCCGGTCCCAGTCCGACGATCATCTCCGCCGCCGATTTGATCGCGCAGGCCAATTCAGACGCCAAAGCGGCCAAAGAAGCGCCGCCGGAGGTCGACCCGCGACAAGCGGCCGACGCGGCTTTGAAGAACCTGCTGCGTCGCGGCTAGCCGGCTCGTCGTAATCGGCCCGCGATTGGCGCTCGGGCAGCCGGGCTCAACCCGTCTCCGGGCAAGTCTGATTTCTCATTGACGAAGTTCGGCCGGCTGCGCCTAATAGCGAGGCGGAAACCCACCCGCCGAACACGGGTCACTTCTTTTCTAGTTTTTCTGCGAGCCGCGTCTCGTTTCGGCTCGGAGCAAGGTGCCATGTCGGTCGACGAAGAAGCGCTCAAGCGCCGCTACAAAGAATTTCTAGACCTGATGCCGCTGACAATCGCAATTGCCGGACTCCCGGAGAATCCCGGCCCGCGCAGTTTCTCCAGCGATCAGATGGAAGCCCGCGCGCAGGTCCTGGCGTCGGCGTTTAAGATCGCACGTCAGTCCGTGCGAGATGTCATCAAGTCGACGTGAGCCCGTTTCTTGCGTCGGTGCCCGGCAAGCGTGTCGCGCTCGCATAATCGCCCTGGGGTTGCCGATTTTCCCCTGCTTGACCACGCCGGCGCTGCCGAAATAATATGGGAGCGGGCGATTGAGCGGGCAGAATCGATGCCGACGCAGTTGCCCTGGCTTCGCTTTTTTGCCACAGGCACCGTCGTGAAACGCAAAGCGGAAGATTCCAAGCCGGTCGCCCGTTCGTCGTCGAAGGCCGCTCCCAAAACTCGGCTGCTCGGCGTCGGTCTTGATAATGAAGATGGCCACACCCGCCTGACGAGGGGTGACAACTTCACGCTTTACGGCGGGTCGGAAGAGACGCACGGGCGGATGCAGGAAACCGCCATCAAGATGAACGAGGAACTCTCGCGACGGGGCAAGCGTCTGGAAGATTGCTCGCCTCGCGAAGTCTTCGATCTACTGCACGACGCCTCGAATTAAATTCCGCCTCGTCCCGGCGAACAGCACATTGAAAGCATTCAGCGCTCCGCCTTTGGCGGAGCGTTGTTGTTTCGAGAGGAACTTTTCGACAGCCGCCTCCGACCTGCCGAACTCTTCCTATTCCCGCCATTACGGCGTTCGAATTGAAACCCGGAGCTCGAATGTCGGGTATTGTACGGCGGAACCACCTCCTGGAGACTTGGCGTTGGGCGTCTCCTTGGCCTGCGAGGAAGCTTCGTTGGCCGACGACAA
>JAEUIN010000281.1 GCA_016793115.1 Planctomycetaceae bacterium
ATCGCAACTTCGATCGCCTCGGCGACGCCGTCGCAAATCGTATCGGGATGCCCGATCCCTTTGCGTTCCACATGCTCGAACCGACGGCGGCCGACCGGCACCGTCCGTAGCGTCTCAATGGTGATCTGCGTCATGATGGACTTTCACGGTTCGCCGTCGCCGCCGACGTGTCGCGCGGCGACGCCGGTTTTCTTCAACGCTCGGCGGAATAGGCTCCGATCAACGGCACAAAGGCGAACCCGCCGAGATCGTCGCGCCGCAGACCATGGTCGAGCCGCGTGTAGCGATACATCGTCTGCCCCCCGGTGCCGATGGGAATGACCAACCGACCGCCGGGCGCCAACTGATCGACCAACGCGGTGGGCAACGCGTCGGCCGCGGCGGTCACCAAGATCGCATCGTAAGGCGCATGCTCCGGCCAACCCATCGATCCGTCGGCCGTCGCGACATGAACGTTCCGACAGCCCGCCGCCGCCAAATTCGTCCGCGCCTCCTCCGTCAATTCGGGAATCCTTTCGACGGTGTAGACCTCGTGCACCAAGCGGGCGAGCACCGCCGCTCCGTAGCCGGAACCGGCGCCGACTTCGAGCACTTTGTCGTGCGGCGAGAGCCGCGCGGCCTCGCACATGAACGCCACCGTATACGGTTGCGAGATCGTCTGACCGGCGGCGATCGGCAGCGCGCAGTCGTCGTAAGCGGCGTCCTGTTGATCGGCGCCGACAAACAGCTCGCGCGACACTTCCCCCATCGCCGCCAACACGCGCTCGTCGCCGATGCCGCGCGCTCGCAAATGGCGTTCGACCATCTGTCGGCGATGAACGTTAAACAAACTCGTTGGTTTCATCGTGGTTCGCCCGCAGGGAGAAACCGGACGATTCTTTGACGAACGCAATCGCCGTACCGGGCGCGGCCCGCCGCCGGATTCGTACGCTTCTGAGGTCGATTCCGGCAGTCGAGCGACACGGCGCGATGATGCGCTTCATCGACCCGGCGCGCGAAATCGCGCAGGCTTGTGCGGTTTAGGAATCATCGTATGATCCGCATTATCGCGGAACGGCGGCCGTCGAGCCGGCGGTTTTTCCTCCGTCGGCCCGCTGAGCTCGTCTGTGGTTCTATGAAATCCCTGAAATGACCGCCGCGTAGATCGAGTTTGGGGATACGCTTGATAGTGGATTCACCGCAACCCACTTTTGCTTGCGGTGTGGACTATGTCGGTCATCAGACATGTACGGGTCGTGGCATTGCGTCGTCCGGATCGACGACTTTCAGTTGGTTTACCTCGGCGTCGATTCCGCGGAAGCGGCGACGAAACACAGAGACGGCGAGACGGTTTACGTCGTGAGCGAGCGAATGGGGGATGCGCAACGCTTTGCCGGTATCCAAGCCGCCCAGGAACACGTCGCACGCTCGCGACGTCGCGAATAATCGGTCAGACGACGATTCGAAGTCTTCGAGCGGCCCACGATTGCCGGGGGCAAATCCGATCGCCGTCGACGCAAAGCGTCGGCAACGGTCGACCTCACGACTCGTTCGTCGGACCGCGCCCGCCGGTTCCGTCCTTCCCGCCCCTGGAACCTCGCTGCGGTTGGGCCTTCGGGTCGTAATTCGGGTTGTTGTTCCGAGGAATCGCGGCTCCGATTTCCGTCTGCCAGGCCTGCAATATCTTGTAGAGCGCCGCGGCTTTATCAGGCATGGCGCGCGCTAGGTCGTGTCGCTCGTTCGGGTCGGTTCGCAAGTCGTAGAGTTCGCGTCGGCCGCCGTCTTCGTAGAACTCAATCAACTTGAAATCACCTTCGCGAACGGCGCTGGAAGGGGTCGCTTTGCCGACATAACAAGGGAAGTGCCAAAAGAGCCGCGTTCGCGGAAGCTCCGTCGCTCCCTTGAGCGCAGGCACCCAACTGACGCCGTCGAGAACGTGGCCTTGCGGCGGCTTCAAAGCGGCCAATTCCAGCAGCGTCGGATAGAGATCGACGCTCGTGACCGGCGCGTCGCAGCGGCCGCCGGCATTCGCAAGGCCAGACCAAGAAACGACCAACGGAACCCGGATTCCTCCTTCGTAGAGATGCCCCTTGCTGCCGTTGAGCGGAGCGGTGAATTGCGGAGTGCCGCCGTTGTCGGAAGTGAAGATGACGACGGTGTTCTCCACCAGGTTCCACTGTTGGAGCGCCGCCATAATGCGGCCGACGTTCTGATCCACCGCCTCAATCGTCGCGGCATAGGCCGGGTTGTTGCGGCGATCATCGTCGCGTGCGGCCTTTTGCTCGTACTTTTTCAGCAGCTCAGGCTTCGGTTCATACGGCGCATGCACCGCATGATCCGGCAAATACACGAAAAACGGCTCGGCGCGATGCCGCTCGACGAACTCGAGCACCGCGTCGGTCAACCGGTCGCTGAGGTAGCGACCGTCGTCGTCGAAGTAGGCGTCTTTGGCAAAGCCGATGTTCTCAGGAAACACCACCTGATCGAAACCCTGTCCGCCCGGCGTGACCGGTCCCGTGCGTCCGCGTCCCAGGTTCCACATGCCGAAGAACGCCGTGGCATAGCCGCCGTCGCGCAAGGCTTCGGCGACGGTGACGATCTTGGTCGGCAATTCCGATTCGCTCCGTGCGCCCAACATTTTGTGCCAAGGCGATCCACTAGGTTGTCGCGGATCGACGACCGTGTAGATCCCGTGCCGGGGCGTGTATTGCCCGGACATCAAGCAAGCCCGCGTCGGCGCACAGTTGGGCGCGCTCGAATACGACTGGGTGAACGTCAGTCCCGACTTCGCGAGGCGGTCGATATTGGGCGTTTCAACGAACTTGTTGCCGGCAAAGCCGACGTCGCGCCAGCCCATGTCGTCCATGAGAATCACGACGAAGTTGGGACGACGCAATTCGCCCGCAGACGAGGCGGACATTGCGCACAACGCGACGACCGCGGCGAACGTTCCTTTCGCGAGCATACATGTCTCCTGAATTATTCTTCGCGCTCGTACCGATAGGTCAGCGTTCCCGAGGCGAGCGTCGTATCGCGGATCGCCGCCAAGAGATTCGCTCGCGTCGGTTCGACGTTTGCGAGATCGGGCGGCGCAGAGAGAGCGTAAACGGTGATGTGATATTCCTTCGCGCCGGGCCCTTTCGAACACATCGGGTCGTAGTCGGCGCGGCCCTTGTCGTTTTGGCCGAGTCGGCCGACGTCGCGCGAGTTCTTCGCGAGCGAGGCGACGCCGGGCGGTATGTCGTAGACGACCCAATACGACTTTTCGCGGTCCGGCGCCGTGTGCCACAAACTCACGGCAAACGATTTCGTTTCGACCGGCGCGCCCGACCAAGCGATGGGGGGCGAGATTCCGGAGCCGTCGCAGGTGAACTCTTTGGGAAGCTTTCCATCGCGGCCGATGGCCGCACTGGAAACATTCAACCGGCCGGCGGTCGTCGACATCGCGGTGGAGCGTGTCGGAGGCGCCATGTTTTCATCTCGCAACGGCGCCGCATTGCCGGGGCGCGGCGGGGGACGTCGGCCCGCTGGAGCGTCCGGTTGACCGGGGCGAGGACTCCGTTCTCCGCCGCCGCCGGGACGCCGGCCCGATGTGTACGTCTCCGTCGTCGTCTTGCCTGCGGTATCCACGAAGGTAAAGTCTACGGCGCCGCTCGCGGCGATCGTGTATCTCACGTAGCCGAGCTTGCCGTCGACGTCATAAGTCAATTCGTAGCTGCCCGGCTGCGTCGACTTGAAATCCGTAATCTTCGCACCTTGGAGCGGCGGCAAAAACTCGCGGACCGGCTGCGCGCGGGGTTGCGGATCGACTTGGCCGTCGCGCTCGACGACTTCGCCGTAGAAGCCGCCGTTGAGATACGGATAGGTTTTCGTGGCGTGGTAGTGATAATTCCCGGCGGCATCTTTATGGCCGTTGAGCCAGTCGAGCCCGGCGACTTTCGAACCGTCCGCTTCGTCGTAGCCGTAAATCGGATAACCGTCGAGCGCGTAAGCGATCGGGCCGCCGCGACCGACGGTTTTCTCCAAATGGACCGGAGCGACGTGGTAGTGGTAGTCGTCGGCCCGACCGCAATGGCCGCCCCATTCGTCGAGTTCGCCGAAGAGATAGGCGTCGTCGCCGCGATTATTCAGCGGATTAAAAATCGGCACGCCGTTCACGGCCAGAGCAATCGCGCCGCGCAGGAAGCGGCCCTTGGCCGACGCCGGTTCGGCCGCCGGCTTCGGATGCAGCGGGATGCGCCAAGCGTTGTCGTCGAAGTACTTTTGCGGCAGCGGCACTTGTTGCTGCCAGGCCCGAATTCCGATCATCATCGGATGTTCGGGCATGCCGTTGGACCCGACGTAATAGTATTCGTCGTCCCAGCGCAGCTTCAGCGTCTCCGCGAACGGCTGAAAGTGCGCATGCATGGCTGGTTCGTCGGGCTTTCGCGTCGCGGGTGCGTCGTTCCCGGCCAACTCCTCGCTGTCGGCCTCATCATCTGCGGCGACCTGCATGGGAATGCCGCGCGCTTGCGGCGTTTCGACGTTAAGCCGACGAATCTCAGCCTGCCGCTGAACGACCCAACGTCGATCGGCGTCGCTCAAGCGTTCCAGGGCGACGCTTAGTAAAGCGCCGTCGGACTTTCGCAGTTGCACGCTGTTATCGGCGACGGCGACGAACGACGCCTGGAGTTCAAACGTGCCGGAGGCGTCTTTCCAGGTTCGCATGCCCGCCGGCCCCTGCTCAGAATGGTCGTGTCCCGGGTGCGCCGCGGCGATCGCGGCGAAGCCGGCGCTGAGCGCACCGCTCAACAGAAGAACGAAAAGAGAACGCCGTTTCATTGAGTCACCTTCGCCTTCTTGTTGTTGCCCGCCGGCTTTTTCATTCCGCCCGGCATCTTCTTCGCACCGCCTTTTTGACCGCCGCCTTGCTTGCGGGCATCGGGGAGCGGTTTTGTCGGATCGAATTCTTTGTTCGGCGTCGCAAATTGTGCGTCGACCGCCGCAAGATATTCATCCAACCGCTTTCGCAGACGGGCCGTCTCGGCGGGCATCTTGGCCGACAAATCATTGCGCTCGCCGAGGTCTTTCGAAAGATCGAACAGCGCGTAGCGATCGTCTTCGTACAGATGCATCAGCTTCAGATCGCCGACGCGTAGCGACGATTGCGGACCGTCCTCGCTTTGATAATGAGGAAAGTGGAACACCAGACCCTCGCGGGGGCGATGCACCTCTCCGCTGCCGTCGCCGGCAAGCAAGGCGACAATGCCGCCCCCTTCGATGTCGCGCGGGAGGCTCTTTGTCGACACGCCGGCCCATTGGCAGAACGTCGGGAGCATGTCGTAACCGACGATCGGCACGTGGCACCACGAGTTCGGCTTAACTCCGGGGCCGCGTAGGATGAACGGAACACGAATGCCCCCTTCCCAAACACCACCCTTTCCGCCGCTGAGGCCGGCTGGTTTGCCGCCGCCGGCACCTTTCCCGCCCCCTTTTCCTCCACCGCCGCCGCCCGCGCCGTTGTCCGAGGTGTAGATGACATACGTGTTGTCGGCCAGGCCGAGCCGATCAAGCGACGCTAAGACTTGGCCGACGCCGCGATCGAGATCTTCCGTAATGGCGGCGAACGTCGCACGCTTCGAGGTATCGCCCGGCAAAAGCTTTTCGTATTTAGCGAGCGTCGACTTCGAAGCGTTCTCGGCGGCATGCAGCGCATTCCACGACAGTTGAATGTAGAACGGCTTGCCCGCTTCGACGCTTTGCTCCATGAACCGCTCGGCCCGGTCGGCCATGCCGAAGATGTCGACGGGATTCGGATCCGTGAACTGATACGCGTTTTCGTTGCCGGTATCGCCGTCGCTTTCGTCGTAGCCGTGCGCCGCGGGTCCCCCTCCGGCGATGTGCCATTTGCCGTAATGCGCGGTCGCATAGCCGGCCTGTTGCAGCAATTCGCCGATCGTGGTTTCGTCGGTCGAGATGCTTTTGATCAAACGCGGTTCGATCAGCTTCCGGCCTTCGACCGGCGGCGCCGCTTTCGTCCAATGCAATTGCGCAGGACTTTTGCCCGTTTGGATACTGATTCGCGTCGGAGAGCAAACCGGCGCCGGCGAATAGGCCGAGGAAAACCGCATTCCTTGTGCGGCGAGCTTCTCGAGGTTCGGCGTGTGATAGATTGCGCCCTTCGAGGCCGCAACGGTGGGATGCATTGCGACCGACGTTCCGGCCCAGCCTTGATCGTCGGCCATCATGAAAATGATGTTCGGGCGATCGGCGGCCGCAGTCCGGTTTGCGACTAAAAGAGCAGCCGCCGTTAAGAGCATTACGCGCATAGCGTCCCCACGGAGTCCGTTAAATTTGGTCCGTCTTGCCGACTGAAGCTAATTGCCGCGCCCGTCGGGCGGTCGACGGCCGGGACCAGGGCGTTTGCCGCCGGGGCCCGGCGCCTCCGGCACCACGTTATTGAGATTGGTAAAGTCGGGCCGGAGTTTTCCGTCCGGCGGGCCGTCGACGACATGCCGAAAGATCACGGTGTTGTCGAGCTTCACGTCGTCGGTCCAAATGAACTTGGCGCCCGCGAAGTCCGCGTCGTAATACGGTTGCTTCGGATCGATTTCCGCTTCGGTGTATTCCTTGGCGTTCGCCCACGACGAGTCGTCGAACTCCACGGCATACCAATTCTCCGGCACGGCGACGCTCTCGACGCGGGGATTCTTGACGTCGCCGTCGATAGGCCCCCAGGAGTATTTTTTAGCCTTCCAAGTCGCATCGGTCACGGTGCCGTCGCCGAACTTCAGGATGAAGCCGCCGTCGCCGACGTTCGTATTCGCGTACTCCATTCCCGTCTTCGGATCGGCGTTGTCGCGCGCCATCACGGCGATCGTCATCGGATAGGCCGGAAGAACGTCGACCGAGACCACGTTGTGCGGAATGAACTTGATGGAATCGACGGCGACCAACTCGCCGTTGATGTAGAGAACGAACCAGTTGTCGGCATAGACATTGGCCCGCACCGTGTCGGCGATCGACGGTTTACGGAGCTTGGTCCCGCCGCCGGCCGGCGGCTGCGCGTGGGAGTTGTCGACCAATATTCCCCAGCAGGCAAATAGGCAAACGATTGCGCGCTTCATCTTCAAATTCCTTGCGATCGACCGGCGATGAACTATTCCCAAGCTTGCGGGCGATCAGGGGCATGGTGCATGTCGTGATGGAAAAAATTGGTGGGCACGTCTCGGTTCGTCAACAGGTCGAGCTGCACGGCCTGCGGACTGCCGTCGGGCTCGCCGTGCGGTAATCCAAGCAGTGCGATCCGATGGGCGGTGCCCGCGCCGTCGAACCAAATCTGCACCTGCTCCGGGCCGCCGCGCACGCGCTTGTGCTTGCGGGCGTCCAGCCGGCTCCAGCCTTCGGCTCCGGCCGCTTGGGCGTCGCCCTCGACGAGTTCCAGCTCGTAGTCGCGGCGAAGTTCTTCCAAGCTCGCTTCGAGATCAAGGAACGGAATCGCCTCGCGCTCGCCGGGGACGGCACGGCGAAACCGGCGGATGTCGCGACTGAGATGGACGTGCCCGGTCGGCGGCACGGCCCAGCCGATCTCGCCGTCGCTACCGGTCACGAACGGACTGCCGTCGGCAAAGCGGCGCACCAAGACGAATTGATCGCGGCCGCGCACAGACAGCTCCGCTCCGTCGACGTTCGGTTTGACCCCGCCGCGATCGGCGGCGACCTGCGGTTGCGGGCCGTTCGGACCATAATCGGTGATGCGTATCCGATAAACACGATCCACCTGTTGCGAAGCCGCTTCGATAATCCGGTCGAGCGCGAGGCTCGCCGCCGAGGCCGGCGTCGCGCCGCCGTGCCGCATGACGAACCCGATCACAACGGCCGCCGCCGTCGTGATGAGCGCGGCCGCGAGCCGGTTGCGACGCGACACGGACGACGCCTGCGGCCGCTCGGCGGACCGAATCGGCGGGGGCGACGCCTCGCTCAACGCGACTTCGGTCCGCAAGCGATCATGCAGCAAGGCCGCCCGGGCGAACTGCCGCGCGCATTCGGCGTCGGATTTAACGAAATCGTTCAATCGCCGCAGCTCGTGCGCCGCGAGCGTGTCGTCGAGATAGCCGTCGATCAGGAATTGGTAATCGTCGTGCATGGCGTTAACTCGCGGCCGCTTCCTTCCGTTCGACGCACGTTCGCAGTTGTTCCCGAATGCGATGCAACGCCTGCGCTACGGAGTTGGCCGACATGCCGATCCGCGCCGCAATCGCGGCAGGCTTGAGATCGTCGCGGTACCGCAGATCGCAGATCCGCCGCGCGCGCCCTTCCAGTTCCTTCAAACATTCGCGCAGCCGGTCCAGCCGATGACCTTCTTCGGCCCCCAAGCCTTCGAAGGCGGCCGCCAACCGCTCCACCGCTTCCGTATCGAAGAACTGGGCGTCGCGGCTGCGCCGGCGTAGGTAGAGGCCGACCTGGTTGCGAGCGATCCCCAGCGCCCAGCCGACGAAGGATTGCGCTTCGTCATACCGATCAAACGATTCGATCACGGCGACGGCGGTTTCTTGCAGCACGTCGTCGCGATCCCGAAAGTCGCGTACGACGGCCGCGACGAACGCCGACACGGTCGGCTGCGCCAACGTCCACAAACGAGTCGCCCTGCGTGTCGCTTCATCCATCGTCGTCGAGGTCCCGCCGCCGGCCTTGTCGTTCGTCCTCACCTACTACTTATCAGCGGCCTTCGGTTTATGACACGAAAAATCGGCTCGACGGGGCGAACGACGCCGAAAAGTCGACGAAAGGCTCGTGGCCGCTTCGAATTAGGGTCGCCGCCCGAGCGGCCGCTCCATTCGAAAGCGACGAGCGCAGCTATGCGAACGAAAACAATTTACGCTCGACACTCTACGACCACGCGATCGATCCTGACGAAAACGAAAACCGAGCCGACGACGCGCCCGTCGTCGCCGAATTGCACGACAAAATGTGGCGCGAACTTCCGCCGCCTCCGGTTCCGTTTCCGTTTGCCGAACCCGCCGCCCGTGATTGACCCGACTCTCCGGCCGGCCGATATTCGGGTCCGGCCGCGCGTCTACTCTCCCGGCACGCTTGTTCCCGCACACCCCGAGATCCGTCATGGCGACGCACGTTAACACTGCCCCGGCGGGCCGCACCGTTCACGATCGCTTCCTTCGCAAACTGGCGGCGCTCCTCGCCGTCGTCGGCGTCTGCGGACCTGCCTTGCGCCTCGCTTCGGCCGCCGGCGTCGAGAAAGCGGCGCGCAAACCCAACATCGTGCTCATCAACGCCGACGATCTCGGCTGGTCCACGCTCGGTTGCTACGGCAACGAGAAAATCCGCTCGCCCAACATCGACCGGCTGGCGCAAGAAGGGGTGCGGCTCACGCAGTTCTACGTCACCTGGCCGGCCTGCACGCCGTCGCGGGCCAGTTTGCTCACCGGCCGCTATCCGCAGCGCCACGGCCTCTACGACATGATCCGCAACGACATGGTCAACTACGGCCATCGCTACACCGAGGAAGAGTACGCGGTGTCGCCCGAGATGACGCTCGGCATGGACGTGCGCGAAACGACGATCGCCGAAGTGCTCCAGGCGGCCGGTTATCGCACGGGCGTCGTCGGCAAGTGGGACGGCGGCCGAGCCCGCCGCTTCTTGCCGTTGCAGCGCGGCTTCGATTTCTTCTACGGCTTCGCCAACACCGGCATCGACTACTGGACGCACCAACGCTACGGCATCGAGTCGATGTATCGCGGCAACGAGCGGATCGAAGAGGAAGGCTACTCGACCGACCTGTTCGGCCGCGAGGCGATCCGCTTCGTGCGCGAGTCGGGCGACCGACCGTTCTTCCTCTATCTGCCGTTCAACGCTCCGCACGGCGCGTCGAACTTGGAGAAAGACAGCTACCAAGCCCCTCCGGAAACGATCGCGCTCTACTCCGACCTCGATCCGAAAGACAAGGTGACGAAGCTCTACGCCATGGTCACGCGCATGGACGAGCAGATCGGGCTGTTGCGCAAGCAACTGGAAGAGCAGGGGGCGGCCGACCGGACGTTGATCCTCTTCACGAGCGACAACGGCGGTTCCGGCAATGTGTACAACGCGCCGCTCCGCGGCCAAAAGGGAACGATGTTCGAAGGCGGCCTCCGCGTTCCCTGCATCGCCTGGTTCCCCGGCAAGCTGCCGGCCGGCAAGGTCAACGACCAGTTCCTCACCACGCTCGAACTCTTCCCTACGCTCGCCAATCTCGCAGGCGCCGCGCTGCCGAAAGACGTAACGCTCGACGGCTTCGATCTTTGGCCCATGCTCGCCGCCGGCGAAACCTCGCCGCGCACGAAAATGTTTTGGCAACGCCGGGGCGACAAAGCGGCCCGCGTCGGCACGTTGAAGTGGGTCTCGTCGGCCAAAGGCTCCGGCCTGTTCGATCTGGCCGCCGATCCGTATGAGAAGCGCGATCTCTCGGCCGAGCGCCCCGCCGACCTCAAACGCCTCGAAGCCGAGTTCGCCGCTTGGCAAAAGGAAATGGCCGCCGCCGAACCCCGCGGCCCCTTCCGCGATTATTAAAGTCCCGGTAGGGAACGCCCTCCGCGGCGTTCCGCGAGCGACAAGCGACGCAACTGCCCCGCACGACGGTCGCCCACCGCATTCCGCGTGGGCCTCGCTGCGCTCGACCCACCCTACAAAAAAAACCACTTGCCGGCAGCGCGAGCGCCGGCAGCGCGCACTCGGCTTCGCCTTGACCGGCCGGCCGGCGTTTCGTACTTTTCCGCCCCCTCACGTCCCTTCCCATCACATCTTATTGGGACGCGCGAACGTACGTTCCGCTTCGTGTCGCTCACGCCTTCGGCGCCTGAGCGCGGCGGTGCGAGCGCTCGCGCGGATACGAACATGAAACGAATCGCAATACTCACGGCGATCCTGATCGCTCTCGGCTCGGCCGGCTGTTGCCGCATGTGCTGTTGGCAACGCGGCGGCTCCTTCCACAACGGCTACTGCTACCCGGCGATGCCCGCTCCGGCCGCGGCCCCCGGCCTGCAACCGGTGCCGCAACAAACCTACGCGCAACCGTGCGCGTGCCAGTAGACGATTATTTGTAGGGAACGCCCTCTGCGGCGTTCCGCGCGGCGGCAAACGACGTCACGACGCCCCAAGACATCGGAGCCCCGAGCGTAAGCGACTGGTTCGACGCCGCAGCTTTGCGACGCGCGTCCATTCACTTCGATCGCAAACCGTCATTCGCCGGCAGCCTCGACCCGGTCGCTCACGCCGAGCAGCTCCGAAGTCGATCGAATGCGCGAGCCCAGGTTAGAGGGGAGCGCCGGTCCTACGCCTTATCCTTCGGCGACCTCGATGTACACCTTCAGGCTCTTGCCTTCCACCAACAGCTTCATCATTTCTTGATAGCTGTCGAGCCCGCGTAGCGGCGTCGTGAGAATCTGCTTGATCACGCCCGGGTACAACAATTCTCCCTCGCAGAGATCCTTGATCCCCATTTCGAAGTGCGTGCGGTTGCCGTTCACGCTCCCCAAGAGCAGCTTGTTGCCGAGCACCCACTCGAGATTGATCTTATCGGCGGGCACTTCCGCCTTGTGGTCGCCGCCGGTGACGCTCGCCCACACCAGCGCGCCGTTGAGCCCGAGCACTTCCATCGCGCCGAACGCCGAAGCGCTCGAGCCGGTGCATTCGATGATCAAGTCCGCCTTGCCCACCTTCTTGGCCAAATCTTTGAGCGACGTCTCCTTCAAGCTCACGTAGTGCGCCCCGAGACCTTCGATGATCTTCGAGTTCGGCGTGCCCGGCAAACTGCGGGCACAGGCATACACCTCGATGCCGCGCAACCGCAGCACGAGCGTCGACAGCAAGCCGATCTGGCCGACGCCGAGGACGTAGGCGATCTTCGGCGACCAAACTTTTAAGCGACGCTGAGCTTCATAGGCCTGGCTGATCGCCTTGGCCGCGCAGCTCATCGGCTCGGCCAAGATGTGCAGGTGCTTGAGGCCGGGCGGCATCTTCACGATAAACTCGGCGTCGTCGACGAAGTATTCCGTCATGAAGCCGTGGCGCAGATTGATGCCGCGCTCGTAGTACGTCTCCTCGCTCGTCATGTCGTTGGTGCCGATTACGTCGTAGATCGACGAACCGGGCCGCCGCACGGTGCAGGTCACGTAGTCGCCCGGCTTCACATGCTTCACGTTCGCGCCGACTTCCTGCACCACGCCGAACACTTCGTGGCCGATGATCAAGTAGTCGAACCCCTGCGGGGCGTTGCCGTACTTCGCTTCGTTGATTTCCTTGTCGGTGGCGTCGACGCCGACCTTGAGCACCTTCACGAGCACGCCGCGGCCGTTGGGTATATCGCCGAGCTTCGGCAGCGGCGCGTCGACCATATGAACGCTGTTAGGAACACCCGGACGAACGGCGACGGCTTTCATGACGAACGATTCCCGAAAAGGCGATGACGAGGGGGCGAGCGGCCGCGACGGACGAATCGACGAACGACCGATCGGCGAACAATCGAATCGGCGAGCGGGGCCGTCAGGCTCCCGACAAGCTCGCGCCGCCCAGCAGCCCTATCCCCAATAAAATCGAATCGGTCAATCTACCGAACGCCCCAAAAACGTGCAACTTAGGGGCGGGAAAGCGAACGAATGCTCGAACCCGGAGGATTCGCAGAAGGTAGCCGGTGGTCGAGGCCAAAGGCCGACACCACCGGATGTCGCACGCTCATCCACTCTCTACGACCCCGGCCGGGGTCGAAGAACTGCTCATAATTTATTCGCGCAACCGGTGGTCTCCGACCACCGGCTATTTTCTTGCATCCCTGCGGGATGCTCGTGCGCCGGCCACCTCCGAATGGTCACAACTGTCGGCCGATGAGTCAATTCGGTCTCGTGCGTATTTTGGTCGCAACTCTTTCCGTGGCAAAGCCTGCGAAGACGACGACGGCCATCGCGACAATGACGTCGACGACGAAAAGAAGAGGATGAAACGTCCACCATGACTCCCCGTCGATCGAATAGTCGGACCTAACGTAATAGAGGAGCGGCACACCGTATCCTCCTTCGAAAGGATTACCTCGCCAATATGCGACATTTACGTAAACGACGGCAACGGTCGCGATGAGCGTCGAGATGACGGAAAGCGCGGAGAATCGGCGATTCAAGAGTGCGGCACCAAGTTTCATACTCGCCTCCAACGCCTAATAAATCTTGGGCACGACAAGTTCATAGACGATCAAAGTTGCGAGCCCGGCAACGACAAAGGCGGCCGATAACCGTCCCTTCAGTGCCAAGTACGACGCCGACGCCAAGGGCGGCGCCACGCCTACGAGCGGCCCACATGACTCCCGGCCGAATCCGATCTGACACAGACCGACGACTCCGCCATAAGCGGCCGCAGCAGCGAAGAAGGCAAACATCGTTGCGAGCGAATGCATAGTGAACTTCGTGACGTTTACGCTAACAAGGAGACCGATCGTCGCGACGATCGCGGTGACGGCGACTCCGTTCAATGCAAAGAAGTAGACCGGGCTGATCACAGCGTACGGCGCGCGATAGCTCAGGGAAAGCGCCGCCATTCCGACCGACGACTATGTGATTGCCGACATCGCGTTGCGTAGCGTCACTTGTTTCATGAGCGTCGTTCTACGTCGCAATGCTCGAAGTCTCGAACCCGGAGGGTTCGCAGAAGGTAGCCGGTGGTCGAGGCCAAAGGCCGACACCACCGGACGTCGCACGCTCATCCACTCTCTACGACCCCGGCCGGGATCGCAGAATCGCTCTTAATTTATTCGCCAACCGGTGGTCTTTGGCCACCGGCTACTTTCTCGCATCCCTGTGGGATGCATTGCTGCTCCATCGAATCGCCTGATCTATCGACGGTCGCAACGAATCGATCGCCGTTTGCCCCCGGCATGAAGTGCCGGGGGCTAAGACGCTTCGCGTTTGCGCCGCTCGGCACTACAGCGCCCCGTAAATCTTCTCGCAGATCGTGCCGAGTATGCGGCCGATGCGTTCGCGGTCGCCCGGTTCGTTGAGCGGCACCAAGTTCACGAACACCGCGAACACCACCTTGCGGCCGCTCGTCGTTTCGGCGTAGCCGGCCAAGGCCTTGCTTTGCAGCAGCGGGCGTTCGTTCAGCAGATCGCCCCACACGAGCGTGCCGGTTTTCGCGCGCACCTTGCCGCGGACCGGCGACTCGGCCGAAACCGCCGCGGCCAGCGTGCCGTCGACGCCGAGCACCGGCAGCGCGTCGTGATACACGCTGAAGTCGTCGCGCCGTGCCATCGCGCAGAGCAACTCGGTCGTGGCCCGCGGGGTGACGTAGTCGCTCCGCTCCCCGCCGGCGCCGTCGCCGAAGGAAACCGTTTCCACATTGACGCCGGCTCGCGCGAGCGCCGCCCGCTCGATGCGCAAGCCTTCGACGAGCGTCCGCTTGCCGGCCTGCGCGGCGAGAATCAGGGGCAGCATGTTGGCGTGTTGATTGTGGCTCACCTTTAAGATGAGCTTGAGTTCGTCGGCCAAGGGGGGCGACTTGAGCACGGCCGCTTTCTTGAGCATGGCCAGAGCTTCGCGGCGCGGCAGCTTTTCGGTTTCGTTCAACGTCAGCGGCGACGCCTCGACGCGCACGCCGGCCCGGCGGAGCGCTTCGATCAAGAGCGACCGCGCGAACGACGCCGGCTGCTCCACCTCGTGAATCAAGAGCAGCGGCTTCCGCTCGGCCGGAATGCTGCCGCGCACGGTGATCGTGCCGCTCAGCGGTTCGTCGATCGACACCGTGGTCTTGCTGCCCGCCGGCCCGGTCGTCACCTGCGCGTCGACCATGTAGACCGACGTTCGCGGCCGCCAGTCGATCGTCGCCGCCTTGCCGAGCTCGCCCGGCGTGATCGTGAAATCGAGCACGTTGTCGTTGACGACGATCGGCGACACCTTCGACGGTCCGCTGCCGGAGCCGGCCGTCGCGGCGAACAACCGATCGTCGACCAAGACGTCGCCCATCACTTCGCGAATGCCCGACTCGTAAACCTGCTTCGCCAAAGCGTCGAGCCCGGCCAGCGGATCGGCCGCGGTCAGTTCGGCGTTCGCGGTGTAGCCGGCGTAGGTGTGGTCGACGTCGCGATAGGTGATCCGCCCGCCGGCGTCGATGCGGCCGCCGAGATTGGGATCGCCCGAGGCGGCGAGCACCAAGTCGCCGTCGAGCGTGCCGGCCTCGTCCACTTCGCCGCGGCGATAGATCGGCGTTTCGAATTGGAAGTCGGCGCCGAGCTCATCGAGCGCGGCGGCGGTCGAAAACAACTTCGTCACGCTCGCCGGCGCGAACAATTTGTCGGCGTTTCGCTCATAGAGGGTGCGGCACGTTTCTTGATCGACGACGAGGACGCCCCAATGCGAATGCTTGAACTCCGTTGCCTCGACAATCGGGTCCAACTGCGCGGCCAGTGCCGCGCTGAGTTCGCTCGCCGATGCGCCGCTCGCCGCACTTGTCGCGGCGGAGGAGGATCCGCCGGTCGAAGTTCCGGAAGCCGAAGTCGCGGCGGCGGGTAACGCGGCTTCGCCGGCGGGGCGCGGCGCGGCGCTCGTGGAGCGCTCATCGGCCGAACCAAAGTTCACCAGCGGCGCAAGCGCGAGCAGCAGTCCGGCGCAAACTAGGGCGCGGGCCAAAGCCGACGAAACGCGGGTCATGAAGTTCGCTCTTGCGGGAAGGCGCAGCGGCCGAAACGGCCTCAGACTTGAGATGTGACGGCAACGTCATTGTGAGCAACTGATGTCTGGGGTGCAAATTTCCGTAGCCGGATTTTTCAACCCTTCCAAACAATGCTTAAACACTTGCAGATTCATGAGTTAAACCGGTGCGACAATCCGGCTTTGCCCTCGTTTGGGAGCTTGCTATAGTCCGCCCCTGATTGCGACCGCGACTTTTTTTCGCACCGGCCGCAGCCTAAAGTTCGGTTTACGAGCTTTGGCGCCGCGTGCCTGCCTACGACTGTGATAGCACCTTTACAATCCGCTCCGTCTCGACCCGCCGCCGGCGGTCCCGCGTCGCCCAACACGCCGTCGAACTCGTCTCCTAGCGCGGCCATAAACTCGCCGCGGCCCGCATCGTCCGCCGCCGCGCTCGCCGGACTCTGTGAATCGCGACTCAACGAATCGCGTAAGCAAACGCTCCGTCGCAACCTGCGTTCGAGCCTCGTCGACGGCGGCGCGTTTAGCATCATGGTCGGCTGCGGCGAAACCTACTTCGCCGCCTTCGCGCTCGCGCTCGGCCTGAGCCAAGTTTCCGCCGGCCTCGTCGCCACGCTGCCGCTCTTGGCCGGCTCTATGCTGCAGCTCGCCGCGCCGTATCTGCTCCGAAAAGTCGGCTCGTATCGGCGCTGGATCGTCGGCGCGGTGCTCTGCCAAGCGGCGATCTTCATTCCCATGGCCGCGATGGCGCTCGAGCGCCGCATTCCCGCCCAACTCGTGTTCTTCCTCGCCGCCGGCTACTGGGCCGCAGGCCTCGCCACCGGCCCCGCTTGGAACACCTGGATCGGCACGCTCGTGCCGATCGGCATTCGGGCTCGCTTCTTCGCCTGGCGCACGCGCTTGGTGCAAGGCGGCACGTTGCTCGGCTTCGTGCTCGCAGGCATCGCGCTGCAATACGGCGCAAGCCGCGACGCCGCGCTGCTCACGTTCGCGCTGTTGTTCGTCGCGGCCGGCACGTCGCGCTTCATCTCCGGCTTGGCCTTGGCGCGGCAATCGGAACCGGTCCGCCCGGGCGACTCGGATCGGCACGTGAGCTTGCGCGAGTTCGTGTCGCGCATCGGCCGCCGCGCCGACGGCCGCTTTCTGCTCTACCTCATGGCGATCCAAGCCGCGGTGCAGATCTCGGGGCCGTACTTCACCCCCTACATGCTGAAACACCTGCGGCTCTCCTACGTCGACTACATGGTGCTCGTCGCCGGCGCGTTCGCCGCCAAGATGCTCTCGCTGCCGTGGCTCGGCCATGTGGCCCATCGGCACGGCGCGCGCAAGCTCTTGGTCTGGGGAAGCCTCGGCATTTTGCCCCTCTCCGGCTTTTGGCTCGTGAGCAGCAACTTCTGGTTCCTGCTCGGGCTGCAACTCGCCGGCGGAGTCGGCTGGGCGGCCTACGAGCTCGCGTGGTTCCTCCTCTTCTTCGAAATGTTGCCGAAGGAAGAGCGCACCAGCGTGCTCACCACTTTCAACTTCGGACACTCGTTCGCCTCGGTCGTCGGCTCCTTGGCGGGCGGAGCGATTCTCACCGCTTTCGGCGCTCGGCCGGAAGTGTATCTCGGCCTCTTCCTCGGCTCGGCCGTGTTGCGGACCGTGGTGTTCTTCACCTTGCGTCCGAAGTTTGCGACCTCGCCGCGCGAAGGCCGCCGCCCCGCGCGAACGACGCACTCGGTCGCCATCGCCGCCGCCGCGCCGCACGCGCCCGGCACGACCAACTCGACGACCGTGCGCACGCTCGCGGCGAGCACGACTCCGCCGACGCCGCTCGCCGACACGACGTCGACGAATTCCTCACCCTCCGCCGCGGGCGTCGTCCCGTCGCCCAAGTTTCCCGCCTCGCTCGGCTCGAAAGCCGAACCGCCGCGCGAAGCCGGCGCGCGTTAAGCTGCGCGCTTTCTGTGCCGACTTGTAGGGAACGCCCTCCGTGGCGTTCCGCGAGCGACTCTCCGACGCGGCCATTTGCCGCTGAGCCTCGCTTTCGCTAAAACCGTCGCCAGAGAAGGGTAGCACTGGCCCATCGGGTGGCACTGCCGGCTTGCCCACCAGTGCAAATCTACCGCTGGAGAAACACTGGTGGACAAGCCACCAGTGGCACCCTTCAGCTTGTTCCAAGTCGGGAAGCTTTCCTACTCATGGCGGCGAAGCGCAAAGCAACTCCTCCTCGCGAAACGGCGAAGAAGCCGGTCGCTAAGCCTGCGCCTCGGCAGACCAAAGACGAAGCCGCGGCCCAGCGCAAGCCGGAGCGCAGCGGCGCAAAGCTCGTCTTGCGCGACGGCGTCGCCGTGTCGCCGGGCGTCGCCGTCGGCAAAGCCTACTGCATTCGCGACATCTTCCTCGGCGACGAAACCCGCCCGCTCGACGACGTCGCCGCGCTCCACGAGCTCTATCGCTACGACGTGGCCCGCGAGAAAACGGCCCTCGATCTGAAGTCGGTCTATAAGAAGGTGCTCGACCAGCTCGGCGAGCAGCAGGCCTCGATCTTCCTGGCCCACGAGGCGATCCTGCACGATCCCGCGTTCACAGCGAAGGTCCGCTCCTGGATCGTCGACTCCAAGCAATCGGCCCAGGCCGCGCTGCAGCGTCTCTTGGCCGAATACACCGATCTGTTCGCCTACACGACCGACGAATTCCTCAAGGAACGCCTGGCCGACATTCGCGACGTCATCATCCGCCTCGCCGGCCACTTGGCCGAAACGGCCGAGAAGGCCGCGGCCGACGAAGGGGCCGCCGGGGAAGGGGAGCCCAATATCCTCGTCGCCGGCGAGTTGGTGCCGTCGCACGTCTTCATGCTCGGCGACCGCGACATCACCGGCATCGTCACCGAAACCGGCGGCCGCACCAGCCACGCCGCGATTCTCGCCCGCAGCCGCGGTATTCCCGCCGTGTCGGGCGTCGAAGGCATTCTGCCGCGCGTGCAAAACGGCGACGTCATCGTCGTCGACGGCCGCGAAGGGCACGTGCTCGTCAATCCCGACTACGAAACGCTCACCGCCTATCGCAAGCTCCAGCGCGAGTGCGTCAACCTGCGCGATCGCTTGGCCGAAAACCGCGATCAGCCGGCCGTCTCCGCCGACGGGCAAAAAGTGCAGCTCCTCGCCAACATCAGCGGCGTGGCCGACGCCAAAGCCGGCGCGGCCATGGGCGCCTCCGGCGTCGGTCTCTATCGCACCGAATATCTCTTCCTCACCCATCCCGACGTCCCCGACGAAGAAGAACAGTACCAAAACTACGTCGAAGCGATCGCCGCCGCCCCTAATCGCAGCATCACGATCCGCACGCTCGACATCGGCGGCGACAAGAAGATCGCCTACATCGGCGACAACCGCGAAGCCAATCCCTTCATGGGTTGGCGCTCCATCCGCATCTCGTTCGAGCACCCGCAATTCTTCCTCGCGCAAATCCGCGCCGTCCTGCGGGCCGCCGCCCCCGACGGCAAAGCGAAAGACGTGCGGCTCATGTTCCCGATGGTCACGACCGTCGAGGAAATGCGGAAGATTCGCGCGTTCGTGCATCGCGCCGAGCGGCAACTCACCGAGCGCAAGATTCCCTACGGCCGCGTGCCGATCGGCCTGATGCTCGAAGTGCCGGCCGCGGCCGTGTCGATCGACATGCTCTTGGAAGAGGCCGACTTCGTCTCGATCGGCTCGAACGACCTTGTGCAATATCTCATGGCGGCCGATCGCGACAACCCGAAGGTCAGCTCGCTCTGCGAACCGCTCAGCCCGGCCGTGCTGCAAGTGCTCACGCATGTCATCCGCACCTGCCACGCGGCCTGCAAGCCGGTCACGCTCTGCGGCGAAATCGCGGCGGTGCCGCAAGCCTGCGTGCTGCTGTTCGGCATGGGCCTGCGGAGCTTCAGCATGAGCCCGGCCTTCGTGCCGGTCGTGAAGGAACTGCTCAAACATCTCACGGCGGAGCGCGCCGAAGCGATCCTCAAAATCGTCCTCCGCATGCGCACCACGGCCCAAATCATTCGCTTCATGGACGAACAACTCGCCGACATCGCCCCGAAGCTAACGATCTTAGGCTCGTAGGGTGGGTCGAAACGGTTCGTCGCCGCGGCGACGAACCGGTGCGGCCCACGCGGCACGCGGCCGGCCGCGCCCGAAACCCCGCCCGCGCAACGTAGGGGGGGTCGACGCGGTTCGCCGCCGCGGCGACGAACCACTGAGGCCCACGCGGAAAGCGGCCGGCCAATTCGATCGTGCGTCATCAACGCCCGTTCCGCGTGGGCCTCGCTCC
>JAEUIN010000345.1 GCA_016793115.1 Planctomycetaceae bacterium
CTTAATCGGTTACTTCGCCGCCGCGCAGCGCGCTTTAGAAGCAGTGCAACCGCAGCGGGCCCGCGAACGAAGCCTGCGCTGGCGCGCGAATTACGACGTCGCCTACGCGCAGACGATCGCCTACCAGGCGCGGCTCTACGACTACATCGCCTACGTGACCGGCTTCGTGCGCAACCCGAGACCGATTCGCAACGAACTCGGAGCGAGCCGGCCGACGAATGCCTGGGACGGCCGCTATGTGACGCGTACGCTCGTCGCCGAGCCGGCCGTGGCCAAGCTCCGCGAGCGCTCGACGGAACTGTATCGGCAAGTGATCGCCGACCACCCCGGCACCCCGTGGGCGGCCCGCGCCGAATACGAACTCACCCGCGGCTTCGGCTGCGAATTCGTCGAAGACTACGAAGACCCCCGCCGTGCAAACGTCGTCGTCCCGAAACCTTAGCTTTGCGACGTTCGCATCCGGAGAAGGGGGATAAGGGGATGCGGAGGGGATATGGGGATGGGTTTTTCGGTTTCGTTTCTAGTTCCCGTGTCGAGCTAGTTCACTTTGTAGCTGGAGATGGACCGTGCCGGCCACGCGACGTAGGCGGCAGCGGCGAGCGCTACCGCGGTACAAAGTGCGAGCCACTGTGAGAACCGTCCGCCTCGTGTTTAAAATCTCTCTCTGTATTATCTCCCCATCCCCTCCGCATCCCCTTATCCCCTTTCTCTGGATGAGAAGACTAGCGGGGCAAGTTGAGTTTGCCGTGGTCGCCCGGCTTGTATTGTTCGCCGGTAAGGAGCGCTTTGACGAAGCCGGCGATGTGGACCATCGTGCTCGACGGGGAGTCCCAATACTCGGCTTCGTTCACGGTGATGCGCAGCAGCACGAGATCGGGATCGTCGAGCCCTTTGGGAAACCACGCCTTGTAGAACGGATTCCAAAGCTCTTCTTCTTTGGCCCGGTCGCGAAACACGCCGGCGACGCCGGAGACCGAGACGTAGCGATTGGCCTTCGCATCCGCATAGCTCACGTTCACTTGGCGATGGTCGTACAGTTCGTCGACCTTGAGCGAAGTGGCCGACGTGAAAAACCAAAGGTCGCCGTCGAACTCGACGCGCTGCGTCGCCATCGGTCGGCTATGCAGCAACCCTTCGGCCGACACCGTGGTGAGCATGCACGTGTCGATGTCTTGAATGAGCTCGCGCAATTTCGCGATCGCTTCGGCGTCGTGCGTCGGTTGAGAGATCATGAGAGAAATCCCTTAGGAGAATCAGGTGAGCGACCACGCGGCCGCCGGTCTAATCACAACAGGCGGGTCGCAAAGTGAATGTAACTGGCTACCCCGGTTCAAGTTGTGCAAATCGAATGCCCGCCTCGTAAGCGGCCCGCCACGCCTTGTATTCCGAGGGCGATCGGCGATATTGATCGCGCGTTCAAGCCCCGCCGTGAATCATCGCCGACCAAGCACAGCCCGACTTTCCCCCAATGCTCAACCACAACTTAATTCACCCCAAGATCAACGAAGTGCTCGGCCGCGCCGGCCACCACGCGAAGATTCTCATCGCCGACGGCCACTATCCGGCCTCGACCAAGAAAGGCCCGAACGCGGAACTCGTGTCGCTCAATCTCGCGCCCGGCGTCGTGAACTGCACGCAAGTGCTCGAAGCGATCCTCTCGGCGGTGCCGATCGATTGCGTGAACACGATGATGTATGAAGAGAGCGACCCGTATACGCTCGAGGGAGATCCGCCGGTGTGGGCCGAATACCGCGCTGTGCTCAAGAAAGCCGGTTTGCCGTTCGACTTGGCGCCGATCAAAAAGTGGGATTTCTACGACGCCGTGGCCACGGCGGACCACGTGCTCACCGTGCAAACGGGCGACATGCAACGCTTCGCCAATCTGCTGCTCTCGATCGGCGTGCGGATGGCGTAGAGGAGGGCGGCGCCGGCGGCTCGTCCACCAGTGCAGCAATGTGTCGATTTCACTCGTGGGCAAGCCGCGAGCGGCGCCCACACGTGACGCGCTCTTACCCTTCGATCCACTTCCAGCCGATCGGCGTCGCCAGTTCTTGCTGCGCGGCGGCGGCCCAGGGCGTGTTCGGGTGATTCTTGATCACCCCTTCCAAATACTCGCGGGCCTTCTTGGCCATACCTTCGAGTACGGAGTTCTTTTCGATGCCGTCGGCGGCTTCGAGCCGCCAAGAGCGCGTGGCGGGGTTCGTTCCCTTGCGTCCGGCTTTGAACGCGGCGAGCAGCACGCCGTAGCCTTCGGTGCGGACCTTCGCGGCCATGATGCGCCCCATCGCGAGATCGAAGCCGGCCTGATGGCGCGGCTCGGTGAGCTTCGGACGATCGCGTTCCCCTTCCTTGAGCTTGTCGAAGATCGCGTCGATCGCCGGCTTCAACAGCGCTTGCGGCTGCTGCGCCCGCTGGATCACGGCCGGATCGCCGACGCCGTTTTCATCGACGCTGAAGAAGAGTTCCGGCCCGGTCAGCTGCTTCGCGGCCGGCAACTTCGAGGCTTCGATCAGCGCCGCGAGCGCCTTATTGCTCGTCACCATCGCTTGATAGTCTTTTTCCGACATCGGCTTGGGCAAGTATTGCGGCGGGAGTTGCACGCCCGCGCCCAGACCGGTGACCGGATAGAACTCGCCCCCCGAAGCGCTGCACAGGTTCGCCAAGCTGTACGGGCCGACGTTCGTCTCTTGATTTTGCATCATCATCATGCCGACGCCGCTTTCGAGATTGATCCACTCGAGCTGCCGCGATTCCGGGCCTTGCGCGAACTGCATGCCTTCCGCGCCGACGGCCGATTGGCCGGTCGAGCCGAACGTGGCGGCGGAGCCGATGACATACACGGGAATCGCGGAACGCTGCACGAGGTCGCTTACGGCGTCGCGCTTGTCCTGGTCGTCGCCGATCTCATCGGTGACGACGACGATCGACACGCTGCGCAAATGGGGCGGCTCGGCATAGACGGCGTATTTCTTCACCGCGGCTTCGAGCGCGGCGAACGTGTTTTCGATGTTGCCGTCGCTGCCGCTCTTGATGCCGGCCACGGCGGCCGCGACTTTCTCCGGGTCCGAAGTCGGCTCTTCCAGCACGAATTGCGAACTGCCGGCGAACGCGCCGACCGCGGTCATCAGCTTGGCGTCGTCCGGCTTGAGCAGCGCCTCTTTCGCGACGACGAGCGGATAGTAAGCCTTCAGATGCTGCAACACTTCCTCGCGCCGGGTGTCGCAGCTCGGCGACCGATCGAACAACCACACGACGAGCGCCTTGCGCAACTCGGTCGCTTCCTTAAGCCGCTTGCAGACGCGGGCCACGGCCGTGTTGGCGTTCATCATGCCGCCCATTTCGGCCATGGCGAACGGATCGACCGAAGTCGAAGTCGCCGCGGCCGAAGTCATCGCGGCGCCGGTCGCACCGGCGGCGCTCGCCGTTGCCGCGGTCGCGGCGGCGGTGCTCGCCGTCGGGTAGGCCGGCCGCTGCTTGATGATCTTCACTTCACCGGCGATCTCGGTCGACTCGACCGGCGGCTTCGTCAGCACGAACTTATAGACCGCGTAGCCCAAGGCGGGCAGCGCGATCAACGTGACCAACGCGAGGATCAGCGCGGTGTAATCTTTTTGTCGGCGGACGGGTCGGCGCGTATTGCCGTAGCTCATCGATCTAGCCCCTGGGTCGTTCCTGTCGCAGCGGCGGCGGACGGATCGCACGCCGCCGGCCGGCGCGAACGCTTTATTCTAACGTCGACTTGCCACGCGCAAGAGGGGCGAGCGTCGCCGTGCTCCCTCGCGATAAAACACTCGGCCGGCGTAACTCGCGCGACAGGTACATAAAAAAAGCCCGCCGCAGGCGGGGCAGGAACCTGCGGAGGGCGAAGTGGTCAGGGGTTTGAGCCCCCCTAACTCCCCGCAATTGTCGCGCGGCCCGAGACGCTCACAATAACCCGCAAGGGTGGAGGGTGAGGATCAATCACGGGCCGCCCGGCTACATCGTTCGAACTCTCGAATCGATTTATCTCTATGTGAAATCGAGCTTTGTTGATTCGCCTGGGAAAACCGAATAATCTGAAAGCCACCCCGCCCGGGCTTACTACCCCCGAGCGTGCCGATCCGCCCACCCGCCCGCCTCCCTCGCCTCCTTCGTCGGCACCCCGCCTATGCGTGTTTCGCGGACGCTGTTTCGCTTCACCGTTCCCAAGCGTTTCCTCCTGATGGCAGGCTTCTTGGTCTGCACGTCACCCGCGACATCGCTTCGCGGCGCGGAGTCTGCGCCGTCGGCGATCGCCGACGATCTCGACGTCGCCCGCCGACCGCTTCCCGCGCAGGGCGGCGCGGCGCACCCTGTGAGCTTCCTCCGCGACGTCCAACCCGCCCTCACCAAGGCCGGCTGCAACATGGGCGCCTGCCACGGTTCGCTCCAAGGCCGCGGCGGCCTGATGCTCTCGCTGCTCGGCTACGACACGGCGAAAGACTACGACGCGCTCTTCAAACACGCCCGCGGCCGGCGCGTGTCGACGACCGCCCCCGAGCAAAGCCTCGTGCTGCTCAAGGCGACCGGCTCAGTGCCCCACGGCGGCGGCGCGCGCATCGCGCGCGACAGCGCCTGCTACGACATCCTCCACCGCTACATCGCCGCAGGCTGTCCGCCGCCGGAAGCCGTGCTCGCCGCGCAGCGCGGCAAGCCCAACGACGAGCCGGTCGTCACCAAGCTCGTCGTCGCCCCGGCCGAACTCGTGCTCGCGCCGGGCCATTCGCAAGCGATCCGCGTCACGGCCGTTTGGAGCGACGGCGCCGAGCACGACGTCACTCCCTGGGCCTTGTACGACGTCCGCGACAAGATGCTGGCCGAAGTCGCCCGCGGCGGCAAGATCGCCGCGCTCAAGTCCGGCCGCGTGCCGGCCACGGTGCGCTACATGGGCCAAGTCGCCGCCGTCGACGTCACCATTCCCTACGGCGCGCCGCGCCCCGCCGCCGATTTCCAACCGCGCGGCTACATCGACGAAATAGTCGCCGGCGAATGGCGGAAGCTCGGGCTGGAGCCCGCTCCGACCTGCGACGACGGCGAATTCGTCCGCCGCGCCTACTTCGACCTGATCGGCACGCTCCCCACGGTCGCCGAGGTCCAAGCCTTCCTCGCCGACGCCTCGGCCGACAAGCGCGCGAAGCTCGTCGACGAACTCCTGGAGCGCCCGGAGTATGTCGACTATTGGTCGCTCAAGTGGAGCGATCTGTTGCGCGTGCATCGCCGCTACGTCGGCGAAAAAGGGCTCGAGAGCTTCGCCGGTTGGGTGCGCCGCGCGGTCCGCGAAAACCGCCCGGTCGACGCGATGGTCCGCGAACTGCTGACCGCGCAAGGTAACTTGTACACCTCCGGCCCGGTCGCCTTCTACATGATCGACCAGAAGCCCGAGGA
Organism: Planctomycetaceae bacterium; assembly: GCA_016793115.1. Classification (GTDB taxonomy): domain Bacteria; phylum Planctomycetota; class Planctomycetia; order Pirellulales; family PNKZ01; genus PNKZ01. Next base: position 5,404 of record JAEUIN010000345.1, read on the forward strand.
GTTGGCCGAGACCACGTCGCAAGTTTTCCTCGGCGTCCGGCTGCAATGCACGAAGTGTCATCACCATCCGCTCGAGGTCTGGGGCCAGGAAGACTACTACGGCCTCGCCGCCTTCTTCACCAAGATCGACACGAAAGACAACAAAGACGCCGGCCGCTACGGCGGCGCGCGGCTCGTCAAAGTGACGACCAAGCAGCCGAAGAGTCGCAAGCTCGAAATGGACATGCCGGCGCAGTTCTTCGACCAACAGCTCGCGCTCGACGGCGCGACCGATATCCGCGTGCCGCTCGCCGAGGCCGTGACCGCGAGCCCGCTCTTCGCGCGGAACTTCGCCAATCGCTATTGGGCCTATCTCGTCGGCCGCGGCCTCGTCGAACCGATCGACGACGTGCGGGCCACGAACCCGCCTTCGATTCCCGCGCTGCTCGACGCGCTGGCCCGCGACTTTGCCGACCACGGCTACGACACCAAGCACATGCTCCGGACGATCTGCAATTCGGCCGTCTACCAGCGGGCGTCGCGCGTCGCTCCCGGCGAATTGGAGAACGACCAGTTTTACACGCACCGCGCGCCGCGCCGTTTGCCGGCCGAAGTGCTGCTCGACGCGGTGAACCGGGCGACCGGCTCCGCCGACGTCTACGAAGGGGTGCCCGAAGGGACGCGCGCGATCGCGCTGCCGGATCCGAGCATCAAGTCGTACTTCCTCGATTTGTTCGGCCGGCCGGCTCGCAACAGCGGCTGCGAATGCGCCCGGGGCGGCATGCCCGACCTTTCGCAGGCCTTGCACTTGGCCAACGGCACTTATTTGCACGATAAGATCGCGCGGCCGAAGGGACGCGTCGACAAGTTGCTGGCCGCCAAGAAATCGCGCCGCGAGATCGTCGACGAACTCTATCTGGCCACGCTCTCGCGCCCGCCGCGCGACGACGAACGCCGCACGATCGACCAACTCTTGGCCGCCGCCCCCAACGAGACCGAGGGCTACCAAGACTTGCTCTGGACGCTCATCAACTGCACCGAGTTTCAATTCAATCATTAACCGAGGGTGGCACTGGTGGCTCGTCCACCAGTGCAGTTCAGCGTTCGTAAAAAGCACTGGTGGGCAAGCCACCAGTGCCACCCAGACAACGGAATCAACTCCATGTTCAGCCTCACCACCGCCGCGCGCAACTGCGAAGGCACCCGTCGCCGTGAGTTTTTGAAGATCGGCGGCCTCTCGCTGTTCGGCCTCTCGTTGCCGAAGGTGTTGGAAGCCGAGGCCCGCGCGGCGACGAACGCGTCAAGCGGCGCGGCTCGCCGCGGCAAGCCGCGCGACATGAACTGCATCTTGCTCTGGACCGACGGCGGCATGAGCAACATCGACACGTTCGACATGAAGCCGGAAGCGCCGCTCGAATACCGCGGCGAGTTCCAGCCGATCGACACCAACATTCCGGGCGTCACAGTTTGCGAACATCTGCCGCACATGGCGCAGCGGCTCGACAAGCTCTGCCAAGTGCGGACGATCGTGCACAACGGCGGCCAGCACGCCGAAGCCTGCCACTTCATGCTCACCGGTTATCCGCAAGTGCCCGACGTCTCGGCCCAGCCGGTCGGTTCGACGATCTACCCGATGTTCGGCTCCGTCGTCGGTCGCGAGAAGGGCTGGCGCAACGGCCTCCCGCCCAACGTGCAGTTCACGGCCGGCGGCATCAAGTACGGCGGGGCCGGCTACATGGGCTCGGCCTACAATCCGCTGTTGGTGAAGGCCGACCCGAGCGCGAAAGATTTCCAAGTGCAAGACGTGTCGATTCCCGCCGCGGTCGGCGCGGAGCGGACGATGCGTCGGCGCTCTATGCTCGACAAGCTCGACGCTTGGCAGCGCCGCGCCGAAGCCGGCGGCGCGGCCTTCGATCGCAACGTTTTCTATCGCCAAGCCTATGATCTGATCACTTCGCCCGCGGCGAAAGAGGCCTTCCGCATCGACGCCGAAAAGCAATCGCTGCGCGACCGCTACGGAATGCACCGCGAAGGCCAATCGACGCTCTTGGCCCGCCGCTTGGTGGAAGCGGGAGTGCGGTTCGTCACCGTCGAGTTCAACGGCTACGACACGCACGACAACAACTTCATCGAGCTGAAAGACCCGCTCCTGCCGCGGCTCGATCAGGCCTGGTCGGCGCTGCTCGACGATTTGGAGCAGCGCGGCTTGCTGGAGACGACGCTCGTCATCTGCGCCGGCGAATTCGGCCGCACGCCGAAGGTGAACGGCGCAGCCGGCCGCGACCACTACCCCGGCGCGAACGTCGTTTGCTTCAGCGGCGGCGGCACGGCGATGGGCTCGATCGTCGGCAAGACCGACGCCAAGTGCGAGCGCCCCGTCGGCCAAACCAACACGACGCTCGACTACGCCGCGACGATCTTCCGCCTCCTGGGCATCGACGACACGAAGGAATACCACGCCCTCGACGGCCGGCCGATCGCGATCAACAACGGCGGCACGCCGATCGCGGGAGTGATTGCATGAGGCGGGGACGCGAAACGATAAGTGCGAAGTGCGAAGTGATAAACGGCGGACGCCTGGGTCGCACTCTGTTCGCGACATTTATCGCTTATCATTTCGCATTTAGCATTTCCGCGGCCGCCGAGCCTCCCGCAGCGCCCAACTACGACGAGCGCTACCTCACCTCGATCTATCCCTCCGGGGCGCAGCGCGGCACGTCGGTCGGCGTCGAGTTGCGCTCGCACGACGTCTCGTTTAAGGGCGCGCAACTCAAAGGCCTGCGCGAAGCGCTCGGCATTCTCGTCGACGGGCCGACCGGGATCACCGTCGGCAAGGTCGAAAACGTCGACGACATCACCGTCCGCGCGGAACTGACGATCGCCGCCGACGCCGTCCCCGGCCGGCGGATGCTCCGCGTGCTCAACAAGCGCACCGGGCTGACGAACTTCTCCTATTTCACCGTCGGCACGTTGCCGGAAGCGCTCGAAAAGGAAAAGAACAACGAACCGAATCGCGCTCAAGACGTCGCGCTGCCGGTCGTCGTCAACGGCCGGCTCAGTCAAACGCTCGACGTCGATTGCTACCGCTTCACGGCCAAGCAGGGGCAAAAGCTCGTCGCCGCCGTCGCCGCCCACGATCTCGACAGCCGCACGCTCAAGCCGCGCAGCATGATCGACGCCGCGCTGGAAGTGCTCGACGCCGAAGGACGCATCGTGGCCGACGCCGCCGACACGCTCGGCCTCGATCCTTTGGTCGAGTTCACCGTGCCGGCCGACGGCGCGTATGTGGTTCGCGTAAAGCTCGTCAATTTCCAAGGCTACCCGACGGCCGCGTATCGCCTCACGCTCGGCGCAGCGCCGTATCCGACCGCGCTGTTTCCCGTCGCCGTCGAGCGCGGCAAGTCGGCCCAGCTCGCGCTCGCCGGGCCCAACGTCCCCGCCGCGGCTCGGCTGCACGTCGCGCTCCCGGCCGAACCCGGCATGCCGGTCGTGCACGTCGCCTCCGCCGAGTTCGGCACGCACGACTTGCCGCTCTTGGCGAGTTCGCGCCCGACGACGAGCGAGCAAGAGCCGAACGACGCCCCGCCGACGGCGACGTCGCTCGCCAAAAACTCCGGCGTGAGCGGCCGCTTCGACGCCGCCGGCGACGTCGACCACTATCGCCTCGCGCTCAAGAAGGGAGACCGGATTCGCTGCGAGATCACGGCGCAGCGCCATCTCCGCTCGCCGGCCGATACGCATCTCGCCTTGCTCGACGCCAAAGGGAACGTCCTGCAAGAAAACGACGATCTCGCCTCGACCGATGTCGAAAATCTCTACGACTTCGAATCGTTCGACGCCGCGTTTCACTACGATGTCCCCGCCGACGGCGACTACTACGTCCGCGTCACGGAGCAGACCGGCACGTTCGGTCCGCGGGCCGTCTATCATCTCGAAGTGTTCGACCGCACGGTCGACGTGAAGCTTCATGCCTGGCCCGACGCCGTGCCGGTCTGGGGCCCCGGCGGCACGGCCGCCTTCGTCGTCACGCTCGATCGCTTCGGCGCGAAGCCCGACGTCGAGTTGCGAATCGTCGGGCTCCCCGACGGCTGGCAGGCCGGCGGCACGATCGCGGCCGGCGGCGAATTGAATCGCACCCGGGCCTTTCTCACGGTGACCGCGCCGCCGTCGGCCAAGGTCGGCGACGTCGTCGAATTCGCCGTCGTCGGCCGCTTCCAGGCGAGTGGACAAGTCGTCGAACGAGTCGCCCAACCGCTGACGTCGTACATGCCCGACGATCGCCAGTTCTGCCGCGTCAGCCCGAAGCTGCGGGCCGTGGTCGCGCAAGACCTCGGCGTGCGGCTGTCGACCGACGTCCGGGAGTTGGAAGTGCCGGCGAAGCAGAACGGCGAGTTGGCCGTGCGGATCGCGCCCGCCGACTTTACGCAGTTTCCGGTGAGCGTGAACGTCGCCGGCAACTCGTTCAAATGCAACGTCGGCGTGCCGCAGAAGTTGCCGGTCAAAGACGGCGTCGTTCGCGTGCCGATCGTCTGCGAGAGCTTCGCGCCGGGCGTCTATCCGCTCGTCGTCGCGCTCGGCTGGGACAGCGAAACCCGCAAAGGCTTGCCCGGCCCCTGCACCAAAGTGGTGCTGCTGAAGATCGCCGCCCCAGGCACGACGACCGCGGCCAAGTAGGCTTGGTCTGAAGTAGGGTGGGTCGAGCGCAGCGAGGCCCACGCGTAATGGACGGCGTATCTTCTGTAGGGAACGCCCTCCGCGGCGCTCCATTCCGCTCCTCTTAGCCCCCGGCACTACGACGCTCGCCGGCAATTCGACGCCGGCAACGAAGCCTTCCCTCATGACCGCGTGGGCCTCGCTGCGCTCGACCGCACCCTACGACTCATCTTGGTGCCGGCGTAAGTTCTCGCTACTATCCCGCACCATGAACGCCCGCACCCCGCTCGTCGATCTCGTTCCGCGCTCGGCGCGATGCTACGCCGGCCTGTTCGCCGGCGGGGTCGCCGTGGTCGGGCTGTTGGAACTCGGCCACGCGCTGATGCCGCTCGTCGCCGGCCAGACGACCGACGGCCGCGTCGCCGCGCTCGATCTCGACGGCGAAGGAAGCCTCGCCGTCTGGTTTTCGTCGTACACGCTCTTGGCCGCCTCGGCCGTGAGCTTGCTGATCTATGCGCTAAGCGCTCCGCTTGCGACCGCGGCTGCGAAGCCGAGTGCGACGCGCCGCGGCATTTGGCTGTGGGCCGCCTGCTGCTGGACGGCCATGAGCATCGACGAATGCTCGAGCCTGCACGAAGCCTTCATGCACCTGATGACACGGCTGACGGGCGAGCGTTTGTCGCACGACGGCAGCCTCTGGTGGGTCTTGGCCTACGGCCTGGTGCTCTCGACGACCGGCCTGCTGCTGTTGCGCGCCATGCGGCGCGCGCCGGCCGCTTGCTTGGCGTTTTGCTCGGTCGCGGTGTTCTACGGCATCGCCGTGCTCGCCGAACTCGGCTGGCTGACCGCGAAAGACACCTTCGGCGTGATGCTTGAGGAAGGGTGTGAGATGCTCGGCAACTTGTCGCTGCTCACGGCCCTGGCCCTCTTCGCCCGCCACACGGCCGACGAACATCGCCGGAGCGAGCCGCTGGTGCGCGCGGTGCGATTTCCTTCTCCCCAAGGGGAGCCGCGTTTACTTCCTTCTCCTCTTGCGGAGAAGGTGCCTGCGGGGCGGATGAGGGGGCGGGGCGAGCAACCCGACGTGGTGAAACATTCGCGTTAAGTAGGCCCAGTCCGCGTGGGCCTCGCTGCGCTCGACCCACCCTACGCCGCGCCAACCTCGCCTTCGTCGCGGCGGCGGATTCTGCTAGATTTCCCCGCCTGTGGAGCGTTTTCGTCGCTCGAAGTTCGATCGCCAAGGAGGGCGATTCCGTGTCGCTTTTGTATCGCGTGGTGTTCGCCGCCGCCGCGAAGAACACGCACCATCGCCTCGTGCTCGACGCCTTGCGTCAGCTCCGCCTCGACGGGGCCGAACGCTGGCGCGACGTGTTTCTCTATCACTACGAAGCGTTCCTCCGCGGCGCGAAGGCCCCCGACGACGAGTTCAAGGATTTCAAGAACCACGTTCTGCATGTGCAGGACAACTACTGGGGCGGGGCGATTCGCACGGCCGAGCTGTGGTATAAGCTCACGGTCGACGCGCTGCGGCTCGGCGATTTCAAGGAGGCCGTCTACTCGGCCGGCGTGCTCTCGCACTACGTCACCGATCCGTTCATGCCGCTGCATACCGGGCAAACGGAGACCGAGGGAAAGATTCACCGCGCCTGCGAGTGGAGCATCGCGCAGTCGTATGTCGAACTGCAAAACATCGTCGAGCAAGACCTCGGCGGCTATCCGGTCATCGAGACGCCGACCGGCCCGACGTGGCTGGCCGACCTGATTCGCTTCGGCGCGGAGCAGGCCAACGATCAATACCAAGCCTGTCTCGACCACTACAACTTGGCGCTCGGCGTGAAGAATCCGCCGCAGGGACTCGACCAAGAACTCAAGGATCGCATCGCGCGGCAGATCGGCTTGGCGGTCGTCGCCGTGGCCCGCGTGATCGAGCATGCGATCGCCGACGCCGCGGCCGTGCCGCCGCCGCTGAGCCTCACGGTCGAAACGTTCCTTTCGACGTCGATCGTACCGATTTTCTGGATCACCAAGAAGCTCGCCGACTTGAAGGATCGCGCCGCGGTCGAGGCCATCTTCGACGAAGTGCAGCGGACCGGCAAAGCCGTGGCGACGTTGCCAGAAGACGAGCGCGCCGTACGCAAGCTGCACGCCGAGCAGGTGTTGCACAAGCCGCTTCGCGAGCTCGACGCAGAAAAGCCTAAGCCGACCGGCGGACAATTCGGCCAAGGGGCCGCGCCGCGCGTACGCCCCAATAAGGCCCGCATTCTGCAACTGCCGAGTGCCTTGAGCCTGCCGCAGCTGCCGACGGTTCGCGGCGTGAAAGTGAGCGTGCCTTCGACGGCGGCGATGCGCGAGAAGCTTTCGCACATGCACCTGCCGGAGAGCTTGAAGAAGCTCAAGCTGCCGAAGGTGGCCCTGCCGAAAATGAGCGTGCCGAAGTTGGCCGTGCCCAAGCTGACCGGCGAGCAACTGGCCGCCGCGAAGAAGCGTCTGTCCGAAATCAACTTCCGTTCCTGGAAAGTGCCGGGCCTCGGCAAGCTCAAGAAGCGGAAGGAAGTCGTCGACGAATTGGAGCGGAAGCCGACGCCGAAGCCGGCCGTCGAGCCGCACGTGAAGACGCCGCGCAAGCCGGTGCCGAGCGACTTGGACACGCCGCAGCGCCCGGCCGGCGCGTCGAGCTCGATGCTCCGCAGCGAGCCGCCGGTGATCCGTCGCGCCGACCCGGCCGAAGCCGCACCGCCGCCGCCGGCCGAAGCGCGCCGCGAAGGGGCGGGGGGCAAATTGAAGTTCCACTTGAGTCGCGAAAGCCCGATCGAAGATGCGCCGTCGATCGGCCCCAAGACGGCCAAGCGTTTCGAAGCGTTGGGGATTCGCACCGTCGCGGATTTGCTGGAGTGCGACCCGGCGAAGACCGCCGCCAAGCTGAAAGCCTCGTTCATCGACGCCGGCGTCGTCCGCCGTTGGCAGAAGCAGGCACAACTCGTCTGTCGCGTGCCGCGGCTGCGCGGGCACGACGCTCAGATCTTGGTCGGCTGCGGAGTCGACGACGCCGAGGAGCTGGCGGCCCGCAAGGCGGCGAGCTTGCTCAGCGACGTGGAAGACTTTCTATCCACCCAAGAGGGGGAGAAGGTGCTTCGGAACAATCCACGTCCGGACCTGGCCGAGGTCGGAGACTGGATTGCGTGGGCCGGCGACGCCCGCAGGCTCCAGGACGCCTAGATTTAAGGCGTTTGAAGCTCGATCGGAGTGGCGAGGCGATTGTTCGCGTAGAGCCTCCGAGCGAAAACTCCGGCTAGGCCGCCTCGCTCGCACCCGCTTGCTCGGCGGCGCTATAGGCCACGAGCGCGATGCCGTGGCGATCGGCGAAGGCCCGCACGGCGGGCTCGTCGATGATGATCGTCTTCCCGGCTTCGACGGCGAGGCAACTGCCGCCGGCGGCGACGATCTGCTCAAGGGTGCCGAGGCCGATCGTGGGGACGTCGAAGCGCATGTCTTGCTGCGGCTTGGCGACCTTGACCACGGTGAACTTGCCGGCGCGGCAGAGTTCGCCCGCACGGCGGATGCAAGCGTCGGTCCCTTCGATGGCTTCGACGGCCAGCGCGTTGCGTCCCTTCACGACGACGCTTTGGCCGATATCGAGCCGGCCCATTTCCTTGGCCAGGTTCCAGCCGAATTCGATGTCTTTGCGCTCCAAGGCGGTCGGAGCGCGGCGGGAGAGTTGGCCAAACTTCACGAGCAACTCCGGAGCGAAATCGGTGGCGGGTGCGAACTCGACGCCGTCTTTGGCGAACTCGCGAACGACGGTGCCCAGCAGCGTATCGTCGCGACGATCGCCGTCGGTCAGCCAGAAGTTGCGGAAGAACATCGTGAACGCCCGCACGTCGGGTACGTTGTGCAGAAACACGAGCGGACGATAAAGAATTGTCTTATGAATCTTGCCGGCCATCGTGGCCTGCGTCACGCCGTGCTTCCGCCAGAAGCGCAAGCACGAGGAATAGCGGGCGAGACCGTTCCATTGAAACGCCTTGCAGAACGGCCGAAGCGCCGCTTCTTCGGCGTGGCCTTTCACGCCCAAGCAATACACCTCGTAGCCTTGTGCGACGAGCGCTTCGGCGACGACGACCGGATAGCGTCCCCAAGCCGCGAAAAGGCCGATGCGTCGATCGTTCACCGCGGACGTCGTCATAACAATGGCTTTTCCGATCCTAAGCCGCCGCCTTGTCGTCGCCGGCTCGGGGCGCAAGTTGAGCCAGTTGAGCCTGAAGCTGGGCAACCGTGCGTTGCAGTTCTTTGAACTCCTGCCGCATCTCCGGCAACTTCATCCAGGCCACTTGCTTGAGCTTTTGTTCGCGTTCCGGAGTGGCGGGAATGCCCATCATCACGGTGCCGTCCGGCACGTCGTTGATCACGCCGGCCATGGCCGAAAGCACGGCTTTATCGCCGATATGAATATGGTCGCGGAGGCCCGCTTGGCCGGCGATGACGACATAGTCGCCCGTCGACGAGCTGCCGGCGATTCCGACTTGCGAGCAGATCAGATTGTGCTTTCCGATCACGCAGTTGTGGCCGATCATCACTTGATCGTCGATCTTCGTTCCTTCGCCGATTCGGGTCGGGCCGTAGGTGCCGCGGTCGATCGTCGTGCCCGCGCCGATTTCGACGTCGCAACCGAGTTCGACGTAGCCGAGCTGCGCGGTCATCACATGTTTGCCGCCGACCTGCTTATAGCCGAAGCCGAAGGCGCCGAGCACTGCGGCGGCGTGGATGATCGAGCGATCGCCGACGATCGTGTTGTCGTAGAGCACGGCGTTGGGGAAGATCGTGACGTCGGCGCCGATTTTCGTGCCGGCCATGATGTGGACGCCGCCGTGGATCACCGTATTGGGGCCGATTTCGACGTCGTCTTCGATCACACAGTGCGGGTAAACGACGACGCTGCGGTCGAGCTTCGCCGTCGGACGCACGATCGCGTGCGGGCTGACGCCGCGGCGGGTGCCGACATACGTCGGGCGGAACAGAGCCACGATCGTCTTAAACGCGGCATGGACGTCGGCCACTTCAATGGTGGGCAATTCGGTCGCCGCGCCGACCGGCGCAACGACGGCGGCCGCAGCCGTGCCGGCGAGCTTCTTGGCCCGATCGACCGAATCGAGCATCGTGAGCTGACCGGCGGCGACGGTGGCCGGCGGCGAGGCGTCGGTCACGGTGATCGCGGCGTCGCCGCGAACGGTTCCGCCGACGAGTTGGGCCAGTTCACCAAGGGTGCGCGGAGTTTGCGGCATAGCGGGAATCCTTTCCACGGCTTGCTGTTCGGCAGGGTCGTTTCGCACTGATCGGACCGGCCGCTTGCGGCTCCGCCCGTCGAAGCGCCGTAGATCAAGTGCGGTCGGAAAATCTAACCCGCCGGCACGAATGCAACAAGACGAGCAGCAAACGACGGCAATGCCGGCAACTTAGAATTCATCTTCGAGATCGTCCAAATGACCGGTCGTCACCGCGCCTTGTTGATCGGCTTGCCAGAAGTCGCCGGCTTCCACGTCGAGGCAAGTCAGCTTGCCGCCGTCCATATAAATCCCGGTGTCGATGCAGATCGCGAACCCCAGGTCGAGCGGCAGCTTCGACGATTGCGGGGTGTGCCCGCAAATCATCGTCTTGCCGGAGTAGTGCGGCTTCACGGCGGCCGTGAGTTTCTGCCAGCGCAACACCTGCGGCGGCTGCTGTGCGATGGGCACGTTGGGCACCACGCCGCCGTGAACGAAAAAGAAATCGTCGGTTTCGAACCAATCGACGCAGACGTGATCGAGAAAGCTCCAATGCCCTGTCGGCACGTCGGCCAACGTTCCTTCACGGCCCGGCTGGGCGTAACTGGCCAGAGCTGCTTCGCCGCCGTTAAAGAGCCACGTCGGCAGCAGTCCCGGCCCGCCGCGCGATTCCATCATCATCTGCTCGTGATTGCCGCGCAGCGCGACGACGCGGAGCTTGCGTTCCAGTTCAATCACGCGATCGAGCACGCCGCGCGAGTCGGGCCCGCGATCGACGTAGTCGCCGAGAAAGATGAGGCAATCGGCCGAGGTCGGCCGCACGGCGTCCAACAGCGCGTCGAGCGCTGCGCGGTAGCCGTGAATGTCGCCGATCGCCAGTATCCGCATTATCGATCGAAGAACTTCTTGAAGGCATGCAAAGTCGTGGCGCGGCCGGCGCGGCCGATCGACGTCGTCAGCGGAATCATTTTCGGACAGACGGCCACGCAGTTTTGCGCGTTGCCGCAGTCTTGAATTCCGCCTTCGGCCATCAAGGCGTCGAGCCGCTCGCCGGCGTTCATCTTGCCGGTCGGGTGACCGTTGAAGAGCATCGCTTGGCTGATCGCGTGGGCGCCGATGAAGCCGCGGTCGAATTCCGCCGCTTCGCGCTTCCGGAACTCTTCTTCCGTCTCGCCGTCCTTCTTCTTAATCTCGATCTTTACGTACTGCGGGCAGGCTTCCAGGCAGCAGCCGCAGCTCATGCACTGGCTCAGCGGGTAGGCCACCTCTTGATCGGCCGCGGCCACGCGCGGACCGGAGCCCATGTCGTAGTAACCGTCGACGGGAATCCAGGCTTTGACCTTCTGCAGTCCGCGAAACAAGCGGGCGCGGTCGACCATCAGATCGCGGACGACCGGAAACTTCGTCATCGGTCGCAGCTCGATCTCCTCCGGGTTGTCGACGAGCAACCGATCGACGAGCGCCGAGCAAGCCTGGCGCGTCTTGCCGTTAATGACCATCGTGCAAGCGCCGCAGACCTCTTCGAGGCAGTTGCAATCCCAGGCGACGGGAGTCACCGTTTCGCCGTCGGCCGTTTCGGCGTGCGCGGCGATCCGCTGGAGCACGCTGATCACATTCATGTCGTTTTCGCGGGCGACGACGTGACGTTCCCAATAGCTCGGAGCGTCGGGGGCGTCTTGGCGGAGCACGCGAACCGTGAACGTGGCCGGCGCGGCTTGGCCGCCGGGAGCATGATCGTCGTGTGAAGCTGCTTGAATCATGAGCCTACTACTTTTGTGAACTCGCTATCGAACGAACGGACTCGGCCGCGAAATTTCCTGACGGTTGAGACTTACGACGCACTCGCCGTAGCCGCACCGACGGCCGAAGCTCCGTTTCCATTGGTGCCCGCTTGCGCCGCCGCGGACTGCTCCGCTTGGCGCTGTTTCCAGACCTCTTCAATGATTTCCGCGCCGACCAAACCGTACAGCCGCGGCCGAGGGGTGATCAACGAAGTGTCGACGTCTTCGTACGACAATTCCGGTTCGCCGTCTTTGCCGAGCACGGCGATCGTGCTCTTCAGCCACTTCTTCGTGCTCGCCTCGAACCGGTCGACCCACTCCTCAGCCAACCGACGGCGCTCGGCCGGTGCGGCGGCGGCGTCGATGCCGGGCATCGCAAACTCCGGCTTGTAATGAGCGCCGCGGCACTCGTCGCGCTGCAGTGCGCCTTTGAGAATGCTCTTGGCGATCGGAAACATGTCGAGCAAGGCTTTGGTGAAGACGACGTTTTGGTTCGTCCAGTTGCCGGTGTCGGACAGCGAGCAGCGTTGAGCCCGCTCGGCGAGCTTCTGCACTTCGGCATAAGCGTCGCGGAGGATGTTATTGTGCCGCACCACGGTCGCGGCCTTCGTCATCACGTTGCCGAGTTCTTGGTGGATCAAGTAAGGATTCTCACCGCCGGCCGGACGCTTGAGCAGCGCGTCGTGCTCGGCTTGGTGCTTCTTCTTGGCCGATTCGTAGAGCGACGCCGGCTGATCGGCCGCGAGGCTTCCCTTGAGCGACTTCATCCAGGTTTGCACCGTCGGCGCAACGATTATCCCGCTGAAGATGCAACTCAGCAGCGAATTCGCGCCCAAGCGATTGGCGCCGTGGTACTGATAGTCGCATTCGCCGATCGCGTAGAGCCCCTTGATATTGGTCACCTGATTACGCGGCGAGCCGAGCTTCAAACCGCCGGTTTCGCTCTTCTCGTAGTCGACCCACAAGCCGCCCATCGAGTAGTGCACCGCGGGGAAGATCTTCATCGGCGTTTCGCGCGGGTCGACCCCTTGGAACTTCTCGTAGATTTCCAAGATGCCGCCGAGCTTGGCGTCGAGCGTCTTGCGGGGAATGTGCGTAAGATCGAGATACACGCAGAGTCGGTCTTTCTCGACGCTCAAACCGTCTTCCGTGCAAATGCTGAAAATCTCGCGCGTGGCGATGTCGCGCGGCACGAGATTGCCGTATTTCGGATAGCGCTCCTCGAGGAAGTAGTAACGCTCGGCTTCCGGAATCTGCTTCGGCGGACGCGGATCCTGCGGCTTGCGAGGTACCCACACGCGGCCTCCTTCGCCGCGTGCGCTTTCGCTCATGAGCCGGAGCTTGTCGGCGCCGGGGATGGCCGTCGGATGCACCTGAATGAATTCGCCGTTCCCGTACTTCGCACCTGCGCGGAAGCAGCGCGAGACGGCGCTGCCGGTGCAAGCCATCGACATCGTCGAGCGACCGAAGATGAGTCCGCAACCGCCGGTGGCGACGATCACGGCGTCGGCCGGAAAGCTGCGAATTTCCATCGTCACGAGGTCTTGGGCGACGGCGCCGCGGCACATGCCTTGGTCGTCGAGAATCGGCCCGAGAAAATCCCAAAACTCGTACTTCTTCACGGAGCCGGTCGTTTGCCAGCGGCGAACCTGTTCGTCGAGCGCGTAAAGCAGTTGCTGGCCGGTGGTCGCGCCTGCGAAGGCCGTACGTTTAAAGAGCGTGCCGCCGAAGCGGCGTTGGTCGCGATAACCTTCCTGCGTGCGATTGAACGGCACGCCGAGGCGATCCATCAGATTGATGATTTTCGGACCCCACTCGGTCATTTCCTTGACCGGCGGTTGGTGCTGCAAGAAGTCGCCGCCGTAGACCGTGTCGTCGAAGTGGAGCCACTCGTTGTCGCCCTGTTGACGGGTCAGATCGTTGACGCTGTTGATTCCCCCCTGCGCGCAAACGCTGTGCGAGCGCTTCACCGGAGTCAGACTCATCAAATCGACGGCGACGCCTTGTTCGGCCAACTGCATCGTCGCGGCCAAGCCTGCTAACCCGCCGCCGACGACCAACACGCGCTCTTTTGCCATGTGCGTAACTTCAAACTGAGTCTAAACGGACCGAATCGAGGAGTATCGTACGAAGTCGAACGAGGACTACTTGCGAGCGGCGCCGCTTGCCGTCGCGGCCGGAGCCGCACTGAGTTTCTTCAGTTTCTCTTCGGCGCGCCGCTCTGCTTCATGCTGTATTTCGAGGTGGGCGTCTTCATAAGCTTCGGCCTTCTTAACGTCCGTCGACGTCACGCCGGCAAGCGCCGCCAACCCGACGAGAGTCATAGCCACGCCGACCGCTCCGCAAATCCAGTTGGCCCGCTTCTGCGCCGCAGCCGAAGTCCATACGCCCCAGGTGATGCCCATCGTCCACAGACCGTTGGCGAAGTGGAACACGCTGGAGATCACGCCGATCGCGTAAAAAGCTTTCCGCCAGAACGCCGAGAGCGCGATCGCGGCCGTCGAGGTCGCCCGATGCGGATCGAACTGATGACCGCCAAGTTTGTCGTTGGCCACGTTTTCGAGCCACCAAGCATTGTGAAACCAGCCGTGCATGTGGAACACGTGGTAGGCGATGAAGAACAGCGCGATCCACGCCGTCGCGCGCTGCAGCGTATAGCGAACGTTGCCCACGTAGTGGTAGCTGCTCAAGTTTGGGTTACCGCTGCGGATGATGACCACGCCGACGACGGCGTGGAAAATCAGCGGCAAGAAGATGAACGTCCACTCGACGATCGGCAGCGCCGGCCCAAGCGAATGGATGAGGTCGACGTTCTTCTGAAACATGGCCGGACCGCCGAGCGTACTGGCGTTCGTCAGCAGATGGACGCACATATAAGCGCCGACGGGCAGCAGCCCGGTCAGCGAGTGCAGCCGGCGAATCAAAAACTCGTTGCGACCAAAGAACGTGCCGACTTTGGGTTCCGACGACGCAGCGGTAGCTTCCACAGAGATGTTTCCTTGACCCCCCAATCGGGGTCGGCAGGAGGGGCAGAGACGGCCAAGGCCGAATTGAAGGCGGCAAGCGCGATAGCGCGGTCCTGCCGTAGTATAAGAACGGCGCTAAGAGTGACAAGCCGCCGACGGTCGAAAGCCGTTACGCCGCAAAAGTGTTACGGCGAGACGATGTCTCAAACGCCGGCGATTTTGCAGAATGTCTGCACGGAGCGTTTTTGGCATTCGCGTCGGGCTGCGCAAGCGAACTGCCTGCCGTTTCGGCACGAGACGAAGCAATAACCGCTTAAATTGCTCTCGAGGCGATCGCACATGCTATTTGACGGCGTGAGCTAAAATGTTACAAGGCTCCGCCTTGCGACGCTTCGTAGCCCCGCAATCTCGTGTTTTGCGTCACGCGAATCGCCGGCGGTACGGACGTTGCATTGAAGGCCTTCGATTCGTTGTTCCGCCTATTTTGCAGGTGTATTTTCGCTTCGAGTACGGCCGTGGTCGCTCCCTCGCTCCTCATCACCGACGATGATCGTGACTTTCGTGAAACGCTTCGCGATATGTTCGAGCCGCGCGGTTTTCATTTGCTGACGGCGGGCGACGGTGAAGAAGCCGTGGAAATTCTTCGCCATGAAACGGTGAATGTGGCTCTGTTTGATATGCACATGCCGCGGCTGAACGGGCTCGACGCCATTCGCCGCTTGAGAGAGTTTCGCCTGCCGCCGACTTGGATTCTGCTGTCGGCCGAGGCCGACGAACAACTCATCGCCGAGGCCCGCGAAGCCCAAGTATTCGACGTGCTCCGAAAGCCGGTGACGCGCGACCGCGTGATCGACGTCGTCCAGCAGGCGCTCGACGTCTCCTTCGGCACTCCGAACTGGCGCGGACTATTAGGCTCCTAGGCTGGATCCGCCGAAAGCGCACTTCCTATTTTTCCGGCGAGCGGAGGCCATCAGGCGTCCGTCGCAAAGGGCAGCCCATCGCACCGTCGACTTTCGTTGGGTGACCGACCGACTCATGCCGGCGGCTCGCCGTAAAACGTGCGGCCCGCTTATACCGATTGTAGCGGCCCGCAACCTCTGAGGCGTGTCGTAGACTTCAGAGCCCTCCGCCGCGCTTCGGCTTTCCGCAGCGTGCGTTCTTTGTCGCCGCTCTGCGAATCATGACGCGTCGCGAAACTCAGCTCAATACGTTCGTTCGTCAGGCCCGCGATCTCTATAGCCTTCCGGCCGTCGCGGTCGAGGTGCTGGCGCTCGCCGACGACTCGCAGGCCGACGCCGGCAAACTGAAAGCGTCGGTCGAGCGCGATCCCGCACTCTCGGCCAAGTTGCTCCGCGTCGTCAACAGTTCATTATTCGGACTCGCCCGCCCCGTGGCCGATCTTCATCAAGCGATCGCGTTGTTGGGGGTGAAGGCGCTGAAGTTGCTGGTGTTAGGTTTTTCCCTGCCGGAGCGGATGTTCGCGGCGAAAGAGGCCGACGTCCTTCGTAGCTATTGGACGCGCACGCTCACTCGCGCCGTCGCGGCTCGCGAATTAGCGCGCGTGGTCGGAGCCGGTCACGACGACGAGGCCTTTCTCGCCGGCTTGCTCGGCGACCTCGGCATTCTCATCTTCATCCAAGAAGGGGGCGAACGCTATGCCAACCTCTATCGGCGCTCGCTCGACGACGCCGCGCCGCTGGCTGCGAACGAACGTCGCTACTACGGCTTCGACCACACCGATCTGACGCTCCGCCTGATGGCCGATTGGAAGCTGCCGCCGGCGTTGATCGTCGCCGTCGAGCAGGGCTTGTCGCTGTTGCAACGGGCGAAAGAAGACTCGCTTCAAGAAGAACCGACCGAGCTTGCGCCGCAAGCCGCGCTGTTGCGAGCGGCCGACCGTTTGGCGACGATCGTCGTCGACGGCCGCACGGAACTCTGGCCGGAATTGGTGGAAGACGAGCATGTTCGCCGCAGGCTCACCGCCGAACAACTCGCCGATCTCGCAGAAGCCGTGCAACAGAAAGTCGACCAGCTCGGCCGAGTACTGCACGTGGAAGTCGGTTCCGAACACTCTTATCGCGAAGTGCTGCAAAAGGCCCACCGACGGATGCTGACCGCGTCGGAGGAGGTCGTCGAAGAACTCCTGCGCCGACGCAAAGCCGCCGCCGAACTGTGCGACGCCGCTCCGGTCGACGACTCCGCCGAACGAGAATTATTCGAGAACCTCGGCGCGCTGCGCGCTGAGGCCCGAGAATCCGCCGAGGGCGCGGCAAGCTTTACCGCCATGCACCGTGAACTTCATCCGACCGGCGAGACGCACCGGACGACGACTAACGTCTCGAACGCCGCAACGACGGCCCGACGCGTAATGAAATCTTCGCTCGCCGGCGCCGGCTCACCGTTCGGCTCACCTGCGGCGCTGGACGATCGCCTGGAAGACGCCCTCGCCTTGTGTCGGCGCACTCGCGTGCCGCTGAGCCTCGTGCTCGTGGAGCTTGATCGCTTTGACGAGTTGCGTGTCAAGCTCGGACCGGTCTGGGAAGAGTACGCCGTCGCGACGTTCGAAGACGCCTGCCGATCGGTGGAACACCCGCGGTGGAATTTGGTGCGAGAATCTGCGCAGCGCTGGGGGATCGTCCTTCCCGGCACCGAACGAATTCGCACGCTCCGACTCGTCGACGAGATCCTCCGTCGCTATCGTCAGCTGTGCCCGCTCGACGTCGAGGGCTCGACGACTTTGAGTTGCGGCACCGCGACGGTGAACGCGCCGCCGCCCAACTTCCCGCTTGCCGAACTTTTGACGGCCGCCGAGCGCTGCCTCTACGCGGCCCGGTGCGCCGCCGGCGATACGTCGAAGAGCATCGAACTTTGCTGAACGAGCGGCCGTGAAGTCGGCATCGGCAAGCCGTCGCCGGCCGCCACCCCTGCCGCGACTCCGCCGGTTCTGCTACGGTACAAACGAGGCTTCCCGTCGTCTTTAGTTCGTGAATCGGTCTTTTGGACACGTTTCCCGCCCAGTTCGCCGTACCGCCCGACGCACCCGCGGAGCAGGCGCCGCCGGTGCGCAAGCGCCGCATTGCTCTGCCGCTGACGCTTTTCGTCCTCACCGGCCTCTCGACGCTCTACACCGGCGCCGTTCATTCGGAAATCGCCGCCGACGGGCAACTTGTTCCCGTCGTCGATTGGGGAACCGGCCTGACTTACATGCTTTGCGTCATGTCGATCTTGCTCGCGCACGAGATGGGGCACTTTCTCCAAGCGCTCTACCACCGCATTCCCGCCAGCTTGCCGTATTTCATTCCAATGCCGCTCATGCCCTTGGGCACGATGGGCGCTGTGATCGGCATGCAAGGTTCGCAGGCCGATCGCAAGCAACTCTTCGACATCGGCATTACCGGACCGATTGCCGGTCTTGTCGTCGCCTTGCCGATCGCTTGGCACGGCATCGCAGTCGCGCAGCCTTACGCGGGCGACGTCCCGCCGATGCTCGTGATGCACGATCCGTACATCTTTACGCTGATGGCCCGGCATCTTCATCCGCAGTGGCCTGCCGATCAGGTCGTTGCCGCGAATCCGTATTACCTCGCCGGCTGGCTCGGCGTGCTCATCACCGGACTCAACATGCTTCCCGTCAGTCAACTCGACGGTGGGCACACGGCCTACGCGCTGTTCGGACGACGGGCCCATCTCTTGGCTCGCGGCATCGTGCTCTCTGCGCTCGGGGCCATTCTCTGGGCAGGGCAAACGCAGTGGGTCGTCATGCTCTGCGTGCTGTTTATCATCGGCGTCGATCATCCGCCGACGCGCAACGACCTAGCGCCGCTCGGCTTCACGCGCCGCATCATCGGACTAATCGCGCTATTGATTCCGCTGTTCTGCTTGGCGGCCGTTCCGATCAGCGTGGCCGGCGAATGACGACGGGAACGAGATACCGCCAGGCCAGCCCCACGAAGATCAGCGCGCCGCCGGCCACCGTCCACCAAGCAGGCCGCTCCGCATAGCGCAGCAGTACCCAGAGGGGCACTAGAAGCGGCTCAAGCAAGCCGATCGCCACGCCCTCCTGGCTCGAGATGGTCTTCAGGCCGCGTGCGAAAAGATAGTAGGGAGCGCCCATCTGCACGGCGCCGAAAGCGATGAGCACGAGCCACTGCGTCGTCGACGGCCAGATGCCGAAGTAGCTGGGCAACGGCGCAAGGATCACGGCCGTCGTGGTCAGATTCAGCGCGACGAGCCACGCCGAATCGACGTCGCAAAGCCGCCGCAAGAAGAAAATCGTCACGGCATAGAACAAACCTGAAAGGAGACCTAAGAGCACGCCTTGCGGCGCGGTGCCGCTCCAACTCGTGCCGCTTAATTCGCAACTCAAGATGAGGCCCACGCCGCCGACCGAGAACGCGAGAGGCACGAGGTCGCGCCGGTCGAGCGTTTCGCCTGAGAGCCGCGAGAACAGGCAAACCCAGACCGGCGCGATGTTCTGCAACCAAATCGCGTTCGCGGCCGTGGTCCAAACCATCGACTGCAGAAACGACAAATTCATGCCGCAAAAAACGAGCGTCATCGGCACCATCGTCCAGCGAAACTGCACGCGCCGCACGAGCGGCAAAAGCGCCAAGGCCGCAAAAACCGCCCGCCACAAAGCCAGCAACATGCCGCGCTGTTCCGCCGGCCAAGCGGCGAACACGTCGCTCTTCACGAACAACCCGTTCGTGCTCCAGAGCACGGCCGCGCCGCAGACCAAGAGGCGGGCTCGCGTCATCTGGGCCGACGTAGGCATGTAAGGCTGGATTCCGGTCTTGGACGATCGGTTTTCGGTGACGGAAGACGTCGGCCGCACTCTCGATGAAGTTCTAGTCGCCCAATACTATCAACGGAAAACCGAAAATCCGCCGCCCCGACTAGACGCGGCGCTCGAACGCAAGGCCGACCGGACCGAAGCGCTTCTGCAGGTCTTCGAAGCCTGCGCGAATCATCTGCTGATCGGCGCCGTTGGCCATGAAGCGCCCCCCCATGTCGTACACCTTTTTGGCGAAGGCGACGTCGTTAAGCACCGGCATGCCCCAATGCTTGCCGGCGGATTTGGCGGCGGCGGCGATCCGCTCCATCGCCGCGCCGATCTTCGGGTGATCCCATTGGCCGGGGAACCCGCCGAGAATGCTGTAGTCGCCGGGACCGAAGAAGATCACGTCGACGCCGTCGACCTTGGCGATCTCTTCGACGTTGGAGAGCGCGCCGTCGTCTTCCACCTGAATGACGATGAACGTCTCGTCGTTCGCCGCCTTCAAGTAGTCGACCATCGGCATCGTGCAGTAGGGATTGTCCGCGCCCGCCGAATCGATGCCGCGATTCCCCAACGGCGCGAACTTCGCCCACCGCACCACCTCGCGGGCCTCGGCCGCGTCGTCGCAGCGCGGATACATGATGCCCGTCGCGCCGATTTCGAGCATCCGGCCAAGTCGTAAGAACTCGCCCTTCGCGCACCGGGTCATCACGTCCGACGTGCCCACGCGCGCGGCGCGAATCAACTGCGACGCCGTCTCCACGCTGCGCGCTTGATGTTCCATGTCGAGCCAGAGGCCGTCGAAGCCGTAGAGGCTCGCCATTTCAAACACGACCGGGTCGTTCAAGTGGAGCGCGGTGACGAGCACCGCTTCGTTGCGACGGAGCTTGGCTTTGATCTTGCTGGTGCGCATGGCAATTTCACTTCGGCGGAGGAGCGGCGGCGAATTCGAGGCGGGAAAGACGAATACGTTAAGCGCCGCCGCCGACGAGGTCCACCACAGATCGGGGCCGCATCACGTCGCGGCCGCGTCCGGCATAGTCGTCACGACCGCACCGCGCCGTCGAAACCGTGCGGCCGGCAGCACCCGCCGGCAGGGTTTTTCGCGGTAAAAGCGGACCGCCGCGAGACCGCGTGCCTGCCGCGGCTCCGATTGCAGCCTAGGCTTGAGAGTCAGCGAGTTCCTTTTTTCGCTCTCGGTTCGGAGCTAGTCGTCATGGCCGCGTTCACCCTCGTCGTCGCCGTCACAAACTTGTGCCTCGGCTTCCTGATGGCGGTCTACACCGGCGCCGCTCCGCGCTACTACAACCCTCGCTATCCCGTGCTCCGCGAAGGACTCCGCGAGCCCAAAGGCTTTGTGAAGCGGTTGGTGTCGCTCATTCGTCCTTCGCGGACGCCGCAACACTAGCCGACCGGAGCGGCAATCTGGCCGCTTCCAGGTGCCACTTGCCGTTCGTCGCCGGCGGCGGGTCTAATGTCGGGCCGATCGTATATTGTTCTTGCGATCGCCTCCTCACGACCCCACCGACCGGTTCCATGCTGCTGTATTGC
This sequence comes from Planctomycetaceae bacterium, assembly GCA_016793115.1. GTDB lineage: Bacteria > Planctomycetota > Planctomycetia > Pirellulales > PNKZ01 > PNKZ01. The sequence continues at coordinate 26,369 of JAEUIN010000345.1, forward strand.
ATTCGCCACGGCGAAACGACCTTCAATGCCGAAGGTCGCATTCAAGGCCAACTCGACACGCCGCTCTCGCCGCTCGGCCGCACGCAAGCGGCCTGCATCGCTAAGGCGCTCGCCGGCGCAGGCGTCGAAATCGTCTTCAGCAGCCCGCTGAGCCGGGCCTTCGAAACGGCGCGGCCGATCGCCGCGGCCTGCGGCGTCGACATTCGCACCGACGACCGCTTGCAGGAACTCAACGCGGGCGTGTTTCAAAACCTGCTGCCGACCGAGATGGCCGAGCGCTATCCGGAAGAAACGCAGCGATGGAGGCGCCACGATCCCGACTATCGCATGCCCGGCGGCGAGTCGCGGCGCGATCTCGTCGAACGCGGCACCGCCGTATTTCGCGATATCCTCGCGGCCGATTTCCGGATCGCCGCGGTCGTCGCCCACGGCGGCCTTATCACCGCGGCCTTCAAAGGCTTGCTGGGCATCGCGCCGGAAAGCCGGCCCTTCATGCTCTACAACGGTTCCATCAGCCGCATCGACACGACCGACCATTTGCGCTTGCTGACGCTCAATGAAATCGAGCACCTGCGCACCGCGGACGGCGCTCTGCAAACGCGCTTGGGCGATTTATGAGGGAGTGCGGAAGACGAAACGAGAATGATGAACGGGAATTCGCTCCGCCGTTCATCGCTCGGCATTCCGCATTCATCGCTTCCTACTTCTCGTTCAGTTCGAAGATCGCCTCGATCTCGACGGCGATGTTCCCCGGCAGGCTTCCCATGCCGACGGCGCTGCGAGCGCCGATGCCGGCCTCTTCGCCCCAGACTTGGCCCCAGAGTTCGCTGCAGCCGTTGATCACGGCCGGATGAAACTTAAAGTCGGGAGTCGCGTTGACCATGCCGAGCGTCTTTACGACGCGCTTCACACGGTCCAAACTCCCCAACTGCGCGCGGAGGGTCGTCAAGATCGTCAGGCCGACCTGCTTCGCCGCTTCATAGCCGGCCTCTTTATCGAGATCGTCGCCGACGCGGCCGGTGATGAGGGTGCCGTCGTCTTTCAGCGGACCGTGACCCGACACATAGGCCAAATTGCCGACGATGACGACCGGCTTATACACGCCGCCTATCTTCGGCACGGGCGGGAGCTTCAAACCCAACTCTTTCACACGAGCTTCAGCGCTCATAAGTTCGCTCACTTCGATTCAGGACGACAAAACGTCGGCCGATTCTAGTCGCCGCGCCTGATGCGGTAAAGGATTCGCGCGCAGCCGCGGCGGAAGATGCTTCACGGCGCACGATTTCATCAAGTATGCCATCGAGTGTGCTGCACCGACGGCGAAGAATGCCGTCAGTCGATTCGCCTTTGCCGACGACGCAAAACGATGGAATCGCCGAGTGCTTGCCGGACGTGGATCTAAGCCTTCGCGCTTTCAATCGGTGAAGACTCGCCACGGCCCGGACGACCGACGACTTCGCCATAACGGATGGGCGACTCGTCCCGCGATTGCTTTCCACCGACGAATGCCGATTGCGGGCCGGCACTGCAAGTACCACTCATCACGTCAAACAGTTTTCCGGCCCCCGGCGACTACGTCGTAGCAAAAATACTGGCATTGCCCGTCTCACCCAGTTGGGGTTACCGTCTCGTACCTTTGCGCACATCCGCGCGCCAAATACCTGCGTCAATGCATCGAAGTGATCGCGATGAATATCCTAGTCGTCCATCCGATTTATCCCGGGAAGTCCGAGATCAAATACTTACCGCTGGGATTGGGCTACGTCGCCGCGGTCGCCGAGCAGGCCGGCCACGAAATCACCGTGGTCGACATGCATAACATGGGCGTCACTTACGCCGCGTTGGAGCGAACACTGGCGCAAAAGCGCTTTCAAGTCTGCTTCATGGGCGGCTTCGCAATGCAGGTCAAAGGCATGCGACATGTGACGGAAATCGTCAAGCGCGCGCAGGCGGATTGCCGCGTCATCCTGGGCGGCGTCGGCGTCAGCGACATCCCGGAAGTGGTGCTGCGCTACACCGGAGCCGACGTCGTCGCCACCGGCGAGTCTGAGAACGCTTTGCCTCCCTTGCTCAGAGCCCTCGAGGAAGAACAGCCTTGCGAAGATCTAGCCGGGTTCGTCTACCGCCGCGGCGACTCGATCATTCGCCAGCCTCGCGCCCTGGCGCCGCAAGATCTCGACGCGTTGCCCTATCCCGCTTATCACCTGTTCGACGTCGAATACATCAGCCGATACTCCTACAACGGCCGCGGCGCGCGCTCGATGCATATGCTCACCTCGCGCGGTTGCCCGTTTAAGTGCAACTTTTGCATCAACTCGGTCATCAACAACAATAAGCTGCTTAAGCAAATCCACGGTTCGGTGCAGGAAGCGCCGTCGAAGGCTCAACGATTTCGTTCCGTAGACAGCCTGGCGGCGGAAATTGAGATGCTCCGCTCGCGCTACGGAGTCACCGACTTCCACTTCGCGGACGAGGAATTCATCACGCATCGGAAGCGTCTGGAGGAAGTCTGTTCAGCCGTCGAACCGCTCGGCGTAACGTGGTCGACTTCGGGCCGCGCCGACTGGGCGACCGAGGACAAACTGAGCCGTATGAAAAAGGCCGGCTGCACGTATGTGTTGTTCGGCGTCGAGAGCGGCAGTCAGACGCTGCTGGACGCGATGGACAAGAACGCCAAGAAGCCCGCGGTAGCGGCCGGCCTGCAGGCGGCGCGGAACGTCGGCATGCAATTCATCGCCAACTTTATGGTCGGACACCCGGCGGAGACGGAGACGAGCATTCGTGAGACCGTCGATTTCTGCAAAGAGCAGAAGCTCTTGTTTTTACCGTCGTACGTCACGCTGTTTCCGAACTCGAAGATGTTCCACGACTACGTGCAGCGCGGCATGGACTGGAATTGGTACTTTGAGAGCTTGTCGACGATCGATTTCAGTAAGCGGCTTTTCCTCAATCTTACTGAATTGCCGACCAAGCAACTGCTTAAGCTCCGCAACTGGGCCGTCGCCGAAACGTTCAGTCACGCCGTGGCGCCGCGGCTGAGCGGACCGTTGCACCGAGGCCTGACGATGCTCCTAATCGTCGCTCTGTTTTTCGCCGAACGTTGTCCGCAATCGATCCACTGGCTGATTCGCAACGTCATTCGTCGCCTGTTCGACTTTGCCGGGGGCCCACAAGCCGAATCGACATCCCGCCAAGTCGCTCCCAATGAATTCGGCCAAGAATCGCACGTCGACACCTATGAGGAATCGCTCAAAGAGCTGAAGGCGGCGGAACTCGACGTCGTTGTGGAAAGCGCTCCCCGACCGGTCGAAATCGCGACGTCTCGCGCCGCATAAAGCGCCGCACACGCCATGGATTTCGCAGGCGGGGTTTGACCCGACTCCGACCGTCGTCGATATTTGCAACGCCACGACCGTCGTTCGACGGTCGCTTTCAGACGACGAACGTTGCGAGGACGGCGATGGCTACGAGGAGATCGACTTTTCGATCACGATTCTTTCAATATGCCGCACCGGCGCTCGTCGGGGTGTTCTTCTCATTCTCTGTTCCTCCCTCGCCGGCCGCGACGTTAACGCCGGCAAAAAAGCCCAACGTCATCTTCGTACTCGTCGACGATCTCGGCTATGCCGACGTCGGCGCGTACGGCGGCACCGATATCGCCACGCCCCACATCGACCGCCTCGCGAAAGAAGGCGTCCGCTTCACCGACTTCTACTCCAACGCCCCGGTCTGCACTCCCACCCGCTGCGCGTTCATCACCGGCCGCTGGCAGCAGCGTACTGGGTTTGAATGGGCGCTCGGGTTCTCCGCCGAGCAGCAGATTCGCAACGGCGATCGCTACGAACCGATCGACGACAAACTCGCTCTCGGGCTCCCGACGACCGAGCCCTCGATCGCCAAGCTCCTGAAAGCGGCAGGCTACGCGACCGGCTGCTTCGGCAAATGGCACCTCGGTTACAAGCCGGAATACGGCCCCAACGCCCACGGCTTCGACGAATACTTCGGCAACCTCTTGGGCCACGCCGACTTCTACACGCATCTTTACAAAGACGGCACGCACCAACTCCGCGACAACACCGAGCGCGTCGAAGTCGAAGGCTACCTCACCGACTTGATCAACGAGCGGGCCGTGCGGTTTATCGAGAAGCACGCGACCGAGCCGTTCTTCATGTACGTGCCGTACAACGCCGTGCACTTCCCGTTTCAAGTGCCCGACGAGCCGACCTCGCGCATGGATCCCAACGATCTCTATAAGGGCACTCGCGACGATTATCGCCGGATGGTCGAACGGATCGACCGGGGCGTCGGCGAAATGCTCGCCGCGCTGCAGAAGCATCAGGTCGCCGACGACACGCTCTTTATCTTCTCGAGCGACAACGGCGGCGAACGGCTCAGCGACAATCGGCCGCTGTTCAATCACAAGCAGTCGCTCTGGGAAGGGGGCATTCGCGTAAACTGTCTAATGCGCTGGCCTGCCGGTTTGCCGAAAGCGAAAGTCACGCGCCAACCGGCGATCACCATGGACCTCACGGCCACGATCGCCGCGGTCTGCGGTGCGACCGCGCCATCCGACCGCCCCTTCGACGGCATCGACCTGCTGCCGCTGTTGCGCGGCGATGCTGCGCCGCAGGAGCGCACATTCTTCTGGCGCGTGGCCCGCAGCGACCGCTTTCAGAAGGCCGTGCGCCACGGCAAATGGAAATTCGTGCACGACGGTCAACTGCCGATGCTGTTCGACTTAGAGAACGACATCGGCGAACGGGTCGACCTCGGCTACCGCAATCCCGACGTGCTCCACGACCTACAACGCCGCTTGGCGGAATGGGAAGCGGAGCTCGCGAGAAACCCGCCCCCGGTGATTGTGCATTAACTGGGTGAGAGCCTACTTCGCCGGGCGCAAGACGATCTGCCGCACGTCCATCACGGCCGCTTTCGCTTTCGATTTGGGGCGCAACGTGAGCGTGTGCCGTCCCGGTTTGTCGATGGTGATCGAGCCGACCACGCGCGGTCGGAAGTTCTGGAAGTGGCCGGTGTCTTCGACCGTGAACGTCAGCGCGTCGCGCCCGACGCTTACTTCCGCCGTGCTCCCGCCTTGGCCCGTCCCGCACCCTTGCCACACTTCAACGTCGTACCGACCCGGCTTCGTCGCCGTGAATTCCCAGGTCGCGTAATCGTCGACGTTGACCCAAAAACCAAGCGTGTTTTTGTGCGGCAGCGGTTCATAGCGGAGTTGCACTCCGTGAACCTCGGCCCAGCGGGCCGGCAACGTGATCGAACCGTCGCCGGCCGGCGGGTTCGGCACATAATCGGGATTCGACGTCGGCATATCGGCCGCCGTCGCCTTGCGCCACGCGTCGAGCTTCGCAGCCAGTTCGGCGACGATCTGCGGTTGTTCCGCCGCGAGATTGCGCGACTCGTTCGGCGACTTCGACAGATCGTACAATTCGCGCCGTCCGTTTTCGTAGAACTCGATCAGCTTCCACTTGCCGGCCCGAATCGCGCCCCCCGGCTTGCCCCCTTGATTCGCATAGTGAGGGTAATGCCAATACAACGCCTCGCGATCGACGCCTCCCGTGCCTTGCAGCACCGGGAGCAGACTCACGCCGTCGATCTCGCCGGCAGCCCGACATTGGCAAACACCGAGAATCGTCGGGAGTAGATCGCAACTCCACACCGGGGTCGCGTCGGTGCGGCCCGGCTTCGTTATTCCGGCGCCGCGCGCGATCAGCGGCACCCGCACGCCGCCTTCATAGAGATACCCTTTTCCTTCACGGAGCGGGCCGTTGTTCGTCGCCGGCGTATTCGCACCTTCCAGCGTCGCGAGGCCTCCGTTGTCGCTGGTGAAAATGATGAGCGTGTCGTCGAGCAATTTCAGCCGTTCGAGTTGGGCGACAATCCGGCCGACGCTTTCGTCGAGGCTTTCGAGCATCGCGGCGTAGATCGGATTCTCTTGCTTGCCGTGCGGCGTACCGTCCCACTTGGCATAGCTTTCGATCATCGCCTGCTTCGCTTTGAGCGGCGTATGCACGGCGTAGTGCGGCAGGTACAAGAAGAACGGCTTCGTTCCATGCGCCTCGATAAACTTCTCCGCTTCGCTCGTCAGCCGATCGGTCAGATATTCCCCGTCGGGCGCATCTTCGAGTCCCGGGATGAATTGCGGCTTGTCGCCGCGTTTGCCGCCGCGATAAGGCGCGAAGTAACTCCGCGGCGAGCCGGCCTGATCGCCGCCGACGTTCACGTCGAACCCTTGCTCGCGCGGGCCGAACCCTGAGCCCCCCAAATGCCATTTGCCGATCGACGCCGTCGCGTAGCCGGCCGCTTTCAAAGCTTCGGCGATCGTCGTTTCCTCGAGCGGCAATTCTTGGCGAATCTGCGGCCGCTTGAGCATTTGGTCGGACCGATCGGCGCGGCCCGGCAACCAATCGGTGAGCTTGAGCCGAGCCGGCACCTTGCCGGTCATGATCGCAGCCCGCGTCGGCGAGCAGACGGGGCAGGCCGCGTACGCATCGGTGAACCGCAGCCCCTCTTTCGCCAACCGATCGAGATTCGGCGTGCGATGGAACTTACTGCCGTAGCATCCGAGATCGGCCCAGCCGAGATCATCGGCCACGATTAGCACGACGTTCGGTTTGCGTTCGCCGGCCGCTGCGGCCTCGGCGGAAGTCGGCAAAGCACAAGCCCAGAGCAAAGCGACGGCGAAACGGCGAACAACGACAGTGAACATCATCGACTCCTGACGCCGTCGCCCAAAGCGCGGCGGGGCAAGCGAAGAAACCGGCGCGTCGCAACGACGCAACGCCATCTTCCTTGCGCAGCGCAAGCGAGTCAATTCACCTCTGCCCGCGGCTCCGGCTCACGAACTCGACGATCCCTCGAATCTTTGGGCCGGTTCAGGGAGCCGGCTTACGGATCAGCAGCTTCCCGAAGCTCCAGGTGTTCTCCCCGGCGGACGAATCGGCGAAGAAGCCGATGAGGTTTTCCGACGTCGTCGGATGCCCCGTAAAGGCGACCAGCTCTTTTCCGTTCCCGTACATCGTCGCCGTGTTGCCGTGAGTGACGATGCGGACTTCGTTCACGGCGTTCAAGCCGGTTTTCAGCGCTTCGCTCTTTTGAAATTGGACCGGATAAAGCCAACGGCCGCCGACCATTCGCATCACGCCGAATCGTCCGTCGCCGGTCACGACCGCGACGTAGTAATGTTCGCCGTCCGCCGCCCAAAAGATCAGGCCGCCCGGATTGCTCTCCGGACCTTGCGCGAGCGCCACCTCGGCGCGAGCGTCGATATCCGAATACACATCGCCTTGATAGAGCGTGCGGTAACTGCTGTTTGACATCGGCGACAGAATCAATCGGTTTCCTTCGACGCGCTGCCGATCGCTCGCCGCGCCCCAACCGGGGTCGAGCACCGCGAAATCTTCCTTAAATAGCGTTTCACCGACCTTTTCCTCGGCAAAAGCGACGGACGACGCAAGACACACTCCGGCGACGGCGGCCACGAGTAGGGCTTTCACGGCAGCATCCTTTGGGAACGGTAAAGCGAATCGTTGTGTGAAGTGGAAGGCACTGCGCCGATGACAAGCAAGTGCGATGCCGCTGAGTAAAGGCGGCGGATTCGGCCGCGACCGAAGAAGTCGAAGCGCCGGGGGCGCGCGAACGTGCACGCCTCTGTGACGCTCCGTGGCGCGGCGGCGCGAGTGTACGACGCGTCAGCGCTTCTCAGCACGACGCGACGAGAACTTTTGCCGCCGGGAATGGAGCCCGCCGTTCCTTTATCCGACGCAGATCCTTGCGCCGGTATGCGAGTTGCCGATGGTCTCAAGTGAAACAAAGGGCGGGCAAGCCATGCGCAGCCGTGCCGACGTCGTCGCTGCCCGGCCGTGCTCCTCTCGCCGAAGGAACCCACCATGAACGCCGCCGTTCGCCGGATCGCCGTGGTCTTGTGCTTTTGCCTCGCCGGTGCGGCCCGGGCAGAGCCGACGTTGCGGCAGCGCGTCGGACCGGTGAGTGCCATCGCCGACGCTCGCGCCGTCGCGGTGCTCAATGATTGGCTCTACGCCGTGCAAGCGAGCGACCTAAATCGCATCAACCCATATAGCGGCGAAAGTTCCCTAGTCGGCTCCGGAGAATTCGGCGAAACGAAATCGATGTTCGCCGTCGGCGGCTGGCTGTACACGATCGAGACCGACGGCAGCCTCTATCGAGTCAGCGCCGGCAACGGAGTTTGGCAACGCGTCGGCGAACAAGGCGGTTGGGCCGACGCCGTGGCGGGCACCGCTTGGCAATTCGATGCCGAGGAAGCTCGGCAATTCAATGCCGGCCGGCGCGCCACCTTGGCGCCGGGCGTGCAAGTTCCGGCCGACGAAACGGGCGTCATCCTCACGGCCCACGGCGACGGGCGGTTGTTCGCCACGACACCGAGCAACGGGCTGTGGCTTCAAGTCGGGCAGGCGGATTTCGCGAACACGCGGTTCATGTTCGTCGTTCGGCAATACCTCTACACCGTGGAATCGGACGGCAATCTGTATCGCGTTCATCCCGCCACCGGCGCTTGGCAGCAAGTCGGCGCGGCCGGCGCTTGGAAGAACACGACGGCAGGAGCCGTGTTTCAAGATCGCATCTACACCGCCGACGACGGCGGCGGCCTCTATGAAACGAACCCTCGCACGGGAGAACGCCGCGCCGTCGCCGACGCCGGGTTTGAAGAAACCGCTTTCATGGTCGCCGCCGCCGATGCCCTCTACACCATCGACCTCGACGGCACTCTTTATCGATCGGAAGTCATTCCGGCGACGAGTTCCGAAACGATGCCTTCGACTGCGGCGGCGCCCGTCGCAACGGCTTCCAATGGGGGCTCGCCGAGCAATTCCTCTTCCGCTGCCGGATACGTCCTGCAGACCGCACCGCTCAGGCGCATTCGGGCCGTGTATCGCGGCGAGTACAGCATCGCCGACGTCGTTCCGAGTCGCTGGGTCATCACCACCGCCTTGGCGCCGAAGCTCCCCTCGCAAACCGGCGTCACGACGGGAATGACTCCGCAGGCCAAAGTCGTGCGGGAGTCGGGCGACGAAGGGCGACTGCTGCTCGTGAGCAACGTCGGCAGCACCGAACAGGAATGGCCGGTCACGATCACATATGAAGCGACGCTTTGGTCGCGCCGCCTAGTGAGGCGATCGGCGACCGATACCGCTCCGCAGGCGGCGCTCGACGATGCTGAACGACGCCGAAATCTCGCCGCTGCTCACGACTTGGATTACAAAGCTGCCGTATTTCAGGAGTGGCTCGATCACAACCAACTCCGCCGTGCGGAAGCAGAAGACGAGATCGAATTTGGTCGACGTGTCTTCGCCGTGATCTTGGCGCAATACCGCACGCGCGAACGCGCCGGAAATATCAAAGGCCTGCCGGCGTCGGAGTATTGCACCTGGAAGAAGGCCGATTGCAAAGTCCGGGCGATAGTTTTCGCCGCCGCCATGCGTTCCGCCGGCATCCCGGCGCGAACCTTGGCCGGAATTCTCGCGACGAATCGCGCGCCGGATGAAAGCGGCGCTATCGACGCGCACATGCGCGCCGAGTTTTTCGCCGCCGGCGTCGGCTGGGTGCCCGCCGAATTCAACGGCGCGCTCGCCGATCCGGACGATCCGCTGTCCCATTTCGGAGAAGATCCGGGAGACTTGCTCGTGCAGCATATCGGCACCCATGTTTTGGTGCCGCGGCCGGAAGGAGGAACCACGGTGAGCTTCGGGCTCGATCGTCCGGCGGCGAGCGTCTCGGCCAAAGGCCAAGGCACCATCCGTTATCGGGTTTTGTCGTGGGAAGTCACGACGCTGCCGCTTCCCGCCGAGACCGTGGCCGAAGCGGCGACGACGCTCTCTGAGCCCGCCGCGGCGCCCACTGAAGTCGTCGGTCCCCGTTCGACGCCTCAACCGCGTCAACCGAACATCACGGTGTCGCGCAACGAAATCGCCGTCACGCCGCTGGGAAATGATCGCTATCGGTTGGTTGTCACCTATTCGAGCAACGAGGGGGCGCCAAAAACCGCGGAATTCGAGGGAGCGAAGGACGAAATTCGCGGCCGGCTTGAATCGTACGCCGGCCTCCCGGAGCAGGCCCTGCAGAGTGCGTTGCGGGGGCTCGAATCGGCGGGATCGCCGCGCACGATGCCGAGCCCGCAACGCCGCGCGCCTCCCGCGCCGAGCGGAGCTCAATTGAATCGCTCCGCTCCGACGGCCCCGCAGGCGACGACATCGAGCGCGAACTTGAACATTAAGCCGCTCGGCGACGAACGTTTTCAGCTCGACGTCGCTTATCGCGACGCCGACGATCGCGGGCAATCACGCTCGTTTCGAGGAATGAAGGATGAGATCCGTCGCGACTTGGAAGCCGCGACCGACTTGCCGAGCGGGGTCCGCGACGACGCCTTGCGCTTGTTGGATCAAGCCGGACGACCACGACTCCCGCCGCCGCGCCGGGCGGCGCCTCCGACCGGGCGCGGCAAGCCCTGAATTGCCGGATCGCCCCGCGAGCCGATTTGTTACGGCGTCGTGCGCCGGCAACCGGCGCGCTCCAGCACGTTGTGTGTGATCCGTTGCACGCGCGCGTCCGGTCCGTGCGGCCGGCTCCAGTGCGACCAGGGCAACGTGTGACCCGGCGGCATGCTCAGGTCTTGGCACCAGAAGATCGTCGCGGCGTTGAAGACAAAGTTATCTTTCGGCCCTGGGTAGATCGTCGCCGCCCACGCGGAGCGAGTAACGCCGCCGACCCAAGCATTTCCCGCCGCAACGATTTCCAAGCCGGGTAGGTCGGCGGGACCGCCGTGGTATTCCCAACCGACCAAGCCGGGAATGCGGTCCCCCGGCTTCATCCCGGTTCCGGCGAACATCCAATGCTCCGGCTTCGTCACGGTCCAATCGCCGCCGCCGTTAATCGGTTGGGTGTTCCGCGCGCCCATCAACAGGCCTTCGTCGGGCCCGCGTTCGGGAAACGGACCATTGTTCTTGTCGCGATCCTCGACGTACGGCTGATCGCCGCCGTACGGTCCGCCCCGAAAGATGATGCGATTCGGCCGGCCGTCGAAGCCGGCGCGAAACGGCGTGACCCAGCAGACGGAGTTGCCCGAGAGGAACAACAGATTCACGCCGCCGTCGCGCAGTTTCTCGACGCTGTGGAACTGCCGAATGTCCCAATACTCGTCGTGGCCGACGCTGATGAACGCCTTGCACTTGAGCCCACGCTGGGGAGTCAGTAGATCGCTGTTGGAGCAATAAGCGACGTCGTAACCGTGTTGTTCCAGAAAATAACTGAGTGGTTGCTCGAATGAGAGAAACTCGCCGGAGCCGACTGAGAGCGGATCATTGACGATGCCCGTGAATTGCGATTGCCGACCATACGGCCGATCGAAGCTCACATCGGCCCACGGTCCTTGGCCTCCCTTGGGATGCGTGTAGAGAGAAAAATTGGTGGGCCACTTGTTGTAGGCCTGCCACGTATTGTCGGAGCACTGAAAGAGAATGTCGGCCGGGCGATCGTCGCCCACGATGAAGATCACGTAGCTCTGCCAATACGGCTCGTCGGGCGACTCGGGCAGCGTCGTGAGTCGGCCGAGATACACGCCGCTGAGCCAGTCGGCGGGAATCGCAAGTTGCGTCGACGCCTGCCAGCGACATTCGTGCAGATTCCTTTCGCCGGGTTCAGGCGTCGGCTGCGCGATTCCTTCCAGCGGGCCGATCTGTTTCATCAGCCGGGCCCCTTTGCCGCCGTAGTAACCGGTACGGAAGATCTCGATGTTGAATTTCACCGGCGGGTTGGTCGATACGAAAATGTCGATCGTTTCACCGGCCGCGACGCTTTGCTTCGAGCAGTAGCCTTCGATCCACGGCGAACGCGTGCCGTCGCGCGAGTCGAGTCGCACGCGGGTGAGTTGCCAATCGTCGGCCCCCGGCTTGGCGTTCTCCGCTTGGATCGGATTTTGTTCGGCGGCGAATAGCTCGCTGGACGCGCCGAACAGGAACGCGAATAGGACGGAAAGCGGCGCAAGACGGCGCATGGCTTGAGTTCTCCGAAGCAAGATCAAGGGCGGCGGGACGACGGGGGCGGGGAGGCAAGAAGGGATCCGACCGGGCGATGTCTGCGGTCGATCCCCCAATGCGTAATCGATCGCGGCGCGCGAAACAACCCGCGCCGTGGAGGATCGCCGCCGAAAAACGAAACAAACGGACGACCGGGGGAACTCGTCAAGCTTCGTTCTTGGGCCGGCCAAAAACGCCTTCGACGAGCGACGCCGACTCCAATAAGGTGCGGGGTGCGAAATCGCGGATGCCTAGGCCCTCGCTTCGAAAGCCGGGAACCTAAGTCAGGCGAAAACTCCGTGCGAATCGTTGCGCAATCCGCGCATCTATTTCGCCGATAGATGCGCACATTTAAGTAAGACAATAGGGATGCGCAACTATCGACCGAATAGATGCGCACCGACCGCCGGCGACGTGGGCGCACAACCGGTCGCATGCCCCCCATCGCGCGGCCGACCGGTTTTGGTAGAATCGAAAGTCTTTCCCCGCCGCGCCGAGCGCCGCCGGGGGGCGGCGACGTAGCCGAAGCTCGTCGCGTGTTTCGATCCAATTCGTTTCCATTCAGGTACGGTTCGCACATGGAAGCCGGCATCGTCGGGTTGCCCAACGTGGGCAAGAGCACGCTCTTCAACGCTCTCACCAGCAGCAAGCAGGCGCAGAGCGCCAACTATCCGTTTTGCACGATTGAGCCCAATGAAGGCGTGGTGAGCGTGCCCGACGATCGATTGAAGCGGATCACGAAGTACATCGTGCCGAAGAAAATCGTGCCGGCCGCGATCAAGTTGGTCGATATCGCCGGCATCGTGAAGGGAGCCAGCGAAGGGCAGGGGCTCGGCAACAAGTTTCTCAGCCATATCCGCGAGGTCGACGCCATCCTACAAGTCGTCCGCTGCTTCGAAGACCCCGACGTCATTCACGTCGCCGGCTCGGTCAATCCGGTGTCGGACATCGAGACGATCGAACTCGAACTGATGATCGCCGACCTGCAGGCTTTGGAAACGGCGCTCCCCAAAGCGGAGCGCACCGCGAAGAGCGGCGACAAGGAAGCAAAGTTCCGCGTCGACGTGATCAAGAAATGCCTTGCGCACATTCAAACCGATCAACCGCTGCGCAAGCTCGCGCTCGACGAAAACGAAGCCAAGGCCGTCGCCAGCTTCGGGCTGATGACCGCGAAGAAAGTCCTCTACGTCGCCAACGTCGACGAGAACGATTTGGAAGGCCGGGGCCCGCTCGTGATGAAGGTTCGCGAATTCGCGGCCCAGGTCGGCGCCGCGGTCGTGCCGGTCTGTGCGAAGCTCGAAGCGGAAATCGCGGAACTCGACGAAGCCGATCGGGCTGAAATGCTCGCCTCGAGCGGCTTGGCCGAGCCGGCGCTGGCCGTGCTGGCCCGCGAAGCGTATCGCGTGCTCGGGTTGCAGAGCTACTTCACCGCGGGCGAGCAGGAAGTGCGGGCCTGGACGATTCCGGTCGGCGCCACCGCGCCGCAAGCGGCCGGCGTGATCCACACCGACTTCGAGAAGGGCTTCATCCGCGCCGAAATCTACACGCTCGACGATCTGGAAACCTACAAGAGCGAGAAAGACATCCGCGCCGCCGGCAAGCTCCGTATCGAAGGCAAGTCGTACGTCATGCAGGACGGCGACATTTGCCATTTCTTGTTCAACACCTAACGGACGCCGTCATGCGTCGTATGCCGCCGTTTGCCGTTTCGCTTGCCGTTCTCCTGGCGTCGGCCGCCGGCGACGAGCCGAAGCCGAAGCTGCGTCCGCATCCCGCGGCCGTGCCCAACATTCACGCTCCGGGCGAGGTCGATAATCCGGCGCTGGTGCCGCTGATCGTCGCCGACCCCGCGTCGCTGCCGGGCATCGTCGTCGACGACACCGCGGCGGAACTCGTCGGGACGTGGCAGTACTCGACGCATACGCCCCCCTACGTCGGCCTCGGCTATTTGCACGATCAAAAAGCCGGCAAAGGTGCGAAGTCGGTCACGTTCACGCCCGATTTGCCGCACGACGGGCTCTACGAAGTCCGCCTCGCCCATTGCTACAACGTGCGCCGCGCGACGACGACGCCCGTCGTGATTCATCACGACGACGGTGAGACGCGACTGCGCATCAACCAACAAGAAGCGCCGCCGCACGGCAAACTCTTTCGTTCGCTCGGCAAGTTTCGCTTCTCGAAAGGGCGGAGCGGCTGGGTGCGCGTCGAGACCGAGGGGACGGAGCCGAACAAGGTGGTCATCGCCGACGCGGTGCAATGGTTGCCGCAATCGCCCTGACGGCGACTCGATTTTCGCCGCGAACTCTCAACCTTGCGCGGGAAGCAGGATCGTAAACGTGGTGCCGTTGCCGAACTCGCTGTCGACGTCGATCTGACCGCCGCTTTGCTTGACGATGCCGTGGACCATGGGCAACCCGAGGCCGGTGCCGCGGCCTACTTCTTTCGTCGTGAAAAATGGTTCGAAGATGCGCTGTTGCACGTCGGGCGCCATTCCGCATCCGTCGTCGGCGATGACCAACTGCACGTAACGCCCCGGCCGCAAGGAAGGAAATCGGCCGTCGCCGACCGCCGTGAGAATGACGTTGCGAGTTTGCAGCGTGATGCGGCCGCCGGTGGGCAGTGCGTCGCGCGCGTTGACGATCAGATTCAGCACCACGTGTTCGATTTGCGTGCGATCCGCGAGAATCGGCGACAAATCGGCCGCGCAGTCGAGGATCAACTCCACGTCGCTCGACAACATTCGGCGGGCGAACAAGTGCATTTGTTCGAGGATTTCGTTCACCTGCACCACGGTCGGCTGCATCGGCTGGCCGCGGCTAAACGCGAGCAATTGTTTGACCAGAGCCGCGGCCCGCTTGCCGGCGTCGCGAACGGCGGAGAGCGCGTCGAAATCGGGGTGCTCCGCTCCGCGATTCGCCAAGAGCAGCTCGCTGTAGCCGTTGACGACCGTGAGC
Organism: Planctomycetaceae bacterium; assembly: GCA_016793115.1. GTDB lineage: Bacteria > Planctomycetota > Planctomycetia > Pirellulales > PNKZ01 > PNKZ01. The sequence goes on from JAEUIN010000345.1 coordinate 41,388, forward strand.
AGGTTGTTGAAATCGTGGGCGACGCCCCCGGCCAAACGTCCCAACGCCTCGAGCTTTTGCGCGCGGCGCAGGTTTTCCTCCAATCGCTTGCGATCGGTCACCTCGCGCACGATCGTCACCGTTTCTTGATCGGCGCAGGGAACCATCCGCGCCTCATACGAACTGATGCCGACGCCCGGAACGTCGAGTTCGTACTCAAACGTCTGCAGTTGCCGCGTCGCCAGGGCTTCGACCCGGTGCCGCTCGACGAGTTCCGCCGTCGGCGGCGGCAACACGTCTCGCACCAAACGTCCGAGGAATTGCTCGGGCGGCAACAAAGGAGCCTCCGTCGCCGAATGGAAATCGAAAATTCGTCCGTCGCCGTCGGTGCGAAACATCATGTCGGGGATCGCGTTGAGAATCGCCCGGCTCCGCAATTCGCTCCGCCGCAAGGCCTCTTCCGACCGCAAGCGCTCGATCGCAATGCCCGCCAGATGGGCCGCCCCGAGCACGATCTGCAACTGCTGAGGGCTCGGCGTCGCAGGCCGGCGATGATAGACGCCGAACGTGCCCAGAACGACGCGCCGCCCCGTGTGGTCGAGTTCGCCGGAGAAGATCGGCACCGACCAACACGAGCGCAAACCGAATCGTCGAGTCAGCGGCAAATAGTCTCGCCACAACGGGTCTTCGTCGATGTCGGCGGAGATCACCGTCTCGCGGAAAAACGAGGCGGTCCCGCAAGAACCGACGCGCGGCCCGATCGCGACGCCGTCGATCGCTGCGCTGTACTCGCGCGGCACCGTCGAGCCGGCTCCGAACCGCAACCGCCGTTCCGCGTCGAGCGTCAGAATCGAGCAAAGCGAGCCCGGAAGCTGCGTTTCCATGAACCGCGTGATCCGCTCCAAGACTTCGGTCAGGGGCGCTCCGGTGGCGATCTGCTTCAAGATTCGCTTACGGGCCAATACCCCGCTCTCGATCCGGCGTCGCTCGGTCACGTCTTGCGAGGTGCCGATATACTTTTGAGGCAAGCCGCTCTTCGGATCATGCAACAACTCGGCTCGCTCGCGGATCAGCCGCACGAAGCCGTCGTCGAGCACGATTCGATGTTCGCTCTCGTATACGGCTCCGAGCCGGGAGGCGCGGCGAAACAACTCTTGAACGCGCTGTCGGTCCTCCGGATGCACTCGCGCGCGAAACGTCGCCAAGGTCGCCGGCACCGCGCCGGGCTCGTAGCCGAAGATGCGATAGGTTTCGTCGGTCCAATGCAAAGGATGCGTCGGAGGCGCCTCCCCCTCGACGATCTCAAACTCCCAGCTTCCGACTTGGGCGACGCGCTGCGACGCGATCAAGTGCGCCCGCTTTGCCCGCAGCATTTCTTCGCCGCGTTTACTTGCGGTGATATCTTTGAGCGTGCCGATGATCCGCGTCGTGTTTCCGGCTTGGTCGTAATCCACTTGTCCGTGGTTCACCAGCCAACGTTCGCCGCCGTCGTGGTGCCGAATGCGAAATTCCTTGTGCATCTTCCGCCGCTCGGCGATCGCGGCGCGGGCATCGGCGATGAGCGCATCGCGGTCGTCGGGATGAACCAACGCCAGCAGGTCGTCTCGCGTCGCGTCGTGCGAGGCGAGACCCGTCATCGCCAAGCATTCCGGCGACCAGGTGATGCGCTTCGTGCGATGTTCCCATTGCCAGACGCCCAACGAAGCCGCCGACAACGCCACTTGCAGCCGGCGTTCGCTTTCGCGCAGAGCTTCGTCCGCCCGATGCTTCTCGGTGACGTCGATCATCACATTGATGCCGCCTACCACCCGGCCCGCGGCGTCGCACAGCGGGCTGGCATGCGCCAACACGACGCGACGGCTCCCGTCCGTTCTTTCGACGACGGCTTCGAGCTCTTGAAAGCGGGCGTTCTCGCGAATGGCCCGCGCCATCCAACAATCGCGATGTGCGATCGGCCTTCCGTCGACGGTAAACAGTCGAGTCGAGCCGCAATAGCGTTCGGCGTCGTGATTCAACCGCGGGGCGCGCCCCCAGAGTTGTTCGGCGCGGCGATTGAAGGCGGTGATGCGGCCGTCGGAGTCGCAGAGATAAACGGCCACCGGGAGGGCATCGAGCCATTGCGTCGCGACGGCCGGCGACGCTCCGGCGATCGCTTCGGCGATCGATTCGCTATAGAGATCCGACATGGCGCTCCCGCCGCGATAACGGCCGCCCGCTTCGGCGCGGCCCGCTCCTCCAGTTTCCCCAATCGAGGGTTAGGATACCGTCGCGGCCGCATTCCGACCAAGACCGCTCCGGCCGCCGCCCGCGGCCGCGACGCCGCAAAAAATCCGGCGGCTTAACCGCCGAGCGTTGCCAATTGCCGCGTTTTCAGGCCGGCCCACAAGCCGATCAGCGAGAGATAGAGCCAAGCCGAGGTCTCGCGCAAGACGAAGGCCGACGTCGGCTCGGAGCCGCAAGCGGCGGCGTAAGCGACCAGCGACAAGCCGATCCAGGCGACTAAAATCGCCGCGGCCGACATGCGCAAATCATCACGCCAAACGGAAATCTCCGACTGTTCCAGCAATAGGCAAAGCGCGACGTGTCCCGCGGCGACCCCGACGGCGTAACCGAGGATGAACCCCTCCAAGCCGGCGACGCGGAAACCGACGTATGACGCGCAACCGCACGCCGCTAGCTTGATGAAGTTGTATGCGGCCAACACCCGCGTCTCGCCCAGCGCTTGCGGTACGCGTTCCAGCGTCGTGCTGAGCATTTGCACCCAGATCGAGAGGGCCAGCAGTACCGCGATGCCGCCGGCGGCCTGATAGCGACTGTCGTAAACCAGCCGAAAGAACGTCTCGGCCTCCAGCACGACGCCGATCACGAAAAACAGCCCCAGCGCGGTGAGGATCTCCCGCGCCGCCGCCAACTTCTCGTCGAGTTCGCGCTTCGACCGGCGGGCATACCGTGCGAGCAACGGGTAGAGCACGGCGCCGGCCAACGTCTGCAACACCATATTTGGCAACATCGCCACGGCCAGAGCGACGCTATAAACGCCCAACTGTTCTTTCGTAACCATTCGGCCCAGCAGCAATCGGTCGACCTGCAGCGCGCAGAACGTGACCATCGTGCTCACCAACACCCAGCGTCCGAACTGAAACAGCGCCGACGCGGCGTCGCGTTCCCAAGCGAACCGGTTGCGGTGTCCGCCGAGCAGCACATGACTGCCGACGAGATTCACGGTCGCCGTCGTCAACGCCCCGACGATCATCGCCCATGCCCCGGCCGAAACGCCCGCCGCCCACAAGCACATCGCCGACACCCCGACGATCTGCGACGTCAGTTCCAACACGGTCAAGCGCCCCAGCAGTAGATGACGGCGCACGGCGAACAGCGCCGTCGAGTTGAACCCGGCGATGAGCGAGGCCAGGGCCGCGGCAGGCAGCAGCGTCAACAATCGTGGTTCGTCGTAGGCGATCGCCGCCGGCCACGCCAGCCCGCACGCTGCGATCAGCAGTACGAAACCGCGCAGCACCTGCACCGTCCAAGCCGTGTTGTAAAACTTCGCCTCGTCGCCGCGACGATGCTGCACCAGCGCTTGCTCGATGCCGACGTCGGAGAACATCGTCAAACCTTGGATCAGAATATTGACCAGGGCCATGACGCCGAACGCCTCAGGCATGACGAGCCGCGAAACAAGAATGTTTCCGGCCAAACGAATGACTTGACCGGCTCCGTAGCCGGCGATCGTCACGAGCGAGCCGCGCACGAGCGAGCCGCGCGGCGGCGCGGCCTCGGCCTCGTCGGCGCCGCCGAACGCCGCGACGACTTCCGCTTCGCGCTGCAGCGCGGCGATGGGCGGAGCGGCGTGCGGAACGCCGTCGATCATGGGCGCGGACGATGGTTCGGCGGTCGTCGACATCATTGTCTTACTTGGCGCTCCCCGACGCACGCTCGATCAGTTCGGCCAGCCGTGCGGCTTCCGTCCGTGAACAATGCCGCGCATTCACCCGCGCCGCCCCCTCCGCACCCCATTCCTCCAAGCGCTCGTTCGAAGCCGTGAGCAGCTCCTGCATCGCCTCGACGAGCGGCTCGACCGCGCCGGCCGGCACCAACCGCCCGCAAACGCCGTCTTCCACCAGTTCGGGGATTCCCGCGACATAAGTGCTGATCACCGGCCGATGCAAAGCCAGCGACTCCATAATCACGACCGGCAGACCTTCGGCGAAGCTCGGCAACACCAGTCCGCGCGAATTCTCGAGCGCCGCGCGAACTTCCGCTCCGCTCCGCCAGCCGAGCAACCGCACGCACTCGCCGAGCCCGAGGTCGGCGATTCGCCGCTCCAACATGCCGCGCAGCGGACCGTCGCCGACGATCGCGATCTCGAATCGCAGGCCGCGGTCGTAAAGCTTGGCCGCCGCGTCGATTAGCACGGGCAGACCCTTTTGTTCATGCAACCGCGCCACGCACACGAGTCGCCGGGCGGCGCTCGGCGGGGTCGGTTCGACATCGTGAAACGGCGCATCGACGCCGCAATGCACGATCTTGATCTTGCGCCAATCCTCGTAAGCGCACTGCCGCAATAGTTGGCTGCGGCCATATTGGCTGATCGCGACGACCAGCGCCGCGTGACGAATTTTGTCGCCGAGGTGCAGGAATTCCGGTTTGTCGAACTCCTCCGGCCCATGAACCGTGAAGCTATAGGCCGGCCCGCCCAGCAAGCGGCACAACGCTGCGACGCTCGTCGAGTTCGTGCCGAAGTGCGCATGCACATGCTCGACCCGCCGCGCGCGGAGCATTCGCAACAGCGCGCAGGCCTCGACAAAGTAAATGAGCTGATACAGTCGGCCGCGATCCGCTCGTTTTCCCCACCTCCAAGCTTGGCGCAGCGCGGTCAAGAAGCGGCCGGGCGTTTGAACCAGCGCGACGACGGTCGCGGCCAAGAGCGCAACCGCACCGCTTTCCAAAATCGCCGTCGTGCGCGACGCCTCGGCCTGGTCGCCGGCGTCGACCAGCGTGCCGTTCCAGCGCCGTACCGTGAACCGCTCGACCGAATAGCCCAATTGTTCCAGGGCCTGCACTTCACGGCGGATGAAACTATGGCTCGGCTGCGGATACTGGTTGACGAGATAGGCCACGCGCAAGCGGCGCGGCGTGCCTGCGGCGTTCGACGAGCTCGATCGTTCCAGCGATTCGACGGCGGTCATGCCGCGGCTCCCTTGTATTCGATGATCCGCGACCGACGCCCCAACAGGCGATTCCGGTAATATTGGATTTGCCCGACCACGTTCGGCAGCTTTCCGACGACGGTGAAAAGCGCCAAGGTCGCCGCGTCGCGCCGGCTGAGTCCGCGCCGAAGGGCATGTCGACTCACGCGCCAGCCGAGCACGAGGTAGCCGGCCAATAGTAACAGACTCCACCCATGCGTCGGCCAAGCGAACACCGCGGCGGCGAGCGGCACGCTAAGACCCCAAAACCAATTGCTTCGCACTTCGCGGACCCAATGTCGCTCGGGCGGCCGGCCGTGTCGCGCGGCCCCTTCGGCGAAGGCATGACCGGCGCGTACCGTGCGCTTCCACCATTGACTCGCGCGCGTCATGGCGGCGTCGTGCAAAGTCATTTCGGCCGCGATCCGGCGCACTTTCCAACCGGCCGCACGGAGTCGCACGCACAATTCCGGTTCTTCTCCGGCGATCAACGACGGATCGAACCCACCGACCGCTGCGAACGCCGCGACACGCATCAACGCGTCGCCGCCGCACGCCTTCGCGTCGCCGATCGGGGTGTCCCATTCCCAATCGCAAAGTTGATTGAACACCGAAGCGTCGGGCCGGCGCTCGCGACGTCGTCCGCAGACGACCGCCAGCTTCGCATCGTCTTGAAGTTCGGCAGCCGCACGCGCAAGCCAATCGTCGCGCACGACGCAATCGCCGTCCACGAACTGGACATACTCCAGATTCGGCGAAAGCTTCTTCAGCCGCTCGAATCCGGCATTGCGGGCTCGCGCCGCGGTAAACGGAATCGAAAGATCGAGGTCGACGACGTCGGCTCCGAGCGCTCGCGCCGTCGCGGCGCTGCCGTCGGTCGAGCCGGAGTCGACGTAGACGATCGCCGCGGCGCGGCCGACGAGCGATCGCAGGCAATCGCGGAGCCGCTCGCCTTCGTTGCGGCCGATCGCCACGACGCCGATCACGCCGCGGGTTACGGGGTCTTCATGCGGTTCGCTCATGTCCCGAACCCTCGCACGAAAACGCTGTGACGCAAGTAGTCGCCGAGCAGCCGCGGCGGATCGACGTTCTCGCGCCGTTGCAATCGCTCGCGCATTCGGCGGCATGCGTAAGCCGCGCTCCAACAAAGGTCGACGGCGGCCGCGTAGGCGCGACCGTAGTTCTTCACGAAAAATCGTCGCCGAGAATCGAACCAATAACTCGGTCTGCGCTTCGGCTCGGTCCGCTGAGTGACGCCGGAACTGGCGCCGACAAGATGCACGACACGGCTCGCCGGCTCATACCAACAAGGGAAACCCGCTCGCGCGGCCCGCAGACAGAAATCGGTCTCTTCGTAATAAAGAAAATAGTCTTCGTCGAGCAGCCCGATCGCGTCGAACACGCTCTTGCGAACAAGCAGGCTCGCGCCGGCGACCCAATCGCTGGGGCCGGCTTCCGCGGGAACGCCCGCGAACACGATCTTGCGCCGCAGCAGTTTATCGACGACGCCCAGGCGGAGCGCTTCGGCGAACTCGCTCGCCACCGAGGGAAAACGAAAGCTCGACGCCTGCGGCGTGCCGTCAGGGTCCTCCAAGCGGCTGCCTACGAGGCCGACGTCGGGCCGGGCCTCCAAACTGCGGACCAGCGCGGCGACGGCCCCCGGTCTTACGACGGTGTCCGAGTTGAGCAGCAAGACGTACTCCGGCGTCTCGGTCGAGGCGAGCGCCGCGCGAATCGCCAGATTGTTGCCGTAGGCGAACCCGCCGTTGCGCGGAGCATCGATCACGTCGACCCACGACCAGCGCGCATCGGCCGCCGCGGTGCGAATTCGCGCCGACGAATCGTCGCCGGAGGCGTTGTCGACGACGACCACGCGCCACGCCGCGGTCCGCGAACCCTCGGCGGCGAGCGACTTCAGGCAGTCGATCGTGAGCTGCGGCGTGCGATAATTGACGATGACGATCAGGAGCTTCATGTCTGGGAATGCAGCGGTTGTGACGGACCGTGATGGTGCGGCGGTTGCTCGGCGCGATCCGTGCGCACCCACACGGTCTGCCGGCGAAATAGGAACGTGTAGTAGATCGGGAGTTTGCCGGCGATATAGCGAGGTACGGCGAGCGCGAGCTGGGTGAAGGAAACGTCGCGCACGAACGCCGCGGCGACGAGCGCAATGCAGCCGACTAGGACGGTGCCGGAGACGAGGTTGACGACCAGCGCGGTGCGGCCGAAACCGACCGCCGCCGAAGCCGCGGCGAGCAGCGTCGCCCCGCACCATACCGTGCAGAGCAAGGCGAGCGGCGGCACCGCCAGGTCCAAGGCCGAGACCCACAACCGCGGCCGTCGTTGTCGCGCCCCTTCCCATGCCAGCCGCGGGACGCGCGACATCAACGTCTGCAAATGTCCATGCTCCCAACGCGTCCGCTGCGTCATCGACGCCTTCCGCGCGGCGGGCAGCGGCGCATGCACCTCCGCCGACGGACAGAACCGCGGCTCATGCCCGGCCACCAGCAGGTCGAACGAAAGTTGCATGTCCTCGACGATGTTGCCGCTCGCCAACTTGGCTCGGCTGAGCACCGACCATGGAAAGGCCATCCCCGAGCCGGTGAGCACGGCCGCGCCGCCGAGAGCGGTGAGCCCGCGCTGCCGGACCTGATTCTTGACGACGACGGCGAACCGGCTGACCACGTCGCGAGGCGACGGATTCGGCGGGGCATGCATCAGATAGCCGGCCTGCACCGGACGGCCGCTTGCCGCGCAATCGCGGGCCAGGGCGTCGAGCGTGCCGGGTCCGAGCGTGCAATCGGCGTCGACGATCACGACGACGTCGGCGTGCCCCTCGGCGAGCCGGCGCACGCCGCAATCAAGCGCGTAGCCTTTGCCCCGTTCCGTTTCACTGGTCCGCTGGACGACGATCGCCCCGCTCGAGAGCGCGGCCTCGGCCGTGCGATCGGCGCAGTTGTCGGCCACGACGAGCAGGCGATCGCCGTCCCGCAGTTGTGCGCCGACGGATCGCAGCGTGGCCCCGATCACCGCCTCCTCATTGTGCGCAGGAATGAGCACGTCGATGCGCGGGCGCGCTCCTTCGCGGCGCGTGCGCCGCGGCAGCAGCGCGGCGAGACACTCCAAGAACACGACCGCGACCGGAATCGCCGTCGCGCCCGCCAAGACGAGCAATAAGCCGTTGAGAATCGAATTCAGCATCGTAACGTTTGAGCGGCGTTAGACCGTGACTAGCCCGAGGACGGGAGCATTTACTTCGTAGAGCGCGTCGACCGTGCGGCGAGCGGCGGGCGAGGCGCGCCCCGCTTTCGCGGCGACGAACACGATCGAGGTCGTCCGCGCGGCCAGCATTTCGAGATCGATCGCGTGTTCGATGCCCGGTCCGAGCAACAAGATCGTCGAGTAGCGTCGGCCCAGTTCGTTCAACAATTCGGAAAGTCGCCGTCCGGCGAAGGCTTCCGGCGGCGGCGATCGTTCGCCGGCGGTGAGCAAATCGAACGAAGCGCCGCGCCGCACGACCGCGTCGGTCGCGAGGTCGCGATCGAGCAGCAACTCCGCCAACCCGCCGGAGCGCCGAGTCGCGACGACGCCGGCACGTCGACCGGTCCAGTCGCCTTCGACCGCCGCGGTCTCGTCGACCGCCGGCAGCGGGCGAAAACGGCTCTCCAGCGCGGCTCGTCGCGCGGCGTCGGCCGATAATTCCACGATCAACACCGTTTCGCCGCGGTGCGTGAGGCAGCGGGCCGTCTCGGCGGCCAACGCGACCGATCCCCCGCCGCTCGGCGCGTCCGAGTCGACGTCGCTCAAAAGCGCGATCGAGCCGTGTTCGCGAGCCGTTTGCTGAATCCTCAGAGCCAACGTGCGAACGACGTCTTCCGACGACGCGCTTCCGCCGTCGCTCGGCGGATTGATCTGCGGCAGGCGTGCCGCGAGCGGTGCCTGGCGCGGCTCGCGCGGACGGCGCACGATCAGATCGAAAACCAATAGCGGCGTCGCGAGCGCGAAGAACAGGCCCAGTCCGATCCCGGCGCCGAGTTTCTTCGCGTTCGACGATTCCGGCGTCGGCCCTGGGGCGGCAGGCTGCACGACGGCGAGGTCGTGATAAGCCGAGTCACGGAGCTCTTCGTATGTCGCTCGTTGAGTCACGGTCCGCGCCACTTCGGCCTGTGCCGAAGTCAGTTCGTTTTTCAGACGCTCTCCTTCGCTGCGCAGACCGTTCAAGCGCTCGGCCTCGGCCCGGCGACGCCCCAAGAACTCCACCACGCGCTTTTCGAGAGCCGCCGCGGCGTCGGCGTCGCCCGCCGTCGCGTCGCCGCCGAGCGAAGGCATCAGCTCGGCGAGCGCGGCCGGGTCGGTCGACGACAGCGCAGCCGTGAGTTCGTCGACCCGCCGTTGGCGTCGCGCGAAGGCTTCGCCCCGCTGCTCTTCAAGCGCGCGAAATTCGGTTTCGATGCGGCGAAATTCGGCGTCGCTGATATAGCGTTTGCCGTGCAGCCGCGCGGCGCGCTCGAACTCGTTTTTCTTCAAGGCGTGTTCCGCTTCCCGAGCCACCCGCTCCCGTTCGGCGTTTTGCTCTTCGAGCAAAAGGGCGCGGCGACGCTGGGCCGTCTCTTCCGGATCGCGGCGTTCGGCCCGCTGCGTTTCCAAGGCCGTTTCGACCGAGGCGATGTCGTCGCGCACTCGCTCCAGATCGTCGTCGACGCCGACGACGATCCGATGCTCCGCGTTGAACTCGCGCAGCGCCGCCGCGGCCGTCTTTGCGGCTTCGCGGGCCTTCCGCTCATGCGCCTCTTGCGAGGCCAAAATCTGCTCCAGCGTCGTCCGCCGCAGCTTGCCGGCATGCACGGCGAGTTGCCGCATCACCGCATCGAGCGCGGCGCGGGTTTGCTCGGCGTCGGCGCCGCGCAGCGTGAGTTGAATCGTGTTCGAACCGGAGAGCACCTCGGCCTGCAAACCCGCGGCGAGCGCCGCCGGCGGCGGCGGATTCGTCATCGTCTCCACCGCACCGGCGAGTACCGCGTGCGATTTGACGAGCCCGACGATCGATTGCACTTCGGGCTGCAAATACGCCGGCGCACCGACCGTCGAGCGGTTGTAGAGCATCGTGCCGACGAAGGCATAGGTCGACGAGGAGAACCGCCCCGCGAGGACGACCGCGCCGACCGCGGCCGCGGCGGCCGCCGCACCCAACAGCGGCCAGCGCCGTCGCAGGAATAGGTAAACCGGATTCTCGGGCGTTTGTTTTTCATTCATACGATCGGCTCGAAGGATAAGTCACGGCGCAAGCCGCGAAATCAAGTTGTGTGAAACGCAGGATGTCCGGGGACCAGTCGCAGCGGCGCCAAGCGGGGGACGGACTTCGTCCAAGCGCTCGGTTCGTCGGCCGGTTTGCGGCTCGCCGCCATGCCGCCCGCCGCGCCGACGAGCGCCATCAACGGAAAACGAATGTCGGCGGCCAGCCATACTGTGCCGAAGAGCACGGTGAGCACGACGAGCGCGCCGAACGTCGCCGCTCCGAGTGCTCGAAAACCTCCGTCGTCGCTCCGCAACAGCGTGCTCGCGTACCACGCGCCGAGCAAACAGAGCCCGAGAAAGAGCGCAAGCCCGGCGTAGCCGTAGAGCAGAGTGAATTGCAGGTAATGGTTGTCGATCGAAGCGAACATTTGCCGCAGATGCTCTTCCACATAGGGAATCTTCTGCGTCGTGCCGACCAGCGCGGCCGTGCCGTAGCCCGACCAGCCGGCATGGGCCAACGCCTCTTCGTACACGCGTACCTGCAAGATGCGGTGCGTCGTACCGGAATAGGGCACCCATTCGCCGCGAATCTCGATCGCCGTCGTCGGCCGCTCGCCCGACCAATGATGCAGGAGATCGATCACGGCGTCGCGACCGCTCCACAGCAACCCCGCAGCTAAGATTGCCGGCACGAGAATCGGCCAACGTAGTCGCGGCGACAGAATCGCCGTCGTCGTCAGTAAAGTCGCGGCGATGCCGATTTGCGGCCCGCGCGACATCGTGAAGAACGCTCCCGCCGCCGCCGCCCAAGGCGCAAATCGCCACCATTTCGGCCCAAGTCCTTCTCGGGCCCGGCGTGAGGCTGCGAGTGCGAAGGGATACAGCACGACCATCTGCAGGCCGAAGAAGATTGGATGCATGAGCGGACCGTCGGCGCGTTTCATTCCCCACCGAATGTCGGTCAAACCTTGAAGCGAGCCGGCGTAGCCGAGCGCGATTTGCACCGGATTGATCCGCGTGATCGATTCGAAGGCCGACCATGCGCCGAGCACGAGACAGCAGCCGGCCAGAAGCGGCAGCAACCGTTCGCCGTCGGCGAAGCTGCGCCAAGCGAGGCGGCCGAGGGCGTAGGGGGCGAGCCACTGCACGGCGATGTCGATCAGCGCCGTCGCAAACGGCTCCGACGTGCTCAACTCCGTTACGATTTGCGACACGACGAGCGCGACCACGAGGAAGTCGGCCAGATTCGGACGCAGCTTCCAACGCGTTTGCGGATGCAGCGCCACGCATCCGACGGCCAACAGTGCGCAGGCGATCCGCATGTCGATCAACGTCGCCCCGAGTTCACGCAGCAGCCAATTGGGCACCAGCATCGACGTCGCCAGCGCCAACGCCGCCGCTTCGCGCGGGCCGCGCGCAACGGCCGCGCCGACGATCACAAGTGCGCAGAGAATAAAGACGGCGATAAACATGAGCGCAACGGTCGACGTAGACCGCGAGCATCGCCGGCGCAGGCAGTGAGTGCCGGCGTCGGAGGGCGCACGCGGTCGAGTCCTGTGTGGAGTTCCACCAAAGGTCTGCAAAACTCTAGGTCACAAGCCCTTAGCGGGTCGTCCGGAATCGTCGGAAACCGCCTCGCAGCAGGGGACAGCGTTGACTGACCGGCCGCATCGAGGTGCCGGCGGCGATGCAGCTGCCGGCGCGGGAACGTTAAAATCCCCACAGCCTACGTAAACCTCCGGACCGGAAAGGTCGATACATGCACAGATTCACGGGAATCTCCACCCACGGTCTGCGCGCTCGTTTCGAACATGATTTGCCGCCCGGCTTCCCAACGCCGATTGTCGCTGATCGTCTACACGACGATCGCGGTCTGCGCTGCGCCGGCCGTGGTCGTGCTCTGGTCGACGCTCGTCAAGCGGCCTCCCTCTCGACCCGAGGCGCAAAGCCTGCCTGCCGCACAAACTTGGCGATCGGCTCAAATCGCAACCGATCTTCCGCAGCGCACCGGTGCACGGCAACGGCAGTCTGCTGCTCCTGCCGTTCTGCAATTCCCGCGTGCCGAACTCTCGGCCGCTCCCTTGCCGCGGCAGGAAGCATTGCAGCTGACCGCGGCCACGGAGCAGCCTGAACTCGACATCTTCCGCCTCCCCGACTTTCCGAGCGAAGCGCCTTCCACCGCCGCTGCGTTTCCTCCGCCGGTCGTCGTTCCGTACCAAGAGCCCGCCAAGCCAACACATGCCGAACCGCTGCCGAGAATCGCGGCGTCGGTTTCCGGCGGCTCGACGACCGCGCCTGAGAACACCGCTTCAGCCGTGCCGACCGCAGAGCTTCCGCCGCCCGCACGCGTCGCACCGCTCGCCTCGACGTCGACGACGAAGCCGCTCACGTTTCCAGCCGCGGCGGGCGCCGCGACAACGTCCGTTCCCTTCACGCCGTCGATGCCTGACGCGGCGCCCGACGTCGCGACCTCGGTCGGCCCATCGACCACCGATCTCGCAGCGCCGCAACTCGCCGTCGCGCCGCCGTCGCCGGCCGAGGCCGGTCCGCAAGTTGCTTTTCCTCCGGTCGCACCGCCGGCCGCCCTGGCGTCGGAACCAATTGCGACCCCGTCGCCGCAACCGCCCGAAGCTCCGTCGCCCTTCACTCCCTCCGACATCGCACCCTCACCGCCCGCGTTCGCCGCGCAGCCGTCGCCGCAACTCGCCGCTTCGCCGGCCGATCTCCCCCCCTCGATTCCCGATCCTTGGGCCGCGCTCGGCGGCCACGCGGCGCCGCCCCCCGCCGACGCCGCAACCATCACGATCGACCAAGCGCGGTATCTCGCGCTTGTGAATAACAAAGACATCGCCGTGCTCGGCCACATGCCGCAGATCGCCGCGACGGCCATCGGCACCGAAGCCGCCGTGTTCGATCCGGTATTCAACGTCAATACCCAAGGCGGCCACTACGATCGCCAGACCTCGACGCAGATCCAATCGCTCGGCACCACCATTCCGGTCTTGAAGACGACGTTTTTCCTGCCGGGAGCCGGGCTCAACCTGGCCTATCTTGAAAAGCAGTTCCGCTCCGGCGCGCGTGTGCAGGCCGGCGTCGGCCAGAATCTCTATAGCTACTCGCCCGCCGGCAGCTTCGTGTTCGTCAACCCGGCCTGGACGTCGTCGCTCAACTTGTTGCTCGAACAGCCGCTGTTCCGCGGCCGCGGCGCCGTCGCCACCGAAGCGCCGTTGAAAATCGCACGAGCCAATCAGCAGCAATCGTGGCAATCGTTCCAAGCCACGGTCAATCAGATTCTCCGCGACGCCGAATTCGCCTACTGGCAAACCTACTCGGCCTACCGCGAACTCCACCTCCGCGATCTCGCCCTCGCCCAAGCCTTGCGCACGGTCGAGCGCGAACAAGAACGCTTCCGGCTCGGCGAGGCGGCGATTCCCGACGTCGCCGAAGCGATCGAACAAGCCGAGGAGTTTCGCATCGAGCGCGCCGACGCCGAAAACCGCTTTATCGCCGCCGCCCGCGAACTGCGCCGCGTCATGGGCGTGCCGCCCGACGATCCGCGCCCGATCGTGCCCGCCACTCCGGCCGGCGATGCGCCGCTCGTCGTCGATTACGCCTCCGGCAACATGCAAGCGCTCGGGCGACCGGAGATCGCCGCGCAGCGGGCCGTCGTCGAAGCCGCGAACATCGAGGTTTGCCGTCGCCGCAACGGCTTGCAGCCCGACTTGGCCGTGCGTGCGATCTACTCCGTCAGCGGTCTCGACAGCCAACTCGACGGCGCATGGAACAGCGTCGGAAGTTGGAACTACAACGATTGGACCGCCGGCGTCGTCTACAAGCAGCCGCTCGGCCGCCGCGCCGATCAATCGGCCATGCAGCGGGCCCAAGCGGCGCTCGCCATGGAAACGGCCCGCTTGAATCAAATCGAACATGAGGTTCTGCATCAGCTCGCCGGCGCGGCCGACGAAGTGCAAGCCGCGGAGCGGATGATGAACCTGCACCGTCGCCGTCGCGAAGCGGCCGCCGTGCAACTCGAGGCGCGGCGCGAATTGTTCATCGAAAATAAGGCGACGCTCCGCGAACAGCTCGACGCCGAAGAGAGCTACACCTCGGCCGTGATCGACGAAACACTCGCTCAAGTGCAATACCAACGCGCGCTGACCGCCTGGAACTACGCCCGCGGCGCGATGAACCAAAACGAACTGGTGCTGGCGGAATAGCTTGGGCGCTCGTCCATACCTCTCCCACCGGGAGAAGTCGCCGCGCAGCGGCGGGTAAGGACCGCCCGGCATACCGGTTGGCGGCGGGGATGAAGGGGCGGCGAAGCGTGCGCCGCGCCTCGCCGCGACGATGCGGCCGACACATCGCCAAACGTCGCTCCGCGCGTCCCTCCTCCGGCCCTCGGCCGCCTTGCTCCCGAAGAGAGAAGGTTTCCCCCGGTCATTTCCCGCCGCTCGGTCGTCCGTTAAAATGCCGAGCCCTGAACCTAGAAAACATGCGTCGCCCGGCGCGACGTCGCCGCACACTCGCATCGCAAACACACACTTTCGTCCAACGGAGCATCGCCTCGCCATGAGTAAGCCTTTGAACATCGCCATGATCGGCTACGGTTTCATGGGCCGCGCCCATTCGAACGCCTACGCCAACGTGAGCCACTACTTCGACCTGCCGTACAAGCCGGTGCTCAAGGCCGTGTGTGCGCGCGACAAGAGCAAGGCCGAGGCGTTCGCCGCGCAATGGGGCTATGAAAGCGTCGAGACCGATTGGAAAAAGCTGCTCGAGCGCAAAGACATCGACGCGGTCGACATCTGCACCCCGAACAACTTACACAAGGAAATCTCCATCGCCGCCGCCAAGGCCGGCAAGGCGATCCTCTGCGAGAAGCCGCTGGCGATGAACGTCGCCGAAGGAGAGGAAATGTGCGACGCCGTCGAGAAGGCGGGCGTCGCCAACACCGTCTGGTACAACTACCGGCGCATTCCGGCCGTAACGTTCGCAAAGCAACTCATCGACGAAGGCAAGCTCGGCCGCGTGTTCCATTACCGCGCCAACTTCCTGCAAGACTGGACGATCTCGGCCGACCTGCCGCAAGGCGGCGCGGCGCTCTGGCGCCTCGACGCCGCCGCGGCCGGCTCCGGCGTCACCGGCGACTTGCTCGCCCACTGCATCGACACCGCGCTCTGGCTCAACGGCTCGATCAAGAACGTCTCCGCCATGACCGAGACGTTCATCAAGGAGCGCAAGCACACGCTCACCGGCAAGGTCGAGAAGGTCACCATCGACGACGCCTGCACGTTCATGGGCCGCTTCGAAAACGGTTCGCTCGCCCTCTTCGAAAGCACCCGCTACGCCCGCGGGCACAAAGCGCTCTACACGTTTGAGATCAACGGCGAAAACGCCTCGATCAAGTGGGACTTGCACGACTTGCACCGGCTGCAATTTTTCGATTACCGCGACGCCGGCCCGCTGCGCGGCTGGCGCTCGATCCATGTGACCGACGGCGATCACCCGTACATGAAGCATTGGTGGGTGCCGGGCCTGTCGATCGGCTACGAGTGCGGCTTCGTCCACCAAGTGGCCGACTTCATCACGGGCATGGCCGCCGGGAAGCCGGTCGGCCCCACGTTTCGCGACGCTCTGGAAACGCAAAAAGTTTGCGACGCCGTGCTCGCGAGCGCCAAGAGCGGCGCGTGGACGGAAGTGTGAGGCAGGCGCTAGGCATTAGGCGCTAGGTGCTAGTTTCAAACTCGCACTTGCGCAAAGTTGCTCGCGGAGAAGCCGCACCGTTAGGGAGAGGGAACTGAGAACGATCTATTCGTTACCGGCCTCTCTTGGCATCGTGCGTCTTGACGCTTTGTCTTAAACTCCTTCAAGATCGGCAAGAACGCTATGCGTCATTGGTTGCTCAAGAACGAACCGGAGTGTTTCTCCATCGCCGACTTGGAAGCGGCGCCGCAGCGGACGACGTTTTGGGACGGGGTGCGGAACTATCAGGCCCGCAACTTCCTGCGCGACGACTTCCAGCCCGGCGACTTGGCGATCTACTATCATTCCAACGCCGAGCCTTCTGCCGCGGTCGGCGTCGTGAAGATCGTCCGCGCAGGCTATCCCGATCACACGGCGCAGAACCCGAAAGGGGATCACTACGATCCGAAGCATACGGCCCTAAACCCGATCTGGTACATGGTCGACGTGCGGCATGTCGAAACGTTTCCGCGGATCGTGCCGCTGGAAGAGATGCGCAAGGTGCCCGAGCTGAAGGGCATGGAACTGCTCAAGACCGGCTCGCGATTGAGCGTCATGCCGATCACGAAGGCCGAATTCGACAAGCTCGTGAAGCTTGCGCACTCGCCCGCCCCGACACCGACTGCGGCGGCGAAGAAACCGCAGCCGAAGAAAAAGCCTGCCGCGGCGAAATCGAAACGCAGTTGATTAGACCCAACGGATTCACACCGGAGAGCCCGGAGTTCCCGGAGAAATTCCCTTCCGATCTCTCGGTGCTCCGGGCTGTCCGTTGTGAAATAATCCGTCTCTCTCCGAATTCATCTCCCTCATCCCCTCCGATCCCCACATCCCCGTCTCTGGATGCCGACCGATGAGCGAGCCGGAGCGATTGGCGTGGATCGACGAGGAGTTGCGTAAGCTGGCCGAGGCCGATCTCGATCGGCATCTGCAGACGCATGCAGGCCCGCAAGCGGCGACGCTCACGATCGCCGGCCGCACGCTCGTCAACTTCGGCTCGAACGACTATCTCGCGCTCGCGAACGATGCGCGCTTGGCCGCGGCCGCCGCAGTCGCAGCGCAGCAAGAAGGCTTCGGTTCCGGATCGAGTCCGCTCGTCGTCGGTCACGGCGCGGCGCATGAGCGACTGGAGCAGAGCCTGGCGGAGTTTGAAGGGACCGAAGCGGCCTTGCTGTTTTCGACGGGCTACGCGGCGAACGTCGGCGCGGTGACGTCGCTCGTCGGTCGCGGCGACGTCGTCTATAGCGACGAACTCAATCACGCCAGCATCGTCGACGGCTGCCGGCTCTCGCGGGCCGAAGTCCGCGTCTATCCACACGGCGACGCGGCGGCGCTCGCCGGCGCGCTCGGCGGCGACTCCGGCAAATTCCGCCGCCGGCTCATCGTCAGCGACGGCCTGTTCAGCATGGACGGCGACGTCGCTCCGCTGGCCGACCTGGCGGCGCTCGCGGATCGCCACGACGCGATGCTCGCCGTCGACGAAGCGCATGCGACCGGCGTCTTCGGCGCGCAAGGACGCGGCACGTGCGAGGCGGCGGGCATCGAAGAGCGCGTCGACATTCGCATCGGCACTTTGAGCAAGGCGCTCGGCAGCATCGGCGGATTCGTCGTCGGCCGGCGCTCGCTCGTCGAGTGGCTCGTGAATCGCGCGCGGCCGTATATCTTTTCGACCGCACTCCCGGCGGCGACCGCGGCCGCCTCGGCGGCGGCGCTTGAGATCGTCGGCTCAGAACCGCAACGACGAAACGATTTGCTCCGGCGCGCGGCGGAATTGCGCGCGGCGCTCGCCGCACAAGGCTGGGACACGGCCGGCTCGACCAGCCAGATCGTACCCTTAGTCGTGGGCGAAGCCGGCCGCGCGATGCAACTCGCCGCCGCGCTCCGCGATCGCGGTTTCCTGGTGCCGCCGATTCGTCCTCCCTCAGTTCCCGCCGGGGCCTGCCGCTTGCGATTGAGCCTGTCTTACGGCCATTCCCCGGCGGCGATCGACGATTTGCTCCGCACGCTCAAAGATTTGCGCTAGCGGGCGCGTCGTACTGCCGAGCCGGCCGCGACTTCGTCGGCCGCACCGCCTCGCCCCCTCACGATTCCCGGGAGACCCGTCTTATGATCGCCGTCCGTTGCTTAAGCGGCGCGCTCGCCGTCGCCGCGCTCTGGGCGACCGCCGCGCCGCAGGCGCGCTCCGCCGAACCGAAAGCCTCGACGAAGCCGAACATCATCGTCATCGTCGGCGACGACATGGGCTACCACGACATCGGCGTGCACGGTTGCACCGATTGCCCGACGCCGAACATCGACTCGCTCGCCAAGAACGGCGTGCGCTGCACCAATGGTTACGTGAGCGGACCCTACTGCAGCCCGACGCGCGCCGGCTTGCTGACCGGTCGCTATCAGACGCGCTTCGGCCACGAGTTCAATCCCGGCCCGCCGGGTCTGGACGACAACAGCGCGAAAGGGCTCGACCTCAAGCAGACGACGATGGCCGATCGCTTGAAGTCCGCAGGCTATGCGACCGGTATGGTCGGCAAGTGGCATTTAGGCGCGACGCCGGAATATCATCCGCTCTCGCGCGGGTTCGACGAATACTTCGGCTTCCTCGGCGGCGCTTACAGCTACTTCCCCGACAAGGGCGCGAAGAACGATACTGTGTACCGCGGTCGCGAACCGGCCGGTGAGAAGGAATACCTGACGGACGCGTTTGCGCGCGAAGCCGCGGCGTTCGTCGAGCGGCATCAGAAAGAACCGTTCTTCTTGTACCTCACGTTCAATGCCGTGCACACGCCGATGGAGGCGACGGAGAAGTACCTGCGCCGGTTCGAAAAGATCGCCGACCCGAAGCGCCGCACGTATTGCGCGATGATGTCGGCGATGGACGACGCGATCGGCGCGGTGCTCGGCAAGCTCCGCGCGACCGGCGTAGAGGAGAACACGCTCGTCTTCTTCATCAGCGACAACGGCGGTCCGCAACAATCCAACGGCAGCGACAACACGCCGCTCCGCGGGGATAAGTCGACGACCTGGGAGGGAGGCGTCCGGGTGCCGTTCTTGATGCAATGGCCCGCTAGGCTGCCGCGCAACAAAACATACGACAAGCCGGTGATCCAAATCGACATTTTACCCACGGCTTTAGCGGCCGCAGGAAGCTGGGCGGCGTCGCCCGGCGACGGTTTAGAGGGGGTGAACTTACTCCCCTTTATCGAAGCCGCTAACGAAGCCGCGCCGCACGACGCGCTCTATTGGCGGTTCGGCCCGCAGATGGCGATCCGCAAAGGAGACTGGAAGTTGAGCCGGTCGCGCGACTTCAGCAACTATCGCGACCCGGCGAACAAGAACGAGCCGCCGCTGCAATTGTTCAACCTGGCCGACGACATCGGCGAGAAGAACAACTTGGCGGAACAACATCCGGAAAAGGTCAAAGAATTGCTGACCGCCTGGCAAGAGTGGGACAAGCGCAACGTCACACCAAGTTGGAGCCAGGTCAACAAGCCGCGCAAGCCGGGTGCGGCGGGGGGCAAAGCCGGAGCGAAGAACGGCAAGAAGCGAGCCGCCGCGACGAAATAAATGTAGAGGCCCACGCGGAATGCGCCGCTCTTGAAGAAGATGCGATGCACTCTCCGCGTGGGCCTCGCTTGCGCTCGACCCACCCTACGATTGCGCTTACTTCTTGAGGCTGCGGCTCAACTGTTCCACCGCCGCGATCAAGCGATCGAGCTTCTTGGAAACTTCGTCGAGCTTGTCAGCCGCGCCGCCGGGGCCTTCACCGCCGCGCCTTTCACCGCCGAGGCCCGGCATACCGGGTCGCCCTGCGCCGTGCGGA
Source organism: Planctomycetaceae bacterium (assembly GCA_016793115.1). Classification (GTDB taxonomy): domain Bacteria; phylum Planctomycetota; class Planctomycetia; order Pirellulales; family PNKZ01; genus PNKZ01. Next base: position 61,347 of record JAEUIN010000345.1, read on the forward strand.
CCGATAAATCCGTGCATCGCGGCCGGTCCGGGACCGACGCCGGGTCGACCGACACTCGGCCCGACACGCCGCGACGGCGGCACGGAAGCGTGGCGATGTTCGTCGTCGCCGCCCGGTCGCGCGCCATGTTCCGGACGTTGGCCCGGCGCCGGCGGACGATGGCCGAGGCGAGCATGCATGGCCGCGGCGTGCTTCTTCATCGCTTTGTGGTGGTGCTTGGCCGAGTCGTGGCGAGCGTGTTGCGGGCCGCCGTGCGGGCCGTGTTTGCCCACCTTATGGTCGCGTTTCGCTTGCTTCGCGCAATGCTTGCAACCGTCGGCCTTCGCCGCTTCACAAGCCTCGCACTTCGCGTGCTTGTGATGGGCGTGGTCGCCGGGACGGGCTTGACCGTCGTGATGGGCGTGCTCGTGGTGATGGGCGTGCTCATCGTGCTTGGGATGGTGATCGTCCGACTCGGCAACATGCGTCGGCCGGCGCGGGCCGTCTTGCTTGGCCATGCCTCCGGGGCCGGGGCGGCCAGGCGCGTCGGGTCCGGGCGGGCCGCGGCGATCTCCTTCCGGCCGCACGGAAGCGCGCAGTGCGTCGCGATGCTCCGGCGGACCGCGATCCGCATTGCGCTGCTCGCCCTCGCGAGCGTCGCCTTCGCGACGCGGCTCCTCGCGCCGTCCTGGCTCACGTCCTTCGGGCGCATCCGGACGACGCGGGCCGGCCGTCGGCGGCCCGAACCGTTCGTGCATCGCTTCGCGGAGCTCGCGAGCCTTTTCCGGTCCGACGATGCGCTCGACACGACGCCGCATTTCTTCGATCATTTCCGGACCCGGGCGACCGGATTCGCGCATTTCCTGACGCGTTCGTTCAAACAGTTCATGGAGTTCGCGGGCCTTTTCCGGGCCGACGACGCGTTCCACGGCCGAATGCGCCTCGCGGTGGCGCGCTTCGGCGTTGCGCTGTTCCGGAGCCCGCGGGCCTTCGCGCCGTTCTTCGCCGCGTTCGCCTTCTCGCTGCGGTTGCTCGCCGCGAGCTTCTTTTTTCGGGGGACTGTCGCCGCGCTCCGGCCGATCTTCGGCCCGGGCTGCGGCTGTCAGGGTCAGAGCCAATGCCGGCAGCAAGGCCGACAGCGTTCGAAACTTCATACTATCCTCCAGCAAGGGGCGGACGGGCGCACGAGGGGAAGGCGATGCGCTTTCAGAGCCGTCTGTTGCGTACTTCTACCCCGGCGACCGGCAAAAGTATCGCGGCGACGAAAAATGATGCGCGCCGCGCGAAAACCTGCCGGCAACGCAAGAGTGCCGCCGAACGACACCGCTCGCTTTTCCCAGCACGATGCGCTTGCTGCGCGCAGCGTTTAGACCGCTTTGAGTCCTTGCTCCAGGGCTTCGACGATCGCCTCAGCCGATTCAATGCCGACCGAGAGGCGAATGGTCCCCCCCTCGATGCCGAGCGCCGCGCGCTCGGCAGGCGTGAGCCCTCGATGGCTCGTCGACTCCGGATGACTCAACGTCGTGCTGAGGTCGCCGAGCGACGGACAAAAAGGAATCCTCTCCGCAGCGCCGATAAATCGCTCCGCCGCGGCCCGACCTCCCGCGAGCGTGAAGCTGAGCATCGAACCGAATCTTCCGCCGAGTTGCTTGGCCGCTAAAGCTCGATCGGGATGCTCTGGCAAGCCGGGATAATACACGCGGGCACATTCCGGTCGCGCGGCGAGAAATTTCGCCGCCGCGAGCGCGTTGGCCGAAGCTCGCTCGGCCCGCAACGCAAGCGTGCCGATTCCGCGCGCCGCGAGCCACGAATCGAACGGGGCCGCCGAGAACCCATAGGTCGCCACGACGCTCGCCACGCGCTCCCAGCCTGCGGCCCGGCCGCACACGACGCCGAGCAACACGTCGCTGTGGCCGTTCATGATCTTCGTCAGACTTTCGAAGACGTAGTCGGCCCCCAACTCCAGCGGGCGACACAGCGCGGGCGACGCGAACGTGTTATCGACGACGAGCTTCGCCCCGCCGCCATGCGCCGCCGCGGCCAGCGCGGCGATGTCGACGACGCGCACCAGCGGATTGGTGATCGTCTCCACGACGACGAGCTTCGTTTTCGCACCGATCGCCCGGCTCACGGCCGCTAAATCGCAGGCGTCGACGCGCGTCGTCGTGACGCCCCACCGCGCCAACTCTTTTTCAAACAGCACCAGCGTGCGGCCGTACATTTGATCGCCGACGACGACATGGTCGCCCGCCGCAAGTTCCGCCGCGGCGATCGCGGCGCAGGCCGCCATGCCGGAAGCGCACACCACGGCCCGCTCCGCACCATGCAGGTTGCGAACCTTTTCGGCGAGAAGATCGGAATTCGGGTTCCGATCGCGACTGTAGACGTAGCCCTCTTGCGCGCCGCCGAGCAGGCGATCGGCCTGCTCGGGATCGGCGCAACGATAAACGGCCGCCTGATAGATCGGCGAACAAAGCGGCTCGGTCGGCATCGCCCGCGGTTCGTCGGGGCGAGGGCAAATGTCTTCAATGCGGTCGGGCATGTTGCGTATCGGCCGGGGATGAGTCGTGACGTGCGTTCCGCTCGAGCGCCGGCATTATCTCATCGTTCGCAGTGCGGCGGCAAGCGTCCGAAGCGATCGACCAAGGCTTCGCGATAGAGTTGCGGCAACGACGTATGCGCCGCAGTTCGTGCGTCGGCCTGCGGCACCACGCGTCCTTCGAGATCGCCGACGAGTTGCGCGACGCCGATCTGCGCCGCTTCGCCGTGCGCCAGGATCCGGCAAGCGTTCTCGGCCGTTTCCTGCATATAGCGACGGAACCGCCAATCGCGCCGGGCCAGCTCGAACTCCTCGCCGTGGGCCGACACCACATACGGCACTCCCGCCTCCAGCGCCAGATGACCGAACAGCCAAACGTGTTGTACGTGGACGATGCACGGATCGTACAAATCGATCTCGCGATCGAGTTCCACGCGGAGCAGGTCGCGATAGTCGGAAAGTTGGCGATCGGTCAGCGCCGTGAAGTTCAGGCCGAAGTCGCTCGTCGGCGCAAACGTCGGCCGAACGAAAGGCAACGGGGCGCGACGATCCGTCGCATGGCAAAAAATGCGCCGCACGTTCGGTTCGGCGTCGTCGGTCGGCACGCCGTCGATCGCTAAAACACGCACTTGATGCCCGGCGGCCGTGAGTCCGCGAGTCCACTGATCGACCAATTCGCCGGAGCCCGGCACGTCGAGCGGTTCGTGGCTGGTTAAAAGAATTCGCATCGAGCGGCTGACTGCCACGAAGGGGTCCACGCTCCGCCGGCAACCGGCCGACTCGCGACGTTCATCCGGTCCGCCGCTCGAGCGTGTTGCCGTATTGTGCGTTACGGCCGGAAAAATTGCTAGCACGGCGAATCGTCGCACCGGCGGACCGAGCGCCGGCAGTGCCGCCGCCGTCGTCCGTAATTGCCGGTGCGACGCCGGCCGGGCCTCGGTATAGTTCGCGGCCGCGCCGGCTTCAATCGGACCTCGCCGGCGGATCGCTTCCCAGTCAGCCAACATGGCCACGTCGCTCGAAACACATCGCCGGCCGCCGACGTCCGACCAACTGCGCACCCTTCATGCGCAGCTCTCGCAGTGCGCCGCGACCGCGCGGGACGCAGCCGACTTTTTCAACCGATTCCTGACCGCCGCCGTCGGCACGCTCGGCGCGGCCGGCGGAGCCGCTTGGTCGGCCGAGCCCGCCGGCTTCCAGATCGCCGCCGCCGTCGGTCTCGACGCCGCCGACCTGCCGCGGTGCGAAGAAGCGGCCCGCCGAGTCTTCGCCGACGGGGCCGGCCGGGTCGCCGCGGGCCCGTCGGCCGACGAGGCGCCATCCGCCTCCGCCGGCGACTTGCTGCTCTATCCCGTTCGCCTCGGCACAACCACGTGCGGCGTCGTCGCGCTCGTCCTGCCGAGCGACGCTCCGCCGGCGATGCGACCGACGCTGCAGCGGATCCTGGTGCCGTTGTGCGATCACGCCGCCGAATTTCTTCATCGCCGCCGCCGCGACACGGCCGGCTCGGGCTCCGCCGCGCCCGTCGATTCCGCGCTCGCCGCCTTCGCGCTCGAAGTGCACCGCTCGCTCGATCTCAAGCGCACGGCCGCGGCCGTCGCCAACGAAACTTGCCGGCTCGTCGACTGCGATCGCGTCGCCGTCCTCCGTTATCGACATCGCAAAGCCGAGACGCTCGCCGTCAGCGGGCAAGATTTTCTCGATCGACGCGCGAGCCTCGTTCGCCGGCTCGAAGCCTTAGCCGCGGCCGTCGCCGCCGCCGGGGAATCGCTCACCGCGCCCGACGACGAAAATGCTCGCGCCCCGCAAGTCGAAGCTCCCCTGCAAGCCTATCTGGAAGAAGCTCACTGTCGCTCACTCAGCGCGACGCCGCTGCGCGAGACGAGCGAAGGCGAAGTCGTCGGCGTGATCGTCGTCGAACAAATCGCGACGGCCGCGGAGCCTGCCGAGCGGCATCGTCGCATCGATAAAACTCATGCCGGGATGCCGACGCGCCGGCCCGTCACCGTCGATATGCTCTTGCCGCACGCCGTGGCCGCCCTCGGCAACGCCGCGCGCCACGAGTCGTCGTCGCTGCTCAGTCGGTCGCCCCTTGCGAAGTCGACCGCGGCGAGCATGCTGTTTTGGGTCGGCGCGCCGGCCGCGGCGATGGCGCTGCTGTGGTTGATGCCGTACGACTTCGCGGTCGAGGCTCGGGGCACGTTGCAGCCGATCGTGCGACGCGACGTGTTCGCTCCCATCGACGGCACCGTCGACAAGATCTTCGTCCGCCACGGCGATCGCGTGCAACCCGGCGATCCGCTGTTCGAACTGCGGAGCACCGAACTCGACGTCGCCGAAGCCGATCTGATCAAGCAGATCAACGAGACCGAGCAGGAGTTCGTCAACGCGCAGCGACAATACAACGACGGCCGCACGCTGACCGCCGCCGAGCAAAGCCGGCTCGTCGGCCAAATCGCCACGCTCGAGCAGCGTCGCGAGAGCCTCCGCAAACAAGCCGCGCTCTTCGCCGAGAAACGGCAGCGGCTCCGCGTCGCCGCACCCATCGCCGGGCAGATCGCCACCTGGAACGTCGACGAACTCCTCGCCGAGCGCCCGGTTCGCCAAGGTCAAACGCTCACCGCCTTAGTCGATCCCGACGGCGAATGGGAAGTCGAAATTCGGGTACCCGAAGACCGCTTCGGCTACGTCGTCGAAGCCCAGCATGCCTTGTCGTCCGAGTCGGCGGCGAGCCCCCCGCCTCAATTGGAAATCATCTTCGTCCTCGCGAGCGATCCCGGCCGTGAGTATCGCGGCCGCATCGTCGAAACCCACTTGGCCGCCGAGCAGCGCGGCGAAGAAGGCAACGTGATTCTCGTGCGGGCCGCGATCGACAAACGTCAACTCGCGCAGTTGCATCCCGGCACCGAAGCCCGCGTGCGCGTGGAATGCGGCTCGCGCTCGCTCGGCTATGTCTTGCTGCACGATGTTTGGAACTTCGTGCAAACCCGAATCTTGTTCAAGCTGTAAGCGGCAGGAAGCCGGAATGAAGTTCGCCATGCGTCGTCCGTTCACGATCGTCGTCGCCGTCGGGTCGAGTCTTTGCGCCGTCGGCGCGCTCGCGCAATTGCCGCAGGCCGGCCCGATCGCGCCGCAGGCGCCGGTCGAGCCGCCCGCAAGCTTCGAGCCGCCGCCGTCGATCGATCCCCATCGGCCGGCCCAGGCCGATCTTCAGGTGCGACAGGCTGCGGCCCCTTGGTCGGCCCCGTCGAGCGATTCGCAATTCGTCGATCGGTACGGAGCAGGTCGCTCCGGCGCCGCGCGCGAAGCCGGGCCCGCACTAGCGCAGCCCGTTCCGCAAGCGGTCGAGCCGGCGCAGTTCGCTCCGGCCGCGTTGGCCGCGACGACGTCGGCCGCCCCGACCGTCGCGACGTCCCCCGCGGGCGAACCGATCTTGCGCGGCTGCGTCGTGAAGTTCACCGATAAGATCCTCGTCTCCGTGCAAGAGGCCGGCCTGATCACGGCCCTCGAAGTCCGCGAAGGGATGATGGTCGAGGCCGACGCGCTCGTCGGTCGCGTGAGCGACGGCCAAGCCCGCATGGCGAAGCTCGTCGCCGAGGCCGAACACAAAATCGCCCGCGACAAAGCCTCGAACGATATCGAAGTGCGCTACGCCGAGTCGGCCGCGAAAGTCGCCGAGTTCGAATACCGCGCCGCGTTGCAGGCCAACGAGCGAGCTCCGGCCTCGATCTCGCAGGTGAAGCTCCAAGAGCTCGCCTTGGCCTACGAAAAGGCCCAGCGTCAGATCGAACAGGCGAAGCACAATCTGGAGATCTTCAAAGAAGAGTGCGAAGCGAAACGAGTCGAAGTGGAAGCGGCCGACGACGGCGTCCGTCGTCGACAAATCACCTCGCCCATCGCCGGCGAAGTCGTCGAAGTGCCCGTGCATATCGGCGAGTACGTCCAACCCGGCGATCCGATTTTTCAAGTCGTACGGCTCGATACGCTGGCCGTCGAAGGGTTTTTGAGCGCCGAAAACTTCGCGCCCGGCGAAGTCGTCAATAAGCCGGTCGTCGTCGACGCCGTGCTCGCTCACGGTCGGCGCGCGCAGTTCGCCGGCAAGATCGTCTTTGCGCATCCCGAGATCGACGCCCGCCGGCAATTCCGGATCAAGGCCGAAATCACCAACGTCGCCGAGAACGGTCACTACCTGCTGCACCCCGGCCAGGAAGTCGACATGCTCATCCGTCACGACCCGAGCCCGGCGCAACCGCCGACCGATCCGAGCCTCGCCACGCCGGGTCTCCCGGAGCGGCGATGATCACCGCCGCGCAACCCGAATCGTCCGGCGCAGCGAACCGGGTGCCCGGTCTGCGTCGACGCCGCGACCTCACGGCCGTCCGCCGCCGCCGCGACGACGGGGCCGATTGGATCGTCAAGAACCCGCTCAGTCTCGAATACTTCCGGCTGCTCGACGAAGAATACTTTTTGCTGGAACAACTCGACGGCACCCGCACCCCCGTCGAAATCAAGCAGGCGTTCGACGCCAAGTTCGCCCCGCAGACGATCGACCTCGACGAATTACAGCGCTATCTCGGCCTCCTGCATCGCGACGGGCTCGTCGCTTCCGACGCCGCCGGCCAAGCCGCGGTGCTCACCGAGCGCGGCGAGCGCCGCGTGCGCCAAGCCGCGCGCGAACGGCGCGGCAACCTCTTAGGTCTGCGCTTCCGCGGCGTCGATCCCGACCGATTTCTCGACCGCCTCTACGACTTCACATCGTGGCTGTTCGCCCCCTGGTGCGTCGCCCTCTGCTGCTCGCTCGTCGTCGCGGCCGGCTTGACGATCGTCGGCCGCTGGTCCTCCTTTGCCGCCGCGCTCCCCTCCTTCCATGAATTCTTCACGCCGACCAATGCCTTCTGGCTCGTCGTCACGACGGCCGTCGTCAAGGTTTTGCACGAGTTCGGCCACGGCCTGACCTGCAAACACTTCGGCGGCCGCTGCCACGAACTCGGCTTCATGCTGCTCTGCTTCGCGCCGACGCTCTACTGCAACGTGACCGATAGCTGGCTCCTGCCGAGCCGCAAGCAAAGGATTCTCATCGGCGCGGCCGGCATCTACGTCGAACTCGTGCTCGCCTCGCTCGCCGTGTTTGTCTGGCGATTCAGCGAGCCGGGCCTGGTTCACAGCTTGGCGCTCAACGTGATCTTCATCTGCTCGGTGAGCACGTTGCTCGTGAACTTGAACCCTTTGATGCGCTACGACGGCTATTACATTCTCTCCGACTGGCTCGACGTGACGAACCTCGGCGGCAAAGCGTCTTCGGCTTGGCGCAAGGCCTTGGGCCGTGTTTGCCTCGGCATCCGCTACGGCGACTCGGCCGACCCGCTCCACGCCGAGCGTCACCCGCGGTTGCTCGCGCTCTACGCCGCGGCGTCGACCGCATACCGCTGGGTCGTGTTCTTCGGCATCCTGTGGTTTCTCAACAAAGTCTTCGAACCGTATCGGCTCGACGTCGTCGGCCACATGCTGGGCGCGCTCGCCGTCGCCGGCGTGGTGCTCGCGCCGCTCCGCGGTTTGCGTCGTTTCTTCGCCGTACCTGGAAGGTGGCAACTCGTGAACAAGTCTCGTCTCGGCGCGACGCTCGCCGTGCTCGGCGTCGTCGCGATCCTGGCCTTCGCCGTTCCGCTCCCCAAGCGGGTGTACGCTCCGCTCGAAGTGCAGCCGCGCGAGGCGCACTCGGTCTATGTCGAGGTCCCCGGCGTGCTCGAAGAGGTCTTCGTGCGGCCGGGCGAGCGTGTGGAACAGGGCCGGCCGCTCGCTCGACTCTCCAACGTCGACGTGAAGATCGACGTCGACCGTCTCGTCGGCCGACGCGACGAGACGGCGGCGATCATTTCATCGCTCGAAAAGGAACGCTTCAACGACCCGCTGGCCGCATCTCGACTGACGCTCGCCCAACAATCGCTCGCCGCTTACGATCGCTTGCTTGAAAAGCGCCGGGCCGATATTGAGCGGCTCATTCTCCGCGCGCCGGCCGCGGGCATCGTGTTGCCGCCGCCGGAAGTGCCCCAGGAACCGCGCGACGACGGCCGGCTCGCCTCCTGGGCAGGCACGCCGCTTGAGAAAAAGAACCTCGGCTGCACGCTGCCGCAAGGGGCGATGTTCTGCCGCATCGGCGACCCGACGCGGATGGAAGCCGTGTTGATCGTCGATCAAGGCGACGTCGAATTCGTCGCCCTCGATCAAGCGGTCGACGTGCGACTCGCGGAGTTGCCCGGTCGCACCTGGCAGGCCTCGGTCCGCGAGATCGCGCGGAGCGACGTGAAAATCACGCCGCGTTCCTTGTCGAACAAGAGCGGCGGCGAGGTCGCCACGAAGTCGCTCGACACCGGCGGCGAAAAGCCGCGCTCCGCATCGTATCAGGTCCGCGTGCAACCGCTCGACGATCCGGCCGGCCTGCTGCGCATCGCGCTGGCCGGCGAAGCCAAGATTCACGTCGGCACCCAAACGCCGGCCGAGATGATCAGCCGCGCGTTCAGCCAAACGTTTCATTTCGAGTGGTAGGGGTGGCACTGGTGGCTTGCCCACCAGTGCTTGAC
>JAEUIN010000367.1 GCA_016793115.1 Planctomycetaceae bacterium
GACGATCGGTAGCCACACGGCGCTGCGGCTCGTGCGGCGGCTCATCAATCGCCCGGCGGGCGGCGCGGCGCCGCAACTGTGGTTCGTCACGCGGGGCGCGCAGCCGGTCGGCGGCGACGACCATCCGCTCGTCGCGGCACAGACGCCGTTGATCGGCTTCGGTCGCGTGCTGCTCAACGAACATCCGGAGTTCCGCTGTCGGCTGGTGGACCTCGGCCCCGCCGACGATGCGGCCGTCGCGGCCCGAGCCCTCGTACACGAGTTCGACGCCGCAGACCGCGAAGATCAGGTGGCCTGGCGCGGCGGCGTGCGCTATGTTCATCGCCTCACGCGGATGTCGAATCTCGACAGCCCGCGCCCCGCCGAGCGCGGCTTGGCCAGCGACGTTCCCTGCCGTTTGCAGATTGGTCGCCACGGCATGCTCGATCAGCTGCGGCTGCGCCCCATCGAACGTCGCGCACCGGAGCCGCATGAAGTGGAGGTTGCGGTTTGCGCCGCGGGCGTGAACTTTCGCGACGTGATGAAGGCCCTGGGCATCTATCCCGGCGATGCACCCGACGCCGATTCTCTGGGCGACGAATTCGCCGGCGTGGTCACGCGCGTCGGCTCGGCCGTAACCGCCCGCCGGGTCGGCGAGCGCGTCTTCGGCGTTTGCCTGGGCGCAATGGCCACGCACGTCACGGTCGACGCCGGCGTGTGCATGCCGTTGCCCGACGATATGAGCTTCGAAGAAGGGGCGACGATCCCGGTCGTCTACCTCACCGCCTATCGCGCGTTGAACCAACTAGCCCGTATGCAACCCGGCGAACGCGTGTTGGTCCACTCGGCCGCGGGCGGCGTGGGACATGCCGCCACGCGCCTGGCGTTGCAAGCCGGACTGGAGGTCTTCGGCACGGCCGGATCGCCCGCCAAGCGGCAAATGCTCCGCAACATCGGCGTGCACCACGTGTTCAACTCGCGGACGCTCGACTTCGCCGACGAAATCATGGCGGTCACTAAGGGCGAAGGGATCGACATCGTCCTCAACTCGCTCGCCGGCGACGCGATACCCCGCAGCCTCGAATTGCTGCGCCTCAACGGCCGGTTCCTCGAAATCGGCAAGCGCGACATCTACGGCGGTACGGCCGTCAGCCTGAAGCCGTTCCGCAACAGCCTGGCGTATTTCGCCATCGACATGGCTCGCGAGTTGGTGCCGCCGCACGCCGGACCGCTGTTGGAAGAAATTCGCACGCTGTTGGGCCGCGACGTCGTTCGACCGCTGCCGTTTCAATCGTTTCCGTTCGGCGAGGTCGCCGCGGCCTTCCGCTACATGGCGCAGGGCAAGCACAACGGCAAGATCGTGCTGACGATCGACCAGACGGCGCTCGCTCGCCGGTCGGCCTACAATGCGTCGCGCGGCGCGTTCCGCGGCGATGCAACGTACCTGATCACCGGCGGTCTGCGCGGCTTCGGACTCGCCTTTGCCGAGCACCTCGTTGCCCGCGGCGCCCGCCATCTGGTGCTCACCTCGCAAAGCGGCCCGACGTCGGAAGAATCGCAAACCGGCATCGAGCGATTGCGATCCCAGGGCGTGAACGTGCTGGCCTGCAAGTCCGACGCGGCGTCTGAGTCGGACGTGAGCGCGCTTCTCGCCGAGATCGATCGAACCATGCCGCCTCTGGCCGGCGTGATTCACGCGGCCACGACCTATGCCGACGCTCTGATCCGCGATCTCGATACGACTTCGTTCGAACGTCCGATGATCCCGAAGGCCTACGGCGCATGGAACCTCCACCGGGCGACGCTCGGCCGGCGGCTCGACTTGTTCGTGACGATCTCGTCGATCAGCGCCGTCGTCGGCAACACGGGCCAGGCCAATTACGTGGCCGCCAATGCCTTTCTCGATGCGCTGGCCGAGACCCGACGCCGACAGTATCTGCCCGGCCTGTCGCTGCAACTAGACCGCATTCGCGACGTCGGACACGTGGCCCGCGATCAGGCGCTGACCGATCGCTTCGCGCGACTCAACTGGTGGGGTATCTCGGCGGCGCAGGCTTTAGAAGGTTTCGACCGCCTGCTGGCCAACGATCCGCCCGTCGGTCTGGTCACGTCGTTCAATTGGATGAAGACGTCGTCGGGGCTCGGGCCGCTTTTGGCGTCGCCGCGCTTCGAACAAGTCGTTCGCGAAGAATCGGCCGCCGGAGACGACGAGGGCTCGGCGGCGATTCGGCGCCGCCTCGACGCGGCGTCGCCCGACCAGAAGAGCGACATCATTCGCACCTTCTTGCTGCGCGAGATCGCCGACGTGCTCCGGACGTCGCCGCGAAAGTTGTCCGTCGAAGCGCCGCTCAAAGACATCGGCATGGACTCACTGATGGCCGTCGAGTTGATGGCGCGCGTCGAGTCGAAACTCGGCATGACCCTACCCGCTCAACAGTTGTCGGCCGAATCGACCGTGATGACGATCACCGCTGCGGCGCTCACGCTGTTGGGCGTCGCCCCCACGCGGGCCGCGGCGCCGGCTGCGAAGGAGTAAGCTTGTGACTGCATCCGTCCCGGACTCGCCTCTCGACGTCGCCGCCGTCCGCAAGCTGTTGGGCATCCGCCGCGCCGTGCCGGTTTCGATCGACGACATGGTGCGCAGCCTGAAGGTCGTGTTCGTGCCGGGAACGCGCGAGACGCCGCGCTTGGCCGAATTCGGCCGCAAACTCCGGGCCGCGTTCGACGAGTTGGGCATTCGTGAAATCACGGCGGCCGAAGCACTCACCACGGGCGGCCAACTAGTCGAAGGCGTAGTGCCGATCTACCTCGGCGAGACGCAGGTCGATATGCTCTCGCTGCAGCAGGTGCCGGTGCAGAATTTGTATTCCAGCCAGATGGTCGGCATCTTCGATCGGCCCTGCCCCATCGATGAAACGGCCGACTTGCAGACGCGTTTGGACGCGATCGTCGAGGTGATGACGACCAACCTGGTGACGCTCTGCATTTTCGTCACCGACGCGTCGTGGGTGATGTGCAGCATGAACGGTGCGGTCGTGCGGTTTGCCAACGGCGAGTCGATCACCCGCGACTTCCGCCAGGGCGTGGTGTCGAAGGTGGCGGCCCGCGTCGTGCCGCCGCGCGTCTCCGACATTACCTGCCGCTACGAAAGCTTCGACCCGAATGATCCCGCGTT
>JAEUIN010000378.1 GCA_016793115.1 Planctomycetaceae bacterium
CAATTCAAGATCAGCTCGCCCAACGGCGTGATGTGCCATTTGAAGGCGCTGGAAAAGAAGGGGCTGATCAACCGCGAGCCGAACATGTCGCGAGCCATCATGCTGGCGACGGAGACGTTCGACTCGCAACGCCCCGGCCTACCGCTGGCCGGCCGAATCGCGGCAGGCATGTTGCACGAAGCCGTCGCTCAAGAAGAGCGGATCGACTTCGGTGAACTCTTCGACAACGACGATATGTTCGTTCTCGAAGTCAGCGGCGATTCGATGATCGAAGACCACATCAGCGACGGCGACTATGTGGTGATCAAAAAGCAGGATACGGCGTCGAAGGGACAGATCGTCGTCGCCCTGACGGACGATAACGAAGCGACGCTCAAGCGCTGGTACCCGGAAGCCGATCGCATTCGGCTGGAGCCGGCGAACTCCACGATGAAGCCGATCTACGTGAAGAACGCCCGCGTATTGGGCGTTTGCGTAGGCGTCGTGCGGAAGATGTCGTAAGGTGCGCCAACGCGACGCGTTACGTTTCAAGCGAAATCGCAAGCGAGCCGCGCATGTCGATCGCTTGCGATTTTGCGTTTAGCCGGCCTGTTCCAAGCCGCCCGCTTGATTCAGCTTGTTATAAAGCGTCTTGAGGCTGATGCCGAGTTCTTCCGCCGCCTTGGGTTTGTTCCCCTTGTGGCGTTCCAGAGCTTCGTGAATCGCCTGCATTTCGAGTTCGCGCAAGGTCGAAGCCGCCAACTTGAAATGCGGCCCCTTGATCGCGCCGCCGCCCACCGAAGCTGCGGTTGTCGACGAGCCCGCCGAACCTGTGCCCCCCGGCTTATTGAACCGGCTCGGCAAATGCTCCAGCTCGATCGGCCCGGTCTCGCACAGAATGGCCGCATGCTCGATGACGTTGGCCAGCTCCCGCACGTTCCCCGGCCAAGCGTATTGTTCCAACACGCGCATCGCCTCGGGCACCACGAGCCCGTCGTCGGGCTTCGCCGTCGGCCGCATCCGCGCGAGCAGGTATTTCACCAACGACGGCACGTCGCTCGACCGCTCACGCAAGGCCGGCAGCGACACCTCGAACGTATTGATGCGGAACAATAAGTCTTGGCGAAACTCGCCGTCGACGACCATCTGCTCCAGGTTGCGGTGCGTCGCACAAAGCACGCGCACATCGACCACGAACGGACTATTATCGCCGACGCGCCGCACTTCGCCGCATTCCAGCACACGCAGCAATTTGGCCTGCATCGATTTCGGGAGTTCGCCGATTTCGTCAAGGAACAGCGTGCCGCCGTCGGCCACCTCAAACAGGCCTTGGCGATGTTCTTCGGCCCCGGTGAAGGCGCCTTTGCGATGTCCGAAGAGTTCGCTCTCGATCAAGTTCTCCGGCAGCGCGCCGCAGTTGACCGCCACAAACGGCTTCTCGGCACGCAGGCTCTGCTCGTGAATGCTCCGCGCCACGAGTTCCTTGCCGGTGCCGGTCTCGCCGAGAATCAGCACGGTCGATTCCGTGGGAGCCACGCGCTTCACCATCGAGCGCACGCGTTGCATGGGCACCGAATCGCCGATCAGTTGCGTCTTCCCTTCGACGCGCTCCAGCCGCATCTTCAAGGCGCGATACTTGTTCAACCATTCACGCCGTTCCGCCACGCGCTGTAGCATCGCGCCGAGGTCGGCCATTTTGAACGGCTTCGACATATAGTCGAACGCACCGAGCTTCACGGCCGCGATCGCCGAATCCATCGTCGATTTACCGGTCAGCACCACGGCTTCGACGGCCGGATCCAATTCCTTCGCCTTCGCGATCACTTGAATGCCCGACATGCCCGGCATGTCGAGATCGACGATCAGGCAGTCGTAGGAGTTGCGCTCGAGCGCCGCCACGGCGGTCAGTCCGTCGGGGCACACGGTCACCTCGTGGCCGAAGCGCGGCAACTCGAGGCTCATCAGTTGTTGCAGATGGGCTTCGTCGTCGGCGTAGAGCAGCTTCAACTTCTTAAGC
>JAEUIN010000387.1 GCA_016793115.1 Planctomycetaceae bacterium
TGGGAAAGAAAACCAAATCTCTCCCTCCCCCTCTGTGTCTCTGTGCCTCTGTGGTGAATCTAAGTCTTCATGGCCTGTTCGAATTGCAATCTAGTCCACGTCGGGCGAATGTCTTCAAAATCGGTCTCGCGCGGCGTCGTGCTGTTCATGGCAGCCACGGCGGCTGCGGCGCCGGCCGCTTCGCCTAAGGCCACGCTGTTGCCGGTCACGCGGTAGCTCGAGTGGGCGATGAAGTCGCCGCTGATGCACCGGCCCGCCAAGAGCAGGCCGTCGCAATCTTTGGCCACGAGCGCTCGATACGGAATATCGTACGGCCGCGACTTCACCGGCTTCGCCTCGATCCCTTTGGTCTTCTTCGGGTCGGTCGAGTGGACGTCGATGCCGAACGTCACGCGGCAGACGGCGTCTTTGTGGCGGACGCCGATCGCCAGGTCGTTCGTGCTCACTTCGTACAGTCCGCGAATCCGTCGTCCTTCGCGGACGCCGATCTGTTCGCCGGTCGCCACGATTTTCACATTACTCCACACGCCGCCGAGGCCGCGCAGGCCGTTGACCAGTCGATGCAACTCACCGCGGGCTCGCATCGTCGCGGCCGTGATCTGGCCGGCGTCCATCGGCGATACGCCGTACTCATGGTTGGCCATCAGCGCGAACAGGTCTTCGCGCAGGTGGAACATCGTCGGCTTGGCGTACGACGGCGAATGGCCCCCCTTCTCCATCTCAGCCTTCAACCGATCTTTCGGGCCGGCCCAGCCGCCGCTCTCGGCCAGCTCGCGCGTGAACGGCGTGACCTCTTCCGGCTTCAGCCCGGTGAGCAAAGCCATCAGACTCATCGGCTGAGCGAGTCCGCCGTCGGGCGAACCGTAGTCGAACCCGCAACCGGCCAGCGCCGCCAAGTCGCCGTCGCCGGTGCAATCGATGAAGGTCTTCGCCTTCCACGCCTGCCGGCCCGACTTACTTTCCGTAACGACGAGCGACAGCCGGTTGTCTTTATCCTTCAGCGCCGCGACGACTCGCGTGTGCAACTGCACGCGCACGCCGACGGCCGAGACCAGCTCTTCGAGCAAGAGCTTCATCTGCTCGACGTCATAGGCCACGCTTCCCTTGTGCTTCTGGGCGTAGCGAGCTTCGAGGTGCCGCACGATTTCGGCCATGAGGCCCGGCTTGTTGGCGTAGTCGAGAATCCAGGTCAGCGCGCCGGCCGTCCACACGCCGCCGAGGCAGCCGTGAACTTCCAAGAGCCGCGTCTTCGCGCCGGCCCGAGCCGCGTTGACGGCCGCGGCGATACCGGCCGGACCCGCGCCGCAGACGATGACGTCGCACTCCTCGACGATCGGCACGTCGCGAGCCGCTTCATGAAACACGCCGGTGGCGAAGTTGCCGGAAGTCGGCACGCGACTCCCGACGGCCGGCAGGTTTTTGAATTCGGCCGGAGTCGCAGGTTCGGCCTTGGCATCAACTGCGGCGGCCAACAATTGCGGAGCGGCCCCAAAGGCGCCCAGAGCCCCGGCGGCGGCCTGCCCGAAGGCACGGCGAGTAAAACGATCGGACATTTTTTAAGCTCAGGAGTGTGCATAAAGCCCAGGGACCTATGGTCCCTGGGACGCGAGCATGTGGTCAAGATTTTCATAAGGGTCCCAGGGACCGGAGGTCCCTGGGCTTTCGCGGGAACTGTGCTTTAGGGGGAACTGACTAAGAGCTATTCCGCGAGCGTCGATTTTACTCCCCCCGCCGCAACGCCGGCAAACGCGAAGTTTCCGGCTGCGACAAAATAGCGGCCTGCCAAAAACAAATGGACGCGGCAGTTTGCGCCCGGGAGAATGACTGGGGGAAACCGAACTCAGGCGGAGCGCGGCACCATGAGTTGGAAAACGACGATCATTTCGCTCGGATTCATGAGTCCGTTGTTCATTCTCTTGTTCGCGTCATGGAGGCCTTATCGCGGCCCGACATCGACGCGAGTTATCGTCGAGATCGGCCAATTGCAGTCCGCGGTACAATGGTACGAAGAAAAGTACGGCGAATACTTCCCCTGCCTCGCGGAGCCGAATCGGGACGACCGCAAAGTGCGGTTCATGAAACACCTGGCGAAAGCGTTTCCACAATCGACCTACGGGGTGACGCCTGCCGATTTCGATAAGCTCAACACGCAGGTGCAAACCGGATTTTCGCGCAACGGCCAGGAATACAAATTCCTTGACGCTCAGGACAACATCCGCCCGCTCGATCTCGCAACCATTGATGCGGCCGAGTCACTCGTATTTTGGCTCGGCGGATTTCCAACGCCGATCGATCCTCAACAGAAGACGCCGATTGCCAATCGACGCATCTTCGGGTTGCATCGCGACGCCGACGATCCGATTCGCCGCGACGCCAAGCACGTGGAAGGCCATGATCCGCTTCGCTACCGGACGGATCCGCTTTATCAGTTCGACGAAACGCGACTCGTCGATCAAGACGATGACGGCTGGCTCGAGTACATTCCGTGGCGTTCACAAAGTAACGGCGTTTTTGCTCCCTTCGTCTATTTCGACGCACGATGCTACGCTGCAACGTCGAACGCCCCGAAGGTGCTCGGAAGCGTTCGCTACCCGGACGATCCGAAGCTGGCCGATGTCTTCGGCTACATCAGCCCGTACGTGTCGAGCTACAACCCCGCGACGCACGCGGTGACCTGGCACTGCCCCGACAGCTTCCAAATCATCAGCGGCGGACTCGATGAATTATTCCACTTGCCTGATGCGGCGTTTGTGCAGCGCGTCGTGATCGTTCCTTCAGGCCAAGTCTTTCAACCCGCGGGACCGAACCAGCAAGAAGCATTAACAACGGAAGAACAGGACAACCTGACGAATCTCACGCCCGACACGCTCGAAGGCTGGCGCCAAGCAGCGGGAAGCTGAGTAATGCTGACACGTCGGTCTTACGGCTCGACGCTCGCCTTGGAGATCCTCGAAGCTGTCTATCGTCGCACGCGGCCGCTGCCGCTGCCGCCCATGAGGCTTTCCACTTCTTCTCGGCTCGTGAAGTTGAAGTCGCCGATGATCGAGTGTTTGAGGCAACTTGCGGCGACGGCGAACTTCAGGGCTTGTTGCGGGTCGGCGTGTTCGGGCGTGTTCAAGGCGAACATCAGGCCCGCCGCGAAGGAGTCGCCGCCGCCGACGCGGTCGACGATGTCGCGGATTTCGTACGGCTTGTAATTGCCCGCGGCGTCGAGCGGGGCATACAGGGCCTTGTCGTGGCTCTTCTCGTAGAGCATCGCGCCCCAGTTGTTGTGGTCGGCCGAGTAGCTTTCGCGGAGCGACACGGCGATGCGCGAGATGTTCGGGAACCGCCGCGTGATCTCGCGGGCCACTTGCAGGTAGCCGGCGATGTTGAGCCGGCCGGCTTCGATGTTCGTCCCTTCGGCATGAATGTCGAGGACGTCGGCCGCGTCTTCTTCGTTGGCAATCAACAGATCAACGCTTTGCAGTACCTCGCTCATGCACTCGCGGGCCAGCAAGTTCGGCTTCGTGCCGGAACGCCACCGCCAGAGCTTCTTGCGGTAGTTCAAGTCACAAGAGACCGTACAGCCGCGCCGCTTCGCTTCCCTCACGACGGCGAGCGTGGCTTGGTACGCCTTCTCGCTGAGCGAGGGCGTGATGCCCGTGGCGTGCAGCCAGCGGACGCCGTCGAAGGCCGCCGCGAGATCGTATTCCTCCGGGCCCGCGAGCGAGATGGCGCTGTATTCGCGGTCGTACGTGACGGTGCTGCCCCGCTGGTTCGCGCCGGTCTCCACGTAGTACACGCCGAGCCGGCCCTCGCCGCGACGAGCGATCGCCGAAGTATCGACGCCGAGTCCGCGGAGGTTGGCCACCACGGCGTCGCCCAACATGTTCTTGGGGACCATCGTCAGGTAGCGGGCCTTCGCGTCGAGCATCGAGAGCGAAACGCAGCAATTGGCCTCGGCCCCGGCAAACGTGCAATCGACCGAACCGGGCAGTACCTGCGCCAACCGGCGATGCCCGGCCGGCGCAATGCGCATCATGACTTCGCCGAAACCGAGAAACATCGTGAGCTTCCTTCACTTGCTGAAAACAAGAAACCGCAGATGAACGCGGATGGACGCAGATGTGAAAGTCGACAGGCATGAAACCGTGCTGACTTATCTGCGTTAATCTGCGTCCATCCGCGGTTCCATTCCGCAGGCGTTACTTATAGCTCGCGCGCAGTCGGGCGCTAAGGTCCTTCACGACGTCGGCAAATTTGGGATCGTCGGCGAGGTTGTGCATTTCCGTAGGGTCGGCGTCGTGGTCGTAAAGCTGGGCCCCTTGAGTGCCCTCGGCCCATTCGATGTAGCGGAAGCGTTCCGTGCGAATGGCGCGGCCTTGGAAACCGCCGGGCTTACGCATGGGCCGGTCGCGCGGGTCGACCTCCGGCTTCTTCTTGTTGCCCGGCTTCTTGGCATTGTTCTTAGCGGCAGGCTTCTGCGGAGCTTCGGCGTTGTTTGAGTTCAGTTGCGCGGCGGTCACCGCCGGCGACGTCGTGCCGACCGGTACGTTGCGAGCCACTTGCGAGAAGGCCGGGAAGTCCCACGCCGCCTTCGCATCGGCCAAGAGCGGCTTCAGGCTTTCACCGTCGGTCTTCGGAGCTTCGATCCCGCACAGGTCCGTGAGCGTCGCGTGGAGGTCGACCAGTTCGACGGTACGGCCGCACGCTTGGCCGTTCGACTTCGCACGCGGGTCGTAAATGATCAGCGGTACCCGAGCCGATTGCTCCCAGATGCTCTGCTTCTGCCAGAGCCCGTGCTCGCTGAGGTGATAGCCGTGGTCGCTGTGAAAGACGACAATCGTCTTGTCGGCCAGCTTCAAGCGGTCGAGCGCGTCGAGTAGTTTGCCGACTTGGGCATCCATCAGCGAGATGCTGGCGTAGTAGGCCTGAATGATCTCGCGTTTGACCGGCTCGGTGAGTGCGTCTTGCTCCTTCTTGTAGCTGCCGAACGCCGCCGGCGGCAGGCCTTCGCGATGGTTCGACGGCACTTCGGCCGGCGTGCATTTTTCCAGCGGGTACAAATCGAAGAACGGCTTCGTCGCCACATACGGCGTGTGCGGACGATAGAACCCGCAGGCGATGAAGAACGGCTTGTCCGCGCCGCCGTGTTGCTCAAGCATCTTGATGGTCTCGGCCGCGCCGATGCCGTCGGTTTGGTCGGCGTCGGAGCCATCGACCTTGAGCCAGCTCAGCACGCCGCCGAATTGGCCGGGCACCAGCGTGTGGATTTTGTCTTCGACGTCTTTATCGGCCCCGCGCGGGTTGACGACGTGTTGCCACGACGGCGGATCGTCGACGCCGTCCGTGCCGATTTGCGTCGGCACGCCGTAGTGAAAGAGCTTGCCGACCCGAGCCACATAGTAGCCGGCCTTCTGAAACGATTGCGGCATCGTTTGCACGTTGGGGATGTTGTCGCGAAAGTGGCCACCGTTACCGAGTTGGCCCGTGTGATCGGGGCGAAGTCCGGTGAGAAACGACGAGCGACTCGGCGCGCAGAGCGGATATTGGCAATAAGCCCGATCGAACCGAATGCCCTTGGCCGCCAGCCGATCGAGGTTCGGCGTTTTGGCGATGGAATCGCCGTAGCAAGCCATGCGGTTGCAGAGGTCGTCGGAGACGACGTAGAGGACGTTCATCTTCTCGGCGGCTTGGGCCGACGGAGCGATGCACAAGATGCTGAATAGG
>JAEUIN010000402.1 GCA_016793115.1 Planctomycetaceae bacterium
CGACCCACCCTACAGACCATTTCCTACACGACGGCGTCGATGCACTGGCCGAGCAGTTGATCTTGCTCGATGCAGATTTTGAGATTCGCGAGCGGCAGCGCCTCGCCGACGACTCCGCCCATCAAAATGCGCTCCAGCAACAACCCGTTGCCGAGCGGTCGCAACCCGGGGATCTCGGCCTTGGGGCACTCTTGCGCGTAGCGCGGCACGAGGTGATAGGCCGAGCGAAGCCGAGCCGTGGGCGTGTAGGAAATCTTCCTCAACGCAAGCGCGAGGTTGGGCACGGCGGCGGCGACGGAATAAACGGCATAGGCCATAACTTCAGAATAATCCGCCCGTGCCGCCCGCCAAGGGAAATCTTCTGCGCGGCACCGTGCCCCGACTCCGGCCCCAGGCGCCCCGCCGCAGTTTGTGCACGGCGTTCCGCGTGCATTGTCCGACGATTCGCTTACAATGCCGCTGTTTTCCCCCGCCTTCGCATCCCTGCCGGAAACCGCACCATGCCGCGCACGATTTCTTGTCGCTTTGTCTTCGCGTTCGCTCTGACGTGCTTCGCACCCTTCGTCGCTCAGGCCGCGGATGTTCCGCACACGACGTTTCCCAAGTCGAATTTGAAGTGGTACGACGCCAAAGATCTCGACGTCGAAGGGCGCGCCTTCAACGACACGAAAGCGTATTACGACCGTCTTCCCGGAAAGGCCGAAGGAGTGGTGCCCGATCCGGTATGGAGCCTGAGCAGGCAATCGGCCGGCATGTGCGTGCGCTTCGCGGCCGACACTCCGGCGATCGTCGTGCGTTGGAAACTCACGTCGCCGACCGTGGCGCTGCCGCATATGGCGGCGACCGGCGTAAGCGGGGTCGATCTCTATGGACTCACCGACGAGGGCGTCTGGCGGTGGATCGCCGTCGGCAAAGCCTTGAAGCAAGAGAACGAACAGAAACTCGTCAGCACGTTGCCGCCGGGGCTGCGCGA
Source organism: Planctomycetaceae bacterium (assembly GCA_016793115.1). Lineage (GTDB taxonomy): Bacteria > Planctomycetota > Planctomycetia > Pirellulales > PNKZ01 > PNKZ01. Next base: position 974 of record JAEUIN010000402.1, read on the forward strand.
GTACCGCGTCTACTTGCCGCTCTACAACGGCACCGAAAGCGTGCATATCGGACTCGCGGCTTCGGCGAAGATCGCCCGCTCGGCCGATCCGGCGCTGAAGAAAAAACCGGTCGTGTTCTACGGCACGAGCATCATGCACGGCGCGTGCGCCTCGCGCACCGGCATGGCGCAGTCGTCGATCATCGGCCGTCGCATCGGCCGACCCGTGGTCAACCTCGGCTTCTCCGGCAACGGCCGCATGGAGCCGGCTCTGGCTCAACTTCTCGCCGAGATCGACGCCGATTGCTACGTGCTCGACACGCTCCCCAACATGGAAGCCAAGCTCGTCAAAGAGCGGGCCGAAGCGTTTGTGCTCGCTCTGCGCAAAGCGAAGCCGAACGTCCCCATTGTTTTGGTCGAAGATCGCACCTACGCCGACGGCTACTGGGTTCCCTCGCGCCGCGAGCGCAACGAAGGGAGCCGCAAGGAATTTAAAGCCGCCTACAAGCGGTTGCTCGACGCGGGAGTGACCGGTCTGACGTATGTCGAGGGCGATCAACTCCTGCGGGCCGACGGGGAAGACACCGTCGACGGGTCGCACCCGACCGATCTCGGCTTCATGCGTTATGCCGACGTGCTGACGCCGATCATCAAGCCGCTTTTGAAGGATTGAGCGGCAACGCTGCGATAAATGATCGCTGCCGCGTGAAGCATGCCCACCCGTGCGTGATTCCCCGGTGGGCAAGCCGACGGTGCCCGGGTAACGCCGACTCACCGGCCGGCAAATCGAGCGGGATTCAGGTGGATTTGATTCTTTTTGACAATTTTCGTAACCGGCGGGTATCCTCCAGACACATAAAGATAGTCGAATGCATTTGTTCGAGTTGAGTCTGCCTAGTGGCTCCCGCCGTTTGCCGCCGCGTTTTTAGCCCCGCCGATACCCACCGCCTGACGTCTTCCCAAGGGCCTCCCGCCATGCTGCGTATCGATTGCCGATCCGCGTCGCGAACCTCGAACTCGCGCTATTGCGACGGGCTTTCCCGCCGCAGCTTCCTGCAAGTCGGCATGGCCGGGATGGGTTCGCTCGGCTTGGCCGATCTGCTCCGAGCCAAGGCGGCCGCGGCGGCGAGTTCCACGACCGCGGCTAAGTCGGCAAAGCGTGACACGAGCGTGATCCTCATTTGGCTCGACGGCGGACCGAGCCATCTCGACACCTACGATATGAAGCCCGACGCTCCGGCCGAATACCGCGGCCTCTGGAGCCCGATCGCCACGAACGTCGGCGGGATCGAAATCAGCGAGCTGTTTCCGCGGCAGGCCAAGATCGCCGATAAGTTCTCGATCATCCGTTCGATCCATCATGACAACGGCGACCATTTTACCGGCGGGCACTACATGCTGACCGGCAAAGGGGGAGTGAGCGGCGCGGCCAACGCCGGCAAGCACCCGTTCATCGGCGCGGCGGCGGTGAAGGTGACCGGCGCCCGCCGGCCCGGCATGCCGCCGCATGTCGCCGTGCCGCACGCAATGAGCATCGGCTTGCGCCCCGGCTACTTCGGCGGCCACTATCTTGGCAAGCAGTACGATCCGTTCGACACCGGCGGCGACCCGAACGCGACGAGCTTCAAAGTTCAAAACCTCTCGCAGATCAACGGGCTCGACGTGCCGCGGCTGCAAAATCGCCGCTCGCTGCTCAGCTCGTTCGATCGTCTGCGGCGCGATATCGACGGCTCCGGCGCTCTGGAAGCCGCCGATCGCTTTCAAGCCGAGGCTTATGAACTCGTCGCCGGCTCGCGGGCCATCGAGGCGTTCGACCTGTCGCGCGAAAACGAGAAAACCCGCGAACGTTACGGTCGCCACTCGTGGGCCCAAAGCACGCTCTTGGCGCGGCGCCTCGTCGAAGCGGGCAGCACGTTCGTCACCATCCACTCCGGCGGTTGGGATCACCACTGGAATCTGCAGTCGGGCTATCTCAAGAACCTGCCGATCATCGATCAGATGGTCGCGGCTTTGATCGAAGACCTCGACGAGCGCGGATTGCTCGACACGACTATGGTCGTGATGTGCGGCGAGTTCGGCCGTACGCCGAAGATGAACGACGGCGGCAACGGCGGCCCGCCGGGGAGCATGGGCACTCCGGGCCGCGATCACTGGGGCAACGCGTTGTCGGTGCTCGTGGCCGGCGGCGGGATTCAAGGGGGCCGCGTCATCGGTTCGACCAACGCGCGCGGCGAGCGCCCGAAAGACCATCCGCTCACGCCCGGCGACTTGCACGCCACGATCTTCGACGTGCTCGGCGTCGATAAACGGATCGCCTTCAACGACTTCAGCGGTCGTCCGACCGCGGTCATCGAGCACGGCGAAACGATCCGCGAGTTATTCTAAACGCGTCGGCGTAAAAACGCACATAGCTCCCGGCGGCGGCGCCGGGAGCTATGGCGACTCAGAGTCGACGCGCGAACAGTTTTAGAAGCGGATGCACATATCGGCGTACAGGCGGGATTCGAGCAGATCGCGACGATCCGTCAGCGGCACCTCGTAGCAGATGCCCGTCTCGTTCATGCGGCCGAAGCGGTAACGCAGACCGACGGACGACGTCACGATGTCGTTTCCGGCCACGTTGTTCGAGCCGAGATTGAACAAGTCCATGCCCTCGAAGTTCACCGGCAGAGCGTTGCCGCCGTCGAGGTAGTGGAACCAGTTCAAGCCGGAGAGCACGTAGAAGCGGTCCGTGAGTTTCACGTCCCACTGGTTCGACCAGTAGAACATCGTCGAGCGGGTGCTGCCGTTGGCCGGCAAGCGGAGGCCGCTCCCCATCGTCCAGTGAGCGATGTTGTCGAAGAACGCCTGGCCGGCGCTCGAGAATAGATGGAACTCGCCGTCGCCGCGTCCTTGGAAGACGCGATGCGCGCCGCTGTCGAGCTCAAACGTGCCGCCGACGCTCACGATCGTTTGCGAGTAAGCGTTGCGAATCAAGTTGTATTTCAACCCCGCCGCGACGTCGGCGGTCCCTTCCGAATCGGCCACGGCCGGGTTGCCCGGGTTGAGCCACAAGTAGCCGTCTTTCGTGGCGATGACGGACAACCGTTGGGTGAGCGCCACGCGAACCTGCGCCGCCGCGAATTGGGCGTTGCCCCCTTGGAACACGGGGTTGTCGCCGGGAATCCACTGGTTGGCGAAGTGCACGCGCACTTCCGTCAGCGTGCGCGGGTCTTCGAAGAAGAGAGGATTGCTGGCCGGCGAGATAAAGTCGCTGAAGGCGTAGTCGCTGCGGGCGAACAGGCCGAATAGCCGGCCGTTGTCGCGGACAAGCGCGGTTTCGACGAAGTCGGCCCCTTCCGAGAGCCGCAGCGTTTCGTCCGACGTCCCCGTCAGATCGACGAGCTTCCCGGGCCCCGCCGCGCCGCCGAGCTCGCGCTCCAAAACGCCGTCGCGGAAGATCGCCCGACCGCCGGGGGCCGACGCGTTCTGGGCGACGATGCCCGCACTTGCTGCGGCGCGTTCGGTCGACGAAGAATTGAAATTGGCTGCGACCGCCCCGTCGACGAAGGCCGCCGTCATCACCGCGCAAAAGCGCAACGACTTCCAAAATGTGCAAGTCACAGCCCAACCTCCGTGCCGCGGCAAAAACCGTTTTTCCCGTCGTCGAAATCCGTTCGAGTCGACGTCGCCGCTCCGTCGTCGGGGCGGCGCTGATAGTTTCGAAATCGTCAGCGGCGCGGGAATCCTACTGCGACAGTTTGGCGTGTATGCGGATTGACGAAAGTGACACAATTTGACTGATGTGCCGCGGTGCAAATCAGCACACGCGCGCCGTTATAATCGCTCCAGACCGAACAAAATGACATGAGGCCGACGCCGCTCGCTACGACAAGCGGGCGGCGGAGTCGGCCGTCGAAGGCCCGGCGGCATACTGCGTGTGCGCGGCGACATACGCTTGAAACGCATGCACCCGCTCTTCGATGGTGCCGAGACAACCGGCACGGTCGCTGGCGGCGAGCCCCCGCTGAATCGCCGGATAGATGCTGAAATCTTCGGCCAGCACTTTTCTCGCCAAGAAGCGATTGAGTCGCGACCAAAACGCGCTGACGAAGCGACCGATCGGATTCGGATCGACGCCGCGATAGGTGAACTGCCGCACCCGCAATTCCGTGCGCGTGGGGCTCACCGGCAACACGCTCACGGCGAGACTGAACATGTCGCTGGAGCTGACGAGCAAGTTTGGAAAGAAATGGTAGTGCGAGTACCCGGCGGAAGGCGTTCGCCGCAGGATTCTGAGCGCCCGTCGCTCGACGGCGAACAGCGCTCGCTCGGCGGCCGACGGAGCGACGTACGGCGTTCGGTACAGCGTCCACTCCGTCTCCAGCACGTGCGTCGTGCGGTCGGCCGTCGGCGCGACCTTAAACGTCTCCGGATGGACCGCCGGAATGTGATAGCCTTCGAGGCTGTTTTCAATCGGGATCTTCCAATTCACGTCGAGCGTCGTTTGCCAAGTCCAAGAGCTTGCCCACCGCTCGTCGAACCGCTCGGCGAGCGGCTCGAAGTTTTCTCCGAGTCGCTCGCGAAGCGTCGGAGCGTCGTCGCCGAGCGTTACGAACACCAGCCGGCCGCATGTCTCGGCGCGATAGCGGCCGAGTCGATCTTGGTCGCGATCGAAGGGAACGAAGTTCTTAGGCTGCGGAATGTGCGCCGTCTTGCCGTCGGCGTCGTATTCCCAGCCGTGGTATTGGCAACGGAGTTTGGGGCTGTTGCCCGTCGTACGACTCGTGAGCAAGCAATGGCGGTGCGCGCAAACATTGGAATAAGCACGAATCTCGCCGTCGACATTGCGCAGCTGCAGCGGTTTGCCGAGCAAGTCCATCGTCAGGAAATCGCCCGGCTTGGCGAGTTCCATGGTCGTGGCGACGCAGAGCGGCGCATCGCGAAACAGCGCGGCGACTTCACGGCGGAATTGATCGTCGGCGACGTATGCCTGCGGCGGCAGGATATGCGGGAGGCGTGTGGTATGGTGAAACATCGTCGCGAGCGCAAATCGGTCAATTCGGCGGCGCAAGCCCCCGGCCTGCGACCCGGATAGTATAAATGCCGGGCGCGCCGCCGCGGCGCGGATTTCCCGCCGCTTTGTCATTGGCGCTCCGTTTGACTTCCCCGGTCGCGCGGTCGAGAATCGCCGACCGAAGTCCGAATTGCGCCGAGATTCTCCGCATACGAGATTGCCGGGAGATGTCCGATGCCGATCTACTCTTTTCGCCTCGCCGGGTCGCTGTTGCTCGTCGCTGCCGTCGCATGGTGCCGAGAGCCGCTCGCGGCCGCGCCGCCTGTGGGACGGCCGCTACGTCTGATCACGGCCGTGCCGCAAGGACGTGAGCAATTGGCCAAAGCCTTTGCGGAGAGCGCCGCCGCGACTTGTTCGATGGTTGAGCCCGGTTCGGCTTTGGAAATGAGCGAACTCTCGGCCGCCGCGGCCGAGAGCGCCGGTCAGCGATTGTCGATCACCGTCGGCGGGCGCGCCTATGCGGTGCCGATGGCTCGGCTCCCGGCGCTTTCCGTCGGGTTGACGATCACGCCGGAAGATCGCACCGAACTGCCGCTGCTCAGCTCCGGGCTGATTCAAGACTACATCGACGGACACTACGTGTGCCTGCAGCCGCTCGTGCGTCGCGATCTCGACACGGGCGAATTGCATTTGCACGACGTCGCCGCCGCCGCGCTGATGCGTTACTCCGGGGAAGCGGTGACGCAGGGTTTCGAGCCGCTGGTGATCGAGTCGTTGAAGAATACTCGCTCGCTCGGGCTGCTTACGCCGACGACGCGCCGGCCGGAGCCGCGGCAATTGCGAACGTTGGTGCTGCTTACGGCGAACCCGCTGATTCAAACGACCGAACCGCTCCGAACGACCGAGGAGTACGAACTGCTGTTCCTGCGGGCCGATCCCGGCGACGACGGATCGCTCGAAGTGCGGGCGTTCTTGGCCGCCGGCGATCAATCGACGCTGCACGACTTCGGGTCGTGGCAAACGCCGACCCAATCGGCCGAGTGCGACACGATCGGCACCGTGTATTTCACGAAGTATGCCGGCGACGGGCTCTCCCCCACGGCTTCGGCGCTGCGCTCGTTGGCGACCAATTCACGACGGACGATCGACGCCGCCGCGCTTAAGGCGTTCGCGGAAAAGAACGGCAAGAAGCATTGGCTCGACGATGCCGGCGCAGCGCTCGACGCGATTCTCGCCGGAAACCTGTAATGATGCGCAGGACCGTCGCCGTCAAGATTCGCCGAGTCGTTCGGCGAACATCGTCACCAATCGTTCGGCGTCCCCGGCGAAAAAGTGGCGCGCGTCGCAGCGGGCATTGAGGACGATCCGCCCGGCATACACGCCGATGCCGAACGCGCAGCGCGTTAGCGGACGAATCGGCGGGCTTCCCGTAATGCTTTCCAAGATGACGTCGCCGATTTCGCAGCGCCCTTCCCGGCGGGGGAATCGCTGGAAACGGCGCGTCGGATCCCCCATGTTCGTCAGCACCGCGGTCGCCAAACAGCGACGCGTGCCGGCGATTCGATGCATCCAATCGCGCGCGTGCAGCAGCCCCAGCGCGTGCAGGAAGTCGAGGCCGACGCCGTACGATTTCACGTACTGTGTTTCGTCGCGAATCGAAGCTAAAAGCTGCGCCGGATCGCGCCCTTCGCGTGCGTTGCGGACCACGAAGCTAAATGTCATCCGGTTCGCGGCTGGCAAGAATTCGTCGCCGCGCGTGCGCAGATCGACGGGGACCAAAACGCGGTAACGTCCGCCGCGGTCGCTGCCGCCCTGCTCCTGATCCCAATCGCGGAGCGTTCGCAATAGCGCAGTCAGGGCGGCGTCGTTGATCGTGCCGGCTTGCGCGGCGACCCTGCCGCGAATGGCCCGCGATTGTTCGTCGTCGAAGAAGTGACTGGCGATGCCGGGAAACGACGGCGGGCCGGCGCCGGCTCGCGGCTTGGGCACGGCGACCGGCTTCGGCGGCAGGAAGTGAAACCGCAGAGCGTCGCGATACGGATGCCACCACCGCCGCAAAGCGGCGGCTTGCGGGGGCGTCGCCGGGGCGGTGAAGACGCCGCGCCGCCGTAAACGATCCGGCTCGAGAGGGCGGAGCGTCGGCGCAGCGTCGGGGCTCGAACTGCGGGCGGCGGCGTAGGCCGTGAGCACATCTTCGAGATACCGCATCGCGCCATGCCCGTCGACGCAAGCGTGATGAAACTGCACGAGCACTTCGCTTTCGCCGTCGCCGATTCGTACCCAAAACCGCACGCCCGGTCGCCGCGACAGGTCGATACGGCCGTCGTCGTACGCGGCGATCGGCATGCCGCGCGCGGCCCAATCGATCGGTGCGACGGCTTCGTCCGGCGCGAGCGCATGCCAAGCGGCCGATGGGCCGGCGCCGCGAACGACGCTGCGCAGCAACGGATGCCGCATCGACGCCGTAGCGACGGCCTGCTGAAAGGCTTGGCGATCGAGTTCGCCGCGGAAGCGAAGTTCGCCGTAGAACACCATCGGATAGTCGGCGTCGTCGTCGGCCGTGAGAAACGCCTCAAAGGGCGTGAGCGGCAACGGGAATAGCGTCGCGTCGGTCGCGGCGGCGGCGTCGAGAGTCGTCGCGGTCATCGCGGCAGCCTCGGGCCGCGGTTGCATGAGACGTCAGCCATGGATTCCCTCGCCGCCGTCGACGACCAGCGTTTGTCCCTGCACGAGGTCGCTGAGCGAACTCGAGAGAAATACGACCGCGTCCGCCACGTCGACCGCGGTGAGCGTGCGGTCGCCCGTCATGAGTTTCTTGCGGGCATTCGCGAAGACGGCCGCCGCGTCGGGCACGTGGCGCGTCGAATCGGTATCGACGAGGCCGGCGAGCACGACGTTGACGTTGACTCCTAAGGGACCGATTTCAAGCGCCAAATGGCGCACGAGGCTTTCGAGCGCGGCCTTCGACGCGCCGATGAGTCCGTAGTGCGGCAGCGCGAGGTGGGAACCGTGGCTCGACATGGCGACGACCTTGCCGCGCCCTTCGGCCTTTCGCAAGAGCGGAAGAGCCTGTTGCACGAGCGTGATCAAGGCGCGAACGTTGGCGTTCATCGCCGCAGCGAAGTGTTGCGGCGTGCTGTCGACGAGGGGCCGAAACCCGCCGGTCGCGGCGTTGCTCACGAGGACGTCGAGCCGCTCGAAGCGACGGGCGACGAATTCAAGCATCTGCGCGACGTCTTCCGGTTCGGCGACGTCGGCTTTGACGACGACGGCCCGGCGGCCGCGGCGGCGCACTTCTTCCGCCGTGTCGTTCGCCGCTTGCTGCGAGGTGAGATAGTTGACGACGACGTCGGCTCCGGCGTCGGCCAACCGCAGGGCGCAGGCCTGGCCGATTCCGCGCGAGGCGCCGGTGACGAGCGCCAGCTTGCCTTGGAGCGAAATCATCCGGCGATCTCCGCGCAGGCGGCCGCGAAGCCGGCCGGTTCGTTCGCCGCCTGCCGGTCGAGCAGCCAAGCTTGGAAGGCATGAATACGCTCTTCGCAACGGCCGAGCGAGCCGGGGCGCTCGGCGGCGGCGAGCCCGTGCTGGATGTCGGCGAAGAGCGCGAAATCTTCCTTGAGGATTTGCCGCACGATGCCGGACGAGAGTTTCGCCCAGCCTGCGGCGAGGGTGCGCTTCCACAACGGCCACGACTCGCGTCGCACGCCGAACACCCGCACCGACACGACGCATGACCGCCGGCCGGTCGGCGCGACGGACTGCAGGATCGACGTCGCATCGGTAAACGACAGCAGCAGATTCGGGAAGATGTGAACGTGGCGATAGCGCCCCTGCGGTTCAAGGCCGACGCGGCGCAGCAAATAACGCTCGGTGCGTTGCAGCAGATCGTCGATACGGTTGTGCGGAGCGAACGGGAGCGTCGTCGTGAACTCGGTGTGCGTCGCCGCGAACCGATGAGTCGAACGTTCGTCGCCCGGGTCTTCGCGAAAGGTGTGCGGATGAACGACCGGAACGTGATAAGACTCGAGGGCGTTTTCGACCGGGATTTTCCAATTGACGTCGAACGGTTGGGCGAAACCGGCCGTGAAACGGCCGTCCACGCCGAATCGCGCGGCGGCGAGTTCGAAGGCGTCGCCGAACTGTTCGGCGAGCGTGGATTCGGACGGGACGAGGCGCCCAAACAGCAACGCACCGCACCGCGCGAGCGGGTACTCCACGAGCGGCGGTGCGGAGGCCGCGGAAGTGCCGGCTGCGACAAGCGGGCGGCCGGAGGCGTCGTATTCGCAGCCGCCGCGACGGCAGCGAAGCCGAAGAAACCCCGCCTCCAATTGCGAGATAAGCGGCGTCGCGTGCCGCGGGCAACAATCGGCAAAGGCACGTACGCGATCCGCGTCGGAAGCGACGAGGAGCGGCGTGCCCCACAACTCCGCGCGCAGGAGGCCGCGGGCGGCTTCGACCTCGGCCGCGCAGGCTAGGAATTGCCATCGGGAAGCGAACGCCGAATCGAGTTCGCGACGCAACGCGTCCGGCTCGCAATATGCCGCGGGCGGTAGCAGGTGCGGGAGTCGGGTTTGGGATTGGTACAAGGAAAACTCGCGTCGCGAAAGCGGCAACGGCGGTATGCTGCGCCGGCTATTGTTTCAGCCATGCGATCCGATAACCGGCGACGTCGGCGATTGTCGCTCCGTCGTCGCCCCGCAACGTGAAGTCGAACACGGCTTCATCGGAGTCGCACGATGTGGCCGAAGTCGCGGCGGGCCGGGCGACGAGCGTGCACGATTCGTCGAGTCGCGGGACACGTCCCAGTTTAATCTCGTCGAACGACTTCGGCAGCGCGGTGCCGGGACGCAGGCGTCGCCACGCCCAAAGGCCGACGGCGTAGAGCGCGGCGTCGAGCGCGGCGCACGGCACCCGCCAACCTGCGGCGGATTCGGCGGACCCGGCCAAACGCTCCGCCGATTCCGCGACGATTCGCCCGACGAGCGAATTCGTGCCGATTTGAACTTCTTTCAGACAACGTAGCGCCGGTCCAAGATAGAAGGGTGCCGGGCGCTCCGGATACGCGATCGGTTCCCAAGGGGCGACGTCGGACGTCGCGGCGATCGGCGGCGCCGCTCGCAGTTCATCGGTCGGCGGCAGGCACTCGGCCGTGAAACTCATACGGTTGGATTCGACCGGACGGCCGTCGCGAGTAACGACGTCGTGCGCGAGCGAAACGCGCGTTGAGCCGCCTTCGCAGTCCGCGGTCGCGCGGATCGTTCGCGGACGATCATCCGGAAAACGAACGCCTTGCCGCGCCGTGAGATTGCGGACGATGCCGACGGGGGCGGCGGCCGACGCTTCCGCGGCGGCGACGATCATTTCGAGCCCGACGACGACGGGCAACAACGGTCGATCTTGCAGACGATGATCGGTGAGGAACGGTGCGGTCGTCGGATCGAAGGCTTTTTCGAACGTCGCGGTGCGGCGGTGGAGTTGTGTGCCGACGGCGCGTTCGGTGAGGCGGTACGTTGCGCCGAGCCAGATGCCGCGGGAATTCGGCTCGGCGGGAGCGACGGCGGGATCGGCGTCGGGCGGTTGATACGCCGCGGCGTATTGATCGGACGTGATCAACACTTCCGGCTCCGGCAGGCCGGCCTCGAGTTCTGCGACGAGATGGGCGAGCCCTTCCCGCGAAGGCATGAACTCAATCGACGCCAGCTCCAGCGTGAGCCGAGTTTCCGGTTTGACGGCCATGCCGAAATCGTCCCAGGCGTGCCAATGGAACGTCGTGCTACGACACTCCGGCCGAGCGCGGCGAAACCAATCGACTTGTTTCGCGAGCATTTCGTTGGCGGCGGAGTAGTCGGTGTGGCCGTTGGCGCCGAAGCGGCCGCTGATTGAGCCGAACGCCACGAAGTGCGCGAGCGGATCGGACCGCGTGAGTTCCATGAGGTGCGCCGCGCCGTCGACCTTGGCGGCGAAACAGCGCTCGACTTCGTCGGGCTTTTTACGATCGAAGCGGGCGTCGTTGCCGAAGCCTGCCCCGTGAAGGATTCCCGCAATCGGCCCGTCGTCGCGACGAATGTGATCGACCACGGCGGCGAGTGCGGCACGATCGGCGACGTCGCACGAACGGTACGTCGCCGGGACGCCGGCGGCGGCGAACTCACGCAGCGCGCGATCGATTTCCAAAGCTTTTTCGAACGCTTGCCAAGCCTTGCGAGGGGACCTGCCTTCGGCTTCGGCCGTGCGCATGATCGATTCGCGGAGCTTCCGCCGGCCGGCGTCGGAAAGTTCGTGGTGTTCGGGGTGAACATCGGGAACGGGAGCGGTGCCGATCAGGTGCAGCCGGAGCCCGTAGCGCCGGCCCAGCTCGCGCGCCACGAAGGCCGTAATGCCGCGCGCTCCGCCGGTGCAGATCCAAACGCCGCCGCGTCGCGGAGCCGACGGCGACGGCGGCGCATCGGCGGCGCATGGCAGAGGTCGCCGCACGCAGCGCACCGCGAGCCGTTTGCCGTCGACATAGGAGAGCTCGCCGGAAACGCTCGGATTAGCCAACTCGAGCAGCAACGACTCAGCGGCGGCGGCGGGAGACGTGCCGGGAGCGACATCGAGCGATTTGAACGGCATCCCGCGGAAGCCTTGGACGAACCACTCCATCCACAACGCCTTCATCAAACCGTTCACCGCTCCGCTTTCGACGGCTTCCACACGACCGGTGAAACCGAAGTCGCCGCCGAGACGAGTCAGCGCGCCGATCGTCGTCTGCTCGTTGAGACGGCCGGCCGTGACGAGCTGCGCCCAGGTGCGACAGGCGAAGTAAGGCGTCGACACGCCGCGCGTGCGGCGGCCGGCGAATTGCGCGGCGTCGAACCGCGTCGCCGCGTCGGCGTCGCAGGGGCCGGCGAGGAACAAGTGCGGCGCGGGGCCGTGCTCGACCCAGAAGCGTTCGAGCGCGGCGTTCGCGGCGTCGACGTCGTCGGTCGGAAGTCGGAGCACGCGCCGCCCCTGCTCGACCACGAGCCGGGCGAGTTCGGCGGCAAAGGGATTGTCGCCCAGCACGACGGCATTACCGCGCAGCTTTAACGCGGCGAAGTTCGGCGCCGCGGGGTGCGGCCGCTCGATCGCCCGCATGACGAATCGCTTGGTGAGCGTCGCGGCGGCGCTCGCCGCCGCCGACCGATCGAGCGAGTGCGGCCGGTCGACGTCGAGCTTTGCGGAGACGTACTGTGCGGAACTCGCCGCGCGGTGCGGCAGTATTTGCAGCTCGCCCGCCGCCGGCCGCATGACGACGCCGACGAGATTGTCGACCCGGCGGAGCGTGTTCATCGTCGGATGAGCGGTCTCCGCGCCTCGGGTCCTGTCGAACCGGTCTTGTAAGATCCGACGGGCGTCGTCGTCGTCGATCGTTTCGTGGGCGTCGACCAGTTCGGCGAGCCGCGCATAACGTTCGCGCGAGTGACGAGGTACGGGCTGTTTCGCGGCCAACAAGCTGTGATTCGCCGCCACGACGCGCGGGACGTCGCACTGAATCTGCAGCTCACTTCCCTCGTACTCGATGTAACACAATCGGTCGCTCGGTCCGTGGCTCAAGCAGAGGCTCCAAGCGCCGAGTCGCGGGAATTCACGGACCACGTCGCAAGCCGCTTCGATGTCGGTCGCGGTCGAGAGAATCCGCTTGACGAGCACGGCGTGCAACAGGCCGGTCGTCGGTTCGGTGAACGTCGCGCCGCGGCGATCGAGAAGCTTCGTGCTCGTGACGCCGAGGCCCGCGGAATTGAGGCCGTTGATGCCGGCGGTCTGACCGACGACGGTTACGTTGGCGAACGTCGTCGGCCCGCTTGCGGGGCGCAGTTGAATTAAGCCGGCGAGCTGCGCTCCGTGGATCAGCGTGAGGGGCGAGTCTTCATTGACCGCGTGAATCATCCGCCCGTTGCACGCCGCCGTCACGGCGAACTGCACGCAGCCTGCGTCGGTTTGCGTGGCCAGCGCGACGTTGTGGGCTAAGATGTTTTCGACGGCGACTTCCGCGCCCGCCGCGATGCCTGCGAGTTCCTCCAGTTCGTCGGCGTCGTACAGCGATTCCACGTCGCGCGGGCGCAGTTTATCCAGACCTGCGGGAAGAATCGCGCGGTCGACGTCGGCGTAGCGTCTCAGCATCGCTCGGATCGACTCCGCGTAGGCCCGGCCGTGGGCCTCGCCGATTTTAAAACGGGAACCGTCGACACGCAGCACCTCGATCGACGCGACGGAGCGGGAGGCACGACCGACCGAAGGGGTTCGGTCGAAGGGGGGCGCGTCGGTAACGAGTTGCGAGTGGACGGCGACGGCGATCGATGCCGACGTCGTCGGTACCGATGGTCTTTGTGCGGCGGCGGATCCATTCCGCGAAGCGGCCACTAAATTCAGGAAGTCGCGCAACGTGCCGAAGTTCGAAGGCTTAAGATCCTTCGGCAATTCGGCCGCATAGTGTTCGCGCAGTTCGCCGAAAATCTGCGCCTTTTTGATGCTGTCGATGCCGAGGTCGGCTTCCAAATCGGCGTCGAGATCGACGACGTCGCGCGGATAACCGGTCTGCTCGACGACGAAGTCGACGAGGAACCGTTCCACGCGAGCGTCGGCGGCGTCGGGCGCTACAAGACGGCCGCCCGGAGCGGCCGCGGGCTCCCCGCAGTTCAACCATTCCGCTTTGCCTCCCGCCGAGTCGAGCAGCCCCGCGACTTGGCGCAACGTCGTAAAAGCGCCGAGCTTCGATCGCTCGACGGCGATCTCCGGAAAGAATTCGCGCAACTCGCCGAACAATTGCGCCTTCTTGATGCTGTCGATGCCGAGATCGGCTTCCAAATCGGCGTCGAGATCGACGACGTCGCGCGGATAGCCCGTTTGTTCGACCACGAAGTCGATCAAAAAGTCGGCTAACCGTAAGCGATCGGGCTGCGACGGAGGCGACGCCGAGGTCGTAACGGGATGCGCCGGCGCGTTTGCGGTTGCCGAGCGAGCGCGGGCTTGCGCTTTGCGAGATGCCGTGGCGTCGAACGAATCACGATCGTCCGCTTTCCCGGTGAATGAAGCGGTTTGCGTCGGCGCCGCGACGGCGTGGGCCGCCGGCAATTGCGGCGCAATGACTTCGACGGCCGAGCGCGATTGCGGGCGTGCTTGGAACGTCGACTGCGCATCGCCGCGGAGAACCGTTGTGATCGCCGACGCCGCATCGTTCAACGTCGTCGATTCTTCACAAGCGAATGTCGCAACGGAGTGTAACGCAATCTGACGATGCAGACCGGTCAGTACATGGCCGGGACCGACTTCGACGAGCACGCCGGCTCCGGACCCGACAAGTCGCTCGACGAGCTCGACATAGCGGACCGGTTTCGTGAGCTGACGCACGAGGTTGTCGCGAAGCTCCTCCGGCTCCGCCGTGAAACGGTTCGTGACATTGCTCAAAATCGGCAGCGACGGCGGTCGGAACTCGATGCGAGCAAGTTGATCACGGAACGGATTGCAGGCGGACTTCAGCAGCGGCGTGTGATAGGGGAGCGGCACCTCCAGCCGGCTGCAACCGAGGTTCTCTCGTTCGGCCAACTGCAAGAATTTTTCGACGACGTCGTCGGGACCGGCCACGACGGTCTGCCGAGGCGCATTGTGGTGCGTGATGTACAGCTTGAGGCCGGCTTCGGCCAACAGCGGTTGCAATTCGACGGGCGACGCCGCGACGGCGACAAGCGTCGAAACCGGGGCTCCGCATCGCTCAACAGCGGCGCTGCGGGCGAGCGTGAGGTCGATCGCTTCTTCCAACGTGACGACCTCGGCGGCGGCGAGCGAAACAATTTCGCCGTAGCTATGTCCCGTGACCCAATCGAAGCGGACGCCTGCGGTCCGGAGCGCGACGAAGTAGGCCAAGTCGGCGACAAGGACGGAGAGTTGCGAGAGGCGGACGTCCGCCGCAACGGCTTGTCCGCGGCCGATGAGCGCGCCGAAAGAAGGCAGTCCACGGACGGTGAGCATGGCGTCGGCCTGAGCGACCAGTGCGGTCGCGGCGGCGTTGCCGGCCACGAATTCCGCCGTCCTTCGCGAGATTCGGCTCCCCTGCCCCGGGAAGGCGGCGACGGCGCGGCCGCGCTGACGCGGCGCGAGGACCGCCGCCGCGAGCGAAGGGCGACCGAGGGGCGTCTCCGCCTCGGTGAATCGCGATGTTTCGGCCGGCGTCGATTCCGTGACGACCACGGCGGGCGCGGGTTCGAGTCGCACATGGTGAGCCAAACCGCTTTCGGCGAGCGTGGTTTGCTCAATCGCGGCGATGGGGCGGGATTCGGCGGCGAGACGTTCGAAGTGCAGCGAGGCGTCGATTATCTCCAGCAAGCCATGCGCGGCTTGAGCGTGGCCGAGTTGTGCGGCGAGGTCGGACGTGCGCGACGGCGATGATTTGTTCGAGCCGGTCGCGATGGCGCGCCGCTGCGCGGCGCGCAGCGCCGGCAAGCGGTAATCGACGTCGACGATTTCCGCGCCGCAATCCGAGCAGTCTCGCAGCGCCGCGCGGCGACGCGCGCCCAGAATCGCCTCGGCGGCGTCGTCGGCGGCATACGAGCCGACTCCGCGGACGACGCCTAAGATGCGATCACCCGCTGCGCGCGCATCGGCTAACCTCTTGAGCACGACGACGGCGGCGGCTTCGGCGGGAACATACCCTTCATCGGGGCGCTCAGGATCGGATCCGAGAAGCATTCCGCGGAGAAGCAGCGCCTCGTATGCGGCGATTCCCATCGAGCGCTGCGCTCCGGCGCAGAAGACCGAGTCGACGCGGCCGGTGAGAAGTTGATCGCAGGCGAGCGCGAGGGCCGCGGTCGACGAACAGTCGCTCGCATCGACGGCGAGAGCGCCCCCCATGAGATCGAACGTTTTCGTGAGCCGTGAGGCGAGGGTGCTGCTCGTAAAACTGCCGGTCTCGTCGCGCAAGGCCGGGTAGCGTCTTAAGATCGCCGCTTGAAATTCATTGAGCAACGCCTCGATTTCGGCGGGCGTCAGTCGTCGCAGCGCCGCCGCGCGGCCGAGTTCCGCACGCAGTTCCGCCAACCGCAGGCCGACATGCAGCTCGTTGCCGAAATCGCCGCCGAACACGGTGCCGATGACGACGGACGTGCGCCGGCGATCTCCAAGCGCGGCCTCGCCCCCCGCTTCGGCCAAGGCCTGCTCCGCCGCATCGAGAAGCATAAACTGCAGCGGGTTCGCGGTTTCGATTTGCTTGGGAGGAATCTTGCGCTTGCGCCAGTCGAAGGCGTATTCGCGCACGAACCCGCCCAGCGCGGTCGAGATCAACGGTCGCCCGCGCCGGCCGTGTCGACAAGCAAGCTCGACGTCCCAGCGATCGGATGTGACGATTGTTTTGGGATCGCGGCCAGAGCGGCGGAGTTCCCGAAACTCGGCGATGTTTCGGGCGCCAGGCGCGACGAGTCCGCGCCCCACGATCGCCACGGCGTCGGCCGACGGGGGTGTGGAAAGTGGTTCAATTCGCGTCGCCGGGAATTCGGCCTCGGGTCGGCCGGGAAGGTATTCCTCGACGATCGCGTGTACGTTCAGTCCACCGATGCCGAACGCATTGACGGCCGCGCGACGCGGTGTGCCTTCGGCCGGTTGCGGCCAAGGCTGCGGCGTTCGTACGACGTCGAACGGAAGCTTGTTCCAATCGACATTTCGATTAAGCTCCCGAATGTTAATCGACGGCGGCAGCACCCGATGCCGCAACGCGAGAATGATTTTGAGCAGGCCTGCGAGGCCGGCCGTCTCCAGGGTGTGGCCGATGTTCGATTTCACGCTGCCGATTGGAATGCGGCGCGAGAGGCCGGACCGCTCGCGAAAGAAATCGGCGACGGCGGTGAGTTCTGTCGCATCGCCGACTTGCGTGCTCGTGGCGTGCATCTCGACATACTGCACGGTCGCCGGATCTAAATCGGCCGGATAGGCACGGCGGACGGCTTCGAGTTGTCCTTCGCGGCGCGGCGCCCACAGGCTGCGGCCGCGGCCGTCGGATGAGACTCCTAGGCCGCGAACGACGGCGTGAATCGTGTCGCCGTCGGCCTTCGCTCGCCGGAGCGGCTTGATAATTAGCGCCACATAGCCTTCGCTGCCGATCAGGCCGTCGGCGGCGTCGTCGAAGGGGCGCGTTCCCGAAGCGCTGCACGATTGGGCTTGCGAAAACAAGATGAGGCTATCCGTTTTGGCATACGACGCCCCGCAGACGACGGCCGCGCCGATCTCGCCGCGCTCCAGCGCCAGAGCCGCGGCCTGTAGAGCGGAAAGCGAGGAGGCGCAAGCCGCATCGATAACGTGCCGCGGACCGTCGAAGCCGAACGCGCGGGCCACTATCGAGGCGGCGCAATTGGCTTCGTAGCGCGGGCCGCCGTCGGCGCGAAGAATCGGCTTCTTCGCCGATAAGGACTCAAGCGTTTTGTTAAGGAGTTCGGCTTGATCGTCATTTGAAAGAGCGTCAAACGTCGAACAACTGCGCAGCTCGGCGACGACTTCTTCTAATTGTGCGGCGAAAGCGTTCTCGCCGCTCGCGGCACTGCCGCCGGAGTGTCCGACATAAATGCCGATCTGGCCGAGGTTGTGGCGATGAGGTTTCAAACCGGCGTGGCGCAACGCGAAGCCGACGGTTTCACAGAGTATTTGGTGGCAGGGGTCGGCGTCGTCGAAGATGTGCGGCGCGAGGGCGCGAATTTCCGGATCGATCGGACGTGCGGAGACGAGCCCGCCGAGCGACGAGTACGTCTTGCCGATTTCGCCGCGGCGCGCGTCGAAATAGACGTCGCGGTCGAGGCGATCCGGGGGAAGTTCGACGACGGCATCGCCGCCGGAGACGAGCAACCGCCAAAAATCGTCGAGGCCGTCGCCGCCCGGAAGTCGGCAGGCCATGCCGACTACGGCCGGCACGTCGTTGCGTTCAAAGGCATTCATCCGGCCACCTCGCGCGGGACGGATGCATGCTCGAGAAGCGGAAGCGGAGGCGCGACCTGCGCAGTCACGTCGTAACGGACGGCTAAGGCGGTTGCGAGCAAGCGTAGGCTCTGTTTGATCCGAGCCGCGTCGTCGCCGCGGACGCACTCCAGAACGAGCTTCCCGCTTCGCACCGATTGATCGACGTCGATCTCCTCCAGAACGACTTTTTGAAGCGTCGCCACGGCGAGGTACGCGCGCGGCAATTCCGGTGTTCCGTGGCCGAGCGTGACGCCGACGGCCTGATCATCGTTTGTCGTGACTTGCCATTCCCCGCCGCCGGGACCGGTGACGGTCAGGTTGAAAGCGGCGCTCCGCGCGGCGGGCGGAGCCACGGATTTCTCTGCTGCAAGTCCTTTCATAATTTCGGCGACGTCGAATTCCGGCGGCGCAGTCCGCGGACGCGGGCGGCCGAATCCGTCCGCGATCGCGCGGCGGCAGAGCATCGTGAGCAAGGTCCTATCGACCTCAGGGCAAGGTAAATCCGCAACCGCGGCGGTGTCGGAAGCGTCGAAGAGCGGATCGTCGCGGAAATAGGTCGCGTACACGGCGAGTTTGTCGCGGAATTCGCGCTCGTCGTCGGCGGAGCGCACGCGCACTTGTTGAGCAGTTGCCGGCGGCGGAGCCGACTCCGCGATCGCGGTCGTGTAGATTTCATCCAGTTCGCGGACCGATACGGGATGCAAATTCGTTACATGATAGATTCGACCATGCGCCGCAGGGCGTTCGATGATGGCCGTGAGGACCGCGGACACCCAATCGACGGGCACCAAGTTTTTCGTTTCCTCACCGCACAGGTTCATCTGCTCGAGGAACGGGACGCCGGCGGTCGGCAGAAACCCGTAGGCCTTGGCTAGGGCATGGCCGGCTTGCAGCGGCGCGTAGAACCCCTGATAGGTCGAGGTGTAGCCGGTTCGCGAATCGCCGACGATGATCGACGGACGATAGATCGTAACGACGCCGACCGTGTCGGAGGCGAGCGTCATCCGCTCGGCTGCGGCCTTGCTGCGCTCGTAGTCGTTTGAGAACGATTGGATTTCATCGATCCGGCGAGGCGTGATCGTGCCGCCGCTCTTCCCGCAAACATAAGCGGTAGATACGAGATGAAATTCTCGGCAAGCGAACGTCGCCGCCGCCGCGAGTAATCGCGAAGTGCCGTCGGCGTTGGTGCGGTACGGCTCGCCGGACTTCGTATTTTCGAGAAACTCCAAGCTGGCGGCCGAGTGAACGACTCCGCCGCAATGACCCCGTAGCCAAGCGGCGTCCGACGGCGCAAGACCGAGATGTTCGCAGTTAAGATCGCCTGCGAGGACGACGGGGCGGCGCAAGGCACACCCGAACTGCGTCTCCCAACGGCGTAGTTGGTGGTCGATGCGAAGGCGCGCGTCGGCACCCGGCTTCGAACGAACCAGACAGGCGACGTTGCGGCCGCTGCGGAGTAAATCGACCAGAAGATACTGGCCAAGCAAGCCCGTTGCGCCGGTGAGAAGCAGATAACTCATGAAATGTCGTCGGGAAGATCAATGCCGCGCGCGGCGTAGCTTCGCAACCGATGTCGGAATGCAAGCGACGGGGCTTGAGGCCGCACCCGCCGGGGCGCCGATTCGGCGAGCGATGCCCTATTACAATCCGGCCGAGGCGGATAGGCAATGAATCGCCGCAACTTTATCACCTTGTTTTCGGTGACAACGGTCGTCCGCGAGCTTCAGCGAAGTGTGCACGAGATCCGCCTGGGATTGCGCGAAGTCCGACCACTCGGCGGTGCGCCGGACGCCTTCCGGAGTTTTTTCGGTTGCGCCCAAAAATGAACGGTATGGAACAAATCGGCGGCTGGAAAGGTCAAGAGGTGCGATCGCCAAATTGTGAGACTTCCGCT
This sequence comes from Planctomycetaceae bacterium, assembly GCA_016793115.1. Classification (GTDB taxonomy): domain Bacteria; phylum Planctomycetota; class Planctomycetia; order Pirellulales; family PNKZ01; genus PNKZ01. The sequence goes on from JAEUIN010000402.1 coordinate 20,797, forward strand.
CGCCGGCTATTCTCTTATCGCAGACAGCGCTTCTGCGTTCTCGTTCGATTCGCCTTGGCTGCACTACTATGGCATGGTCCGTCAGCGTCACACTGCTTACCGCGGTCTTGATTTGGAAATGGCGACGCGGCGATCCCGACGGGGCCGTCGGGCTCTCGATCGTCTATAGTTTGCTCGCGCCGACGTGGTGGGCCCTCTCGGTCGCCGGATTGCAGATCAATGTGCGAACGACTGTGGCGTGCATCGGGCTCGTCGCCTACTGCTTTCACCCGGAAGCAAAGTTTCGCCGGAGTCTGACGGCCGGCGACTACTCGATTTTGGCTCTCTTCGGAGCACACCTCGTTTCGGACTTCGTCAACGACGGCTTCTCGGTCGTGGTGCCGATCCGCGCATATGGCGAGTGGATTATTCCGTACTTAGCGGGGCGAGTCGCCGTGCAAGGCGTTCGCGACGTGCGCAGCCTGCGATTGCACGTTTGCGTCGTCGCCGCCGTGTTGGCCGCGACGGCGGCGATCGAAGCGTTCGGCGGAACGAACGTCGCAAGTATCGTCGCCGGTCCGCGTCCGGAAGACCGTACGCCGATGTATCAGGAACGATGGTTTTTCAAGCGCGCCGAAGGTCCGACGACGCATCCGATTTGGTTCGGGATGCTGCAGAGTTTGTTGCTGCCCTGGACGCTCTCGGCCGCGGCCGGGGCGTTGGGCGGTACGGCGCCGATATGGTGTCTGGGACTACCGCTCGTCAGCCTCGCGGGCGTGTTCTTCAGTTTGTCACGAGGCCCGATCGCCCACGTTTTACTCGCCGGATTCGCGAGCGCACTTTCGTACGTTCGGGCCCGCTACCGCGCGCTGACGCTCGCGGCGGTGTTATTGCTCGGCGGCGCGTTGAGCGTCGGCGGAATCATGCAAGGCGCGCACTACCTTTCGCAGGGATGGCGCAATCGACAGCAAAAGGAATTGTTTGTCGAAGGTGAGATCAAAGAAATCAACGATACGACGCATCGCTGGCTGATCATCGCAGTGTATGAACCGGCGATGAAGCACGCCGGATTATTGGGCTTTGGTACGACGCTGACGAGCACGTTTCCGGTGCGGGTTCCGTTGGGAGACGTCGATCCTAAGGTCATGAAGTGGGCATGGTCGATCGACAACTCGTACATCATCATGCAATTGCGGTTCGGCCTATTCGGGCTGCTCGCCTTTCTCGCCCTAATCGTGAGTTCGGCGGCGAACGGCTTTCGTATCGCGAAGAGATTTCCTGACGATGTGCGATTATTGAGCGCGACGCTGGGGGGGGCGATGGCGGCCATGCTCCCGCTGTTTGCGGTCGAATGGATGCCGCAAGATTACGGTTTCGTTGTATTGGTAAGTGCCGGAGTCGTGAGCGGACTCACGCTGCGGGCCGCGGAACTTCGTTCGTAAACTGATTAATTCGCGTTTTTTTGCGAGCACCGGTCAAGTGCTTCACTTTGGCGCACGACATCCTGTGCTTTGGGCAATTCGAGAAACAAATAGTTCGTAAATGGGCAATGGTCCGGCATTTGCGAAGTCGGGAAACCCGTTCGTCAAAATTGACAGAAACCACACCGTCGACAAACTCAGATCGGTATAATCCGCCCAGGTCGCCCAAGTCCAAGCATCGCATCACCTCGCCTGCCCATTCGCCTAGGGCAAAAAGATCATGACCCCCTCCAAAGGCTCCAAAAACTCGACGAACGGCCCGCGCCGCCATACCGCGATCGATTTGGGGCAAGTCGTGCAGTTTCTCCGCCGCCGCTGGCCGCTTATCGCCCTCGGATTGATCGTCGGTTGGGGCCTTGGGGCGGCCTACATGTACTTCGCTTCGGTGAAATACGAGTCGTCGGCGCAGATTCTCGTCATGCGCAAAGACTCGAAGCTTGCCACGCAGGGGGACGCTTCCTCGCAAAGCGAGTCGGCCGTGAACGAAGATTTGCTCGCGACTCACATGCAAATCATTCAGAGTCGCGAGATCGTGGGAGAGGCGCTAAAGAAGGGGAAGTTGGATCAATTGCCGTCGATCTTATCGAAGCTGAGCACCGCCGAGACGCCGACGACGTTCGTGATCGATCGCATGACGGTGACGCGCGGCGGCACCGGTCAGTCGCGGCTTGCGCACGTGCTCAACGTCTCGTTCAGACACACTTCGGAAACGGAAACCAAGGAGATCTTGGAAGCCATCGTCGCGAGCTACAAAACGTTTTTGGGCGCGAAGTTTCAGGACGTCAGCCAGCAGGCCGCTTTGTTGATCGGCCAAGCAAAAAACGAAATTCTCGAGGATCTGCGGGCGGCCGAAGAAAAGCACCGGATCTACATGGAGCAAGCTCCGCTGCTGTGGAAAGGCGAAGAGAGCGCCAATATTCATCGCAATCGATATGAAGAGCTCAACACGGCCGTGTCGGAAGCGCGGTTGCGGGCCGCCAACGCAAAAGCTCGGCTCGACGTCGTCGAGCAGGCCGTGGCCAATCACGAGTTGAACGACGCCGCGGATTTCGAACGGCTGGCGATCCTCGACCATAACGACTTTCAGCGGCTTGGCATGCTGATCGACATCGACAAGGGAGACGCCAACACGGCCGAGTTTCAGTCGCTGCAGCCGCAGCGACTGGAAATGGCACGTGCTCAACACGAATCGCTGCTGTCGATGATCATGCAGCGCGATTCCCTGTCGACGGACCTGGGGCCGGATCATCCGAAGATGATCCAGCTTTCCAAGCAGATCGAAGCGGGGCAAAGTTTCCTGAAGTCGTCTTCCGACAAACTGGGGCCGGTCGAGTCGAAGCCGCGGTTGACCGCGAAAGTCATCGTTCAGGCTTATCGCGAACTTTTGAAGCAAGACGTGCTCACGGCGGAGCGTCAAGAGGAGGCGTTGCTGAAATCGGCGAAAGCCGAAGAGAAATCGGCGAAAGAACTCGTCGAGTACGAACTGCGAGCGAAGACGCTGCAGAAGGAAGTCGATCGTCAGCAAGCGCTGCTCGACGCCGTGTTGGAACGGTTGCGAGAAATCAATCTCGTCAAGGACTACGGCGGTTTCGTCACCGAAGTCATCGCTCCGATCGAAATCGGCGAGCGCGTGTCGCCGAAACTGCTCATCGCAGTCTTGGCAGGGACGTTCGTCGGCCTCGTGTTCGGCGGGGCGATGGCCGGAGCGGCCGAATTACGCGATCGTTCATTCCATTCGATCGACGCGCTCAAGGCCGCGATTGAATTGCCGGTCTTGTCGATCGTGCCGCAGATGTCGCCCAAGTTGCTCGACGAGGAAACCCGCGTCTTGGTGGAACAGTCGGGCCGCTCGTTCTGCTTGGCCACTTATTTCCGTCCCCGCTCCCGCGAGGCCGAGGTCTTTCGCGGGTTGCGTACATCGCTGTTGTTCAATTCGCGCGACGGCCGATCGCAAGTCATTTCCTGTAGCAGTTCTACGATGGGTGACGGCAAATCGACGGTGCTTGCCAACCTAGCGGTAAGCATCGCCCAATCGGCTCGACGCGTCCTGCTCGTCGACTGCGACTTGCGGCGACCGATGGTGCATAAATTGTTCAATCTCGAAGACTCGCCTGGAATGGCCGACGTCGCCGGCGGGCTGATCGATCCGCCCGACGCGATCCAATCGACGGACATTGAGAATCTTGACATTCTGCCGGCGGGTACCATTCCGGAAAACCCGGCCGAATTGCTGTCGTCGCCGCTTTTCGAACAGTTCCTCGCCTACGCTCGCGAGCGATATGACTTCGTGTTGCTGGATTGTCCGCCGGTGCTCGCGGTGAGCGACCCTTGCGTCGTCGCTCCCAAGACCGATTCGACGCTGCTCGTCGTTCGCTTGAACAACAATAGTCGACCGCAGGTTTTGCGCTCCGTGGAAATGCTTCAGGAAGTGGGCGCAACCGCGGCGGGTATTATCGTCAACGGCGTGGCGACATCCGGGACGGCGGGCGAAAACTACGGCTATGGATACGACTACGCGTACGGCGGCGGGCGGAATTCACGGTACTACGAACAGCAGGATGAAAACGCGCCGCAGACGCGGAGGCGACCTCGCGATCGTTCGCGGGCGAAGGCCGCGGTCGAGCAAGCGAATGGCCGCTCGTCCGGACTCGGCGACACGAACGGATCGCATTATTAAAGACGAATGACGTCGTTTTCGACGACCTGTGCCGCGTACGCGGGTTGCGTCGCGATGACGTCTCTTATGACTAATCTCGGTGCGAATAGTTGGCAGACTACGCCGCCGGCGAAGGACGGCGAGAGGAAATAGGGCGTCGGCGACCGACCAAGCCGAAGCCGGATAGCTTGTCTATGGCATCACTGACAAAAGAAAATCGGGTACGTCCGCGCGACGGAATTCTGCGCAGCGCGGCTCCGCTCAGCGAATCGCCGGCGACCGACGGGGCGACGACCTCGGAGTTTGCGGCGGCGCGAATCGACGCGCGGCGCGATTGGGCCTACTTGTTCCGCTTTCTGTCGACGTCGATTCCGCTATGGGCGGCGGATCAAGTGAGTTTGCTGGTTTCCGCGGTCATCGCATATCTCGTTGCGGCACCGTTGAGCGGATTGCGGTTGGAGGAGACTTTCGGCTGGACGGCCGGGTTGGCCGTCCTCAATACGTTGACGTGCTGGATGTTCGGACTCTATCCCGCCGTCGGCTTGACTACGGAGCGTGAAATTCGCTTTTCTTCGTGGTCGACGTTGGTGCTGTTCGTGGGCGCGGCGCTGCAGGCATCCTGGGGCGCCACGGCGGCGGTCACGAGTTGGTTGTTGGCCGGTTGCGTCGCCAATCTGGTGATCGCGCCCTACTTTCGTCGCACCGTGCGTCGTTGGATGGCCGGGTATCTCTGGTGGGCGCAGCCGGCGCTGATCTTCGGCGGCGGAGCTTCCGGAGCGGCCGTTTATCGAGCTTTGGAAGATGCTCCGGAATGCGGATTACGACCGATCGGCATCATCGACGAGTTGTCGAATCATTGGAGTGATGAGTCCGTCGATCCGGCCTGGTACTTAGGGCCTGAATCCGATGCGATGGAGTTGGCGCGTCGGCATGGCGTGTTTTGGGCCATCGTGCCGTTGCAAGACAACGCGGAAAAGGATTTTGCCTCACGATTGAGTCGCACCGCAGGCCTGCTGCCGCATGTCGCAGTCACATTTGCCGATTGGACGCCGCTGGCCTTGCACACGGCGGGCGCCAAGCCGCTGTTGGGAATTCCGTCGATCCAAATCGACGAGCAGTTGCTCATTCCGATGCAGCGACTTGCCAAGCGCGTGTTGGATCTTACGCTGCTGGTCCTGGTGACGCCGGTGGTGTTCGCGTTGATCGCGATCTTGGGAGTCGTCATCAAGTTGACCTCGCCGGGGCCCGTCTTCTTCGCTCAAGAGCGAATCGGCTATTTGGGGGAACGATTCAAGGTTTGGAAGCTTCGCACGATGGTGGTCGACGCCGAGCAGGTGTTGAAGGAACATTTGGCCGGCGATCAGGAACTGTCGGCGGAATGGAATCAATTCCACAAATTGCGGCGCGATCCGCGCGTGACGCCCATCGGAAGGTTCTTGCGTAAGACGAGTCTCGACGAACTTCCTCAAATCTGGAACGTCATCCGCGGCGACATGAGCTTCGTCGGACCGCGTCCATATGCGTACTACGAGTACGAGCAGTTGCTGCAACTCGCCCCGGTCGTCCTGCGCGTTCGGCCGGGCATCACCGGTTTATGGCAAATTTCCGGGCGAAATCGTTCCACGTTTGAAGAGCGTATGCGCATCGAAACCGGCTACGTCCGCGACTGGTCGCCGTGGCTCGACGTGTACATTCTGGCACGAACGATTCGCGTGGTCTTGACGTGCGACGGAGCATGTTAACGGAGTGCTTGCCGACTTTTTCGAAGTCGACCAGGTACGCGGCACGGACGCCTCGCGTTTTTTGAACCCTCGAGGCGCACTTGTCCGCGATAGCCGATCCTACGACCGAAGACTTGACTGTGAGCGACCCTCCGTCGAACTCTCGCCTCACTTGGCGGCGTTTCGCCGCAGGAGCGGAGTTCCGGCTCTTGGTGCAAGTCGCTCATTTAGTCGGTTGGCAGGTCGCGAGCCGCGGACTCGGCTTCATCGGCGCGGTTTGGGCGGCACGTTGTTTAGGACCGGAAAAACTTGGTCAGTCCGGAATCGTAATCCTCGGCATCGGTCAACTGGCATTCTTAGTCAATCTCAACCAAGACAATCTCCTGGTCCGCGCGTACAAGCAGTTGGGCGACGCCGCCGCCCGCGAATCTCTGGTTAACGCCGCGATGTCCTTTCGCGTTTTGATCTCGGCCGCCTGTTTTGTCGCGGCTCTGGTCGGCATTTGGGCCGCGGACTTGTCGCCGGCGTGGCAGTTCACGTGTTATGCCGGGCTGCCGATGATTCTGATCCAGATCAATCAGCCGTTGTGGCTCATGCAGGCGGTCGGAAAAGTTTCCTTGAACTACAAACTCGCGGCGGTCAGTTCGATCGTGGCGCTCGGCCTGTACTTTTTATTCCTTCGTCCGGGCGCGGCTGCGGGAACCGAGGTCGTCATACAAGGATTAGCGCAGGGGATCGCGCTGCTGTGGGGTTGGAAGCTGGTGACGGATCTGTCGTCGATCCGAATTCATTTTGCTCCGGCGAAAGATTTTTTGCGGCGAGTCGCCGACGAAGGAAAGTGGTTGGCGATGATCGGCGTCGCGAACTATTTGTATACCGCGATGACATTGCCTTTGCTTGGATACCTGGGAAGCTTCAAAGACGTCGGGTTGATGCGCAGCGCATTGAGCGTGACGGGAGTTTGTACTCAGATCAACGCCGTCCTTTTCGTGCTGATTTATCCGAAGTTCATCGACTGGTATCGCGCCGACGTTCGGTCTTATTGGAATCGCCAGCGCGGCGTCGCCGCATTTTTCTTCACGCTGTTGTCTCCGTTGGCGGTCGGCCTCTTTTATCTGTTGCCTTTCGTCTACCCTAAAGTGTACGGCGAAGAATTTACCGCGGCCGCTATTCCCTGTGCGTGGCTGGTCGCGGCGAAATGCATCGCCACGGTTAACAACATGTTCACTCTGGGACTGTTGGCCCAGGGGAAGGATCGACAAGTTTCTCTGCTAGTCATCGCGACGGCCCCCGCCGGACTGGCCGGCAATCTACTGGCGATTCCCGCTTACGGATTGATGGGTTGCGCGCTTGTCGATTTTGCGAGAGAGGTCGTCGTTCTCATGGCGGCGTATTGGATGTGCCGCCAAGCGAATCGTGAGGCGATTACGACGAACGACGACGCGCCGGAATTGGACGGAGCGTCCGACGAGCGGATGCCCGGAGATCTTGCGGATTTCAAATGATGCTCGGTGATTCTTTGTCGACGCCGCTGCCGGTCGCCGACGCCGCTGATGCGTCGAGTGCGATGCCGCGCGCGTCGTGCGACAGCGAGGGGCGCTTATCAGGGAAGCGGCCGTCGTCGGACGAATCGCCCACGGTGCTCATATTCGAAGATGTGCTGCTTCCCTATTCACAGACGTTTGTCGTCGAACAGGCCGAAAACCTGCGTCGCTACCGACCGGTGTACGTCGGCTTACGTCGCGCGGACGGAATTCACCTTCCCCCGCAGCGAACTTGCGTACTCAACCGCGGTTCGCGGGTCGGTCGGCTTCGCGAGGTCGCCTACAAGCTGACGGGGTTCGCTCCGGGCTTTCTCGCCGAACTACGGCTCCGCCGGCCGGCATTGATTCACGCTCATTTTGGTCCGAGCGGATGCTTGGCGATACCGTTGAGCCGAGCGCTCGACGTTCCTCTCGTCGTGACGTTCCACGGATTCGACGCCACGATGACCGATCAAGCTTTGTCTCGCGGCAGCTATCCGGATCGGACTTTCGTCGCCGGGCGAGCGAAACTCCGATCCGGCGCTCGAAAGGTCATAGCCGTGTCGGAGTTCATTAAGCGGCGATTAGTCGCTCAAGGCTTCGATCCCGCTGCGGTTGAAGTCTCGTATATCGGAGTCGACACTCAGCGGTTTCTGCCCTGTGTCGGCGGCGCTCGGAAACGCAACGTCCTATACGTCGGTCGAATGGTTCCAAAAAAGGGATGCGAGTACCTGATTCGCGCGATGTCGGCCGTGAACCGCACCCGTCCCGATGTGACATTGACGCTCGTCGGCGACGGACCTTCCATGCTCTCCTTGAAGCGGCTCGCGAGCGAACTTCGAGTGCGGGCCGAGTTTCTAGGAGCGCAACCTCACGACGCGGTGCGGGCGCACATGAATTCCTCGACGGTCCTGTGTGCGCCGAGCGTCACGGCGGAGAACGGCGACGCCGAAGGATTGGGAATGATTCTGCTTGAAGCGCAAGCTTGCGGAACCCCGGTCGTGGGAAGCCGTAGCGGCGGAATGCCCGAGGCGCTAATAGAAGGTACGACCGGATTGCTCGCCGAAGAAGGAGACGTCGAAGGTCTGGCGACGAATCTATCGCGAATACTCGACGATGAACGGTTCGCGGCGCGAATGGGCGAGGCCGGCCGAGCGCACGTGTGTCGTAATTTCGACATACGCGATCGAACGGCTCGTTTAGAACTATTGTACGACCAGATTTTGAACGGCGAAGCGCGCGGCCGTTCAGCCGATTTCAAAAGCGGTTGAGGCGAACGCTCGCAGTTTTTTCCGAATCGCAGCTTTCGATCGGGCGGCCGACTTGCCGACAGTCGCGAAGCCAAGTCAGACGAACAAGTGATTGACGATACCTCAAGTTTGATCCCGATGCCGCCTCTAAGCGAAATAACCGACTCGGACCGCAGCCTGCCGGTGCGAACCGAGAAGTCGCCGACCGGATCGACGGGTCCGCGGGTCGTCGACCGCCTTTTGGTCACGACCGTTGCGAGCGACGACGAGGGGAGCCGCGAAGCGAAGGAACGTCAGGAGTCGCAGTCAATCGCCAAAGTGCGGCTCATCACCGTCGTCGATTCGCTTTTGATGGCGCTGGTCCTGATGGCTCCTCTGAGTGGTCTGGAGACGATCAAGAATTCGATCTCGGCCGATGGTTTTAAAACGACGTCGATCGTACGCGAAACATCTCGCTATCGGGTGGTTTGGCAGGCGTTGACCGGCTGCACGATTCTCGTGGCTGCGGCCTCCGTCTGCTTGCATCTCGCGACCCCACGAGACCCGGACGGCGACGAACCAAGTTTGACCCATCGCTACCTTTACGCCGCGCTGATGATTTGGTGGGGTGTGCAAGCGCTACGGATGATCGCGGCCGAGCCGTCCTCCGTCGCGCGCTTGCAGTTTTGGGTGATCCCGGCGGTTTATACGGCCGCTTATTCGCAGCGACTGAGCTACGAACGAATTTATTCCATTTTTGAATGGTTTGTGCGACTTTCGACCGCCGGCGTCGTCGCACTGATGTTGATCGCTCCGACGCTCGTAACGGAACCCGGGTACCGCGGCATTTTGCCGTTCATGCCTTTCCGGCTCCACGGTTTCTACGCCGTCGGTTACCACATGGCGTTTTTGGTGGCGGCGTTTTGGCTGTTGCCGATTCCGGACCACCTCCGAGGTTTTCGCCCGATCCGCTTGATGAGCGGCGGGTGCAACGTCGCCGTGTTCGTGCTCACTCAGGGAAAGGCCGTCTATCTTTTGTTTGTCATCGGCTGGGTGATCAAAAGGTTGGCGAATTACTATCTCGCGACAGGTCGTCGGCCGCTGACGTCGATGTTGCCCTGGTTGTTAACGCTGGGAGCTCTCACCGGACTTTTGATGATTCCTGAAGTCATTCGGGGCGTGGCCGATCTTACCGATATTCCGCTCGAAGAGTTGCTTTCGATGACCGGACGTACCGACATCTGGCATGTCATGATCGACGACTCGCGTGATAGTTGGGTGTTCGGTAAGAGTCCGTCGAGTTGGGAAGACGTCGGTTGGTCGCTCCGGTTTCGTCGCAATCTCGTCATTCCTCATGCCCACAATCAATTCGTCCAGATGCTTTGGGAGTGCGGCATCGTCGGCTGCGCCGCGTTGACGCTCTATATCGCCGTATTTTTTTGGCGGCTGTCGGCGCTTGCGGCCCGATTGCTTCCCGGCGTTTTGGCTGTGGCGGTGTTGCTGTGGATGCGCACCGCGACGGAAGTGTTCTTCGGAATCTTAAGCGCCGGCACTGTGCTGATGACCGTGCACTTCGTGTTGTTCATGATTATGTCGCTTCCGGCTACGCCAGAGGATTCGTCGTCTCATGACCTCGCCTAGCCTCGCTCGGATCGATTCGGCGATCGAATCTTCGCCTAACTCGGCACGCACTCCCTTCGTCGTCGGGGAGTCGCGCGTCGAAGACGCCGCCATGCCGGAATTCGACGAGCGACTCGAGCCCTTGGTCAGCGTCGTCATTCCGACTCGGAATCGTGCGCAACTCTTGCGTCGCGCGCTCGACAGCGTGTCGCGGCAAACGTATCGAAGGCTGGAAATCATCGTGGTCGTCGACGGCGAAGATGCCGAAACATCCGCGACGATCGAGGGCTTTTGTGACTCGCGAATCCGAGCGATCGTCAACCGCGTATCGCAGGGCGGTGCCGAAGCGCGAAACATCGGCGTCCGTGCGGCCCTGGGGAGTTACATCGCTTTTCTCGATGACGACGACGAGTTTCTGCCGAACAAGATCGAGTTGCAGCTCAAACGTGCTCTCCGCTCGCAGGGCCGTTTTCCGTTGGGGCTTTGCCGAATCGTCGCCCGCTCTCCGAAAGGAGAGTTTATCTGGCCGCTGTTTCCGCCCCGGCCCGATCAACCGCTGTCGGAATACATGTTTTGCCGAAAAGGCTTCGCCCAGGGAGAAGGGCTGGTGCAAACAGACATGCTTTTCGTCCCGCGCGAGTTGCTTCTCCAAATTCCGTTCAGCGGCGGCCTGCCGCGGCATCAAGAGTGGGATTGGATTCTGCGGGCCGCTCACCATCCCGACGTTGAAATTGCGTTTTGCGACGAGCCGTTAGCCGTGTGGTACATCGAGGAAAATCGCAAGTGCGTGAGTGGAACGAACGGTTGGGAGTCCTCGTGTGCATGGCTCGACAGCGTTGAGAAATTCGTGACCCCGCGCGCTTATGCCGCTTTTTTGTTGACCGTCGCCAGCGGCATCGCCGCTAAGGAAGGCAACGGCCGAGCTTTTTGCGCGTTGATCGGAAAGGCCGCGTCGCGTCATATCCCCGCGCTTCGTTATTGGCTCATTCATATCGGCATCTGGGCGATTCCCGTTGAACTACGGAGATTGGCCCGCAAGTTCACTCGAGGCGGCGTTTGATGAAGAAAGTCGTTCAAGTCGTCACTCAAATGGAAGCCGGGGGTGCGCAGCGCGTTGCGATGTCGCTCTCCGCCGAGTTGTCGGCCCGCGGCTATGAGGACGAGGTTTGGTTCCTTTACCTCAAGCGTCCGGCGTTTGTGACGGAAAAGCGAGTGCGATGCCTACTGTCGCATCCGCCGCGGCATATTTGGGATTATCTGCGGATCGTGTGCCGCCTCTTTGCGATGTTGCTGCGCGAGCGCCCCGATGTGCTGATCGCGCACACGCATTACTCGAACATTTTAGCCTTGCCCATCGGGCGGCTTTTGTTGCTGCGCACGCTTATTGCAGTGCAGCACAATCCGCTCGAAACATATCCGCGAGCGGCGCGTATCGTCGACGCCTGGGTGGGGGCGGCGGGCGCTTATTCGGTCAACGTCACGGTCTCGTCCGCCGTTCGCGAATCGATGCGGGATCGATCGGCGGCTTACCTGCGGCGCGTTCGAACGATCTGCAACGGCGTGCAGACTTCGGTTCCGAAGGAACTGGTGGACGGCGTCAGGTCCGCGGTTCAAGTTCCGGAGCAGTTGTCGTTGTTGGTCAATATCGGGCGGCTTGCCGAGCAAAAGAATCAAACGCTTTTGATCCGCATGATGAGTAAGTTGCCGAATTGCTTTTTGTTGATCGTCGGCGACGGAGAGCTCCGCGAAAAACTCCGCCGCGAGGCTGCGGAGTCGCCCGCCGCGGACCGAATTCGGTTCCTCGGCGAGCGGCCTTCGGACGAGGCGTTGGCGGCGGCCGCGGCCGCCGACGTATTCGTGTTT
>JAEUIN010000052.1 GCA_016793115.1 Planctomycetaceae bacterium
CCGGCCCGCAACACGGTGCTGCTGTCGCTCGCCTTGGGTTATGCGGAAACGCTGGGCGCGGCGGATTTATTCGTCGGCGTCAACGCCGTCGATTACAGCGGGTATCCCGATTGCCGTCCGGAGTACCTGGAAGCGTTCGAGCGGATGGCGAACCTCGCGACGAAAGCCGGCGTCGAAGGAACGCTGCGATTCAAAGTCCATGCCCCGCTCGTGCGGATGACGAAGGCGGAAATCATTCGGACCGGCGTCGGGCTCGGCGTCGACTACGGCCTGACCCATAGCTGCTACGACCCCGACCTGGAGGGGCGTGCCTGCGGTCGCTGCGACGCCTGTCGGTTGAGATTGAAAGGCTTCGACGAAGCGGGACTCACCGATCCCGCACAATACGCGCCGTCCGAGCGAGGGGAGTCGTAGTTTCGACCCCGAGCTATGGAGTTCTCGGAGTTATAATGAGCGATTGCTCCGAATACTCCGTTCCGCCGTCGTCATCTCGTTCCTCATGCGTATTGCCGAAATCTTTCTTTCGATCCAGGGAGAAGGTCGCCTGACGGGCGTCGAGAGCGTCTTCGTACGCACCAGCGGCTGCAATTTGCGTTGTTGGTTCTGCGATACGCCGTACACCTCGTGGTCGCCCGAAGGAGACGATCTTTCGCAAGAAGAGATCTTGGCCGAGATCGAACATCGCAACAGTAAGCACGTCGTGCTCACCGGGGGCGAACCGATGTTGTTCTCGGAGCTTGTTCCGCTCGCCGCCGAACTCCGCCGCCGCGGGCACCATATTACGATTGAAACCGCGGGCACGCTTTATTTGCCGGTCGCTTGCGACTTGATGTCGATCAGCCCGAAGCTGGCCAATTCGACTCCCTCGGCCGACGAACATCCGCAGTGGGCTGCGCGCCACCAACGCTCGCGCCACGTGCCCGACGTCATACGCCGATTGACGACCGAATACGATCATCAATTGAAGTTCGTCGTCGATAGTCCGGTCGACCTGCCGGAGATCGAAGCTTACTTACGCGAGTTCCCGCTCGTGCGACCTGAAAACGTGTGGCTCATGCCTCAAGGCACCGACTCCGAGGAACTGGCCGGTCGCGCCGCTTGGCTGAAACCGTACTGTTTGGAGCACGGCAACCGCTTTTGTCCTCGTCGCCACATCGAATGGTTCGGCTCCGTGCGCGGAACGTGAGAGAAACGCAAAAGTCGGAACGCAAAATGCAAAACGGCGGAATACTCCCGACCTGCAAGTTTTGCCTTTTCCCTTTTGCTTTCTAGCTTCTCTCCAAAATCTCGCCGATCTCGCGTACTGCGCCTTCGAGCGAGCGCACCGCCATCACGAAGTTGGTGTGCGTCGACACTTGCGGCTGGAGCTGCGTGAACTGCGCGGTGGCTCCCCGCAGCTTGGCCAACTTTTTCTTGGCCTGCTTCAAATACTCCGCGGAGTTCTTTTCGTTCCACGGAGCCCCGAGAGCCAGCGTGTAGTCGTAGAGAGCCCGCACGACGTCCATCAATTCGTCGTCGTCTTCCGCTTCTTCCGAGTGCTTGAGAAACGTCCGCACCATCCAAACGTGACTCAGCAACTCGTCGATTCGATTCATCGCCTCGTCGTCGGTCACGGCAGTAGCCTCGGGGTCGGGTTTTCCACACGGCCCGGAGCGCGGACGTTCTTGCCGACGCGGCCCAGGTCGCCGAGATCGTCGCGGGCTTGTTCGGCCGCAGCCGTCAATTCGGCGACGACGTCGGCGTGTTCCGCCATGACGTTCTGGGACTCGCCCGGATCGGCGACGATGTCGTACAACGCAGCCGGTCGAGTGGTCCCCGGTTTCCCCACCCGCAACGGTTTCGTAAGCGGCAAATGCAGCTTCCACCGCCCGACGCGCACGGCCTGCAATTGCTCCCGTTGATAGAAATAAAACGCTTCATGCGGCGACTTCGCCGGGCGGCCGTCGATCGTGCCGTCGCCCCAGATGATCGGGCCGATGTCTCGGCCGTCGATTTTTTTATCGCTCCGGAGTTCTCCGCCGAGCAACTTCGCGAACGTCGGCAACCAGTCCATCATCGTCGTGAGTTCGGCCGACTTGCGGCCGGCGTCGATCCGCCCCGGCCAACGTACGAGGCACGGCATGCGTTGGCCTCCTTCGTTGGTCGAGTAGCCGAAGCCGCCCAGCGGCGCGTTCGAGCCCTGTTGCGGGTCGCGCCGCACCGCGCCGTTGTCGCTCGTCCAAACGACAAGCGTCTTTTCGTCGAGCCCAAGCTTTTTGAGCGTCGCCAGGATTTCGCCGGCCGACCAATCGAGTTCTTCCACGGCGTCGCCGTAAAGCCCGTTTTTCGATTTGCCCTTGAATGCAGGCGAAGCGAATGAAGTTCGTTCGCTGCCGGGCGTGGCCTCGGGAAAATACAAGAAGAACGGCTTCTCTTGGTGCGCGGTGATGAACTCGACCGCTTCTTTCGTATAGCGTTGCGTGAGCAAGTCGCGATCGGGCGGCGCTTCGATCACCGTTTCGTCGCGCATCAAGGGCAACGGCGGCCAGCCTACGCCTTTCTCTTGCGTCATGTCTTCGCTGTAGGGAATGCCGAAGTAGGAATCGAAGCCGTGCCGCGTCGGAAGAAACTCCGGCTGGTCTCCCAAATGCCATTTGCCGATGATCTTCGTGGCATAGCCTTGCGACTGGAACAACTCGCCGAGCGTGAATTCGGTTGCTGCGATGCCGAGTTGGTCGAGCGGCTTGAGCACCGCTTGGCCCGTGCCGCTGATGTGCAAGCCGACGCGGAGCGGATAGCAGCCGGTCATCAGGGCCGAGCGTGACGGCGAACAGACCCCCGAGGCGGAATAATAGTGCGTCAGCTTCAGCCCTTCGGCGGCCAGGCGATCGATGTTCGGCGTGCGATGCAACGTCGAGCCGAAGCAGCCGACGTCGCCGTAGCCGAGATTATCACAGAGAATGAAGACGACGTTCGGTCGCTCCACCGCCGTCGTTTCACCACAAAGGCACAGCGGCGCAACGAAGCCAAGCAAGATCAAGAGGCCCACTTTCATCACGGTTCACTCCTGCTCGGTCGCTCCGGCTCTGTGCGAGAAAAGCTACTTGTGAGCCGCTCCATGCGGCGCGCCCTTAGGCGCAAACACCAGCACCGTCGCGGCCCCGGCGATCACGATGATCAACCCCGCGAAAAACAGCGGGCTCACGCTCGTGATCGAGCCGTCGGCCAAGCCCGGGCCGATCGTCACCAGCGTGTTGACGACCGGCGCGGTGCCGAACACTAGCGGCATCACATAGCTCGGTTTGCCGCCGAACGTGAACGCGAGAATGATTCCGATCGCGCCGACGGCGCCCGCCGCACCGCCTCCGAAACTCCAAAACGAACCCTTGACGCTCAGCTTGTGCCACTCTTCGCTGCCGTCGAGAATCTGGATGAGCACCGCCGTCACCGCCACGGCGACCACGAAATAAGCCGCTCCCACGCAGATCAGCGGCCGCAACCGACTCCCCTGCATGAGCATTTGGCCTTTGTGCAGTAGCGGGCCGTACACGCCCCAGGTCACCACCGTTAGTGCAATCGAGAGCCCGACTTCGAGCATGCTCACCGCGGCATGCGCAGCGCCCTGCCCGGCTCCGGGCGCCGGCCCGGGTTTGAAGATCAGGACGCAAAGAGCGCCGACGATCACGAGAATCAGCCCGGCAAAAAACAGCGGGCTCGCCTGTTTATAGGAACCGGTCAGGTACATGCTCATAAACGTGTTGACGACCGGCGCGCCGCCGAAGATCAGCGGCATCACATACACCGGGCTGCCGCCGAACGTAAACGCCAAGATCACGCCGAGCGCACCGACCGCGGTCGTCACGCCGGCGATGAAACTCCACATCACGCCGCCGGACGTCCAACTCCCTTTTTCGCCCCAGAGCTGCATTAAAATGACCGGCACGACGACGCCGATCGCGCAATACGCGAGGCCGACCCAAATGAAAGGCAACAGGTGGCTGCCGTTCATGTTCGCGGTGCCGTTGCGCATGAGCACGCCGTAGACGCCCCAGCTCACGGCCGTCAACGCGATCGACCCGATCACCATCATGAACTCACGCATCACAACCTCTATCGACTTTGATGCCGCTCTCGGAAAACGGCTTAGTGTAATCGAAACGCGTCGCCAATGCAGCGGCTGCGTCTTGCGGTCGGAGCAAGAGATAGGGAGATGTCGGAGATGGAGACATCAGATGGGTAAGGCTAACTCGGAGATAACGGAGTAGCGAGCCGTCGCGCAAAGGCGAGCAACGGCTTAGCGGCCGAACTTCTCCTTATCTCCCTTATCGCCTTCGTATCCCCGCCTACCCTTCTCTGGATGAAACTGAGGCATGCGGCGAGCCGGTTATTCTCCGCGCAAGGTTTGCAACAGCGGCATGCGTAAGACCGACCGCACGACAAAGGCCCCGGCCAAGAGTCCGACGACAAGCACGACTCCGAGCGTTCCGGCCAGCGAGAGCCAGGGTACGCCCGCACCGCCGAGTAAGGCGTGCGGCAACACCGCGACGGCGGCGGCGATCGTGCCGCAGCCGAGCCCGCCGACGAGCAGGGCGAGATTCTCCCAAAACACCAGTCGTCCGAGCAGCGCTTTCGACAGGCCGACTGCGCGGAGGAGGGCCAATTCGCCGCGGCGTTCGAGCACGTTGCGCAGTTGCACGACGGCGAGCCCGAACGTGCCGAGTAGCAATCCCAACCCGCCGAGGCTCTGAAACGTGGAGAGATAAGTGTTTTGCACGGCCAGGAAGCCGGCCAGCAGTTTGTCGGTCCGCTGCGCGTCGAAGCCGAAGTCGGCGAGCGTACTTTCGAGCGCCCGCGACACGGCTTGTTCCTGCTCCGGCGAGGCTTCGATCAGAAAGTAGCGATAGCCGCCGACTTCCGGGAAGTGTTGCTTGAAGGCCGACTCATGAATCACGAGACTTCCTTGCAGGATGCTGTTCTTCAACAGGCCGACGACCTTCAATCGTACGGTTTCGTTGCGGCTGTTGACGACGTCGTACGTCGCCCCGACGCCCGAGAGGTGCAGGCTGTACATGCTCGTCGCTTGGTCGATGACGACGGGGACTTCGGCCTTCGCGTCGTTCGACGCCGGCCGCAACAGCAACCACGGATCGGCTTTTTCCGCGTCGGTCGACGCCGCGTTGTCGGCCCAGGCGAAGCCGCCCCGTTCGATGAACTTCTCCGTCGCGCCGAGAATCTTCGGTTGCGACGTTTGATACAAGTTCAAGCAACTCGCATCGTCGCCCGGCTTGAAGCGAAAGGCGTACGTCGTCGTCCCGACGAGTTGTTTTCGCGCGGCCTGCGAGAAGTTCAAATCGAGTCGCCCGTCTTCCGTGTTCAAGTCGGGCAAGATCGAGAGATCGCTTTGGGCGACGAGCGCGAACCCGCCGGTGCCGCTCGACTTCTCGACGTAGCTGCTCGGCGGCGCGATGCGAAACGCGCTGACGCCGACGATCAGAAACGCGGCCGCCGCGACGAGGCCGATCGTGAGCGTGCTGCGCCCCGGATTGCGGCCGGCATTGCGTACGGCCAACAGTGCGACGCGCCCCGATCCGGGATTGACCAGCGAGCCGAATCGCGCGGCCGCGAGTTTACGCCGCAGCATCGTGAGCAACCCCGTGAGCACGAGCGCCGCCGACCCGAAGAACGCGCCGGCTTGTGCTTCGTCCTTGAGTTTCATGGCCGTCGCACCGACGACGACGGCCAGGAGCAACGAGCCCCATTGAACCAGCGCTCCGATCGACCGACGCGGTCGGCGAGATTCCGCCGTCGAAGCGGCTTGCGGAACGAGGTCGCTCTCGGCCGCTTGATTACTCAAGAGCCGCCGCACCGACAATCGCCGCAGCGAGCGGAGCGCCCACCAGATAGCAAGGATCGAAACGACGACGCCGGCGACGTAGCCGACGGCGAGGCTCTTCGGTGTGACGAACAACGTCAGAAACGGCACGGTCACGGCGTCGAGCCAGAGCGTGCGCAATCCGGCGAGCATGAGCCACGCATAGCCGACGCCGACGGCCGTACCGATCGCCGCACCGACGGCCGCGACGATTGTGCCTTCAACGAGGAGCATCCGCGACACGCGCTGCAAGCCGAGCCCGAGCGCGAGCATCAGCCCGACTTCCGCGGCGCGCTGTTCGACGCCGAGTTTGAACAGCAGCAGCGTGAGCATCACCGCCGCGGCGATAATGAAAAAGCTGAACCCCAGAAACAGCCCTTCGAACGGCGTCGTGCCGCTTGAGGCTTCGAGCGCCTTCAGCTTCACAGGTTGGAAAGCGAACCCAAGCGAGGCCGGATCGGGCTGAAACTTGGCGGCGAGCGACTCGATCGTCAAGTCGGGTCGAGGCGGGACTCGCAACGACGTCATGTCGCCGAAGCGGCTTCCCCAGAGCTTTCTGCCGGTCGCATAGGAGACGAATGCTTTCGGCGTCGCTTTGTAGTCGTCCCAGTACTTTTCGTCTTTGTCGCGCACGCGCTTGCCGTCGTAGGGAAACGGCGGATCCCAATCACCCATCTTGAGTTGATCGGTCACGCCGGGAAGTTCCGGCGTCAGGTCGGGCGTGAGGTAGGGATCGTCTTTCTCCTTCAGGTCGACAATCGCCGCGAGCTTGAACGTCGCTTCGGCTTCCTTCACCTCCGCGTGCGTGCTCTCCGGTTCGAAGTAGGCGATGCGAATCATCGCCCCCGGCTGCACGCCCAGATCTTCCGCCGCCCAGCGATTGAGGAGGATTTCGTCGTCCGCGATTCTTGGAATCGCCTTACCTTCGGGCGTCTTAAACGGACCGAGCGGCGCGACGTCGCTCATATCGAGTGCGGCGATCGTGCTGTACGGAATCTGCTTGTCGCCGGCGGCGATCGTGTTGGCCAAGTAGGTGAACACCGGCTGCGGGTCGTAGTCCTGATAGGCCGCCAGCGCGGCCGCTTCGGTCGCCGGGTCGAACAACATTCGATCCGTCGTCAGATTAAAGTAGCCCGGCTTGGTCTCGGACCACTTAAGGCCGTAGTCGGCGAGTTTCGGGTGGAAGTGTGTCCGGAGCGCCGCCTCGTTTTGCTTGAGCGTTGCAATGTCGTCGCCTTTCCGTGGCATCTCGAATACAAGCAAAGAATTCGCTCTGCCCGGTTTGCCGAGTATTTTTCCCAGGGCGTTCGGCGTTAAATAGGCATTCTTCGTCGCTTGCTGATTTGGACGAATACTGAACCCCCCAAATCCCTTTGCAGCGACCACCAGCTTGACCTTGAGCCGTGAAGAATTTGCGATGGTGTCCGTCTTGCGCCCGAGCGGACTCTCCTCCGGAACTTCGCGAGCGGCGGGCAAGCGAACGATCACGACGTCGCCCTTGCCGACTCCCAGTTCTTCCGCCAGCGGTTCATTGAGCGCGATTTCGTCGTCGTCGAGGATCGAGTAGACTTTCGCAAGTTGAATCTGCGTTCGCCAATTCGGCACCGAAGTAAATGCCAAATGTCCGTCGATATGGTGAATTGCAAGCAAAGTAACGTGAGAGGCATTCGTCTTCTTCTCGGGAGCTGTGACGCTTCCTTCCAATACGAGTCCCGCATCGACCCCCTCGAACCGAGAACGGATTTCGTCCGAAGAATTAAGCTCGTCGCCGAGTTCTGCGCGAAAGAGTTTGTCGGACGCGAGGATACTCTCCACACCTCCTAATCGGTCCAGCGCCGTCGCACGCAAGCTCCCGCGGACGGAATCGCCGACCAATAGTGCGCCGGTCAGCACCGCGGTCGCCGCGGCCGTGCCCAGGGCGACGGCGACGTGAATTCGCCGGTGATGCCGCAGCGAATCGCGAACGACTTGGAAGGGCGTAAGTTTGTTCGTCATCGGCTAAACGCTCTTCAGCTTCCCGTCGTCGAGTTCCAACCGCCGCTCGAAGCGCGCCGCCAGTTCCAGGCTGTGTGTCACCACGAGGAGCATCGTTCCTTCGTCGCGCTGCATGGCCAGCAGCAGGTCGCCGATTTGCGCCGCCGTCGTCCGATCCAAGTTCCCCGTCGGTTCGTCGGCCAAGAGCAAGGCCGGCTTGTGGATCAAGGCGCGGGCGATCGCCACGCGTTGCCGCTCGCCGCCGGAAATCTCCGCCGGTCGATGATCCATCCGTTCGCCGAGGCCGACGCGACGCAATAAACCGCGAGCGCGTTCCGCGGCCGCGTTCTTGTCGTCGTCGCTCGCCGGCGTAGCCGGGTCGGCCAAGGTCGGAATGAGTACGTTTTCCAGCACGCTGCATTGCGGCAGCAAGTGATGATCTTGAAACACGAACCCCAGCCGGCGATTGCGAAATGTCGCGAGTTCCGGCTCTGAGAGCGAGAACGGATCGACGCCGTCGAGCGCGACACGTCCGCCGGTCGGCCGGTCGAGAGTGCCGACGATGTAGAGCAGCGTGCTCTTGCCGGAACCGCTCGGTCCGAGAATCGCGGCGTTTTGACCGGCGGCAAGCTCGAGCGAGCAGCCGCGGAGCACGGACAGCGGCCGATCGCGCGTGGCGAATTCTTTCGTGACGTTGTCGACGACGAGTTGCGTCATGGCTCAAGCTGCGAATCGAGGACGTGGTGGGCAAGCGGATTCTACGCCGCTCGCCGCACCACGCCAACCGATAACGCCTCGCCGCGTCACATCGTCTTCCCCACCGCTTCGGCCACCTTGCGACCGCGCGCCATCACGTCGGCGAACTGCGTAAGGCTCAGCGTTTGATAGCCGTCGCTGGCCGCGTGGGCCGGATCGTGGTGCACCTCGAGGATAAGGCCGTCGCAGCCGGCCGCGATCGAGGCGAGCGTCATGCTCGGCACCATGTAGGTGTGACCGGTGCCGTGACTCGGGTCGACGACGACCGGTAAGTGCGTTTTTGTCTGCAGGTACGGCACCGACGCCAACGGCAGCGTGAACCGCGTGTGTGTTTCGAAAGTGCGGATACCGCGTTCGCAGAGCATCACGCGCGAGTTGCCGCCGTCGAGAACATATTCGGCCGCCAACAGAAACTCTTCCATCGTGGCGCTCGGTCCGCGCTTCAGCAGCACCGCGCGATCGGTCTTGCCGACCGCTTCCAGCAAGCGGTAGTTCTGCATGTTGCGGGCCCCGATCTGCAGCACGTCGGCGTATTCGGCCACGAGGCCGACGTCTTCCGTCGCCAGAACTTCCGTGACGACCGCCAAGCCGGTCGCCTCGCGGGCCTTCGCCAAGAGCTTGAGCCCCTCTTCTTTGAGGCCTTGAAAGCTGTATGGACTGGTGCGCGGCTTGAACGCGCCGCCGCGGAGCGCCGTCGCCCCGGCCGCTTTCACGCCGTGAGCCGCTTTCAGAATCTGATCTTCGTTCTCCACCGAACATGGTCCGGCGATGACGCCGATCCGCTTGCCGCCGACGGAGAGGCTGCCGGCTTCGATCACGCTGGTTTCTTGTTTCACTTCGCGGCTCGCGATCTTGTAGGGCGCAAGAATCGGCAACACTTCGGCGACGCCGGGAAACGCTTCGAGAGCCTCTTTCAATCCGTCACGCTCGGGTCCGATCGCCGCGACGACGGTGCGCTCGACGCCGTACAACACGTGCGGCTTCATGCCGAGCGATTCCACTTGCTTGATGGTTTCCTGCAGATCGCCCTCGGCGACCTGGCGTTGCATGACGATGATCACGTTTCGTTCCTGAAGAGGTATTAGGTTTTGAGTTTTCGGACTGCGGATTTCCGGCCGTATTCTTGGAGGTGCGAGCAAGGCCTAGAGACAAACGAAAAAACCCCGAGAACTTTCAGAGTCTTGCCGACTCGCAGTTCTCGGGGCTTGTGTTTCGTGTCGCGAACTTAATTTCGACGGCGAACTACATACCTCCTACGACCGCGCGAGTCGGCGGGGTAAAGCTAAACCAAAAGCGATAATAGGCCGTCAAGATTCGCTTCATATCCGGTATTGTGCCCGCCTCGGCTCGGCGAGGCAAGATTTTTCCGGAGCTTTTTTCGACCGGCACGACGCTAGCGAGCGAGCGTTTCGACCAGTTCGACGCGGCGTCCGTCGCAATCCGCCACGACGGCCCTCAAGCCTTGCGCAGTCGGGCGGGGGCGCGCGGTAAGCGTGCCTCCGCGGTCGAGCAGACGTTCGACGGCGTCGGCGACCGACGCGACTTCAAACCCCAGCCGCACCGCTTCCGTGTCGACGGCGCAGGTCGCCGGATAGATCTCCAGCACGAACGCTTGTCGCTCGTTCGGCACGGATGCCCAGTACGCCGGACCTTGTCCATCCCGCCGCTCGGCAAAATCAAAGCCAAGCGCTTCGTAAAACGCCATGGTCGCGGCCGGCCGCGCCGCGCGCAGCCTCAACAAGCTCAGTCGGGCGCCTGCATCGGAAGGAGAGGCTCGCGACGACCCGGCCTCAGACATTGGCTTGACGTAGTTTTTCGCGAGCTCGCGAGAGAGTCGGGCCGATGCTGTTTTCAGCCAGCCCGGTCGTGCGGCTGATTTCCTGATAGCTCAAGCCGTCAAGATGATAGAGCCGCACGATGCGGGCGTCGTCGTCTTCGAGCCCCTCAAGTAATCGTTCGACCTCGTCACGATCGGTCACACGTTGTTCGTGGTGCCCGTTGATCGGCGCCGAGACTGCGGCCACTTGCTCGTTGCCGCTCAAGGAAAGCCGGCCGAGCGTCTTCTTCTGCAACAGTTCGCGTACCGCAACGCGGCGTGCGATGACCGTGAGATAGGTCGACAAGCTGCAGTTGCCGCGGAAGTGTCGCAAGACCGCGAAGTCGTCACGAATTACGGTGAGCAGCACATCCGCGCAAAGATCCTCCCTGTCTTGGGGGGCGAGCTTCATGCTTCGCGATTGGGCCGTGTGGTTGACGACGTGCGTCACCAAACCGAAAAATCGGTCGACGAAATCCTCCCACGACCCGGGTTTCCGGGCGAGGCAGCGATCGAGCAGGTTTTTATCGATCTCCGAGAGCGCCACGACTCTACCCCAAGGATGAACGTCGAGAAGCGCGGCCGTGCGGAGGAGTCGTTCCCCCGGACCCAATCTGTAAGACGTGTCGGCGCTGCCGGCAGTTCATGTTTTTCATTCTATTTGGCCAAAAAAATCAAAACAAGACGGAATCGAACGTTCAAACGGCTTCCTTAGCGGCATTTCATCCCGACATTACGGCATCAGCCGTGGGCGTCGTCGAACGCTTTCGCATCTGTCCTAGGCGGGTGGTTGATCGGCGACCGACGCAGAGCGAATTGAAGTCGCAGGCACACGCTGAAGCGCAGCAGCAGGATCCCATACTGATTCGAGTGATAGGCGGCGGTGCCCGACTCCGAATCGCGGCGGCGACTAACGGATGTGAGCTCCGCACCGGCCTCTCCTTAGAGAATGCGAGCGAACCCTGCCATATGAAACCGGTTCTCATTTAGAGAAGTTTCGGTAATTTCCTCAATGCCGAGCGAACGGGTCGTCGATTCGTTTGCTGGATTCGCTTGACGTTGAAACCGCCCGTTTCTACGATTCGCGAAGAAAATTCGCCGGCAAGGCATGCTGAGAAGACTACCGGCCGAGCCGGCGAACGGCGGCGGACGTCCGACCCAGGTTTAATTCGGTCCGCCCACGTCGCACCAGAGCGCACACGCACTTAGGAGAACACGCTGTCATGACTCACGTCGTTTGCGAACCCTGCTTCGCCTGCAAGTACACCGATTGCGTCGTCGTGTGCCCGGTCGAATGCTTCTACGAAGGCGACAAGATTCTCTACATCCACCCCGACGAGTGCATCGACTGCGAAGCGTGCGTGCCGGAGTGCCCGGTCGAAGCGATTTTTCACCAAGACAACGTGCCGGAAGAGTGGAAGGACTTCATCGCGCTGAACGCGGAGATGGCTCCCACGTGTCCGTCGATCACCGAGAAGAAAGAGCCGCTGAAGAAAGACGAATAGCGGCGACTGCGGCGAGCGAGCGCCGCAAGTTTGCGGAAGAGAAAGCAAAAAGCGGAGCCGAAATCATCGGCTCCGCTTTTTTTGTTGTCGCCGTAAACGCGCGAAACGGATTCCCGAAAACCGTCGTGCGCAGCTCAAGCACCGCACCCCGCACCCGACACGACTACTTCAGATCGACCGACCAGTAGGCGTTGTCGAGGAAGCTCTTCCAGCTTTCGTACTTCGGATTGCCGAGTTTCACCGTAAGCATCGGGCTCCGCTTCGGCTTTACCGGCGGCTTGATCAAATGCATGTGCGCTTGTTCCGGCGTGCGTCCGCCTTTCTTCACGTTGCAGCGGACGCAGCAGCAGACGATGTTTTCCCAAGTTGTGTCGCCGCCTTGGCTGCGCGGCTTCACGTGGTCGAGGCTCAACTCGCTGAGCACGAACCGCTTGCCGCAGTATTGGCACTTGTTGCCGTCGCGCGCGAAGATGTTGCGTCGATTGAAACGAATCGTCTGCTTCGGCATGCGGTCGTAAAACAGCAGACGGATTACGCGCGGCACTTCGATCTCGAAGTTCACCGAACGAATCCAATCCTGGCCCGGCTCTTTGAACTGCGAACGAAGTTCGCTGACTTCGCGCCAGGAATGGAAGTCGTAGTTGGCGTATTGGCCGTCTTCGATGTGAATGACTTCGGCCAACTCGCGGCACAGCAACGAGAACGCTCGTCGCACGTCGATCACGTGGACCGCGAGATAAGTCCGGTTCAACAC
Organism: Planctomycetaceae bacterium; assembly: GCA_016793115.1. Classification (GTDB taxonomy): domain Bacteria; phylum Planctomycetota; class Planctomycetia; order Pirellulales; family PNKZ01; genus PNKZ01. Next base: position 12,657 of record JAEUIN010000052.1, read on the forward strand.
CAGGACGCTCGAACTCAGTGAGTCTCCGCCCGCCCAACTTGCCATGCAGCGTCTCCCAATCTTCTCTAGGCGGGCGCATGCGCCCTACCGATAACCCGGGGCTCCGCACGAAGCCCTTTAATTCTAGGAATCGACGTCAAAAATTGCGAGCTTTTCCGGTTGTTCGTCCGGTTCGGCTCATGCGCCCGAAACGGCGCGCCGCGTTGACAATCGCCGTGCGGCGCGTTAGCGGCGCTCCGTTCGTGCGGGAATAACGACGCGCCGCGCGGCCCCCAGGTTCATCGACTTCTCATGCCGCGCTCGTCTCCGGCGAACGCTTCGCGCCCTTGATTTCCGCAGTGCGGAGTCCGCGGCCGGCGGCGGCGGCGCGGCTTTCCATTATCGACGCGATCGCTCGGCGCAATGCCGGCGAATGGTCGATGTCAAGATTGAAACGACTGAGGAAACGCGCGAAAATTCGTCGTCGCCGCGCGAAAAAGAAAATGCGGCAACACGACTTGCTCCGCGCCGGAAACTGGTATTAGGATGAATTCCGTCGCTGGTGTGCGTGCGACGTCGTTGTGGAAACGACGCCCGCGGTTCGGCTGCGGTATGAGGCCGAGAGCGAATCGCGAATCGTCAGCCGCATCGCAAGCGAACATGTCAAAGTCGGTGCCGTCCGTCGCCACATCGAAATCGGCATCGCGTTGCCTGGGGGAGAGTCGTGCGATGATTCATTACTCGTGCGATATGTGCAAGCGTCCGATGGATCCGGAGAACGACCTGCGCTACGTGGTCAAGCTGGAAGTGTACGCGGCCTTCGACCCGCTTTCGGTCGACGATGCGGAAGACGATCGCGATTGCCTGCAAGACCTGCACGACATCCTCGAACGCGTCGACGACGCGGCCGACGAAACGATCGGCGACGACGTCTATCAACAACTTCGCTTCGACGTTTGCCCCGAGTGCCGTCAGAAGCTGTTGAAGAATCCGCTCGGCAAAAAGACCGCCGAGAAACACGACTTCAGCCGCAACTAGCGGGTTCGCGACTCCGTTGTCCGGTTCGCTCTCAAACGGCGATCGGATTGATTTCGGCGGATCGTCGGGAGCTAAAAGACTTCGTCGTCCTATCACGATTTCTTTCTTATGGCGTCGCTACGTCGCGCCTATCGCGCCGTCGCCGTTTGGCGTCTAGCGCTGCCGCTTGTCGTCGTGGCGCTGCTCGTCGCGGCCCGTTTCACGATTTGGCGCACGCCTGCCGCGCCGCCGACGACCGGGGCGCACCTTCTGGCCGAAGGGCAATACACGGTCGCCCGCGCCGTCGACGGCGATACGCTCGAACTGGCGACGGGGGAACGGATCCGTTTGTTCGGCGTCGATACGCCGGAAACTGTCGAGCCGAACAAACCGGTCGAGCCGTGGGGACCGGAGGCCGCGGCATTCACGCGTTCGTTCGTCGAGCAAGGCCCGGTGAGTCTCACGTTTGATCGCGAGCGGCAGGACAAGTACGGCCGCTATCTCGCCTACGTCTGGCGCGGCGACGTGCTGCTCAACGAGCAGTTGATTCTCGCGGGCCTCTCTCCGGCGGTGACTTACTTCCCTTACTCCGTCGCGATGAAAGATCGCTTTCGCGACGCCCAGCGGGCGGCGAAAAAAGCCAAGCGCGGACTTTGGCAGGATTCGCAACCGGAAGAGCGGCATTCAGATCGCGCGATGAAGTCGACCGCCCCTTGAATTTCCGCCGCAACGGCGGCGTCTGCTTCCCGCACTCGGCGCGACGCCGATTGCTCCGGCAATTAGCGCCAAATCTCAACCGCGATGAGCTGCGATCCGTCGCGACGCTGGCCAAAATCCTTGCTGGATCGCCGGCCGAGCGTTTGTTGCGGTGCGGGATGGTCCCCGAGACTCGTAGGCGGCACGGCGGAACGTGACTCCCGGAGGGCGACGATGTCTCGAGAGATTGCCGAGGCCGGACTAACTCGGCCGTGGACATTGAAGTTGTCGTTGGCAATCGATGGGCAAAGTGCGCGTCTATTCCGCCGATTGATGCGCGGATTCAAGTGAGACAATAGGGATGCGCAGATATGGACCGAATCGATGCGTACCGCCCAAGACGAGTCCTTCGGCGTGCGGTGGCGACGGCGGCGGATTCGCACACGCGAGCGGCGGTGCGCGCACGGAATCGTCGGAGGCTTCGTTGCCGGTTGTGCCGGCGTGTTGCGGAAGCTCGAACTGCCTCGCCGCTACGCGGCGCGCTGCATAGAGGTTCGGCAGCGAAGCTGTCACAAAGAATTCTTTGTTTTGTTGAACTTTCTTGGCTGTTCTGCCGTAAGCTCGTTTGTCGTCGTCGGTCGGAGTTCTCGAAACCGCGGAGCGTCCGGGATGGAAAACACGACGGCATTCGCCTCTGGTACGAGCTTTGCGAATATCAAGGATGCGGTGATAGACCGCTTAGGTCGTCGCCCATCGCAAGCACCCCGCCAACCCCACCCACAGCAAGAGACGGAGTCTTCCCGTGGTATCGCTCGATGTCGTCCTCAGCAACGGTGCGTCCGTCGTATTGCATCGCATGGATGCCCCGCACGACGTGGATCTGCGTCGCCGCGTTCAATCGTTTTTACATGAGGCGAACATGCCCGGCCTGCGCCAGCTCGACGTCGAGGCCCGCGACGGCATCGTGACGCTGAGCGGGACCGTTCGGACCTATTACGAGAAGCAGCTTTCGCAGCAACGCTGCAAGCGCGTCGCCGGCGTGATTCGCCTGGTCGACAACGTCGAAGTCGCGAACTAGCGGCATCACCGTTCGATCAGTTGGCAGGGCCGAGCGGACCCCGGCCCTAAGCGAACTTGGGCGGCGCGCCGTACATCACTTCACCGCTGCTGATAGTCGCGACGATCTCCAGCCGATCGGCGTCGTGCTTCCAATGGAACAACGCTAGGTCGGCATGATCGCCTGGACGTAGCCCGCCGCAACGTGCCGCGATGATGCGGGCGGGCCAAGTCGAGGCCATGGAACACGCGGTCGTCAGATCGACGCCCGCGAAGCGCATAACGTTCGCCACGCCGAAGCCGATCGGCAGCGAAGCACCGGCGAGAAGCTGATCTTGGCCGGCGATCACGAGGCGCCCGTCGGGAAGGATCTCGAGCTCGCAGCCGCTCGTCGTGTATTTGCCGACCGGTAAGCCGGCCAGACCGGAGACGTCGCTGACGAGGACGATGCGCTCGGGCGTCTTGGCACGCACCATCGACTTAACGACTTCGGGCGGTAGATGGTGACCGTCGACGATGAGGCTGGCCGTGAGGCGGTCTTCGGCGAGCTGATCCCAAAGATAATTGGGATGCCGCCGGAGCATGCGATGGGCCCCGTTGCCGAGATGGGTGCTCATGCGAGCCCCTGCATCGACGGCCGCGCGGATGTGAGCTCCGTCGGCGCCCGTATGGCCGATCGCGACACAGACCCCGCCCGCCGTCGCCTTGGCGATGAAGTCGGCCGACTCATCGAACTCGACGGACATGGTGAGGATCTTGATCCGTCCGCCGGCGGCCTGCTGCAATCGTTGGAACGCATCCCAATCCGGGCGTCGACAATGTTCCTTCGGGTGAGCGCCGCGCGGGCCGTCTTCGGTCGAGAAAAACGGTCCTTCCAGATGAATGCCCGACACGTAGCGGCCGACGACGGCGCTTGTCTCGCAGGCCTTATGGATGGCCGCTAGGCCATGGGCCAAGCAGTCGTAGCTTTGCGTCGTCAGCGTGGGGCAATAGCCCGTCACGCCGAAGGCAAAGTGTTCCGCGGTCACCTTGGCGACGCGCTCGGGTGTGAGCTCCGTGGAGCTAAATTCTTGGCCGCCCCAGCCGTTGACCTGAAGGTCGACGAACCCGGGACCGACCCAAGGCAGTGAATTTGCCCGCTCGCCCAGTGAGGCGACTGCGGCGGGCTCGAGAGCGGCGACGCGAGCGATACGACCGCCGTCGAGTGAAACGCGGACAAGTTCGCTGGTATCAAAGCGACGAGCGGGAAATTCGAGCGACATGCAGGACGTTCTCACGGAAGCGAGTTCGGGAGGGCGAGGTGAGTTCACCACGCCGCTCCCGAATTACAACCGACGGTGAACGCCGAGGCAACACCTGCGGTGCGCTTGTCGCTCCGGCGAACTACCAGGTTCCGACGCCTGCGTAATTGCGGCGAGCTTCCACGTAGACATTCGTCGAGCCGGACGCGGCGCCCCACAGATACGGGAAGCGGCTGTTGCCGGCCCACGTCGGAGAGTAGTGATACATGTGCGGCGTCGTATACGCCATGGGGCGCGAATTGTGAACGCCGAACCAGGCGCTCGAAGCCAAGCGAGCTCGTCGCTGTGCCGCGGCTTGCTCGGCGTTGCGACGCACGGTGAGTTCCGGATTGTTGTAATCTTGGCGCTGTTGCTCGTAGAACCACATTTCCGGCGTCGGCGTGAGCGAAGTTGTCGCGAGCGGCACCTGCGTCGGCATGACGACGTTCGGCACGGTCGACGGAACCGGTTCGACACGCGGCTTCAACTCAGTTCGCGGAGCGAGACCGGACGCCGGCGAGAGGTCCGTGCGAGTGGCCGTCGCGGTCGGGCGCGGATCGGCCGCCGTCTGATAGGTCGGCTTCATCTGCAACGTCGCCTTCGCCGGCGCGACCGTCGGGACGCCGAGTCGGTAACGATCGTCGGCCTTTGCGGCGGAAGCAATCGAGCAGCAGAGCAGCGAAGCAAGAACGAAGCGATGCGCGACTTTCATGGAATCCCCCGTGAGCATCGCTCGCCGAACGTCGCCGCCGGGACGACTCTTCGACGTACGAATTCGGAACTCACGCCGTGTGATGAAGACGGAAGTCGGAACCGCGCCGACCTCTATCAAACGATTTCGGCCGCGGAGAGGCGCCAGGTTGAGAAAGTTTTCCGTTTATGACGGACGCGCCGCCGGCAATCGCACTGCCGGCGGTCGGTGAATCAGACGGATCGACTAGGCGATGTCGCGCGGAGTGGAGAGGAAGCTGCGGTACCGATCGGCATCGCCGGCCACGACGAAGCAGACGATCCGGCCCTCTTCGCGCCAAGCACCCAGCGCCATGCCGCCGGTCGTCTCCGGCGCGTGCATCGGTTCGGCGGGCAGATGTCGAATCAACGGGGCTTTCAGCCCGCCGTCGGCCGTGAGTACATACACGGTGGCCCGCGGCTCCCCGCGTCCGGCGACTTCGTAGGCGACGCCCGAACGGCCGAGCAATTCCTTGCCCAGCGGCCGCCAACGGGGAATGGAGCGAACCGTGCGGATTGCTTTGCTGAGCGGAAACTCGGCCGGCGGAGCCTGCTCGGCGATGGTCGTCCACGCGGCGTTTTCGGCCTCGGGCAGCTCGTGAAACGCTAACGCCGAGTGCAATATATCTTCCAGCGATAGATCAGGGCGTTGCCGACCTTGCCACCAAGCGTAAAACGCCAAGCCGGCGGCCGTCGACGTCGCCGCCGCGCCGCAAGCGGCCAGCCAACGGCGGCGCGTAAGCGGCGCAGCACGTCGTACGGGGACCAACGTGGCGGACTCCGCCGGTGCGAACGAGTCGTTAGACGAAGCCTCGCCGTCGGCGGCCAACGCGGCGAGCAATCGTTCTTTAGCGCCAAGCGGTATCGGAACCTGACCGAATGCCTTCGCTACCACGGCGTCGAACGCCTGGGAGCGGCCGAAGTATTCATTCGCGGCGTGGTCGGCCCGGAGCGCTTCCGCTTGTCCTCGCCCAATAAGTTTGTCGAGATCATCGGACCCCGGGCGACAAACGTCGGCGGCGACGAAGAGATCGGCGGCGGATTGAGGACCGTGCTGTTCGTTATTCGCAGAATTCATTCGTCGTTCCGTAGGCCGCTGCATCCCTGATCGGCCCGCCTAGCGCCGTTGCGCTCTTGTTGCCGCGTTCGTTTGCGATTCACCATGCTTTCAAGGAAGTCGTCGGCGATTTTTCGAGCGCCGTCGTCGGCGGTCGCTCATCGTCTGAAACTTCGCTGAACAGCAACTCTCGCAATCGCCGCTTGGCTCGCGCCAACCGGCTCATCACAGTCCCCAACGGTATTTCCAATTGAGCGGCGATCTCGACGTACGAGAGCTGCTCGAAATAAAACATCGTCAAAATCACGCGCGCTTCGGCCGACAATCGATTCAACGCAAGCTGCAAGCGTTCCGAATCGACGATCGATTCTTCGGGTACGACGGCAGCGACGCCGTCGAGATCGAATTCGATCGCCTCCGCGGAAAGCGGCTGTCGTCGCCGACATGCCTTCCAGAAGCAGTTGCGCAAAATCGCAGCCAACCAACCTCGCGCCGCCGCGGCCTCGCGCAACTGCGCCAGGTTGCGGTGTGCGGCTAGGAACGTTTGTTGAGCGACGTCTTCCGCGTCGGTTGCCGAACCGGTGAGCCGGTACGCGGCGCGGTAGACGAACTCGTAGTGCTCGGCGACCAGTTGCCCGATGTCCAAAGCGGCGTTCCCGAAGATGTTGAGACCGGCAAGCGGCCCATTATTCCCGATTTCCATCGGCAAAGTCGAAAATTCAGCGATTCGCGGCTCACCGGCGGGGAAACTCGCCCCCTCGGGAGGAGGCGATTTTATCGCCGGCCCCTAGTCAAGGGGTGCCGGCACGACTAAACTCGTTGCCGCTGCGTCGCGATTGCATTCACTCGCGTGAATTCGGTCGTCGGAGCGGCATCCACGCTTGTTCTGCGACGATATTCGCCGATTCAAGGATCGAATTGGAGATTATTCGTTCGCGGATCCAAAAAAAATGGCGGAGCTTGGGAATAAATCCCCGGTCGTCGGGGATCACTAATACGGCCGACCGTTTCAGGATGGACCTGCGGCGTTATGTCGGTCGGTATGTCTGATCAGATGAAAGGTTTACGAACATGAAGAAGCTCGCTTTGCTGGCCCTCTTGGTTTGCGTCGGTTTCGTCGGTTGCGAAGACAAGAAGACGACCACCGGTTCGGGCTCGTCGACTGCGGCCGGTAGCGCCGCCACCAAGTAGTTTGCAAGTATTCGCGGCGGCGCGGCCTTCGGGCCGTTTCGTTGCGAAAGCCCTCGCGGCAACATAACGGCGGGCAGGTGATTTCCAGCTGGAATCGCCTGCCCGCTTGTTTTTTTGGTGCTCTAGGCGATGGCTATCGACCGGCTCGTCGCCGCTCCGCGGCGCTTGTTCCGGCCGGCGGAATCCGTAGCCGCTTTATTCGGTCGCGCGCCGAGGTTCTAATATCCCGGTCATCTCAAATCGGCTTTCGGCCTCATCGCGCAGTGAAGAGGGCTTTTCATGGCTGTCGCATCTAAGTTGCCGGAGTTCATCAAGGCTCCTCTTCGTTCGTTTCGCGACGTCGTGCAAGCCCTCCCATATCGTGGAGACGGACGATTTTGCCCGGTTTGTGAGCGTTCGTCGTCGAGCTTTGCACCGGCCGGCGAAGATCGACGGGTCGACGGCAAATGCGCCCATTGCCGAGCGGTCGAACGCCATCGGCTTGTCTGGCTGTATTTCACGCGGCGCACGAATCTCTTCGACGGTCGCGCGAAGACCGTCTTGCATGTGGCGCCGGAGTGTTGTTTTGAGCCTCGTTTGCGACGACGCTTGGCCGGCAACTATCTGACGGCGGACCTTTTCAATCCCCGCGCCGACGTCAAGATGGACATCACCGACATCAAGTTTCCCGACGAGTCGTTCGACGTCATTTATTGCAGCCACGTCTTGGAACATGTTCCCGACGATCGCCAAGCGATGCGCGAATTTCGTCGCGTTCTCAAATCCGACGGGTGGGCCGTTCTTTTGGTGCCGATCAACGTCGAAAAAACGTTCGAAGACCCCACGGTGACCGATCCCGCCGAACGTCTACGACTATTCGGCCAAGCAGACCATTGCCGCAAATACGGGCCCGATTACGTCGACCGATTGCGCGAAGCCGGTTTCCGCGTCGAGCGAACGACGGCGGCGGATTTTGCGACCGGCGCTGAGATCACGGAAATGGGACTGACGCCCGCCGCCGGCGAGATTTATCTCTGCCGGCGATAAACGGCTCGCGGCGTCGGAGTCGACGGTTCGCTAAGCGGCACGCAACTTGGACGGATTGAGCGGTTGCGCGCTCGGCGCCGCCGCCGGTTCTTCGGCGTTCAGGACTTTCGCCGCCGCGACAACCTCGGCCAACGCACGGGCCGTGCGAGCTTCCAGATCGGCCAAAAGCCGCAGAACCTCATCTTGCCGCGATTCCAAATCGGCCAACAGGTCGGCCGGGCGCATTTCGGCTCGGTGGGTCGTCGCCGGCGTGTTGGTGGAAGCGGGCGCGTCGCTCACGGGTGTGGTCCTCCGACGAGTTCGATTGGGCCGAATCCTTCCGGCCAAGCATTGAATCGTCGCTCGCACCCGGGCCGGTCGAGCGAAACCGGTAGCCTGCGGCGTGGATGGTAAAGTTTGCCGATCAGGCGAGAGATTCCGGTTCATAGATCGGGAAACCCGTAGATATAGACAGAATTTTGCCGATTGTGTAAGCTGACTCCCTTATTTCCCGCTCCCCGCTTCTAGTTCTTTCAAGGTGTACCGGCGTACTACGACAACGTTCTCCGCATGAGTGTGCGTTGGGTTACGATCCGCGGCCGAAGGAGTTTATGTGGTTAAGCTGACTGTTCGCGACAAAGAATCGATTCAAGAAGCCGTCCGACGTTTCCGTAAGTTGGTCGAGCGCAGCGGCATCAAGAAAGAAATGCGCCGCAAAGAATACTACGAGAAGCCGAGTGAAACGCGTCGTCGCGCCCGGCTTCGCTCCGAGCGCCGGGCTCGCCGGTCGTTCATCGCCTAAGCGTCTCTCGCTTAGCTGTCGAGTCGTCGGCCCCCGGCAAGCCGCCGGGGGCGGAGAACGGATGCGCAACGCAGTTCCAATTCGTTGCGCCGATGCCGTCCCCTCTCGCTACTTGCTGAGCGAGAACACGGGCAGGAGCAGCGCGAGCCCGATCGTGCCGACGACCACGCCCATCACGCAGATCAAAAGCGGCTCGATCATGCCGGTCGCCGTCTTGATCGACGACTCGACCTCTTGATCGTAGTAGTTGCTCACTTTCTCGAGCACTCCGCCGAGCTGCGCCGTCTGTTCGCCGGCGGAAATCATTTGCACGATCGTCGGCGGAAACAGTTCGTTGCCGCGGAGCGATTCGCAGATTTCGTTTCCTTCGGTCACCTGCTCATGCACGTGCCGCCAAAGCTGCTCGTAGAGAAAGTTTCCGGACACCTCGGCCGTGAGCTTCAGCGCGTCGAGCACTTGCAAGCCGCTGTTGAGCATGGTCCCCAGCGTGCGCAGCGAACGGCTGATGATCACCTTGCGCGAGACAGGGCCGACGATCGGCGCGTTGATGAGGAAGGTGTCCCACATTTGCCGGCCTTGCGGCGTGCGGCGGCCGTAAAGAAAGCCGACGACGACGGCGATCGTGCAGGGAACCCACCATTGCCAGTAATGCATGAGCACGTCGCTCGCGGCCATGCTCCAGCGCGTCGGGGCGGGCAACTTAATTCCCTTCTTGGCGAACAAGGGAGCGAATTTCGGCAGGATGAACGTCAGCAGGAAGACCGTTACGCCGACGGCCACCGTCGCCATCACCGCCGGGTAAGCCATCGCCGACTTCACCTTACTGCGCATCTCCATTTCCTTGCGCAGATAGGTCGCCACCCGCTCCAGCATCGCGCCGAGCGTGCCGGTCGCTTCGCCGACCTTGATCATCGAGACGAACGTCTTATCGAAGTGCTTCGGGTGTTTCGCCAGCGCCGACGAAAAGTCGTCGCCCGCCTCGACGGTCGAACGCAGATCGATCAGCAGTCGTCGCAGCGTGGGGTTTTGTTCCTGCTCCAAAATGCTTTGCAGCGCGGTCGAGAGCGTTATGCCCGTGTCGACCATGATCGCCAGCTGATTCGTCAGGTAGATGACGTCGGACCGACGAATTCGCGGCGCCAAGAGGCCGACGCCGACGTCTTCTTCGATTTCGACGACTTGAAAGCCCTCGCGGCGCAGATGCTGCACGGCGTCGTCTTGCGAAACGGCGTCGACGGACCCCTCGTGCTCCTTGCCGAGTGCGTCGCGTACGCGATATTGAAAGGTCGTCGCCACCGATCGCCTACTTTCCGACCGGCGTCACTTCGCCGGCGTCGCGAAGATCGCCGGTAATGTGCAGCACTTCTTCAATCGTCGTGATGCCTTCGCGCACCTTGCGGAAGCCGTCGTGCTTGAGCGTGATCATGTTCTTGCGGTGCGCGGCTTCTTGAACGGCGGCGACGGTGGGATTGGTCACCACGATGTCGCGAATCTCGTCGTCGAGCACGAGCAACTCATGCACGCCGATGCGCCCGCTGTAACCGGTGTTGCGGCAATTCTTGCAGCCGACGCCTTTGTGAAATTCGTCGATTTCGAATCCCATCCGCTCGATCGCTTTGCGCACGTTCCGCGGCGGCTCGTAGGCCGATTTGCATTTGGGGCAAATGCGTCGCAGTAGTCGCTGAGCCAGCACCATGTTGAGCGCCGCGCCGATCAGATACGGCTCCACGCCCATGTTGATCAATCGCGTGACGGCCGAACAGGCGTCGTTGGTGTGCAGCGTGCTGAGCACCAAGTGCCCCGTCAACGCGGCCTGAATCGCGGTCCGCGCCGTTTCCTCGTCGCGCACTTCGCCGACCATGATGACGTCGGGATCCTGACGCAACAGCGTTCGCAGCGCCTTGGAAAACGTAAGTCCAACGCGCTCTTGGATCTGAAATTGGTTAATCAGCGGCAAGTTGTATTCGATCGGGTCTTCGACCGTGCAGACGTTGTTCTCCATCGAGCTGATGTTGTTCAGCATCGCGTAGAGAGTCGTCGATTTTCCGCTCCCAGTCGGACCGGTCACCAGCGCGATGCCGTTCGGGTTTTGAATCTGGGAGACGACGCCCGTCAGAATGTCTTCGGAAAAACCGAGGTCTTCCAGCACCAGCGAGACGCTGCGCGTGTCGAGCACGCGAATCACCGTCTTCTCGCCGCGATTCATCGGGAACGTGCTGCAGCGCAAGTCGACCTTGCGTCCGTCGAGCATCACGTGGATGCGGCCGTCTTGCGGCAGGCGGCGCTCGCTGATGTCGAGCCCGGCCATGATTTTAATGCGACTCGTCAGCGGGCTGAGCAGCGTGATCGGCACTTCCAGCGATTTGTAGAGGCGGCCGTCGATGCGATAGCGCACTCGCACGCATTTCTCCGCCGGCTCGATGTGGATGTCGCTCGCCCCTTCCTTCACGGCGTTGTAGAGCACGTAGTTGACCAAGCGAATGACCGGCGACTGCCCTGCGACCTCTTCGATGTCGCTGATGTCTTCGATGGCCTCTTCGATCAGCGTGACGTCGCCCGACTTCGACTCTTCGATGATGTCGTCGATGACGAACACCTTCGAATTCGGCAAGGCCGTGATCATGCGGCGAATGTCTTTTGCCGTCGACACGACGACCTGCACGCGCAGGCTCGTCAGCTTCTCGATCTCTTCGATCAAGAACAAATTCGACGGCTCCGACACCGCCAGCGTGAGCATATTGCGCACGATGAAGAGCGGCATCACCAGGTTGTTCTCGATGAACTCCCGGGGCAGGACGTCGGCGGTCTTCTGATCGCAGAGTCGCAATTCGAGCTTGGCGAACGGCACGCCGTATTCCGCCGCGATGCACTCGGCGATCTGGTCTTCGCTGCAGGCCGCGATGTCGACCAGGATCTCGCCGAGCAGCTTTCCGCGACCGTCTTTCTTTTGCTGTTCCAGGGCGGCGCGGAGCCCGTCTTCGGTCAGGTAACCTTGGCGAACAAGCAGGTCGCCGAGTTTCGTCGGTCCGGAGAATTGATGGTGCGACGATGTCGACATATTCGGCTCGGGCCTTCGCGGGCGCGGTTAGCGGTAGCTCTTCACGGCGTCGATCACGCTTTCGTAAACTTCCAGCTGACGATCAAGGCGCGTGATTTCGAGAATCTTGCGGTTGACGGCGCTCGCGGTCGAAACCTTTAGGTCGCCGCCGAGAGCTCGGAGCTCTTCTTGCGCGTCGATCAGCGAGGTGAGCCCGGCGCTGTCGATCTGTTCGACGTCGTCGAGATCGAGGACGATCTGTACCCGCTCGACCGAGTGAATGTAGTTCGTGAACCGCTCGGCTTGTTCACGTCCCATGTCTTGCGGAGCGTGAACGACCATGCAGTCGCCGAAGATTTCGGTGCTCAGGTTCATGCGTGGCTCGCGGCGAGAACGTTATCGACGGTCTGCAGCACCTCGCGCGGGCTGAACGGCTTCGCCATCACCGCTAAAACACCGTACTTTTGCTTCAACTCGTCTAGCGGCAGTTCGAAGCCTTTGCCGGTGAGCATCAAGAACGGCAATTCACGGGTGGCCGGGTTTTCGCGCAAGCGACGCACGAGCTCGAGCCCGCCCATCCGCGGCATCTGACAATCGGAAATGACCAAGTCGGGCATGTCGCTCGCGATCAGTTCCAGCGCCGCGACTCCGTCGGAGCAGTGACTCACGCGGTAGCCGGCGCGGGTGAGTTTGATCTCCGCGGCCCGAATGATCGTCACTTCATCGTCGCATAGCAGAATATGTTTGCTCATCGAGTCGTCTCTTCATTGCCGGTTTGTGCGAACGTCGGGAGGCGGCCGCCTCGCGTCGTTCTAGGAACTCTTTCCCACATGCGGGATCGAGATGGTGAACGTGCTGCCGACGCCCAATTGGCTCCGCACGCTGAGCCGACCGCCATGGACGTCTTCGACGATGTGTTTCGCAAGCGGCAGACCGAGACCGGTGCCGGGGGCCATCGTTTTGTCTTTGTCGACGCGATAAAACTTGTCGAACACCTTGTCGCAATCGTCCGCCGCCAGGCCGACGCCGGTGTCTTCCACTTCAATCTGGATTTCTTGATCGGCGAGCCGGCTGCGCAGCGTCACCCGCCCCCCTGCCGGCGTGTATTTCACCGCGTTGGAGAGCAAGTTGATCGCCGCCTGAAGCAGCATGTCGCGGTCGACGAGCGCGCCCAAATAGAGCGGGCTCAAATCGGCGGCGAGCGTAATCTGCTTCGCCTCGGCCGACGGTTGCACCACGTGTGCCGCTTCGGTGAGGATTTCGTTGACGCTACGACTCTGCTTGCTCACCCGAACGACGCCGGCCTCGATGCGGGCGATGTTCAACAAATTGTCGATCAGCCGCTGGAGGCGATCGGCCTGCCCGTTGATGACGCCGAGAAACTCTTCTCGAGCCGCGTCGTCTTCGGCGTCGCCGTCGGCGAGGAGTTCCACGTAGGCCTTGATGCCGGCGAGCGGGGCCTTCATCTCGTGGCTCGCCGACGAAACGAACTCGGCATGCTGCTTTTGCATGACTCGATGCGCGGTGACGTCGCGCAAGACGAGCACGGCTCCTCCTTCGTCGTCGCGATTCCCGTCGCTCGGCAAATTGCCGACCGTGGCGCGATACCAGCGTAGTTCGCCGTCGGCGTCTTTGAGTTCGAAGTCGTCCGAACGCTCAGTCGCCACGCTGCGACGGCGTACGTCGGCGATCATACTTGCGAGTTTGTCGCAGCCGACGATCGAGGAGAAACGACGCTTCTCTTGGCCCGCCGGTTTGAGATGGAACATCGACTCCGCGTCGCGGTTGGCGTATTGAATCTCGTCGTAGGCATTGACGGTCACCACCGGCTCGCCGAGCTTAGACAGAATCGATTGCATCATTTCGAGTTCGGCGGCGATGCGCTGCATGCGAATTTCGGAGGCGGCGCGCGCGCTTTCGAGCATCAATCGACGATCGTGGATCGCCGACAGGCAATCGAACATGTGCTGGAGCGGCTTGGCCCACGGCGACTTCTGGTCGATCGGCGGCAGCGAACTGAGTCCCACGGCCGCTCCGTCGGTCTCGACGTGCTGGGCCAAATGGTCGAGAAAGCGACGCGCCGAGGCTTGCTCCCGCCGTTCGTGATGAACGGCGATGTAGTGCCAGATGCCTCCGCCGAGGACGATGCCGGCGGTCGCGGCCAAGAGCGTCGACGCATTGCCGGCGCCTTCGGCCGCGCCGAGGCCGACCGTCACGGTGCCGGCGACGACGCCGAGCCCGAGGACGATCAGTCCGAGATTGAGTTGACGACCGATGGACATGGGGCGCACGACTGCTGGAAGAACCGACTACCGCCGCCTTCGACGCCGATTCAAGCCTTTCGAACGACGGACGATCATGGTCCGTCGTTCGCAAGCGGCGTCGTCGTTCGGTAGGGCGCCCCGATTCGTCTATTTCTTCGTTGCGAATCGGCGATCGAGCCGAGCCGCATCGCGGAAATGACGCTCCGCCGCCTCGGAATCGCCGAGACGGTTAAGTACGGAGCCCAGCAAAAAATAGGTCAGCCCTTGGGAGTTGTCCAAAGACAACGATTGTCGGAGCGCGCGCTCCGCCTCCGGATAGCGTCCCAGTTGATAGGCCGCCGTCCCTTCCAGCCGTGCCAACGCCGCCGAACGAGGGAAATTCTTGCGCCCGCGCTCGGCCAACTCGAGCGCCAATTCCGGTTGTTCGTATTTCAACGATTGCACCGCCGCGTCAATAACCAACTGAGAATCTTTAGGGCGCCTCGTCATCGCCGCCGTGAACTCCGCGCGGGCGACGTCCGGTTCCGCGGCTTGTAGCGCCTCTAACGCGCGCCTGCGATGCTCGTCGGCCGTGAGTTCCTCCGCCGACTTCTCGATCGACTCTCGAATTGGAAGAGCGGCCGAGGCGAGGCGCGCATCGAGTGAACGAGGCGATGGAGCTTCCGGAAGCGTGAGCAGCAGTTGTTCCGCGGCGCCTCCCGGCGCGACGGGAAGCGGCGGCGTCGAATCGTCGGCGATGGGCAGGTCGCTCACGGCCTGCCCTATTTCGACAATCTCGGTTTCCTGTTTCGCCGTCTCAATCGACTCCGTTCCGGAAGCTTGTGCTCGTTCGAGTCGCTCCGCTTGGGCGAGGCAGTGCGCCGCCCGTTGTTCGTCGCCGAGCGCACGATAGACCAATCCGCAGGCGCGGCGCACTTGCGCATTTTGCGGGTGGCGAATGACGAGACGCTCCATGCGTTCGCGGGCCTCCGCAAATCGCTCGGCTTCTAAGTCGATCTCCGTTTGCAGAATGGCCCCTTCGATATGTTTAGGGTTTCGCGCCAGGAGTTTTGCGAGCGCGGCCTTCGCCTCCGGTTTTTGGCCGGCATCCCAGTGGGCGAGCACTTTTTCGAACTCCGCATCGCGGTTTTCGACCGCAACTGCGCTTCCGGCCTCGGGCGCGTAGCGCACCGCCGCCGCCGCGGGCGTTTCCGCCGGCATCGTGTGTTCGTTCGCCGAGCCATGCGTCTCAGCCGCGTGCGGAGCGCCGTCGGCGATTTGTGCCGCCGGCGCCGCCTTACCTTCGCTGCGAAGTGCGTTTTCGGCCAGCGAGTAAGCCTCGGAGTACTTTACTTCGTCGGGCGCGAGATCGCCTGCGATCCGGAAATAGTGCAGCGCTTCAGAGATTTTGTGATCGGCCTCTAGAGCCAGCCCGAGTTTGTAGGCGACTTCGGCGTCTTGCGGATGAGACTCGGCGGCCCGGCGGAGCAGCCCGACTGCGTCGGGCGTGCGGCCATGCTCCAATTCGATCTCTGCGAGCAGCAACAGCGACTCACGATGGTTTTTCTCGCGTTCGAGCACCGAGGCCAACGAGTTGCGCGCGGCGGCGATATCGCCCTGACGCCAAAAAGTGGCCGCCGCTTCGTATTGAGCGCGGTTCCGTTGTTCCTCGAAGGCCTTGATCGCATTTTCCGCGCGCTCTTTGCGAATCGGGCGCACGTCGGCCACCGGCGGCTGCGGCAATTTGAGCGACGGTAAGTCCCATGCCGCGCAGCCGGCCGCGGCGGCAATCCACCCGGCCGCCGTTGCCGCGCGGAAAAGGCTAGTTGTGCGGTTCATGGCGAAACACCTCCGGTCGAACGGCTTCAAAACTCTTGCCGGGAGTCCCCGGGTCAAGCGGATGCTCCGGCCGCGGCGGCCCCGCCTCCTGCCCCAACTCATCGAGGAGCCATGGCGGAATCGGTCCTTCCAACGCTCCGTCGGCGCCCATCGGCAACTCGGCTTCGCCGACCACGGTCTCAACGCCGAGTCCTTGAGCGACCGGCACGCCGCCGGTTTGCTCGCCGAGTTCGTAAAGCGTGCGGACCGCGTCGCGATTGAGCGGATCGTAATGAACGGCGAGCCGCGCTTGGCGAAGCGCCAAAGCTCGATTCCCGCTCGCCATCGCCGCGCGGGCCCGATCGTTGTAGTCGCGAGCCAAGTGGGCTTTGCCGACCGGGTTCATCCGATGAAACTTGGCGTTCTCCATGCGGAGCGCTTCGGTTTGATACAGATTGCCTTCGGCCGCCGTATCGCCGTCGTAGACGATGCGCGGCGTTAGCAAAATCAGGATTTCGACGCGCTCGACGGACTCCGTCTTATTGCGGAAGAGCGGCCCGGCGACGGGTAAACTGCCGAGAAACGGCACCTGCGTGCTGTTCGACCGCAAGTTTTCCCGCATCAAACCCCCGAGAATCACCGTGCATCCGTCGGGACACATGACATTCGTCGTCACTTCGGTAAGCGTCTTGTTCGGCAGCGTGAAACCGCCGTTGACGACCACTTCGCCTTCCGAGATCTCGGGATGCACCTCGAGGCGAATCAGACCGTCGCTGGCGATGAAGGGCCGCAGGCGAAGCTGCGCGCCGACGTCGAGGAATTCGACGTTCTGCGTCGAGAAGTTCTGTGTCACCGTCGTGCTGATGTAGCCGAGCTTTTGGCCGATCAAAATCTCGGCTTTCTGTTTGTTTAAGCAAAGCAACTTCGGCGAGGCGATCACGTTCGCGTCGCCGACCGTTTCCAAGGCGTTGATGAACACTCCCAGCGAATCGTCAAGAAACGCGAACTTCAGACCGCCGGTATCGAAAGGAAACTGGCCGATGTTCGCCCCGGTGATCGGATCGATCGCTCCGCCCCCTTCGAGCGGCGCTTGCCGCGGAAAGCCCCAGCCTAGACGAACATTCTGCTGATTACGGAGCACCTGAAAGTCGACGCCGAAGCTGTTGTCGTCGCTGAGCGCGACGCTGACGATCATCGCTTCAATCGAGACCTGGGCCGGCCGCCTGTCGAGGTCTTTGATTACCGCGTCCACCTGGGCCAGCACGGATTCGTAGTCTTGGATGACGAGCGCGTCTTGCTGCGACATGCTGTCTCCGCCGGCCGTCGTGTTGTCGACGGCGATTCCCACGGACGCCGGAGTCGTGACGCTGATCTTGCCGATGCTCGGCGTCAGAAGCGGGGTGAGCAAGGTCGACAGTTCTTTGGAGTTGATGTAATTCGGTCGATAGACACGCGTGCCGATGCGGTCCTGCGCTCGCTCCATCGCCGCGAAATCTTCGGCCGTGCCGACGTAGACGAAGCCCTTGTCGTGTCGCGCGGTGAAGCCGGTCGCTTTGAGAATTGCGTCGAGCGCATCGTCGACGGCGACGTGCTGCATGTTGAGGCTGATATTGCCCGCCACGCTCGCCCCGGCGAGGATGTTCAGTCCGGCCTGTTCGGCCAATTGCTCAAGCAGCACGCGCACGTCGACCTCGCGAGCGTTGATCGTGAGGCGGCCGTCTCCCTCGGCGGCCACCGCGCCGGGGGCGTCGACGATTTCCGACTTCAACGTCGGCGGTTCGGCGGGAGGCGGAGCGGGCACGTCGGTCGCCGGGGCGCCGAGCGCCGGCCCGGGCGCCGACGTCGTCTCCGCGGTCGACCCCGCCACGACCGCAGGCCCCTGAGCTGCCGTGGCAGCCGTAGCGGATGTTGCCGCGGTGTTCGTTCGACCGCCTTGGAGTTGCGATTGCAGCACCTCCATGGCCTTGATGTTCTGCTGATTTTGATCAAGCACTTTCATCATCAACTCGACCGGCACCGTCGGGCTCGACGTCGAGGGGGCGACCGGCAATCCGCCCTGTTTGCGGAGAATTTCCCCGACGGCTTGCTCCAAGGCCCCGCTCAGTTCCGAGGAATTCGTCGGCGCTTGCGCCAACTGAGCGACAGCTTCCGGCCGCGGAAAACCTGCGGTGCCGCCGCCTTGGGCGAATTGCCCGGCGACGCGCGGTTGGACTCCGGCGGCGCGGGGCTTTGCGGCGGAGCGCGTCGCGGTTTGCGACGGATTCGCCGTGGCGACCGCCGACGTTTCCGGCTCCGCGGCGTCGCTCTCACGGTATTGCGCCAACCGCGCCGCGAGCAGCAGTCCGACGGCCGCACAGCAAGTGAGGAGGGCTATCCGTAGCAAGATTTTCATACGTCATCCATGACGTGAGTTTTGTTTTACGACCGATCGGCGTCCGCAGATGCGGTTTCCGAATCGTCGTCGACCGGATTCGGCTCGCTCAACAGATCTGGTCCGTTCTCGTTCTCGGCGTCGGTTCGCGGGAGCGGTGCCTCGCCGGCTTTCGGAATCCGCAGTTCGCGCGTTACGCCGTTCCAACTAACGATCGCCGTCCGCGGTTCCACGTGTAGGAGCTTGACGTCGCGATCGCCGACCTTGCCGATTGCGGCTCCTTCGGCGAAAGCGCGGCCGTTGATAACGGCCTTGCGATAGTTGCCCATCACGAGCGTCGAGGAAAGTTCGAGCGGCACGGCGCTCCAATCGACGTCCGTCGCGGTCGGCGCCGTCGTCGACGGCTCGTCTCCGAGCAGACCGAGTTCGGTCGCTTCGGCTAGGAGGGCGTCGAGCTCCAAGTCCGCGGCGTGGTCCGGCGTGACTGCGGAGAACGGATCGCGGAGCTTTTCGCCTTCCGTCAACTGGGCGACCTGCATTCTTCGATCGGTCTCCAGTTTTTCCGCCAACTCTTTCCAACCGAGCGCCGCCGTGTCGGCGACCGGCTTTGCAAGGCTGGTCGCCGGCGCGGTCTGCATCGGCATCGCCGCTTTGGAATTGGTCGTCTTCACGGGCTTCGACTTCGACTCGTCTTTGGGAAACAAGAGCGGTCCCCAGAACCAGACGCAAACGACGCAGAGCAGCGCCAGCATGCCCGCCTTCTTCGGGTTGGCCTTCAAATCGCGTTGAAGTTGCTTCGCTAGCTTTGACACGCTTGCTTGCCGGCTCAGTCACGCGAATGGCGCAGCCGTTCCGGCGTCTCCTGTATCGACCGTCGTTAGTCTCAACCTAATTCGAAATCTCAAATTTATCGGCAAAGATTGCCAGCCTTAGCTCGCAGTCCACAAGCTCCGCATCTTGCCGGCTCTTTTCGATCGTCGCCTCCTCGATCCAGATTCGCCGCGGCACGCGTTCGATTCCGTTGATCAGAGCGTAGACCTGTTCATAGCGCCCGCGGCAACCGATGGTGAGCGGCATTCGCTCCAATTCCGTCCAAATCTGCTTTGATTCCGGACGAAACATCGTCGGCGTCGCCCCGCTCTGTTTCAGCAATTGCGACAGCCCGGCGAACGTCTTGGCGTATTCCTCCGGCTTCGCCGCAAGGCCGCGCCATTGTTCGACGTAGTCGCGAGCGGCGCGCATCTCGGCGTCCGCGGCGTTGAGACGCTGCGGAATCGTCTTAGCCGCGGCGATGACCGCTTGTTTCATATCCATGTCGGCCCGCAATTCGCGAATCTCGCGCATCCCGGGGAAAAACACGAAGAACAAGTAGGCGCCGATCGCCGCCGACAGCGGCACGACGGCGCCCCACCCGCCGCTCAGAAAGTTCGCTTGCTTCATCGTTCGCCCTCCGCTGACACCTGCGTTAACTCCGGCGGAGCGGTTTCGCCCCGCAGTAATTCGCGGCGGTCGAATTCAACGTCGCTCTCTTGCGGCCCGCCGGGGCGACTCCAACCCGGTCGCACATGCACCGCGGCCGTGAAGCGATCGCCGGACGCCGCTGCTTGCTCGCCCGTCGCGGCTTCGACCGAGATCAGTTCGGCAGTAAGAAATAGCGGCGAACCGGCGAGCGATTGCAGATAGACATGCAAGGCCGTTTGATCGCGCGTCGTTCCTTCCAGAGCCACGACGACCACTTCTTCGTCGGCCTGGCGTTGCATTTCGGCCAAGTCGGCTTCGATCGTCGGCGTGGTCGGCTCGCCCGTCGTCGCGGTCGCCGCTTCTCCGCCGCCGGTCATGATTTCCTTCGGCGTACTGCGGACGTGAACCTTTGCGAGGACGATCTCCGGCGGCAGCGTCGCCGTCAGCCGCCGGAAGATGTTCGACTTCGGCCAAGGATGCCGCAAGTGCGTGACGAGCGAGGCGTAAACGTTCAGCTTGTTAAGTTCCGCCTGCTTAGTCGCCAGCAGCGCATTCTGAACTTGGGCCGCCGCGTGGAGTTTGTCGATCTCCCAGCTTCGACGGCGAACATCGCGCTGGGCGACGTACAGCCCGCCGGCCGCGCCGGTAAAGGCGACGACGAATACCAATGTCACCGCGAGGCGCCAATAACTCGTATGGCGTCGCTTTTTCGCCTGCCGGTAGCGTTCCGGAAGGAAGTCGATTTGTTTTCTGGGTGTATTCATCGGTTAGTCGTCGAACCGACGCATCGCCATACCGACGGCGATGTCCCATTGAGATCGGCGGCCCGTCGCCTGCGTCGCGACGTAAGCGCGAAACGGGTCGCCCAATTCGCACTTAAGGTCGAGCCGCGCGGCCAAACGTTCCACGAGGTTTTGCGTCGCCTCGCCGCCGCCCAGCACCATCCGCACGAGCGGTTTACCGCGGAAGGTGACGCTGTGATAACGGATGCAAAGCGAGACTTCGTTCGCCAGCCGGTCGACGACGGGACGGATCGCTTCGTTCACGCTGCGGGCGATTTCCGGATCTTGCAGGTCCGCCCGGCGGTCGCCGTTGTTGCGACGTAAAGCCCACGCCGCCGGCAGGTCCATCTTCAGATGGCGAGCCACGGCTTCATCGAAATGCTTTCCGCCCAGATCGATATACTTGATGAAGAGAATCTCGTCGCCCTGGGCGATGATCACCGCCGAATTCGAGTTGCCGACATGCACGACGATCGAGCGTTGTTCGCGATCTTCGTCGCGGCGGTACTGTGCGTCGTAGCAACGCAGGATCGCCTGCGGTTCGATATCGACGGCGACCGGCTTCAAGCCCGCGTCGTCGACGACCGCGAGAAACTGATCGAGTTGCGGGCGATGGCAGCCGAGCACGATCACTTCACGGCGAATCGCCTCTCCTTGACGAACGTCGGCCGCCTCTAAGAAGCGCAACTCGCTCTCGGCGACTGGAAAGGCGAATCGGTCCCCCAACTCACGCAAAATGACCGGCTCGAGCTCGCCGACCGCCGGTTTGGTGACGCGTACGTTTTGCACGGCGAGCAATCCGGCCCCGAGACAGACGATGCATTCCCGTCCGACGAACTTGCGTCCTTCGCGGGCTTCGACGAGCGCCGTGGTCCAGCGTTTGAATTGCTCCGCGGCGTCGGCGGCCGGCTCGATCGGCAGATCCCAGCGGACCGACTCGAGAATGCGCGTGCGGTCGCCGTTCATCTGCACCAGCTTGATGGAGCGACTCCCCAAGTCGATGCCGATCGGCCCCACACGTCGAAATTTCGGCCACGATACCATGACGCTCGCCTACTGTTCTCGCCTTCGCAAACTCGGTCGTACTAACTTCCCGCCGCCGGAGCGGTCGCGGTGATCTCATCAAGTTCCGCAAGTCCCGTCACCGGATTCACCCGCACGGCGATAAAGCGTTGTCCTTCGCCCGCGCCCGACGTAAGCCAGATGACCGTCTCGGCCGGTTGAGTGGTCGCGCCCAGCGAGTCGAATTCGATCGTCGTCGCCGCGGTCGGAGGCGAAGCCGGAGCCAACACGGCGGCGATGTTCGCCCCCGCGCCCAACTGCGGCAATTCGTCGAGATCGGTGTATTGCTTCGTCGCCGTATTCGCCGAGTTGTGATAGATCGAATCCGGCAGCGTATTCAGCGCGGCGTTCGCGCCGCTGTGTTCGAGGTAATAGCGATTCTGAGCCGGCTCGAACGCGACGCGATACTTCGTGTTGTTCGTCACGGCGAGATTCCGCACATACTCGAGGTCCGACGCCACGATCTGCCCGAAGGATTTCAGCTGGACGGCGACTTCCGGCTGGAAGAGCGGCAACGCGGCGGCCGACATGATGCCGACGACCGCCACGACGATCATGACTTCGACGAGCGTATAGCCCCCAGAATGTTTACCGCGGCCGATCATATGGATCGCTATCTCTTCTTGCCGTTGTCGACGGTGACGCGAATCACGCCGGTCTTCAGCAGTTGGTTCTGCTCTTTGAGCTGTAAATTGATCTCTTTGAGCAGTTGAATCATTTCGGCTTGTTGAGCCACGCTGTTGGCGAACGGCTCATGAGCGGGCTTCGGTTGGGCCGAACCGGTCTGATGGAAACCTAGCACGCATACCAGAGCCGCGACCGCCGCCGAGGGAAAGGCCGCCGAAATGTAGCGATGGACCGACATGGGAGGATTCTCCTGATCGTTAGGGTTGTTCTTTCATCCGGATAAGCGACCAGCGCAGGCCGACGTCGCCCGTATCGACTTTATAGAGCGGACTCCCCGCCGTGAACCACTGGGCGACGACGGCCGCGCCGGTCGGCGGATTGATCGTGATCTTGGGAACGTAGTTCATGCCCCACGCGGCGCAGTAGACGGGGTAGTGATCGATGTCGTCGTGAGTGCCCAATTGGTCGTTGAACCACGACCAAACGAACGACCACCAAAGAGATCCGATGTTGAATTGTGATCGCGATTGAACCTCGAATTGCCGGCAAATGAGCCGGCCGTTGAGCCCCCACTGAGTGGCTTGATCGCCCGACGTCACCGAAAACTTGGCGAACGTGACGACGTTGCCTTGCACGGCGGCCGACGATTCGTCGCCGACGAGGATGTCGTTTCCGGCGACGACCGCCGGGAGTTGCACGGCCGACGTGGTTCCGTCGAGAGCCGGCAACGAGAACGGCTGAATCGACAGGTTGGTGCCGTTGAACCGCACCTTGCCGGTCGCGATCACCGTGCCGACGATCGACGCCCCGTTGCCGAGCGTGACGTCGCCGTTGGCCACGAATAGCCCGGCCGGGTTCGTGCGCGGATCGGCGCGCAACGTCGCTGCGACCGTGCCGGTGAGCGTTGCGGGGGCGTAAGATTTGCCGCCGGGAAAAAGCTGGTAGCTCGTGATGTTTCCCGGATGGTTCCAGTTGCTCGTCGCCGAACCGGACGCATTCGTCATTGTGACGCCGAGATTATCGGTGATCAGATTGCGCGTCGAGCCGGTCGTCGTCGACTGCGAATAAGTGATCGGCCCGGTGAAGGGTCGGTAGTCCGGATAGCCCGCGTAGCGCATGGCCTGCAAATCGCTCAAGTATCGCGTCCGGCCGGACGAAGACGGCGGATAACTAGAACAGAAATTGTTCAGGCTCCCGAGAAAGCGCGCCGGCCCGTTGATGCGAAACGGTAGTTGCAGCGAATTGTCGTCCGTGTTCGTCTGATAAAGCTGATAGTTCTGCATCGTCGCCCAGGCCGACGGATTGTCGGCGAGCCGGCGCGGCACGAGTTCGACGACCGCTTCCACTCTGTAGGTCGTCGTCACGGCCGAGGCCGCTGGATCGACCGCATAGCCGGTCGAAGTGATCGTCGTCCGATATGGCCACTTGGCGGCATCGGGTCCATCGGCGTCGATCTTGGCGTCGCCGGTGATGTATTGAACGGCGAATGTTTGCCCGGAATTGACCGTGCCGGTGAACGTCGAATCGGCGCCGCCCCAGTTGTTGGACTGGTTCATGCGGCGCAACGCCGCCGAAAGCCCGGTCAGAGCGGCCTGCCGAGCTTCGGAGCGCAACTCATGGTTCGACGAACCGCGGGCCGTCGCCGCTTGGCCGCGTACCAGCGCATACGATACAGCCAGCGTCATAGCGATCATTCCCAATACGAGGATGATCGCGAACCCGCCGCGCCGGCGACGCAAACGCCTTGCGCGAGTCTTCCGCAATTTCAAGTCGCCGAAGATAGGCATGCCGTCGCTCCGTTACTTGGGAACGCTGTAATACAGCGCGCCGGAACCAAGAAACGGGATCGGAACGGCCGCGGCCGACGCGGACCCGTCGGTGTTGTAGCTTTCGTTCATCAGTTGCAGTTCTCCGCGGAGCCAAACTTGGCGCAGGCCGCACGACGAGCTGAACGTGCCCTGCGGCCAAGCGATGTCGCTCCACGCCAAAGTGCCGTTTCGATAAGCGGTGAGCTCCGCCGCGGTCGGATGGAGTTCGCATTCGAACCGGATCGCGGCCCGGAGATTGGAATTGCCGCCGGAACTCGTCGACGCGGTTCGCAACAGCGAAGTCAACGGAGTCTTGACGCTGCTCGACGCCGACTTGATGCCTGCGATCAGCGAACGCCCCGACGTCGTATTGAGCGACGCCTCATTGAGTTGAATCGTACGCGTGTCGGCCGGTGCCGTGATTTCCACGAGTCGCCGCGGATCCGCCGGATCGGGGCAAATGATCACCAACTCGCGTACAAGCGGCGGGCCCGACGCATTCGCCGGCGTCCCGTTCGCCGGTCGCCAGATGACGACCGTATCACAGTAGCGATACGACCCCACGGTTTCGTCGACCACGACGACTCCCGGGTAGGTCTCCGTCGCGTAGGCCTCGCTCAAGAACCGATTGAGCCGTTCGAACGCCACGCGCGCGTGTTGCACCGCGGCGGTTTGCCCCTCGCTAAACTCCGAGGTCTGCCTCGTGACCGAGGCCAGCGTCGCCAGCGAACCGATGAGGATCGTCGACACCGTGAGCGCGAGCATCAACTCCAGCAGCGTCAAGCCGCGTCGCGCCGCGTCGGTTGAAGAACACGATCTACGCGCCCGGCACATACGCCACCACGCGTGAAACGTAGGCTAACTCTTGAACGCCGCCGTCGGGCAACGTCAGCGAAATACGGACCTCGATCTTGCGATGGCTCGACGTGCCGCTTGTGAGTTTCGTATTGAAGTTCGTGTCGCTCACGTAAAACACGTCGACGCGCTGCCGCCACCGGTTGAAGTAGCCGGCCGGAGCTTGGAACGACGGGTGCCGCGTCCCTCCTTTTCCGTTGTCGGTGCCGAGCGCTATGCCGTGGCGATCTGTCGCGGGCGAGGTCGAAACCCCGTGGTAGTCGTCGATGTCGTCGAATTGCTTTCGCGCCCCCGCGCTCACTTCCGGGCTCCCGGGCCCCAGGCCCGAGTCGTATTCCGATCCGAGCGATTCGGCGTACTTCATGCCGCAAATCTCGTCGAGCAGTTGCTGGGCCATGCCGAGCGCGATCAGCCGATCGGCGGCGTCTTGCGCGGCGGTCGTCGCCGCGGTCATGCCGAGCAATAAGCTCGAACCGACGAGCGACAGCACGACCAGCGCCGTCATCGTTTCGATCAGCGTGAACGCACCGCGCAGTGAGCGGGTCGGCAACGAATTGCGAGCGCCGACGATGGCCAAGTTCGACTCCCGCATTGCGTCGCGGGGCGTGCGACGTCGGAAGAAAAAAATGGCACGGCGAGGTCCCCTCAAGCGTCGTGCTTGTCCTCGCCGTGCCGTGCACCAGCTCCCCTCCCCAAGGTGCCGATACAAAGCAAGGCTAGGTCGCACCGGGTGACTGTCAAACAAGCGACCGGCGTCCGCCCGCAAAGCCCGTCGTCGCCGCTACAGTCGCTACAACCAGTCGAGCCCGACGTCCCACCAGAGCGCCGAGTGAGTCAAAGCCCCGACGCTGATCCGCTCGACGCCGCTTGCGGCGATGCCGCGAATCGTCCGCAGGTTTACGCCCCCCGAGGCTTCTAGTTCGACGTCGGGCGCCACGGCATCGCGCTTCGCCACGGCTTGTCGCAAAACATCCGGCGTCATGTTGTCGAGCAACACGACGTCGGGCCGTTCCGGCAAAACTTGCTCCAATTGATCGAGCCGGTCGACCTCGATCTCGACGAGCATCTCCTCCCACAAATCACGCGCTTGCGGCTCCGCCTCGCATCGCTCCGCGAGGAATTTCTTGGCGTGCCGCACCGCTTCCGCGGGAGTAAACCGGGTTGCGCCGGTTTGTTCGGCCCCTTGCGCCAGATGGTTGTCTTTGATCAAAATGCCGTCGTAGAGGCCGAGCCGATGGTTCGTGCCTCCGCCCATGCGCACGGCATACTTTTCGATTCGTCGCCAACCGGGCATCGTCTTCCGCGTGTCGTAGACGCGCGCTCCCGTGCCGGCCACCGCGTCGACATACTCCCGCGTCAGCGTGGCGATGCCGGAAAGCCGGCCGAGTAAGTTCAACAGCGGCCTCTCGGCCGTCAACAAGCTGCGCGCCGGCCCCGCAATCTCCGCCAACGCGGCGCCTCGCGTTACGCGCGCCCCGTCGTCGACCAGCGGCGTCCACTGGAGCCGCGCGTCGTATTCTTCCAGCACCAGCTTGGCGCCGAGCATGCCGGCGACCGTGCCGTCGCCGCGGGCCGCGACGCGCGCTCGCGCCTCGGCTCGATCGTCGACCAAAATCGCCGTCGTCCAATCGTGATGTCGATCCAAGTCTTCGCGCACCGCCAGACGAATCAGGTGCCGCAGGTCGTCTTCCAGGGCGTGATCCCACTCGACGGGCCGATAGTCTTTGCGTGCCACTGCCGCTTGCTCTCCCCGAGGGCGAAAGCCGGCCGACGTGAAGTTGCCGGCGGCTTGATGAAGCCGCTATTATACCCCTGCTCCGCCGCTTGCGCAGGTGTCGCTTCCTCTCGTCGCCGTTGGTCGCCCCTTATGACCGAACGCCCCGGTTTGCTGAGTCGAGCGAGCGACTACTTTCTCGTGCGGCGAGCCAATCAAACGGTCGTCGCACTGCTCATCTTGGCGGGCATCGTCGTCGTCGCCGTGTGGTGGTATCGCAACGGCGGGGCCGAAGGCAAGTTGCTCGATCGTTCCGGGGAGCCGAGCGCAGGCCATCGTGGTCCCTCAGGCGCGCGCCAAGCCCAGTTCGTCGTCGACCTCAACTCCGCGGGCATCGCCGAACTGGTCGAACTGCCGGGCGTCGGCGAGGTGATCGCCGAGCGAATCGTCGAGCGTCGCAAAAAAGTCGGCCCCTTCAAATCGGTCGACGAACTGCTGGAAATCCGCGACATCGGCGCGAAGAAGCTCGAGAGCATCCGCCCCCACGTTCGCGTCGATTAGCCGGCGCGGCCTTTCTCCACCGGGCACAAGTGTCTCGCCGGCGGGCGAACCGCAATTCGGCTCCCCTTCGCGCCCGGTCGCCGGTTCCCGTATGCTAAAGGGTTGCGAGCGGCCGCGCCGGCTTCGTCCGAGCGACCGCCGCGTGTCGTTGCGTCGTTTTGGGGAGTCGCCGCGTGGGTTTCGAAATCGCCAGTCCGTTCGCTCCGGCCGGAGATCAGCCGCAGGCCATCGAGGCCCTCGTCGGCGGATTGCGGGCCGGTCGCCGCGAACAAGTGCTCATGGGCGTCACCGGTTCCGGCAAGACGTTCACGATGGCCAACGTCATCCAGGCGATGAACCGGCCGACGCTCGTCCTCTCGCACAATAAAACGCTCGCCGCGCAGCTCTACGGCGAATTTAAGGAGTTCTTTCCGAACAACGCCGTCCACTACTTCGTCAGCTACTACGACTACTACCAGCCGGAAGCCTACATTCCGCAGCGCGATATCTACATCGAGAAAGACGCCTCGATCAATCAGGCGATCGATCGGCTGCGCCTCGCCGCCACCAGCGCGTTGATGAGCCGGCGCGACGTCGTGATCGTCGCCAGCGTTTCCTCGATCTACGGCCTCGGTTCGCCGGAAGACTACAAGGCCATGATGGTCTCGCTCTACCGGGGCCAGCAGGTCGATCGCGATGAGATGCTCTCGAAGCTGGTCGACATTCAATACGAGCGCAACGACTACGCCTTCGAGCGCACGAAATTCCGAGTGCGCGGCGATTGCGTCGAATTGTGGCCGTCGTACGAAGAGTTCGCCTACCGCATCGAGTTTTGGGGCGACGAAGTCGAATCGCTCTCCTATATCAACCCGACGAGCGGCGAGACGATTCAGTCGCAAAACGAGTTGTTCATCTATCCGGCCAAGCACTTTGTGTTGCCGGAAACGCGGATTCAAAACGCCATCGAATCGATCAAGCAAGAACTCGCCGAGCGGCTCGAGGTTCTTCGCAACGCGGGCAAGCTGCTCGAAGCGCAGCGGCTCAACGCCCGCACTCGCTTCGACATCGAAATGATGATGGAAGTCGGCTACTGCCCGGGCATCGAAAACTACAGCCGGCCGTTGAGCGGCCGCCCCCCCGGGGCGACCCCGCAAACCTTGTTCGACTACTTCCCCGAAGACTTCCTCTTGGTGGTCGACGAATCGCATGTGACGATCCCGCAAATCCGCGGCATGTTCGCCGGCGATCAGAGCCGCAAAACGACGCTCGTCGAGCACGGTTTTCGCTTGCCGAGCGCGCTCGACAACCGGCCGCTCAAGTTCTCCGAATGGGAACAGAAGTTCAAGCAAGCGGTGTACGTCTCGGCGACCCCCGGCCCGTACGAACTCGAACACACGGGGGGCGAAGTCGTGGAGCAGGTCATTCGCCCGACCGGGTTGCTCGATCCGGAAATCGAAGTGCTGCCGGCTCGCGGGCAAGTGCCTCATCTGCTCGGCGAGATCAAGGCTCGCGCCGCCGTCGGCGAGCGCGTGCTCGTGACGACGCTCACGAAGCGACTGGCGGAAGACCTTTCGTACTACCTCACCGAACAGGGCGTGAAGTGCAAATGGCTCCATAGCGAACTCGACGCCTTCGAACGCGTCGAGCACTTGCGCGACTTGCGCGAGGGGCGTTTCGAGGCGCTGGTCGGCGTGAACCTGTTGCGCGAAGGGCTCGACTTGCCGGAAGTGTCGATGGTCGCCATTCTCGACGCCGATAAGGAGGGCTTTCTCCGCAGCGAAACCTCGCTCATGCAAACGATCGGCCGCGCGGCTCGTAACGTGAACGCCAAGGTGCTGCTCTACGGCGACAAGGTCACCGAGTCGATGCAGCGGGCCATTGAAGAAACGGGCCGCCGCCGCAAGATCCAGCAGGAATACAACGAGGCCCACGGCATCACGCCGGAGACGGTGAAGAAGTCGATCCGCCAAGGGATCGAGTCGCTGGCGACGGCGCACGCCGAGGCCAACGCCGCCGTCGGCCGCACGGAGGAAACGCAGTACATCACCGAAGAGTACTTGCAGGAACTCGAAGCCGAGATGCTCGCCGCGGCCGACAATCTCGAATTCGAGCGGGCCGCGCAGATTCGCGACCGCATCGACAAAATGCGCGGCCACATGGGCAAGCCGGCCGCGATCGTCGCCGAAGCGCCGGCCGAAGGCAAACGCGGTCGCAAAGGCCGCGGCGGCGGCGCGAAGATTCCGCGCCCGAAGCGGAATTAAGGTCGTTTAGCCGCCGAGCTTGCTCGGCGCGCACAACGCTTTAACACCTGGACGCGACGAGCAAGCTCAGCCGCTAAACGGTCAGAGTTCCAATGTCGATACGACGGGCCAATTTTGGCGGCGTTTTCCTTCTTTAACGGGATTCTCTTCCACGTACTCGACGGCGCGATGTACGGCGGCCGGCGAGTTGAGGAACACTTTCCACCCGTTCTTTCCCCAGACGGGCCTCTCGCGTGACCACTCGGCGCGTTCGATTAGGGATTGAGTCGCTCGCGATTTTAGATGCCGAATGATAGTTTCGGCGGTCGCCCTCCCTCGGACAACGACCGCATGAACATGCTCCGGCAAGATCGATAGTGCCAAGACTCGATAGGAGGATTCCTCGCATGCGACGCGAAAACCAGCTTCGACGGCGACCGCCTGCCGCCCAGTGAGACTCACTGCGTCGTGCTTCAGACCGCTCTTCGCGGCAAATCGCAGACGCCGATCGTGCGGCTCGGCTGCAAGCGATCGGCAAGTGAGAACTTTGGTCGCCTTACCGAAACGAAATAGCTCCCAGCTTCCGACAAAATCCGACCAAGAGCCGCGCGGATCGTTAGGTAGCCAGAAACCGTAAGTGCCGAAGATCACATGATAGGCGTGGATCATGATCGGCCATGATCCGACGTCGTCTACGGCAAATCAAGTCCGCTACTTTGCCGCCGAACTCGCTTGGTATCCACCGCCGGTTAAACGCACGGACGCGCCGAGCAAGCTCGGCGGCTAAACGGTATTACCACTTGTTCGTTTGCTGGACCCACGAGTCCCAGTTGTACGTCTGGTCGACGATCTGCCCGCCGACGCGGATGAAGCTGCGCTGCAAGCGGTAGCCGCTGTTCACGGCGAATCCTTGAGGACGCGAGAACACGGGGCCGACCGGCGCGCGGTGCGCTTGCGGGCCGACTTCGACCGGCTTGGCCGGCGCATGACTGTAATACGATCGCTCGAAGATCGTGCTGCCGGCCTCGGCGCGGGGGAGCGCGCCGCAGACGGCGACGACGGCTGCGGCCGTCGCGCAAAGAAGGCGTTTCATGGGGAGGCGACTCACGGATGTCGGACGGGGGAGCAAACTCGGTCGCTTCGGGGAAGAAGCTCAAACTCGCGGCCTCCATGACCTAGTTCCATAGTGTCATGGCGACCGCGGAGATTCCACCATTAAATCCCCGGTTTTCCCGTCATAAACGTAACGATTCCCCGTCGGCAGGGGCGGCAGTTCGATCCGATTCTTCTCGACGATCTCGCGCATAAACTCTTCGTGCGTCGCCGGCTTCTTTCCTTTGGCCAACTCGTAGTACTGCACGGCCTTGGGAATCTGCACGCTGAACACGACCTGATCCTTCAACGCGAAGTACGCCGAGGCCGGTTGCGTGAGCAGGTCGATTTCATATTTGCCGCGCTCGGTGAGCGCGGTATTCGCCCGTCGGCGCAGCGGCTCCTCCGCGACGACCGATTGCGGTCGCTGCGTGGCGGGGGCCGCCGCCGTCGCCCGCGGCGCGATCGTCGCGACTAAAGGGGGCGGCTCTCGGCTTCCCGCCGCCGGCTTCAATTTACCGCCGCTCGTCGGCTCGCAACCGGCGAACAGCGCGACCGTTGCGCTCCAGTAAACCACGCTGCGCACATCATCTCCTTCGCGTTGCGTCAGAACTCGCGGCGGTATTATCCGCGGCCGGCCCGACGAAGTCGCGTTAGAGTTTGATGTGCCAATCGCGCATTTTGGCTAAGTATTGGTGCTTCGTCAGATCGAAGTCGAGCGGCGTCACCGTGACGAATCCCTTCGCCAATTCCGAGCAGTCGGTTTCGATCTGTCCCGGCCGCGGCGGCGGATCGTTGGTCGCCCAGTAATAGGGCCGACCGCGGGGGTCGATTCGCTTTTCGTAAGACTCGCCGTAGCGATCCAAACCCATCGGCACGACCTTCGCCGCGCTCGTCGTCGAATCGCCGGGCTCTTGGGCGACCGCGGCGCTCGGAATATTCACGTTGTAAAGCTGCGGCTCCGGCCCTTTTTGGGCCAGGAGTTGTTCGATGACGCGGCGCGCGAGCGAGGCCGCGCGGGCGAATTCGGCGTGTTCATTGTATTCCAGGCTGACCGCGATGCTCGTGAGTCCGAAGAACGCTCCTTCAATCGCGGCGGCGACCGTGCCGGAGTACAGCACGTTGATTCCCGCATTCAGTCCGCCGTTGATCCCGCTCACGACCAAATCGGGCTTTTGCGGGCAGAATTCGAACAGACCGAGTTTCACGCAGTCGGCCGGACTCCCTTCCACGGCCCAACCGCGGAACTGATCGCCGACGTATTCTTTCCGCACGACGACCGGCGTAAGAAACGTCACCGAATGCCCCACTCCGCTCTGCTCGACGAGCGGCGCGACCAGCGTGACCTCGCCGATTTGCCTCAGCTCCTTCTCCAAAGCCCGAATTCCCGGGGCGTAGATACCGTCGTCGTTGGTGAGCAGGATGTTCAAGAGAGCCAATCCTTTGCGAGAGCGGAGTCCGTGCGAAACCTGCGAAAACCGGGCGGAATCTATGGTAGTTCCGCCGCTCGACTGCGCCAAACCGGCACGTTGAGCCGCTAGCCCGCGGGGGCTGCGAGTTCTATAATCTCGGTTTCCAAAATACCCGCCGGTTATCCCCCGGCGGGTTCTTCGTTTCACGGAAGATGGCTATGGCCGCAGGTACCGCGCAAGAAACTCCCGTCGCGTCTCGCTTGGTGGACGAAAAGGTCGTCGTTCTCGACTTCGGCTCGCAGTACGCGCAACTCATCGCACGCCGCGTTCGCGAGCAGCAGGTTTACTGCGAAATCGTGCGCCACAACATCACGGCCGAGCGACTCCGCGAGATCAATCCGAAGGGGATCATTCTCTCCGGAGGACCGTCGAGCGTATACGAAGAAGGCGCGCCGAAGTGCGATCCGGAACTGTTCCGTCTCGGCATTCCCGTGCTCGGTATTTGCTACGGCATGCAACTCGCCTGCGATTCGCTCGGCGGGAAAGTGCAGAGCGCCCCGGCCCGCGAATACGGCCGCGCGCAAATTCGCGTGACGAACTCCGCCAGCGAGTTGTTCGCCGGCATTCCGGCCGAGATGGAAGTTTGGATGAGCCACGGCGATCAGGTCGCCAAAGTGGCCGGCGATTTTGAGCCGCTCGCCGCGACGGGCACCTGCCCCATCGCCGCCGTTCGCCACGCCAAGCTGCCGATCTTCGGCTTGCAGTTCCATCCGGAAGTTACGCATACGCCGCTCGGCAAAACGATTCTCGGCAACTTCCTCAAGCGCATCTGCGGTTGTGCCGGCAGTTGGAAAATCGCCGACTTCGCTGAAGAAACCATCGAGCGGCTCCGCAAACAAATCGGCGCGAAGCGCGTGATCTGCGGACTGTCCGGCGGCGTCGATTCGTCGGTCGTCGCGGCCTTGCTTTCGCGGGCCATCGGTTCGCAACTCTCGTGCATCCTCGTCGATAACGGCCTGCTTCGCAAAGACGAGGCCGCCGCGGTCATTCGCGAGTTCTCGGATCACTTCCGGACGGATCTGCACGTGGTTCGCGGCGAAGATCGCTTCCTCGCCAAACTGGCAGGCATCACCGATCCGCAAGAGAAACGCCGCCGCATCGGCCACACGTTCATTGATTGCTTCAGCGACGAAGCGGCGAAGATCAAAGACGCCGTTTTTCTCGCTCAAGGCACGCTCTATCCCGACGTCATCGAAAGCGGCGCCGCCGCCGACGGCCCGGCCGCGACGATCAAGCTCCATCACAACGTCGGCGGTCTGCCGGAAGATTTGCAGTTCCAGTTGATCGAACCGTTGCGGGATCTGTTCAAAGACGAGGTCCGAGCGCTCGGCCAGGAACTCGGCCTGCCGGAAGACATCGTCTGGCGGCACCCGTTCCCCGGGCCGGGGCTCGCCGTCCGCTGCTTAGGCGAGATCACCAAGCCGCGGTTGGCCAAGTTGCGCGAGGCCGACGCCATCGTCGTCGGCGAGATCAAAGCGGCGGGCCTCTATCGCGAAACGTCGCAGGCGTTCGCGGTGCTGTTGCCGGTGCAAAGCGTCGGCGTGATGGGGGATGCCCGCACGTATGAAGAGGCGATCGCCGTGCGGTGCGTGAACACCGAAGACTTCATGACGGCCGACTGGAGCCGCTTGCCCTACGACCTGCTCGCGAAGATCTCGACGCGCATCATCAACGAAGTCAAAGGCGTGAACCGCGTCGTCTACGACATCAGCTCGAAGCCGCCCGCGACGATCGAGTGGGAATAGTTTGGTCGGGCGCTAGGCATCTAGCGACAAGACCGCGGCGGACGCGCCTGCGCCCCTGGGCATTCTTCGCCCGTTCGGCGGTCGGGCCGCAGGCTCGCGCTATAATCGTGCGAGGGCTGCGTTTCCGCTCGGGAGCCGGACGTCATGGCGAAGAAAAAGTCGGCCAAGCAAAAGAATTCGCTCGTCGGCAACATCAACAATCGTAAGAAGGCCGGTAAAAGTCGTAGCAAGAAAAACTCGACGATCTCGCGGGAGGCGTACGCCGACATGCAAAGCGGCTGGGGCAAAAAGAAAAAACGCACGCGTCGATGATCGTGAACCGCCGCTACGCGGATGCGGCGACGGGCCGCCCGCGGCGGTCGAGGTCGAATGGGGGGTGCGCAGACGTCGGTGCGACCGGCCCGGTGCGAGACCTGAGCGACGACGGATTCTCCGATCGGCGCGCGGCAAAAGCTGCAGAATCATCGGAAAAAGAGACTGATTTGAACCCGGCCGACCGCGCACTCGACTACTTCTCTCTAGAGTCTCCGATCGACTCCGATCGAGACTGCTACCGGGCTCCCCTGAACGCCAATGGGACTGCGATCCGGCGGATGCGGTCCGGAGAAGAAACGGCGGTTGTCAAGTTTTCCGATGGCGGGCTTCCGGACGGCCAAAAGGTCGTCGTGTGAATGAAACAAGGCGAGGCTCGCTACGCGATCGGGTGTCCCTGTCAGGTGCGGGGCGTCTTGCGAAGGCAGGACCGCGACCGTCGCACTTCAAGAAAAGCGCCGGCCGATCTTCGGACACTGCGAGCGCGGCCGTCGGTGTTCCACATTCGAAAGTTACACCGACCACGACAAATCGGCTTCGTCGCCGAGTGCTTTTCCCTCAAATTTCCCTTGCTTTCGCACTTTCGGGATAACGTGGAGACGATCGAAACGCCTCTCGCCGTTTCGGCAAACTTTTGGACCCCGGCGGTCGAAGATGATGGCCGAGCATTCTGAGGAACAGAATGGTTTCCACCCACCGGCGGCCAGTCGGCCGTCGGCAAAGTCGTCAGGCTCGACACGATCAGCACGATCGAGCCGGACGGTAGGGAACAGACCGGAAGTACCGAATCCGCCGCCGCCACCGAGACCACGTGGTATGTTATTAGGTTCCGACACCTTTGACGGATTGGCCAATCTGCGTCCCATGACGCTTTCGCATCCCCCGCTCCAATTCTCGCTTGGTTTGCCCTACGGGGCGATTCTCCAGGAGAACGGGGTCCAGTTCGTCGTCGTCAGCAAAAACGCCACCGCTATGCGGGTTTTGCTTTACGACCATGTCGACGATCGCGAACCGACCGACATCGTGCACCTGAATCCGGAACTCGACCGGTGGGGAGACGTTTGGAGCGTATTCGTGCCGGGCGTCGGCGCAGGCCAACTGTATCACTTTCAATGCGACGGCCCCTTCGAACCGCAGCGCGGTCTGCGTTTCGACGGGAAGGCTCGACTCATCGATCCGTATTCTCGCGCCCTGGCGGGTAAGTTTTTGCCCTCCAACGACGGCGTCATCCGTCCGCCGAAGTGCGTCGTCGTCGACGACACCTTCGACTGGAAGGGGGACCGCCATCTTCGCCGCAATCTCTCCGAGAGCGTGATCTACGAGATGCACGTGAAGGGGTTCACGGCGTCGAAGTCGAGCGGATCGAAGTACCCCGGAACCTATTTAGGCATCATCGACAAGATTCCGTACCTCAAATCGCTGGGCGTCACCGCCGTCGAGCTGATGCCGGTTCACGATTTTCCGACCGAGGGCTGGTACGGCCAGACGCTCGAGCGCGTGAATTACTGGGGCTACGATCCGATGGCCTTTTTCGCGCCGCATCGCGGCTATGCGGCTTCGGCGGAACCGGGGGCGCAGTGCCGTGAGTTTAAGGAAATGGTGCGACAATTACACCATCACGGCATCGAAGTCATCCTCGACGTCGTCTTTAACCACACGTGCGAAGGAAATGAGCACGGTCCGACGCTAAGCTTCAAAGGCCTGGAAAACGGCGTGTACTACATGCTCGCAGGCAACGGCGAGCACTACAAGAACTACTCAGGTTGCGGCAATACGGTGAACGGCAATCACCCGATCGTCCGTGAGATGATCTTCCATTGCCTGAGATATTGGGTTCACAACTACCACGTCGACGGCTTCCGCTTCGACTTGGCGTCGATATTGAGCCGCAATCGGAACGGGGATCTCGTGCCCAATCCGCCGCTGGTCGAGCAGATCGCCGAAGATCCGCTCTTGGCGGATACGAAGATCATCGCGGAGGCCTGGGACGCGGCGGGCGCCTATCAAGTCGGGTCGTTCGCCAATCGCCGCTGGGCCGAGTGGAACGGACGCTATCGCGACGACATTCGTCGCTTTTGGCGCGGCGATCCCGGAACGCTGGGAGCGCTGGCGACTCGTTTGGCCGGTTCGAGCGATCTCTACGCTTCGAGCGGCCGACGTCCTTACCACAGCATCAACTTCGTCACTTCGCATGACGGTTTCACCGTCAACGATTTGGTCAGCTACAGCTACAAACACAACGAAGCCAACGGTGAAGAGAATCGCGACGGCGATAATCAGAATTACTCGGAGAACTTCGGTGTCGAAGGCCCGACGCGCCGCAAGGACGTGAACGCGATGCGCGGCCGACAGGTACGCAACTTCCTCACGACGCTTATGCTGAGCCAAGGCGTGCCGATGCTTGTCGCGGGGGACGAAGTGCGCCGCACGCAACGCGGCAACAACAATGCCTATTGCCAAGACGGCCCCATTTCCTGGTTCGATTGGGCATTGGTCGACAAGCATGCCGACCTCTTCCGCTTCGCGAAGTCGCTGATCGAATTCCGCAAGCAGCAACCGACCGTGCGGCGGGCCGATTTCGTCGTCGGCACCTCGACGGGCGACGCCCCGCTGCCCGACGTCTGCTGGTTCGGGGCCGACGGCAACCCCCAAGAATGGAACGCGTTCGATCATAGTATGATCGCCGTCTGGGGGGCCTCTCCCTCCGCCCCTGATGCGAAGACGCCCGGTCGCCATGTGATGATGTTCATCCATGCCGGAACCCTCCCGCGCGAGTTCAAGGTTCCCCAGATCGCCCGCGGCGAGCAATGGCGGTTATTCGTTAACACCGCGGCCGAAGGCCCGTTCGACGTTTATCCGGAACTCGACGGGCCCCCACCGCCGGAAAGCGGCAAGGTGATCGTTCCTTCGAAGTCCATGCTGTGCTTCGTGTCCCCGCCCGTGTTTCGCTCTCCTCCGCCGAACTTGGCCGAACGCGCCAAGATCGAACGAGCGCCGCAGACCAAAGTGAGCACGGGTAAGTCCCCGAAATCCGATCGTCGCGGCGGCTGACTTTGACGACCGCGCCGCTTGCGACCGGCGGCGGGGAGCCGCCTGAAATTGTCGCGAAGTCTTCGCCGAAGATAAGGAATGCGGATTCTTAATTCCGCGACGGCGGGCTTCGTTCGCCGCATGCGCGCTCGCAGCATGGAGGTTGCCGTGGATACGCGCCGATTGGCTTGCGCCGTCATGAGCTTTTTTTTTCTCGTTGCGTCCGGTGTCGCCGCCGAACCGATCGCTTGGCAAACCGATCCTGCGACTGCGCTGAGCATCGCTCAGGACAAAAACCGTCCGGTTGTCGTCTTTCTCACATCGTCGCACTGTCCTTACTGCGTGAAGATGCGTCAGCAGACTTTCACCGACGGCAAAGTCACGGCGGCGCTCAACGAAGACTTTGTGCCGTTGTATGTCGACCGTGGATCAAATCCGGAATTTGAGCGTAGTCTCGGCGCTCGGGTTTATCCGACCACCGTGGTATTGCGCGCCGACCGCACGGAGATCGGCCGGGTGACCGGTTTTGTCGCTCCCCAGGCGTTCCGCACCACGATCGAACAAACCGCTGCGAAATATGTCGCGGGACGCCCTACGACGTCGAAATAATTGCCGGTGGGACGCCGAGTCGGTCGACGCGGCGACGCCGCGGCTCAAACGAGCCCGTTGCGAGCCGCCCAAACGGCGGCCTGAGTGCGATCCGTGGTTCCGGTTTTTCGCAACACGTGCTGCACGTGTTCCTTCACCGTTTCGGCGCTGATCCCCAACTCTTTCGAGATCTGTTTGTTCGTAGCGCCGGTCGCAAGAATACGCAAGACTTCTTGTTCGCGACCGGTGAGCGGGGCATGTTCGCCGACGCCGTTACCGGCCGCCTTGACGAAGTTGGTAAGTCGCCGTTGATCGGTTCGGTCCCACAGCATTTCGCCTGCGGCCGCGCGACGGACCGCATCGAGCAACTTCTCGCGTTCGCTCGTCTTGTAGACATACCCGTTTGCTCCATCGGAGTAGGCTCGCGCTTCATGCGAGGGGTTGTCATGGGCGGAGAAAATCAAGACATTGACCGGCGGCGTTCTGTTGCGGAGCTCCTTCACCGCGTCCAAGCCGTCAGAATCACCTAGTCGGACGTCAAGCAGCACAAGATCAGGTGCAATGGTCGACATTTGATCTCGCAACGAGTCCAAAGATGTAGCTTCTCCGCACACATTGAACTCCCCGACGAGAAGGCTTCTCAAGCCGGTTCGAACCACCTCGTGGTCGTCTGCGATGAGAATCTGGATAGCCGACATTTGCGATGGGAACTTTCAGGGACGGCCGCTAAGTATATGGGGGTATTGCCTCCCCCTGAATGAGCACAATACCATCCCAGAGGGTGGTCGTAAAGGCACGTTCGCTTGCTCGCCGAATACAAAGGCTGTGACTGAATTAACCGAGAAGGCTAGACTCCGGCGCCGGTCCGCTCCCTCAATGCCTCCGCCTCTTTTGGTTAGTCGATACTCGCATGCCCGTGGTAGACCTTTGGTACGCCGACTATCTCACATTTGCAGCGGAAGACTCACTAGCTGCGCTGGCCGCGACGCTCGACGACGACGAGCGTACTCGGATGACGAGATTTCTCTTCGAACGCGATCGTCGAAGCTATGCGATTTCGCACGGCCTGCTGCGGATCATTTTATCGGCCTACGCCGCCGTTGAGCCGAGCCTTTGGCGATATCGACACAACGACTATGGAAAGCCGGAGATCGCCGAACCGGCTCAGCACTGTGCCCTCCGATTCAATTTATCGCATACCCGCGGAGCGATGCTTTGCGGCGTAACGCGCGATGGCGAACTGGGCGTCGACGTTGAGGCGACCGCGCGCGACGCTTCTTGCGTGGAATTAGCCGATCGCTACTTTTCGCCGTCGGAAGTCGCCGACCTACGCCGCCTCCCAATCGACGCTCGGCGCGACCGGTTCTTTCGACTGTGGACGCTCAAGGAAGCCTATATCAAGGCCCGAGGAATGGGGTTGGCGAT
This sequence comes from Planctomycetaceae bacterium, assembly GCA_016793115.1. Taxonomy (GTDB): domain Bacteria; phylum Planctomycetota; class Planctomycetia; order Pirellulales; family PNKZ01; genus PNKZ01. Next base: position 51,691 of record JAEUIN010000052.1, read on the forward strand.
TCCGCTCGATCAATTCTCGTACGCATTTTCCGACGGTGAGCCGACGCCTACGGTCAGGATTTCGTTTGCGCCGCCGCTCATTGACGACCCGCAGAACTGGCAATTCACAGAACGGCGGATGACGCCAAGCTTTCGGGCGGCCGCGGCGGTCGCGGCGTTCGACAGACGACCGGCGACATTTGTTTGGCGACGAATCAAGTCGGCGGTCCGGAACGGGGGCGGTGCGATCGACAGCGAAGAATTCTGAATTCTCTCGCGTTCGCCGAAGGGCCGTCGATGCAACGTAGGAGTTTGATTAATTGGAACGGTCGCCGTCGACTGCTCCGTAGAGCAAAAAGAAAAGGCCGCGCGAAGCGAACTTCGCGCGGCTTTGAGTGTTTGTCGATCGGTCGTGGTAAATCGTGCTTAGTTGCCTTCGGCGACCGCGTAGGCCGCGACGTTCACACATTTCGATTCCTGACCATTGCCGTAGGGGTAGGCGTTGGCGTCGCAGAAGTCGGCCGCGTCGCCGAAGCTGCCGCCTCCGCTGAATGCGGCGTGGCCGGTCACGCCGCTATAGCTGTAAGATTGATTGACGTTGGCGAAGGCCTGCGCGACGTCGGCGAGTTCAGTGACGACCGAATCACGCACGCTCTTGAGGCCGACGATCATGCCGAGCACGAGCACCGTACCGACGAGCATGATTTCCGCCGAAACGACGGCACCGCAATCGTCCGTCCACAAACGAGCCAAAATAGTCTTCATTGTCCACGATCCCCCGTGTTCCGCACATCGACGCCGCTAACAGAAGTTCAATCGGCCCGACATCGGGCGAAGGGTGCGGTTTGGTTGCCGCCGTGTGCTGCCGAAGATCTAAGCGAGCACCGTGCCGCGGCTCGAGCCAAGCGGCCTTGGTAAGCCGCCTGCCGCAATGAATTTCCTGTTTTTTAGCCGTTTTTTTAGTCCGCGACGGCGGGCAAGTTTTTTTCCGCGGGAGTCTGCGATATCCGACTGTGTCGTTGCGGCAACACTTGTTGCGGCGGCATCGTTGCTCAACGGCAACACGGCGGCGGACCGGCGACGGCGTCATTATCGATACAAGCCGAATTCTTTCGCGTTTGCCGGAGCGGCTGCGCGTGACGGCCGAAGCTAGAATTGAGCTCTTATTTTGAGGTTGGAAAACGATGTGCTCCGGCGACGGTATTTCCTCGGTCGTTCAAGCTCGGCAAGCACAGACGTACGCGCAAATCGGCATCGCGGTTCAGGCGAAGGCGCTCCAAGCGACACAAGTGCAAGGTGAAGCGGCCGTTGAGCTTCTCGAGGTCGCCGCCGAATTAGCAAAGCAACTCGGTCAAGGCTTGCAGTTCGACGCCCGCGCATAAACATTGCGGATGAGCGGCGACGGCGATTCTAATGGGCGGCTCCTTGAAATCGGAGCCCGGTCATGAAATTGGTTTGTTACCCCGCGTTGGATACCGCACGCGCGGCGAGAGTCGCGGACGCCGTCGGCGACGGACAGGTGGTCCACTGCGCGACGACAAATGCCGCGGCCGCCGCGATCGTCGACGCCGACGCCTTCTTCGGTAAACTGACTCCTCAGATACTCGCTCCCGCGAAAAAGTTGCGGTGGGTGCAATCGCCGACGGCTAGCCTCGAGCACTACCTCTTCGACGACCTGGTGCGGCACCCTTGCACGCTGACGAACATGCGCGGCATTTTCTCCGACGTCATCGCCGACCATGTGCTCGGTTACGTCCTCTGTTTTGCTCGCAATCTGCATATTTACTTGCGTCGGCAGCAACAGGCGTTATGGCAACCGGTCGGCGGTGAAGCCGACGGCGGACAGGATTTCGTGGTCGGTCCGGGCGTCGTCACTTCGCGCGACCGGGCGCATCTCCACTTGGCGGACTGCACCTTGGGCGTCGTCGGTCTCGGCGGAATCGGCTTGGAAACCGCCGCTCGTGCACAAGCTTTCGGCATGCGCGTCGTCGGCTACGATCCGCAACCGGTCGCTGCGGCCGCGGAGCGAGTCGAACTTTGTGCGGATCTTGTCGGTCTGCTTCCGCTTTGCAACTTCGTAGTTATCTGCGCGCCGCACACGCCGGAGACCGAAGGGCTGTTCGATCGTGCGATGCTCCGCCGAATGCGCGCCGATGCTTATCTCATCAATATCGGCCGCGGCGCCGTCGTGAAGCTCGCCGACCTTGCGGCCGCGCTGGCTGCCAATGAAATCGCCGGGGCAGCGCTTGACGTTTTTGAATCGGAGCCCTTGCCGAAAGATAGTCCGCTCTGGGCGATGCCGAACGTCTTGATCACGCCGCACGTCGCCGCCTGCTCGCCGAGAATCGCGGCGCGTCATTTGGAGGCGCTGCTCGACAATATTCGCCGCTTCGCCGGAGGCGCTCCGTTGCGGAACGTCGTCGACAAATTGAAGTGGTACTAAAAAGTTGTGAATCTGGACGTGAATCCCGAGTGCGCATCAAATCGCAGTCTCACACGCTCACGCCTTTCTCAGCACTCTCCCGCGGTCGACCTCGGTAAAACCGAGCTTCTTGTAGAGTTCGAGCGCCGCCGTGTTGTGAACCATCGTCTGGGTTTCGACGAGGGCGATGTTGTGATTCCGCAGTTCCAAGATCGCTTCGCCGATCACGTACATCGCCAGGCCTTGTCGGCGGAATTCCGGATTCGTCGATAGCTCGACCAGGCCCGCCGCATGGCAGCCCCAGGCGGCCGACATCGTCTCCATCATCCAGAACGACACCCGCGCGACGCTGGGTGTCGCCGGCTGCTTGAGATCGACGTCGAAACGGGCCTGCGCGAAAATTCCCATCGTGCAGGCGTCCCACCACGACGTCGCCGGCGGATCCATCGCGGCGCGCACAGCCGCCGTGCGGCGGAGTTGCATCACGCGGCGATCGACCGGAGGGCGAAACGTCGCCGTCTCGCGGTGGAGTACCAATGTTTGATCGATCTCGCGGTAGCCGGCCGCCAGAAAAAATTGTTGCGCAGCGGGTGACGAATCCAGCACGCCCGGCATTTCGCTGCCGCCGTACATACCGAGATAAAAGCCGTTGAGGTGGCCGACGCCGCCGGCGTAGAGGACTCCGGCTCCGCGGCTCCGCAAATATTCTTCGGCGCGTGAGAGCAATTCGCGGCCGATGCCGCGCCGCTGGTAGTGCGGGCGCGTCATGACCAAGTGGGTCACGCCCATCTCGGTCGCGAGCTGCGAGCCGTCGTCGCTCGGTCCGAAGGCGGCGTGGGCGAATCCGACCGCCGTGTCGCCGTCCCAGGCCACGATCAGCCCGGCGGGATCGAAGTATTGCTTGGCGAGAATCAGTTGATCGAACAGCATCACCGACATCGGCTGAACGAGCGCGCGCTCCGGCGGCTGCGAACGCCAAATATCCACCAACTGAGGCGGATCGGTGTTGCGAAACGTACGATAAACGATCGCCAAGCGGTGACCTCAAGCGTGCGGCGCGATGCGGTTTGCCGAATCATCGCACTTTCGCGGAGATTCGCAAGCCACGAACGGCAGTCTAGGCGCCTTCAGGGCTTTACGCGAACTTGCACGTCGCCGCCGTCGATGCGGACATCGAACGTCGGCTGGACGAGCGTTTTGCGAAGCTGAAATTCGCCGCTACGAACGTCGAACTGCCAGCCGTGCCACGGGCAAGTCACGATGCATCCCTGCATGGCACCCTTGCCTAGCGGGCCCCCCTGGTGCGGGCAAACGCCGTCCAGCGCGAAATACGCGCCGTCGAGATTGAATAGCGCGATCAGTCGCCCTGCGGCGACGACTTCGCGTCCTTCGCCGGGAGGGCAATCGCTCGTCTTGCAAACGGTGAACCAGTTGTCGTCGCTGCTCGACACGCTTATTTGTCAACCTTACGCTTGCGTGCTTCGAGCGTGGGGTCTTTCTCAAGCGGCAACATGACCGGCTTACCTGTCTCGGCCGACTTATAGATGGCAAGAATAATTTCGACCGAGCGGCGCCCTTCGCGACCGTCGACGCTCGGCGCTTTATTCTTCTTCACCGCGTCGAGCAAATCTTGAAACTGCCGCGAATGGCCGTGATGACCGATCGCCGTCGGGTCGCCGGCGCCGCCGCCTGTGCTCTTCCGCGAATTCATCGCTTCGAGAATCATTTTGTCGCGCTTGTCGGCCTTTTCGAAGTCCCACTTGATCAGGTCTTCCTCTTCCATGCAGGCCGACCCCTGTGAGCCGTGCACCTCGATCTTCTTGAGGTATCCTGGGTACGCAGCCGTGGTCGCTTCCATGACGCCGAGTGCGCCGTTTGCGAAACGCAGCGTCGCGACCACGGTGTCTTCCACCGCAATCCGTTCATGAGCCAGCGTGGCCCACTGCGAACGCACCTCGACGACCGGGCCCATCAACCAAGTCAGCAAGTCGACGCTATGAATCGCTTGGTTCATCAGCGCACCGCCGCCGTCGAGCTCCCAAGTGCCGCGCCACTTGCCGCCGTCATAATAGGCTTGTGTGCGATACCACTTCACATAAGCGTCGCCCATCGTGAGCTTGCCGAAACGATTCGCGTCGATCGCCTTTTTGATTTCGCGGCTCGAATCGTGAAAGCGCGACGGAAAGATCGTCGCTAGCTTGACGCCGGCCTTGTCGCAGGCGTCGATGATGGCGTCGCACCGCTTGAGCGTGATTTCAAGCGGCTTTTCGACGATGACATGCTTTCCCGCCTTGGCCGCCATCACGGCAGGTTCCATATGCGCCCCGCTCGGCGTGCCGATCGTTACCACATCGACTTTCGGATCGGCCAGCATGTCTTCGAGCTTGGCATAGGCCTTGCAACCGTGCTTAGCGGCGAGCTTCTCGGCGGCCGAAGCGAAATTGTCGAAGCAAGCGACGAGCTTTGCCCCTTTGATGTCGGCGATGGCCCGCGCGTGAAACTCGGCGATCATGCCGCAACCGATAATTCCGAAACCAAATGGCATCGAGATGTCCTTCTGAGCGGGAAAACGCAGGTCGAATCTGCGATGGAAACGACGTAGAGCGGCGATTATAGATGTCGCGATAAAACAGGGCAAACGACGGCCGATCCTATCAACTCGCCTTTCCGCTTTGCTCGTAGCGTCCTAGAATTTCCCCGCTATGTGCGCCGTGGCCGACAAAGAGGCGGGGGCCGCCGAGCGACTCCGATCGCTCGCGCACCGCCTGAACTCGGAAAAAGGCTTCGACGAAGTATTGGCCAGCCTGCGTGCCGGGCATGGAGCCACGCTCGACGGAGTTCGGGGCTCGAGCTGCGCGCTCGCCGCCGCGGCCCTAATCGAACATGCTCCCGCCACGCTCTGCATCGTCTGCCCGCATCCGGCCGACGTCGATGAGTTCTACGATGAACTCGCTCTGTTCACCGCACATCGCGTCGAAAAATTCCCCGCCTGGGAGACGCTGCCCAGCGAACTCGTCGTCCGCGACGAAGTCTACGGCGACCGAATGCGGTTGCTTAAACGGTTCGTTGAAGCGGCTGAAGTCGCGAACGTCGAACCTCCGAAGCTGGTCGTCACGAGCATTCAAAGTCTGCTTCAACCGGTCCCCCCTCCTGCTCTGCTCGCCGCGCAAACGCGACGCCTCTTCGCGGGCGAAACAATAGAACCCGATTCGCTCGCCCGCTGGCTCGTTGAGCAAGGCTTCGAGCACACGGGAGCGGTCCAGCTTCCGGGCGAATTCTCGCTGCGCGGCGGTATCCTCGATCTGTTCGCGCCGGATTGGTTCGATCCGGTGCGTGTCGAGTTTTTCGGCGACACCGTCGAATCGATCCGCCGCTTCGACTTGGCGACGCAGCGGAGCCTGGCCCCCTTGGAGAGCATCGACGTCACGGTGCTCAAGCCGGAAGCGGCGCGCGGCGAGCATCTGTCCGCGTACCTGCCTAAGAACACCTGGGTGTTGCTCGTCGAGCCGAACGAACTTGAGGAGGAAGGGCGACACTACCTTTCGCGGCTCGACAAACCGGAACAACTTTACACCGTGAGCGACGCGCTCACGAAGATGTATAAGTTTCCGTCGGTGGCGGCGTCGGCGATCTCCACCGCGTCGTTGGAAACCACATGCCACCTGCGCATTGAGTCGGTCGAGCGTTTTAGCGGCGACATCACGAAAGTTCGCGGTGAGTTGGAGAGCGTCGCCGAGGGACAAGAGCTGTTCATCGTCTGCACCACGGAGGCCGAGGCCGAGCGCTTGGCCGACGTGTTTGCAGGCACCAAGCCTGCGCTCGCCGGTCGCTTGCATTATCCCATCGGCTACCTCCGCAGCGGCTTCCGATTACTGTCCGACAAGGTGCTGCTGATCAGCGGCGGCGAGTTGTTCCATCGCTCCGAAGTTCGTCGGCCGTCGCGGCGGCGACTTGGGCGCGTGATCGACAGTTTCCTCGATTTGCGCGAGGGAGACTACGTCGTCCACATCTCCCACGGCATCGGCAAGTATCGCGGGATGCGGTTGCTCGAAAAAGACGATCGAGCCGAAGAGCACCTGGAGCTTGAATTCGACGGCGGCACGAAGATCTTTGTGCCGGCTTCGAAGATCGACTTGGTGCAGAAGTACGTCGGCGGCGCTAAATCGAAGCCTAATTTGGCGAAGATCGGCAGCCCGACGTGGGCCAAGAAGAAAGAATCGGTCGAGGCCGCCGTACTGGATATGGCCTCCGACATGCTCGACCTGCAAGCGGCCCGTGCCGTACGCCCGGGCATCGCGTATCCCTCCGATACGGAATGGTGTCGCGAATTCGACGCCTCGTTCCCTTACACGGAAACGCCCGACCAGGCCGTGGCGATCAAGGCCACGAAGGACGACATGCAGGCTCCGCGGCCGATGGATCGACTGATTTGCGGCGATGTCGGCTACGGCAAAACCGAAGTCGCGATGCGGGCCGCGTTCAAAGCCGTCGACGCCGGTTTTCAAACCGCGGTGCTTGTGCCGACGACGGTGCTGGCCGATCAGCACGGTCGCACGTTTCGCAAGCGAATGGCCGAATTCCCCTTCAAGATCGCCGTGTTGAGCCGATTTTGTTCGACTAAAGAAGAACGCGAAATCATCAAGGGGCTCGCCGACGGTTCGATCGACGTCGTCATCGGCACTCATCGCTTGGTGTCGCAAGATGTGCGGTTCTCGAACCTAGGGCTCATCATTATCGACGAAGAACAGCGATTCGGCGTCGAAGTGAAGGAGAAGCTCAAAGCGCTGAAGCAGGTGGTCGACGTGATGACGCTCAGCGCGACTCCGATACCGCGCACGCTCCACATGTCGCTACTTGGGCTGCGCGACATTTCCAATCTCGAAACGCCGCCGGCGGATCGGTTGGCGATCGAAACCCGTGTGACGCGCTTTACGCCCGAGATCTTCCGCGCCGCGGCCCTCCGCGAACTTAATCGCAACGGCCAGATGTTTTTCGTGCATAACCGTATTCAAGACATCAAACAAGTCGCGGCGAAACTGCAAAGCATCGTGCCGGAGTTGCGCATCGGCATCGGCCACGGTCAGATGGCCGAAGGAGAGCTCGAAGAGGTGATGCTCGGATTCATAGCCCACAAGTTTGATTGCTTGCTGGCGACGACGATCATCGAGTCGGGCCTGGATATTCCGAACGCCAACACGATGTTCATCGATGAGGCCGACCACTACGGCTTGGCGGACTTGCACCAGTTGCGGGGCCGCGTCGGACGCTATAAGCATCGAGCCTATTGTTACATGTTGCTCGATGAAAATAAGCCGCTCACGAGCACGGCGGCCAAGCGGCTTGCGGCGATCGAAGAATTCAGCTCGATGGGAGCCGGCTTCGCCATTGCGATGCGCGATCTGGAAATCCGTGGTGCCGGCAACATCCTTGGTACCGAACAGAGCGGCCACATTGCCACGGTCGGTTATGAACTCTACTGCGATCTGCTTGAGAAAACGGTGCGTCAGTTGCAGAAGCTCCCGCCGAAGGAGCACGTCGAGGTCAACATCGACCTGCCGGGCGAAGCCTATCTGCCGCGGCGCTACGTGCCGGACCAACGGCACAAAATCGACTTGTATCGTCGGCTGTCGCGCGTTTCGACGTTGCAAGAACTCGCCGACCTCGCGACCGAGATCGCCGATCGTTTCGGTCCGCGACCCGAAGTCGTCGAACGGCTGCTAGCACGCATGGAACTGCGTGTGCTCGCACATCAGTGGGGAGTCGAATCGATCCACCTGGAAGAAGGCTTTGTCGTGTTCGGCTATCACGATCGGAGCAAAATCGAGCGACTCGGTAAACGCTTGAAGGATCGGCTGCGCATCGCCGACCATAAGAGCGCGTTCGTACCGATGCCGAAAGGGCAGGTCGACGCCGATTTGGTCGCTGAGTTCGTTAAATCGCTGTTGCGGCACGATTAACGTCCGGCCTATACTCCCGCCGTCGCTGCAAGCGAACTCGCGCTCGCCCCGTACCCGAAAGCGCCGTTTGCTTGCGGTAGCGCCGCCATGAGGGCGGTGCCGTCCCCGCCGGAACCCACGGACACAGGAAGTGCCCGGTGACCCGAATCTTCTATCTTTCGATCTCCGGCCTCACGCTGTGGGCCGCCGCGGTTCAGTGGCTGCCGCGTGAAGGATTGCGGACGGAACTTGATTTCGGTCCGGAACAAGCGCGTGCGCAAAGTCCCGCTTCGTCGCCGCTCTTTCTGCAGCCGCCGGTTCCGACGGAAGCCGCTTTGCCGACGGCCGGCGCGGCGACTCCGGCCGCGACCGCGATTCCCGGCTATCCCGCAACGGGCTCGCCCGCCGCTGCCGCACCTCCGCTCGGTGCCGTAAGCGCCGCGGCGGCGACTTCGACCGCGTTTACGCAGCCCCCGTTATCGACGACCGGACCGGTCGCATGGCAACCGGATACGCAAGAGCTCGAAAGCGCCAAAGTCGTCGCCCGTGTGGGCGGCGACGTGATTTTGGCCGGCGAGGTCATGGCGTCGGTCAAGGGCTATCTGGCGCGAAACAACGTCGACCCGAACGAGCCGGGCGTGGCCGAGCAAGTCGAGCAGTTGATGCGGATGCGCCTTAAGCAAATGATCGAAACTAGGCTCGTCGTCTACGAAGCGCGGCGAAAGATTCCGGCGGAGGGCTGGAACAACGCCATGAAGAAGTTTGATGAAGAGTTCGATAACAACGTCGTTCCGCAGATGATGAAGGAACGCAAGGTCGAGACGCCGCAGCAACTCGAAGCCGCGTTGCGTAAAGAAGGCACGACGCTCGACCGCGAGCGTCGCGGTTTCGCCGAACAAGTGCTGCGCAACAGCTGGATCAGCCAGTCGGTGAAGATCGACCAAGAAGTGACCCACAAGCAAATGCTCGATTACTATTACGAGCATGCGAAGCAGTACGATCTGCAAGCCCAGGCGCGTTGGGAGCAAATCACGATGCGGTTTGATCGGTTCTCTTCGAAGGCCGAAGCCTACGCCGCATTGGCCCAGGCCGGCAATCAAATCGTCGACGGACGTCCCTTTGCCGAAGTAGCTCGCGCCGTTTCGCAAGGAAGCACCGCGGCCGAGGGGGGCGCCGTCGACTGGACGACCCCCGGCAGCCTCGTCTCTCGCGAACTCGATGCCGCGCTCTTCGCCTTGCCGGTCGGCACGCTCAGCCCGATCATTGAAGATGCTCGCGGGTTCCATATCATTCGCATTGTTGAACGTCGGGAAGCCGGTCGAAAGCCGTTTACGGACGTGCAGGCCGAAATCAAAAAGAAGATCACCGACGAGCGCAAAAAAATCGCCGAGACGAAGTATCTCGAAGACGTCCGCAAGAACGCCGTGGTGTGGACGATTTACGACCAACCGGCGCAGAACGGCGGGCCTCAAGCCGGCACTAATGTTCTCAACGCGCGCCGTCCCGGCGAATCTCAACGGTAGCCCGAACGCCGCGAGAGATTCCTTACCGTCGCGGTACGCCGTTAGTAGCGGCAGCGAATTAAGGTACCGTTTCGCCGGCACTTTCGGGGGATCGCCATGTCCCAGCCTTCGCCGTCCGCCGTGCTAAATCGCAATATTGAGCTCAAGGCCAAGTTGCGCGATCCGCAAGCCGCGCTCGCGGTGGCCGAGGCCTTGGCCACCGCGCCGGTCGAGACGCAACGACAAGTTGACACCTACTTCGCCGTGCCGCACGGACGACTCAAACTTCGCGAAATCGAAGGCCGGACCGCGCAACTCGTTTGGTACGCGCGGGCCGACCAGCCTGGGGCCAAAGGGAGCGATTACCGGCTTGTCAACGTCGCTCACCCCGAAGGTCTCAAGGCGAGTCTGGCAAGCGCGTGCGGCATTAAAGCCGTCGTCGATAAGCGTCGTAGAATCTTTCTCTACAACAACGTCCGCATTCATCTCGACGAAGTCGAGTCGCTGGGAAATTTCATCGAATTTGAGGCGGTGCTCGGTCCCGAGATCGACGACGCGGCGGGCCGAGTGCAAGTCGAATTTCTTCAATCGGCATTTCAACTCGTCGCCGACGATCTCATAGCCCGCAGCTACGCCGAACTCTTGTAGTCGTAGCGCCGACCGCAGCGGGCGGCCGTGTGCGCCGTCGCCGTCGAGGACGTCAAGCCTTCATGCTCCGCAGAGCCGTAATACGCCGGTTTTCTCTCGGCGAATCCAGCTTCCGACGGTTTGAACATTCGCCGACCGACCGGTACACTGCACGTTTCCAGTCGATAGACGGCGGGTCGGTCTGAAGATCGTCGCGTCGTTTCCCACCCATTGCCGTAGTCAGGTCCGCCGCTTCAAGGAGTAGCCTCGATGGCCGAGGGCGCGAAGGTTAGTGTCGAAGGCAAAGAGATTACGCTTCCCACAGTGGTGGGAACGGAGAACGAAAAGGCGATCGACATCGGCGCCCTGCGTGCTCAAACCGGCTATATCACGCTTGACGACGGGTTCGTCAACACCGGCTCGACGCAAAGCGCCATCACGTTTCTCGACGGCGAAAACGGCATCCTGCGTTATCGCGGCTATCCGATCGAGCAGCTCTGCGAACAATGCGACTTCACGGAAGTCAGCTACTTGCTGATGTACGGCGAGTTGCCGAACGCCCACCAGCTCGAAGGCTTTCGCTCGTCGCTGCGCCGCCACACGATGCTGCATGAAGACATGCGGATGTTCTACAACGGGTTCCCGCGCGACGCGCACCCGATGGCCATCCTGAGCTCGGTCGTCGGCGCGCTGTCGACTTTCTATCAAGACTCGCTCGATCCGAAGAATCCGGCGGAAGTCGAAATGTCGATTTTCCGACTGATGGCCAAATTGCCGACGATCGCGGCGTTGAGCCATAAGAAGTCTGTCGGGCAACCGTTCATCTACCCGAAGAACTCGCTGGAGTATGTCGAAAACTTTCTCCACATGATGTTCGCCGTGCCGAGCGAAGATTACGAAGTCGACGGCGATTTCGTCGACGCCCTCAATCTGCTCTTCATCGTGCATGCCGACCATGAGCAAAATTGCAGCACGTCGACCGTCCGCATGGTCGGCTCGAGCGACGCTAACTTGTTCGCTTCGATTTCGGCCGGCATTTGCGCTCTATGGGGGCCGCTGCACGGCGGCGCCAATCAAGCCTGCGTCGAAATGCTCGAAGCCATCAAAGCCGACGGCGGCAACTCGAAGAAGTACATCGACATGGCCAAAGACAAGAAGTCGGGCTTCCGGCTGATGGGTTTCGGCCACCGCGTGTATAAGAACTACGATCCGCGGGCGACGATCATCAAGCGCACCTGCGACAAGCTCTTAAGGAAGTTGAAGATCAAAGACCCGATCTTCGATATCGCTCAAGAGCTCGAACAAGCCGCGCTCAACGATTCCTATTTTATCGAGCGCAAGCTCTATCCGAACGTCGACTTCTATTCCGGCATCATTTACCGAGCGATGGGCTTTCCTGTCGAAATGTTCACGGTGCTCTTTGCGCTCGGCCGTTTGCCGGGCTGGATCGCTCACTGGAAGGAGATGCATCAATCGCCGTCGAAGAAGATCTGTCGCCCTCGGCAGATCTACAATGGTTACACCGAGCGGAAATTCGTTCCGCTGCACGAGCGCGCCTAAGGCATAGTCCCTTAAGATTCAAATCAAAGTGCGGCCGGTTGTGCCGGCCGCATTTTGATTGCGCCGCCGTACCTCTCGGTAAGTTGTCGCGAAGCGATCGGCGTAGCCTGTCGGTCCAACCGCCCTCGCGATCTGCGGAAAGCCGACGTCCCCTCTTCTCTCAGTGAGCGTCGTGGCCCCTTAGAACTCGCGTTTTTTCGGTTCAAGCTTCTTCGGCGACGGCTTGGGAGCCGCGGCGGACTTCTTCGGTTTGGCGGGCATCTCCGGCGGCGACGGCAGTTCGTTTGCCGTCGGCGATTGCGCCGGAACGATGGTGCCGTCCGACAATCGTAAATCGCCGTTCGGCAATTGAAACGCCCTGTCGACGAGCGGTTCGTCGTAGCTCGCTTGAGTCGAATAGCCGTAATCATACGCGTACGGCGCCGCCGCGTAGTACTCCGGCATCACGGTGATCATCGCCGCGTGCCCGCGACCAAGCCCTTGGCTCGGCGAGTAACGTCGCTCATTAGGCGTGCCCGGGTTGTCGACCACCAGCGCGGTTCCCTTCGAGCCGTGGTTCGGCACGACGGCGTACGAACCGAAATGTTGCCAACCGTAAAACGGTTGCGAGCCGTAGATCGGACGATAGACGTAGCCGTTTCCGCCGTGGGTCGAAATTGTTTCGTGGCCGATCGGCTGCGCCGCGCCGATATAAAGACCGCGATATCCGCCCAACAGGTTATAGCCGACGCTGAACGGATCCATTTGCCAATTTTGAAGCGTCGTCCAACTTGGTTGCGGTGCCGCCGGGGCGTAATCGTACGGATCGATGGTCCCGTAGCTCGCCGTGGTTTGTGCCGTCGCCGAACCGACCAAAACAAAACTCGCAAACAACGCCGCGGAAGCGCCGGCGCGAACGGAAGTGTGAACGTTCATAACGACCTCGGAAGAAGTGACCGGTTGCCGAATCGAGAAACGCCGCGCCGCCAAACGGAGCGCGACATGCTACGGCGATCGTTGTGCCCGCACGAAACTAGCGATTCGTGCGCCGGTGACCGAGCTATCCGACGATGCTACGATGCGGCCCAATGCAGCGTCAAGCGCCGAGCGGAAGTTCGGGTGAGGCAACTCGGCGAAGGCGCCGCTTCTTATGAAGCCGCGACGCTCTGTCCGAGCCGCGTCTTAAGCGACTGTAAGGCGGCGATCGATTCGAGCCCCTGCAAGCCGAAACACTCCCAGAGCAACAGCAGAGCGCCGTTCACCGACCCGGCCGCGAGTTCATTGCGCAAACTCATCGCTTTTTGGAGAAACTGGGGTCGTTCGGCAAGCTGTTCCTGAAAACGCTTGGCGCATTCGCGGCCGCGAGATTGAGTGACGTCGAGCAGTCCGGCGAGTACGTAGCCGGCTCCCTCCATATCATTTGCCATCACCCGTTCCGCAAAGGCCTGGAACGAAATCGGGTGAGCTGCCGGGAGAGCGGGCGGCGGCGCCGCCCCGTTGTGGGCGGCGTCGGCGTAGTAAGTGTGACCCTCAAGTTCCGCGGTCTCTTCCGGCGCAGTCTCAGGTTCGTAAGCGATCGCCGGTTGGACGGACGAACCGCCCAGGTCTTCCTCCGTCGGCGCGGGAGCGTCTTCGATCGGCGGCAAATTGTTGAGCAACATATGGACGTTGTTCAACCGCATGCCGATCTGCTCTTGTACGGCGTCGATCTCCCCGCCGAACGAAAGCCCCAACGCGTCCTCAAGTATCGCATCGCGACTCTCCAAGACACGTTCCGTCAGACGCTCGGCCAGAATGTCGCGCGCCTGTTGCAGAATCGAGATCGCTCGTGCCCGATCGTTCATTCCGACGACCTCCGCAATCCATCAAACCCGACCGCCGGCGCGGCGGGACTGCCCGCGACGACTATGTGCCGAAGCTTCGTCGCTCGGCCCCGCATAACTCGTCGGAGGCATTACTATCCAGAATAGGCGCGACGCGCCGCAGCGGCAACTGATTTTAAGCCCGCGCAACGGGGCACTTAGCCGCTTCGCGACAACTACCCGGAATTTCCCGCCGATTGGGCGGGTGCGGCGGTGGTTTTCGGTTTGTGGTCGATGCTTTTCAACACGTTGGACAACAAGATTACCAGCAAGGCCAAAGACACGAGCACCGTCAGCCAAGTTCCTGCTTTTTGTCGTAGTTTTTGTCCTAATTCGCTGCGGCCGACCAAGAAGCTGGCCAATGCGAACACGCCGAAGGCCACGAGCACCTTGATCCCGAAAAACATGTGATACTTCGTCCCCTTCAGATCGTAGCGGCCGATGATCGTGAAGAAATTGAGCAACCCGGTGGCGATTAGCACTGTGATCGCTCCCATCACGACCTTCGCCCAGCGGCTGCGAACTCCTTCGCGCAGTTGCTTCCGCTCCGTTTCGGGCAGATGCTCGGAGGCGGGGTGCAAGGCGAACTTCATGAAAATCGCGCCGCCGACGGCCGCGGCCGCCGCGGTGATGTGAAGCCAACGCGAGATCAGCTGTACCGGGTCGATGTCGTTCATGGTGTTGTCGATTGTTAAAGACGGGGCGATCGATGACTGCAGCGGACGACTGCGATTGATCGTAGGCGACCGCTCAGGCAACGTCCAGTCGCTCCGCGTTATCCGGCTCGGAGCCGGTCGACCAACGCGATGGCCTCGGCCGCGGTTCGAACCTCGCCGTCGAGTTGAGCGCTGCGCGCCGCTTGTAAGAGCCCGGCGAATTCGCGGCCCGGCTTCAATCCATGTCGCACGAGATCGTCTCCCGTAACCAGCGGCGGCGGATCAAGTTCGCCGCGCGGCAAACCGAGTTTCTCGCGGCAATACTTCACGTCGTTCAACGGTTGCTCAGTCGCCGCGGCGCGGGCCTCGGCCAACGTAACCAAATGGCCGCCCCACTCGTGGGCCAACAACGGTTGCAAGGCCGACCATTTCTTTTCCGCCGCGCCCTCCAGCGCGGCGATATTCTTCACCAGCCACACGACCTGTTCCCGCTCGTCGTTCGACATCCGCCAGCGCCGCAATACGGCGTTGGCCGTCGCCGCGGCTTCCGGTGTTTGAAAAAGCAACGCCGCCAGCACGACGGCCGGATCGAACACGGCGTGACGATCCAACAGCTCAAGCACCGCGAGCCCGAGCGATTGGTGTTCCGCGGAGAGTTCGTGGAACTCCGGCAGGATCGCGCGGGCCAAACCCAAGGCGAGCAATAGTCCGACCGCCGTCGCCGCTCCGCGCTTGTTGAACATCCCGCGCACCTCTTGCGCGATCCGCTCCGGGCTGACGACCAGAATCTCGTGCGCCGCGGCTTCGATCGCGGCGCGCGTGTCGCCGTCGAGCGTGAAACCGAACGTCGACGCCATCCGCACGCCGCGGAGCATGCGGAGCTTGTCTTCTTGGAAGCGCAATCGTGCATCGCCGACGGCCCGCACGAGTTTTCGCTCGAGATCGTCGCGGCCGCCGACGTAATCGATCACTTGGCGTCGTGTCGGATCGTAGAACAGGGCGTTCATTGTGAAGTCGCGCCGCCGTGCGTCTTCCTCCGCATCGGTGAAGACTACGGCGTCCGGGCGGCGGCCGTCGGAATAGTCGGCGTCGCGGCGAAACGTAGCGACTTCGACCGTGCCGGCCTCGCGCGGCCCGACGACGACGATGACTCCGAACGCGGCTCCCACGGCCAACGTTCGTCGCTTGCCGAAAAGGTCGCGCACTTGCTCCGGCCGAGCGCTCGTCGCCACGTCGTAATCTTTGGGGATGAGTCCCAAAAGTTCGTCGCGGACGCAGCCGCCCGCCCAATACGCGGTATGGCCGGCCGCGCGGAGTTTCTCCAGCACGTCGACGGCGAAGCGGCGTTGCGCGGCGTGATCGTGCGTCATCGTTTCTCGCTCTGAGTGAGAGCCGCAGCGAGTTGCCGGTTCACCGTCGCAATCGTCCGCTCCCGCTCCTGCTTCGTCCAAGCGAGCGAGAATTCCCGGCCGCCGCGGAGGAAGAAGAGAGTTAGCTCATCGGGCGGGCGTCCGAGAATCTCTTCGACCGCGAGGGCATACACGGCCAACTGCAGTTTGTAGGGGGCGGCCGTCGTGGTCACATCGTCTCCGGCGACCAGATGGGATTTGTAGTCGACGACATGCCACCGGTCGTCGCCGGCTTGGTAGAGCAAATCGATAAAGCCTTGGAAGTAAATCCCGTCGGCCGCGGCTTTTCCAAGCGGCCAACTCAACAGAAACTCCAACTCGCGATGGACCGCCCTGGCCTGAGCCACCTCCGCCCCGCGCGGCGAGCGAAGAAAGCCGTCGACTAAGGCGGCCAAGTCCGCGACGTCGGCCTCGACGTATTGCTGCGCGCCGCGCGCGTGACGGCGGACGAGTGCATCGATCGTCGCTGCGCGCCGTGTCGACGAAGTCGTATAGTCCCAGGCGGCGAGCACGTCGTGCGCGACGATGCCGCGCATGCGCGCGTCGAGCTCGCCCGCCAAGGCCGCTTCCGTCGCCAATTCACGCTCTTCGTCGGCCTTCGTCTCGGTGAGCAAATCACCGGAGATGCGGGAAAAGGAGAAGCGGCGTCGCGCCGTCGAAATCCACTCGATCGGCTCAGTCCCCGGAAGGAGTTGCGTCGCCCCGGCCTTACGCTGCCGTTCGACCTGCTGCAACATTTTTTGCCAGTCCGGACGAGTGCGTTTGGCGATGGAGCCCTCGTCGACTTCCGGTCGCTCGATGACGACCCGCACGTCCGGCCGGCCGCACCCGTCTAGCACTCTGCCCAGGAATGCGCCGGTCACTAGGTCGAATCGCTCGGCCAGCACCTTGCGCCACTCGCCTCGCGGTTCCGCCGCGTCGTTCACGCCGGATGAGAGAATTAATCGATCCGCGGCTCGCGTCACGGCCACGTAGAACAAACGCCGACTCTCCGCTTCGTCTTGCTCGTTTTCGATCTGCCGATACAGGTCGATACCGCTCGGCAACTTCTCGCCGTACGGTGCCCCGACGACCGGCCCTAACTCCGAATCGAAGGCGATGCCGGCGCGATTGTGTTGCCGCTTCCGTTCCAAATCGGGCACGAAGACGATCGGAAACTCCAACCCCTTCGATTGGTGAATCGACATGAGCCGCACGACGTCGGCCCCTTCGGCGAACGCCGCCGCGGGAGCTTCGTCCGGCTGTTCGACGACCGACGTCGACAACTGTTCTATAAAAGCCGCCAGAGTGAAGATTCCCGAGCGATCGAAGCCGCGGGCCATGTCGACTAGCTTGCGAAGATTCGCCAGCTTGCGATCGCCGAGAAACTCGGCCGTCACAATCGCGTCGTACGACGTGCGAGCGAGAATCTCTTGGACCAATTCTGCGATCGGCAGGCGGTCTTTCAACTCGCGCAGCTCGCGAATCGTTCGCGCAGCAAATGACGCTCGTCGCAGCTCCTCGCCCATTAGGTCGTCCGCCAAGGACGGCGCGAACAACCCGCCGGCCAGTCCGTCGTCATGCTGGGCGAGATGGAACAGCGTTTCGTCGGCCAGCGAGAAGAAGGGGCTGCGCAGCACGCCGGCCAAGGCGATGTCGTCGCACGTCGAATCGAGAGTCTTGAGGAAATTCAACAGATCGTAAACTTCCTGTTGCGCGTAAAACGCCTTGCCGCCGACGACATAGTAGGGCACGCCGTAGCGTTCGAGCGCCGCTTCGTAGAGCCCGACGTTGGAGAGTGCCCGAAACAGCAGGGCAAAGTCGCCGAACCGCGCCGGTCGTAATCCGCCGGCGTTCTTCTCCCCCGGCACGGTCGGCTCGCCGCGATCGATCATTCCCCGAATATAGCGGGCGATCCAGTCCGCTTCGATGAGACGCAGCTGGTGAACGCTCGCGTCGCCGCCGCCGCCGGTCTCGTCGTCGCCGTTAACCGACGCATTTCGGTCGCCTTCCGCTTCGGCGGCCGTCGCCCACAGAAACTCGACTGCGGGCGTCGGCGAGGCCTGTGCGCGGCGGGCGTGCAGTGGTTCGTATTCCGCGAACATCTCGCCGAACAAGCCGTTGACGAAATCCAGAATTGCCGGTTCGCTGCGAAAATTGAGCGACAGCGGCAACCTTCCCTTGGACGGCGTCTCGTCGCGCAGCGCTTGAAACACGCTGGGCTGCGCGCCTCGGAAGCGATAGATCGACTGCTTGGAATCGCCCACATGGAATAGCTTTTCGCGCCCTTTATGGCCGCCGCAGAGCGCGAGAATGAGCTCAACCTGCAATGAGTCTGTGTCCTGGCACTCGTCGACCAAGAGCAACTCGGTCTGCCTTGCAAGGCGTTCACGAAGCGATTTGCTGTTTGGGTCGGTCAGCAGCGCATGCGCTTTGAGCAGCAAGTCGTCGAAGTCGAGCACGCCAAGCGAGCGCTTGCGTTCCTCATACTGAGCTCGAACCGGCGCCGCGACGCGCACGAAACGCAGCGCCGCTTCGGCCGCGGTTCGCGCAGCTTGCGCGTCGAACGTAAATTGTTCACGCAGGGCGTCGACGGCCCCGCGCAGCTCCGCGAAGCAAGTCTTATAATCTTCATAGAGTTCTTCGTGCCCGGCCCAAGCCTTCTTCGCCGAGCACCCCTGCACCGTCGCGTTCTCGCGCAAGCTCGCGAGATCAAGCTCCGTCGGCTCTTCGTGCCGGATGCGCGCGAGAATTTCCTGCACGATCGCGGCCCGCTCGGCCAGCTTTTCCTGCGGCGCGCCTTGCGGCAATACTTCGTCAAGCAGCTTCCGCACCGCGGGCTCCTCACGAAAGCGAGCCAAAGCGCGGGGGCGAATCTTATCGTTATGAAACGCCTGCCATTTCGCGACCAATTGCATCGGCGCCAGCGGCAGCCAATCCTCGAATCGCAAATGAAACCGTTCGGCTAGCAGTTTGCCGATCCGTTCGCGGACGCCGCGCAGGTCGTAGCCTGCGGTCAATTCGATCATGTCGGCGTCGCCCGTCGCCAACAGCTCGCGCAACCGATCGTCGATCAACTCGCCGAGGAGCACGTCGGCCCCGGTCGGTTCCAGCACGGAGAACCGCGGGTCGAGCCCCGCCTCGACGGCATGGGCTCGCAACAACGATCCGCAAAACGAATGAATCGTGCTGATCTTCGCGGTGTCGAGGCGGCGGAGAATCTCGAGCCAATGCTTTTCCTCGGCCGGTTCGCACTGCATGAGCCGATCGCGAACAGCTGAGCGAATGCGCTGCCGCATCTCGCGCGCGGCGCGCTCGGTAAAAGTGATCGCGATCAATCGGCCGAGCTGCGACGACGCGTCGGTTTTGCCGTGAGGCTCAAGGTGGCTCAGGTAACGTTGCGTGAGTACGAACGTCTTCCCGCAGCCTGCGCCGGCCGAAAGGGCCACGCCGACGTCGCGCGTTTCAATCGCTTGCCGTTGTTGCGGCGTCAGCGTTGAGCGGGGAGCGGCGGTTGCCATCGCTTCTCCAGACTGCGTACCTGTCCGACACGACACACGGTATTGAAATCGCAACGCGAGGTGCAATCCTCGTCGGCGCTCGCCATCGGGAACTGTCCGCCGCGAATGCCTTGCACAAGGCCGACGACGCGGCGCACGATCGCCTCGCGCAACGTCTGCCAAGCATCGGTGGGGCGCACTCCGGCGTCGACCACCTCGTGCAGCAGCAGCGTCTTCTTGAAGCCGGAGTCGGCGACGAACCAGTAGCCGAACTGCCACGGCACGGCTTCGCTGTTCTTCAGCAGCAGTTGCTCGGCGGCCATGGCGTAGAGCGTCAGTTGTAACGCCTGGCCCGACTCGACCGCCGCCTTGGTGTAGCCCGCCGCACCGCCGGTTTTGTAGTCGACGATCGTAAACACCGCCCTTCCGGCGGCGAGCCCGACGTCGATGCGATCGATGCGGCCAGTGATGCGCACTCGCTCCTCGTGCAACTCGAGCACCAACGGCTCGGTCGTCGAAATCTCATCTTCGTCGCGCTTTGCCATGCCGAACGAGGCTTCGAAGTGCCGCGGCAGCGGGGCATGCTCCACGCTCTTATGAGTCGCTTCGTATTTCTCATGCTGGCCGAGATAGTTCGTCAGCCAGCGGCGCAAAAGCTTTTCGTCGATCGCCCGAAACGCTTCTTCCAGCGACGGATCGGTGCTCGCCGTGAGAAACTCGCCGATCACCTCGTCGACTAGCGTCCGGTAGGCGTCGGCATCGAGTTCGCTCGGCGAAGCGTGCCGCGTGAGCTTGGCGTTGATGCGAGCGTGCACCTCGGCGAGCACTTCATGCACGCGGCTGCCCCGTTTTCCGTAGTCGATCTCAAGTCCCACCTCATCGGGCGGCGCCAGGCGCAGCACGCGGGCGAGGAAAAATTGAAACGGACAAGCGCCGTACTGCTCCAACTGGCCGGCGCTCCATGGAAAGTCCGCGCCGAACCGTTTCGCCAGCCGTCTGCGGCCCGCCTCGCCGGCGATCATCCCCTCATAGGGCCCGAATGCTTCCCCGCGACTGCGCCGATCGACGACGTCGAGCCCGGCCAGCAGGTTGTCGCCGGCATCGGTCGAATGATATGCCACCGCCGCCAACTCTTGCGGCTCTCCCTCCGACGCCGCGGCCACGCCGCGCACGCGTGCGTCGAACAAGTTGAGCATCGCCTCGCGCGGCGGTACCGGCGTGAGGTCGCTGATGCGCGCCGGCCGGTTCAAGTCTTCGCCGCAAATACGACCGAGTTCGGCCAAATAGGGGCTGGGCAGCAGCGGTTCGGCTTTCTCGTTTAGGGCGGGAAACGACAGCCACAACCGCCGCTCGGCTCGCGTGATCGTCTCATAGAACAAGAGCATCTCATCGCGTCGTCGATCGGTCGACGAACTGACGGGCAAGCCGCGCTTGGCCAATTGTTGCAGTTCCGCTTCGCCGTAGAACCGGCTCGTCGATTCCGCCGCCGGAAACGATTTTTCCGTCAGCCCCGCTACGAACAGATACGGGATCGAAAGACTGCGGGCCGTGATCGCGCCGAGCACTCGCACGCGGCCCGCTTCGTCTCGAGCGGCCGGAAGCACCTCGCTCCCGGCGATTTCATCGAGCATGTCGACCAGCGCCGGTCGCTCGACGCGCGCGGGCGACTCTCTGAGCAGATCGGCCAGCAAGTCGCTCGCCTGAAGCGAATCATGAAACAATCGCCACGCGGCGAAGTCGTCTCCCAGATCGCGCTGTGGTTGCGAGCGTAGCTTGCCGGCGCGGGCTTCGCTCATGCTCCGCACCAGTCCGACTTCGCCGGCCAGATCCGTCAGCGCCGACGACCACTCGGCGGCCGTGGCCGAACCGGGCAATTCGTCGAGCGCGGCGGCGAGTTTGCGGAGCACCGGCAAGGCTAAGAGCGCGTCGGCGCGGCGCCGGTTGAGTCGTGCGGCCCGCTCGGCGCCGATCGGATCGCCGGGCTTGGCCTCCTCGGGAGCGCGCATGGCTTCCCGTTCAATCAAGGCGAGCAATTCGCTGCGGCCGGAAGGAAGTTGAGCAAAACGAATTGTGCGCTCCAGCGCCGTCGCAGCGCCCGGCCGCTGCCATTCAGGCCATGCCGGCCGAAAGTAATTGCTTCCCACGACGGCCAACAAATCGCGAAACGGCCAATCTTCGACCGTGAGGCGAATGAGGCCGACCAGTGCCGTCACGCTCGGCGAGCGCCCGAGCGGCGCACCGGTTTCGACGGCGACCGGTATCCCATACCTCATGAAGAACTCGCTCACCAACGGCGCCGATTCGCCCAACGAGCGAAACACCACGGCGATCTCGTGCGGCTGCACCCGCCGAGCCGGTCGCACCGTGTCGTCGCCCATGATCAACAGTCGCTTGATGCGGCGAGCCAATTCCTCAATTTCGGCGACGGCGCCCTGCGACGCGATGAATTCGATCCGTGCCGTGTCGGTCGCCGGCTTCATCGAACGCGGACTCTTAAACAGTTCGCGCTCCACATGATCGAGCGCCGGCCAGTCCGCCTGCTTGCGACGCTCGCACGATTCGAC
Organism: Planctomycetaceae bacterium; assembly: GCA_016793115.1. GTDB lineage: Bacteria > Planctomycetota > Planctomycetia > Pirellulales > PNKZ01 > PNKZ01. The sequence goes on from JAEUIN010000052.1 coordinate 73,666, forward strand.
GATCAAATCGGAGCGGCGGGCTCGCAACTGCGCGAGCGTGCGGCGCGGCTTCGCGAAGAGTTCGTCGCGATCGTCGCCCGGTTCGTCGGGGAGCGAAACGACGACGTCGGCGCTTCGCTTCGCCAATTCGTCGAGAATCTCGAGTTGTGTGCGAGTAAAGTCGCTAAAGCCGTCGACGACGACGAGGTCGAGGCGTTCCCACGGACGCCGCTGTCCCTGCTGCAGGTTGTGTCGCGCCGACCAGAACCGGCCTTCTTGGTCGTAGAGCGAGTGCTTGGTGAGTTCGAGTTGATATTCGCCGTAGAGTGCGATCAATTCGCGCTCGCGATCGGCCAGCTTGCCGGGCGGACCGAGCCCGTCCGCCGTGCGGCAGGCCTGCTCGAAATGTTCCGGCCAGATTTCGACTCGCTTCAGTTCGCTGACGAACTGCGCCGCGAGATCGAGAAATCCGGGCGTGTGGGAGATGCCGCGAAAGTAACGCAACTTTCCTTCCCCGGCGAAGCGCTGCAAGATTCGCTCCAGCAACAACCGCTTCATGCGATCGTCGATCGGCCGCACTTCGGCGTCGGCATAGGCCAAGACTTGTTCGGCGAACTGATCGAACGTCTGGATGCCGGGGCTGAAGCATCCGGATAGTTCGCCGCGCAAGACGCGCTCGCGCACTTGTTCGACGGCCCGGCGATTGGGTGCGATCCAGAGCGTCGCTTCCAGCCGGCCTGTTTTGCGTTGCCGGAGCAAGGCGTCGCGATACCGCGCCAAGAGCGCTTCCGTCTTGCCGCTGCGCGCAGGTCCGACGACGACCGTGAAGCGGCTCGGCATGGGTCCGACAAATCCTCCGTGGCGGGTGGGCGACGCGATCCATTCTATCGGAAAACAATCCGGCGTCGTAGCGGCAGGCCCGCCGAGTCCTGTAGAATCGACGGCGAACGATCATCGCTTGCTCCATTCGTCATCGCCGTCATTCTTTGAGGTTTTCTGAATGTCCTCGCCCCTGCCTTGGGAAATCGACGTTCGCTCGGTCAAGCAGAAGCTCGACGCGAAAGACGATTTTTTACTCCTCGATTGCCGCGAGAAGTCGGAGCACGACACGGTGAACATCGCCGCGGCGAAACTGCTGCCGATGAGCGAACTGACCACCCGGGCCGGCGAACTCGAGGCGTATCGCAATAAACCGATCGTCGTCCATTGCCATCACGGCGGACGCAGCATGCGCGTCGCCCAATGGCTGCGGCAAAACGGATTTCCGCAAGCTCAAAGCATGGCCGGCGGCATCCACCAGTGGGCCGACGAGATTGAGCCGGGAATGGTGAAATACTAGGAAAAGCAGAAGTCAAAATGCAAAACGCAAAACGGGAGACGAAGATCACTCCTGCTCGCTAGTTGCCGCACTTTCGCATCTTGATTTTCCTCAATGCCTTCCCCGTTTCCCGCCGAGTGCGTGTATCTGACCGGCCCGACGGCGAGCGGCAAGTCGGCCGTCGGCGTCGAATTGGCCAAACGGCTCGACGCGGAAATCATCGCCCTCGATTCGATGACCGTCTATCGCGGGCTCGACATCGGCACGGCCAAGCCGACGCCGGCCGAGCGCGGCGGCATTGCGCATCACTTGCTGGATGTCGTGGATCCCCGTGAAGAATTCAGCCAAGCTCAATATGCCGAATCGGCGCGGGTCGCGGTCGACGATATTCTCGCTCGCGGCAAGACGCCGCTATTTGTCGGCGGTACGCCCCTTTATTTGAAGACGCTGCTCCGGGGCATGTTCGAAGGTCCGCCTCCCGATTGGGAGTTTCGTCATCGCCTCGAACAAGAAACGAACCGGCGTGGACAGGAGTGGCTGCGCTCGCAACTGGCCGTCGTCGATCCGGCGGCGGCCGCGAAGTTGCATGTGAACGATTCGCGGCGCATGATTCGCGCGTTGGAAGTGTACGAAAAGACCGGAACGCCGCTGAGCACGTTGCAGCAAGAGTTCGAAACTCCGCGCGACGAAGCGCGCGGTCGAGCGTTCGTGCTTCATTGGCCTCGCACGGAACTTGGCCGGCGGATCGACCTGCGCGTCGATGCGATGATCGCCGCCGGTTTGATCGACGAAGTTCGCCGCGCCGCCGAGGCGCCCGGCGGATTGAGCCGAACGGCCCGGCAAGGCCTCGGATATCGCGAAGTCTTGGCCTATTTCGCCGGAGAATGCGATCTGCCGACGACGATCGACTTGATCAAAACCCACACGCGCCAGTTCGCCAAGCGTCAAGGAACCTGGTTTCGTAGCCTGGAGGAAGTGACGCCGATCGAAATGAGCGAACCCGCCGACGTCGCGGCCACGGCCACGAAGATACATCGCCTGCTCGCGACTTCGGACGCGCGGCCGTGATCCCGCCCCTGCCTTCCGTCCGGCCGTCAAGACGCGGATTTGGCCGGCTAAAAAGTCGGTTGGAGAAACTACCGCGATTGAGGTACTTTGCCGGGTGCGGAATTGTAGGGTACGTCGAGCAAAGCGAGGCCCACGCGCAATGCGCGCCGAGCCGCCCAACCACCCCGCATGGGCCTCGCCCGCCCGCCGCGAATGCGATCGACCTTTTTGACCCGCCGTAAGAATATATGCGCAAACCGCGCAACTATTCCGCCGATAGTTGCGCACATTTAAGTAAGACAATCGGGGTGCGCATCTAGGGCTCGAATAGATGCGCACCGACCGCCCCGCAATCGAGTCCGCTCATCGACAAGACATTTCGACTCCTAGAGAGAACCATGCCCACGCTCACCGCCGCATCGCAACTGCTGACCGAAGCCCGCAAGCATCAGAGTTGGATCACGTCGATCCGTCGGCAACTGCACGAGTATCCCGAACTCGGCTATCAGGAAGTTCGGACGAGCGAAGTGATTCGCGCGAAGCTCGATGAATTAAGCGTTCCCTATCGGTGGCCCGTCGCCAAGACGGGGGTCGTCGCGCAGATCGGCCGCGGCGATGGGCCGTGCGTCGCGCTCCGTGCCGACATCGACGCCCTGCCGATTCACGAAGAAGCCGACGTCGACTTTCGTAGTCGCACGCCCGGCAAGATGCACGCCTGCGGCCACGATTGCCACACGGCCATGTTGCTCGGCGCGGCGAAAATGCTCAAGGCCCGCGAGGCCGAGTTGCCCGGCGTCGTGAAGCTGGTGTTTCAGCCGGCCGAAGAAGGCGGAGCCGGAGGCAATATGATGTGCGAGGAGGGAGCGCTCGAGAATCCGGCGGTGGAGCGGATTTTCGGGTTGCATGTGTGGCCGCAGTTGGCGACCGGCTCGATTGGTTCGCGCCCCGGCGTGTTTCTCGCGTCGGCCGGTTCGGTGACGATCACCGTGCAAGGCAAAGGGGGCCACGCGGCGAAGCCGAATCTGGCGATCGACCCGGTGGCGACGGCGGCCAAGATCGTGTGCGAGTTGCAGACGATCGTTTCGCGCGAAGTCGATCCGCTGGAGCCGGCCGTGGTGAGCATCACGTCGATCCACGGCGGCGAAGCGTACAACGTGATCCCGCCGGAAGTAAAGCTAATCGGCACGATTCGCTCGCTTACGATGCCGGGTCTGGAGTTCTTGCAGAAACGCGTGCGCGCGATGGCCGAACACGTCGCAACGGCGAATCGCTGCACCGCGCTGGTCGAGTTTCCCGGCCACGACTACCCGCCGACGGTCAACGACGCCTACTGTTGGGACGTCGCCCAGGAATTAGGACGCGAGGCGCTGGGCGAAGAAGCCGTGGTTGAGCTGCCGCCGACGATGGGGGGAGAAGATTTCGCTTATTACGCCAATCGAGTCCCCGGCTGTTTCGTCGCCCTCGGGGTGCGCAACGAAGCCGAAGGAGCGATCTACGGCGTGCATCATCCGAAATTCAAGGTCGACGAATCGGCCTTGCCGATCGGCTCGGCGCTGCACACGGCGTTCGCCTTGCGTTCGCTCGCCGAGCTACACGACAAGCCGCGCCCGGCTCTGTAAGATTGAAGGAGCATGACCGCGCGTTTGTTTGTTCGTCGCAGCCTAAAGTTCGAGGTCGTCGTTATGCGTCGCCGGAGTTTCGCCCCGTTCGTTTGTTCGCTCGCACTCGTCGTGGCCTGTAGCCCGCCTGCACAAGAAGACAAGAAGAACACGGTTCGGTACCAGGGTGAGAAGTTTGAAGTGATCACGCCGGCGTCGAACTTCGACGCTTCCGACACGCGCAGCTATGCGCGCAAGGAGGACGGCGAACGAATCGAACAGTTGATGCGCGCCGCGCCGATCGCGCAAAGTTTTGCGAACCTCACGGAAGTACTCGCGGCTCTCGATCAAGTCGCGTTTCCCGGCTACGGGCGTGGTCTCATGCCGCAACAAAACTCGGCCGACCCACAAGAGAAGTCGCACATCATCTTGGCGGGGCTTGAGATCCCGAATCGCTACAAGAGCCGCTATTTGGCGTTTAAGAGTCGCGCCGACGGAGGCTACGATCTCGTCGACGACTTTGTGCTCGAGCCGAAGCCGGCTCCCCCTGCGCCCCCAGCTCCGCCGCCGCCGAAGCTGGCAGAGGGGGAAGAGCCTCCGCCGCCGCCGCCGGAACCGGAGCCGATTCCGGTCGTCGTCAGCTCGCTGCGATTTCAAGGAGCGAAGATTCGCTATCTCGACGCACTTGGCCAAGTGGTGCGGGAGAAGTAGCCCGGCAGTGATCGACCGTCCGGACCTCGGGCCGAACGCGGCGGAGGCGAACGATTGTTCCGTTCGCAGCAAGCATGCGGCCCGGCGGCGGTCTGCCGCGTACTTTCACGGCGGTTTTTCGCCGCAAAGCCACTTTTCCGCCGGCCTGCCATGTTTTACAATTGCCCGCTCCCCATCCGGGACGCGGCCGCTAGGAGAGAACCTCTTCCTTTGCACGGCGTCGTTTATGAACGGGGAACCGAATCGCGCGCGTAGCTCAGTTGGTTAGAGCGCAGCCCTGATAAGGCTGAGGTCCCAAGTTCGAATCTTGGCGCGCGCACTATTGCATCGGCCGGGAGTCGTCCCCAGACGATGACCGACCACACGGGGACATAGCTCAATTGGGAGAGCACCGCCTTTGCAAGGCGGGGGTTAGGGGTTCGACCCCCCTTGTCTCCACTCGATCGGTTCCCGAACTCGATCCGATTCAAGATCGCCGCTCCGTCGCATTCGGCCGGGCGGCGATTTCTTTTGGCCGCCTGCATGCGGCCGCATGCGGGGTTCGTCCTCATGACGGAACGTTACGAGCCGTCGCGTCCGCTCCCGCCGTACACTTACATACCCGGCCGGACGCCGCATCCCAAAAGCGATCCGCTCGGGCATTCCTATGACGCGGCTGAGCCGCAGTTGAGCCCGTTGGACGCGAACCGGCTCGACGCCTCCCCGGACTTTGGCTACGCGGTCGATCTGTTCCATGCCGGCTACTACTGGGAGGCCCATGAGTTTTGGGAATCGCTGTGGCATGCCGTCGGTCGCCGCGGGGCGACGGCGAGTGCATTGAAGGGATTGATTCGGCTGGCTGCCGCCGGAGTCAAAGTTCGCGAAGGGAATGCGGCGGGCATCGCTTCGCATTTGGTCCGTGCGGCCGAACTGCTTGAAGAGGCTTGCTCCGGCGGGACGGCCATGATTGGACGTCTCGATCTTTCCGAAGTGGCGACCGCGACGCGCAAGCTCGACCCTTGCGGCCTCGTCGCCGCGAACGACGACGACGTCGCTCCTCGTGCGGTCTGGCGGCTGCAACTCGTTTTAAAATGAATCCGGCCGACGTAAGTTGTGTTCGCGTTGCGGTTTGCGAGGCCGTGGGTTGACAACTCCCCGCCATCGTCGCCAAGCTGTCGTATCTTCGACACGGCCTAAAGGGGTTCGCAGTGGGACGTATCAAAACGGCATTTCGCGCGTTTTTCCGTGCGCTCGGCGACGCGGAGCTGGCCCGCAATCTCGACTCGGTGCTCGACGGCACGGTCCCCACTACGGCCGGAGCCGCGAAAGCGCTGTCTCCGCCGACTGCGCCGGTCGCGGCCGAGCCGGCGAGGAAACCGAAACCGGCCCGCAGTGAGGCCCTCACGTTGTTGGAAACGCTGCAACGTGAAGGCCGACTGATCGACTTTTTGAAGGAGTCGCTCGACGGCTTCAGCGATGCTCAAATCGGCGCCGCCGCGCGCGACGTGCACCGCGAAAGCGCCGCGGTCATCGAACGGCTTTTTGCCGTCCGGCCGCTCTCTGATCAGTCGGAAGGAGCGACGCTCGAAGTGGCCGAGGGATTCGACCCGCTCCGCTATCGGCTGACCGGCAACGTCGCCGGCAAGCCGCCGTTTCGCGGGACGCTCGCTCATCATGGCTGGCAGGCGACGAAGTGCGAACTTCCGGCCTGGACCGGCGGCGAGGCCGCCGCGCGGATCGTCGCTCCCATTGAATTAGACGTTCGCTAAGGATCCACATGGGCGCTCGGTTTGCCGTCGGCATCGACTTGGGAACGACCAACTCCGTGTTGGCCTACGCGCCGCTGGAAGCCGCGAGCGCCGACGTTTCGACGCAGGTCGAGGTGCTGCCGATTCCGCAACTGGTGGCGCCGGGCGTCGTCGAAAGCCGGCCGTTGCTGCCGTCGTTCGTCTATTTGGCCGGCGATCACGATCGCGGCCTGCCGGGCTACGACTTGCCTTGGGCGACGGGGCGCGACTACGTCGTCGGCGAATGGGCCCGCAAGCAGGCCGCCGACGCGGCGTCGCGAACCGTGGCTGCGGCAAAGAGTTGGCTCACCCACTCCCGCGTCGATCGCCACAAGCCGATCTTGCCGTGGAACGCGCCCGACGACGTCGGCAAAATCTCGCCGATTGAAGCTTCGCGACGTTACCTCGAGCACCTCGTCGCCGCTTGGCGGCACGCGTTTCCCGACGCGCCGTTCGCCGAGCAATCCATCGTACTCACCGTGCCGGCTTCATTCGACGCCGCCGCCCGCGAACTAACGCGGGAGGCGGCGTTGGCGGCCGGTTTTCCCGAGTCGTTCATTTTGCTCGAAGAGCCGCAAGCCGCCGTCTATGCGTGGCTGGCCGACGTCGGCGACGATTGGCGCAAGCGGCTTGGAGTTGGCGATTCGCTGTTGGTCTGCGACATCGGCGGCGGCACGACCGACTTCACGCTCATCGAAGTCGCCGGCGAGCAAGGTTCGCTGTCACTGCAGCGTGCGGCCGTCGGCAACCATACGCTTGTCGGCGGCGACAACATGGACTTGGCGTTGGCTCACCATGCCGCCGCTCTGTTCGAGCAAAAGGGAACTAAGCTCGACGCCTGGCAATCCGTCGGACTTTGGCATGCCTGCCGACTTGCAAAAGAAACGCTCCTCTCCGTGGGCGGGCCGGATGCGCACCCCGTCGCCGTACTCGGCCGCGGCAGTCGGCTCATCGGCGGCACCGTAACCACGGAACTTGCCCGCGACGACGTCATGCAACTCCTCGTCGACGGTTTCTTTCCGCCATGTGCTGCCGACGCCAAGCCGCGCAAACAGCGTGCCAGCGGCTTTCGTGAACTCGGCCTCCCGTACGAAAGCGATACCGCGGTCACGCATCACTTGGCGTCGTTCCTCAGCGGCAACGGCATCATCGGCCCGACCGCGGCGCCGCCGGGCGACGCGGGGCCGAAGCCTTTGCATGTCTTGTTCAACGGCGGCGTGCTGAAGGCGGAAACGCTTCGCTATCGCGTACTCGACGTGCTGGAGAGTTGGTGCGGCGGCGCCCGCACGCCGAAGGCGCTGGAAGGCAACGCCGATCTCGATTGCGCCGTCGCCCGCGGCGCCGCGTTTTACGCCCGCTCGAAGCATATCGGCGGCATCCGCATTCGCGGCGGCGCGGCCCGATCGTATTACGTCGGCATCGAATCGGCAGGCCTCGCCATACCCGGCGCGCCGCGGCCGCTGCGGGCCGTGTGCGTCGTGCCGTTCGGCATGGAGGAAGGAACGGAAATCGACGTGCCGAGCGACGAAATCGGCCTCGTCGTCGGCGAGCCGGCTGAATTCCGCTTCTTCAGCTCCGCCGTTCGCAAAAGCGATCGACCCGGCGACGTCGTCGACCGGTGGTCCGAAGACGAACTTGTCGAGACGGACACGCTCGCCACCGAACTTACCGCCGGCGAAGAGTCCGACGACGGCTACGTGCCCGTCCGTTTTCTCGCCAAGCTGACCGAACTCGGCGTCTTCGAACTCTGGTGCGTCGCGACGAACTCGACTCAACGTTGGAAGCTCGAATTCAGCGTGCGAGACGCGACGTAGCCATGCGTGACGACGTCGAGAACAAACCGAGTCGTTACGTCGTCGGCATCGATCTCGGCACGACGAACTCGGCGCTGGCGTATATCGACACCGAAGCCGCGCCGGGCGAAGTGCGAACCTTCCCTACGCCGCAAATCGTCGCCCCGGGCGTCGTCGAGCCGCGCGACACGCTTCCCTCGTTCCACTACACGGCCGCTTCCGGCGAGTTCGCCGCCGGAGCGTTGCGTCTGCCGTGGCAGTCCGCCGCCGCCGCCAAAGAGGAGTCGGCGACATGCGTCGGCATGTTCGCCCGCGATCACGGCGAAACGGTCCCCGGCCGGCTCATCGCCTCCGCCAAAAGTTGGCTCTGTCACGGCGGCGTCGATCGCACGGCCGAGCTGCTCCCTTGGCACGGTGCGGCCGACGTGCCGAAGCTATCGCCTGTCGACGTCGGCGCTGCATATCTCGATCACTTCCGTCGAGCGTGGAACCATCGCTTTCCCCAGCACCCGCTCGAACGGCAAGACCTCGTCGTCACGTTGCCGGCGTCATTCGACGAAGTCGCCCGAGAACTAACGATTCGCAGCGCCAAACAGGCCGGTCTGGAGCGAGTCGTTCTGCTCGAGGAACCGCAAGCGGCGTTCTACGCCTGGATCGCCGCACACCCGCAAGAATGGCAAACGGCCGTGCAGCCGGGCCAGAAGATCCTCATTTGCGACATCGGCGGCGGCACCAGCGACTTCACGTTGATCCGCGTTCGTGCAGGCAACGACGGTCGCGTGCAGTTCCACCGCGTGGCCGTCGGCGAACATTTGATTCTCGGCGGCGACAATCTCGACCTGGCGCTGGCGCATCATATCGAGCGCAAGATCACGGGCGACGGCAAGCTCGAGCCGCGCGCGTGGGCCGTGCTGTTGCGAAGCTGCCGTCAAATCAAAGAGACGCTGCTCGGCTCGAGCCCGCCGGAGAAGATTACCGTCAATCTTCCCGGCACCGGCTCGCGCCTCATCGGCGGCTCGCGCGCCGTCGAACTCGACGCGCGCGAAGCGCAGCACTTACTCATCGACGGCTTTCTTCCGCCCGCTAAGCTCGACGATCGGCCGATCACGCGCCGCAGCGGATTCCAAGAGTTTGGCTTGCCCTACGCCTCCGACGCCGCGATCACTCGCTACTTGGCGTCGTTCCTTACGGCCCATCGCAACGTCGCGACCGACGAAACGGCGACCGCGGTCGCCGTCGCGGCGGGGAACGATCCGGCGCGCCCCGACGTCGTGCTCTTCCACGGCGGCTTCTTCGAATCTCCCTGGCTGCGCGACAAGCTTCTCGAAACGCTGGGCAACTGGTTCTCGCCGGCCGCAGGGCCGACGTGGCAGCCGCAGGTCTTGAAGAACGACCGGCTCGATCTCGCCGTCGCGCGAGGGGCGGCGTATTACGGCTTGGTTCGCCGCGGCCAAGGTGTGCGCATCGCCGCCGGCTTAGCGCGGTCGTACTACGTCGGCGTCGGTCAGGCCGATGCTGCGAGTCCTTCGGCCGTCTGCTTGCTTTCGGCCGGCGTGGAAGAAGGGCAAGGTTTTGACTTGCCCGGTCTCTCGTTCGAACTCCGCATCCGCGAACCGGTCGAGTTTCCTCTCTACTACTCCAGCACGCGGCTCACCGATCCGATCGGCACGCTCGTCGCCGTCGATCCGCTGCAAATGACGGCCCTGCCGCCGATCCGCACCGTATTACAAACGTCGAAAAAAGGCGCCGCCGAGACGATTCGCGTCGCCCTGCATGCGAAACTCACGGAGATCGGCACGCTCGAACTTTGGTGTACGCCCGCCGATCCCGACGATAAGAAACTGCTCGGCGCGACGACTTGGCGTTTGCAATTCGACGTGCGTTCGGCCGTGCAGACGGATCGCTCGGCGCACCAAGGGGCGGGCGAAGCCGCAGGCGTCGTCGATTCGGTGCTCGCCGAAACGTCGCGCGAGCCGATTCGTGCGACCTATGCCAAAAACGATCCGGCGAACAAGCCCGAATCGCTCGTGAAACGGCTTGAGCAGGCTTTGGAAACACGCCGCGGCGAGTGGCCTGTCACCCTGCTGCGAGAGTTGTGGCACGAACTCTTCGAGCAAGAGCAAGGCCGGCGATTCTCCGAAGAGCACGAAGCGCGCTGGCTCTGGCTCGCCGGCTTCTCGCTCCGTCCCGGTTACGGTCTTGCCGTCGACGATTGGCGCACCGCGCAAACCTGGAAGCTGCTGCAGGCGAAGCGATATTTCCACGGTCCGCGCGTGCGCGTGGAATGGCTAATTTTGTGGCGGCGGATCGCCGGCGGACTCACGGCCGGGCAACAGCGAGCCCTGGCCGAACCGCTGGCGGCGCCGCTCCGCGCATATCTGCTCGCGCTGCGCAGCGCGAAGCCCGGCGGAGCCCGCAAGCCGGACTTCGGCTTGAGCGGGCATGAGACGTCGGAAGCCTGGCGCTTGCTCGGCTCGCTCGAACTGCTCGACGCCGTGCTGAAAGAAGAGATCGCCGCGGCGGCGCTCGTCCTCGCCGCGAAGGAGAAAACGCCGGCCGTCCGAGATGCGCTGGTCTGGACCGTCGGTCGAATCGGCAGTCGGCAGCCGCTCTACGGGCCGCTCAACGCCGTCGTCGCGGCCGACACGGCGGCTCGCTGGGCGAACGAACTGTTGAAACTCGGCGTCGATTCGCCGACCGCCGCGTTCGCACTGATGCAGCTTACACGGAAGACCGGCGATCGCTATCGCGACGTCGATCCGAACACACGCGGCACGGTGCTCAAGCGACTCCGCGACGCGGCCGCTCCGGCGCACCTTCTCGAACTCATCGCCGAAGGCGGCACACTGGCCGGCGAGGAGCAGGGCCGGGCGTTCGGCGAAAGCTTGCCGACTGGCCTGCGGCTGGCGGAATAAGCCGCGGCGCAAAAAAAGCCCCCGGCGATTCACCGGGGGCTCAAGTTCAATTGCGTGCAGCGAACCTCGGTGTGTTACACCGAGAACGACTTGCCGCAACCGCAGCCCTTCGCTTCATGCGGGTTGCTGAAGCGGAAACCGCGGGCGTTGATGTCGTCCGAGAAGTCGAGCGTCGCGCCGTCCAGGTAGAGGTCGCTCTTCTTGTCGACCACGACCGGCAGGCCGAAGTGTTCCATCTTCAGGTCGGCATCGGCGTCGTACTGCTTGTCGAACGCAAACTTGTATTCGAAGCCGCTGCAACCGCCGGCGGCGATTGCGACCCGGAGGAACGTATCGGGCTCGAACTTTTGCTCCTCCATCATCCGCTTCACTTCCGTCGCCGCTTTCTCAGTCACCATGATCGCCATAACACAAACCTCGGAATTCCAGGGTATTGGAAGGGAAAGTTATTTTTGACAGACGTTGATGTCGAAATTATACCGCGCCGCCGGAATTGGGAAAGACGGGGTTTTTCGCCGCACTCACGCCATGCTGCTCAATCGGCGGAGTTGCCGTACGGAGTCGGCCGTAAGCCGAATCGCGGCCTCTATTTCTTCAGCCGTCGTAAAACGGCCGAGGCCGAATCGCAAGCTGGCCCGCGTCAGGTCGTCGCCGAGGCCTAGGGCCCGCAGCACGTGGCTCGGTTCCGGATTGGCCGACGTACAGGCGCTCCCGGAACTCACGGCAAGCCGCTTCATGCTCATCATCAGGGCCTCGCCGTCGACGTAGGCGAAGCTGCAATTCAAGTTCCCGGCCAGCCGCAGTTCCGGGCGATCCAGCGCCGGCCCGTTGAGGCCGACGCCCTCAAGTTCGGCCGACAGGCCGGAGTAAAGCCGATCGCGTAGTTCGCCTTGTCGCGCCGATTCCATGGGCAACTCCGCGACGCACAGTTCCAGCGCCTTCGCAAAGCCCACGATGCCGGGCACGTTGAGCGTGCCGCTCCGGAAGCCGGCTTCTTGGCCGCCGCCGTCAATTTGCGGCGCGAGCCGCACCGGGGGCGACGACCGCCGCACATACAGTCCGCCGACCCCTTTCGGGCCGTAAATCTTGTGCGCCGAAAAACTCAGCAGGTCGACGTTCCATGTCGCGACGTCGACCGCGATCTTTCCCACCGCTTGCGTCGCGTCGCAATGAAATGCGATGCCGCGCTCGCGGCACAGTTTGCCGATCTCGGCGATCGGTTGCAGCACGCCGATTTCATTGTTCGCCGCCATCACGGAGACGAGAATCGTGTCCGGTCGCAGCGCCTCGGCGATCCGCCCGACGTCGACCAGTCCGCATGTCGGCGACGGGTGCGCGGCGTCGCCGATCGGCTCGACGGGCACGAGCGTCACTTCGTAGTCGCGCCGCGAAAGCTTGTCGAGCACGTCGACGACCGACTTATGTTCGGTCGCGAGGCTGACGATGTGGTTACCCTTCTTACGGGCTCGCTCGGCGACCCCTTTGATCGCCAAATTGTTGCTTTCCGTCGCGCCGCCGGTGAAGACGATTTCGCGCTCGCCGGCGTTTAAAGCGGCTGCGATCGAACTCCGCGCCGCGTCGACCGCGTCCTTCGCTTCCCAGCCGAACGGATGATTGATGCTCCCCGCGTTGCCGTACCGCTCCGTGAAATACGGCAGCATCGCTTCGACGACCCGCGGATCGCACCGCGTCGTGGCGTGGTTGTCGAGATAAATGCAGTCGTCGGGCATAACGGCGGCGCGGAACGATCGTTTTGTAGGATGGGTCGAGCGTAGCGAGGCCCATGCGGACAGGCGCGGATTCAGCATGGGCCTCGCTGCGCTCGACCCATCCTACGATCTTCCTCCCACCCTCCATCATTTGCCGAGCGGTGCTTCTAAGCAAACAGCGCTTTCAAGCAAATCGACGACCAGGTCTCGAACCCGCTCAGATCGGCCAGCATTTCCTCGACCGGCCGGAAGCCGCATTCGAGAATTTCCGTTTCGCGCGGGCGAACGCTCGGCTCGGCGACGTCGAAAATGTGGACGATTCCCAAGTGCACGCGGCCGACTTCCGTTTCGTCGTCGTTGATGAGGCCGACGCAGCGCTCGGTGTACGTCGTGCCGATCTCGACCTCTTCCTCCAACTCGCGGCGCAACCCTTTGCGATAGGGATCCGCGCCGACGGCCGACGTGTCGTCGAGCGAGATGTGTCCGCCGATGCCGACGCTCCGCTTACTGTGCAGCCGACCCTCGCCCTGGCCTTTGCCGCGGGTGTATTGAAAAATATGTTGTCGACCGGCCGCGTCGCGGTGGCGGAAGATCGCGTAAGGTATGAGCTGCTTGAACGTCGGGTCTTGCTCCATTTCCGACCGCGGTCGGTAGCTCACGTGCTCCGGCTTCAGAAGTTCCGCGAGGTAACGATCGGCGTCGGTCGAAAAGCCCTGGAAGTGTCCGAGCTGGTGGAAAACGGGCGTCGGCACGACCAAGACTTGTTCGGTAAGCACTTGCGACACGAGCGAATCCTTTCGGAGATGAAAACAACGGAAAGCTGACCGCGAACCGCTACGGGTCCGCCGACCGACGTGAGAATCGAGCTTCGTCCGAATTCTCGGCAGACAGTATAGTGACTCCCGCCACGACACGCGAACGTCCGGCGAACCGCCCGAACCTTGAATCGCGAATTTGGAACCCTGAACGAGCGCAGCGCCCATGAACAACGCACAACGTGAAAAGCAGATGGCCGAAGCCGAAGAGTTGCTCAGCGACTTCCGCTCGCGCGTGGGATTCGCCAAGGGGCTCTATTTCGGCAACTACCTGGGCGACAAGCTCGCCGAGTATCCCCGCCCGGAACTCGACGAACTGACGACTCAGATGGAGACCGAGCTGCAGCAGTTCTGCGAGTCGGAAATCGATCCGGTCGCCATCGATCGCGACGCCATGATTCCCGACGACGTCGTGCGCGGGCTCGGCCGCTTAGGCGTCCTGGGAGCGTGTCTGCCCAAGTCGGCCGGCGGCCGCGAATTATCGCAAGCGTCGTATTGCAAGTTGCTCGAAGTGCTCGGCGGGCATTGCGCGAGCACGGCGCTGTTCGTCAACGCGCACCATTCGATCGGGCCGCGGGCCTTGGTGCTCTTCGGCACCAAAGAGCAGCAAGATAAATACTTACCGAAATCCGCGACCGGCGAATGGATCAACGCTTTCGCGCTGACCGAGCCGGAAGCCGGCAGCGACGCGGCCAACGTGCAAACGACGGCCGCGCCGACGGCCGACGGAACCGGCTATGTCCTCAACGGCCAAAAGCGGTGGATCACCAACGGCGGCATTGCGCAGGTGCTCACGGTGATGGCCCGCACGCCGGTCGTCGACCGCAACGGCAAGCCGACGAAGGAAACGAAGATCACGGCGTTCCTCGTCACGCCGGATATGAAAGGCTTCGAAGTCGTCGAGAAGCGGATGGCCAAGATGGGCGTCCGCGGCAGCGCGACGGCGCGATTGGCCTTCCACGACATGTTCGTGCCGAAGGAGAATATCCTCGGGCAACTCGGCAAAGGGTTGAAGGTCGCGCTGACGGTGCTCGACTTCGGCCGGACCACGTTTGGCGCGAGCTGCACCGGCGCGGCGAAGTATTGCCTGTCGCGAGCCGTCCAGCATGCGAACTCGCGGGTGCAATTCGGCCAGACGCTCGGCAGCTTTGAGCTGGTGAAAGAAAAACTCGCCTACACGGAGGCGGGCATTTTCGCGATGGAAAGCGCCACCTATCAGACGGCCGCGCTCATCGATTCGGGCGAAGACGACTACATGCTCGAAACGGCGATGCTTAAGGTGTTCGCCACCGAGACGCTCTGGAAGATCGTGATGGACGTCTTCCAAATCCACGGCGGCAAGGCCTACTTCAACGACGAGCCGTTCGAACGCATTCTCCGCGACGCCCGAATCAACCAAATCGGCGAAGGAGCCAACGACGTGCTCCGCAATTTCATCGCGCTCGTTGGCATGCGCGACGTCGGCCTGGAGTTACAAGGCGTGCTCAACGCCGTGAAAAATCCCTTCGGTAACTTCGGCAAGATTTCCGGGTTTATGGCCCGCAAGGTCGGTTCGCTCTTGGCCGCGCCCGACGTCCGCGTGCGGAGCGCCGAACTGCACGACGACGCGGCTCAACTCGGCAAGGTCGTCGGGAAGTTCGGCTCGGCCGTCGAAGCTCTGCTCCGCACGCACCAAGAAGCGATTCTTGAGAAGCAATACTTGCTGGGGCGCACGGCCGACGTCGCGACGGAGTTGTATGTGTGCGGCAGCGTGCTCAATCGACTCGATGCGCTGGCTCGCGACGAACACGTCGACGAGACGCTCAAGCGACGACAGTTGAAGATCGGCCGCTATTACTTGCTCACGGCCCGCCGGCGCATCCACCAAACTCTTGCCGCGCTATGGGACAATGACGACGCTGCGACGACGGAGATCGCGGATTTGGCGCTGAAGGGGTAGTGACTCCCGTCGCGCCTTGGGCGAGCCGCCGGGGGCGATTGTGTGTGCAAACATAAGCGGCGTGGGCTGTGGAATCCGAACTGAGAAAGAGCATCGGTCTGGCCGCGGCGACAGATTGCCGCTTCCGCCCCCTCATCCGCCGCGAGGTGCCCCCGACTTGCGTCAGTTGCTGCAGTCGAAACTCTTTTTGTTGATAAGCGACCTGGTCTGATTGACGAAGGATGAGCAATTTCAGGAAGCCGTTTACCAGTTCGTAAAATGCAGTATCCGCAAATTAAAAAATCGGTCGGGCTTACGGATTCCGAACGTCATCTCTCGGCGTTATGTAACCAAACGTTTCTTGGACTTTGGAGTTACCCGAATGTATTTAAGGCACGTTCGAAAGAGCTATGCGATGTTTTGATCGTTTGCGATAGGGACGTGCTCATTTTTTCAGATAAATCATGCGCATTCAAAAACTCTGGTCGGATAAAGATAGATTGGCATCGGTGGTACAAGAACGCCGTGTTGAGTTCGGCTCGACAAATCTCAGGTGCCGAGCGATGGATTCGCCAACATCCAGATCGATTATTTCTTGATGCCAAGTGCGAAACGACGTTTCCGCTCGAAATTCCACGCGACTCTCTTCGAGTTACCCGCGTAATTGTCGCTCGCGGTATCGCCGCAGCTTGCCAAAGGCGAATTGGAGGTAGCGGTAGCTTAGTGCTGAGACCTCAGGAAAAACTGGCAGCCTGCTCGGACTTGCCGTTCGAAGTCGGGTGTTTTGACGAAGATGGTCGCATGTATCACGTACTGGATGACGTGACACTCACGCTGCTATTAAACGAACTAGATACGGTCGTCGATCTAATTGATTACTTTCGTACTAAAGAGCAGTTCTTCCGGAGTGAGAAAGTCTACTCCGTGCAAGGAGAAGAGAATCTACTTGCTGCATACTTTGAAGAAGTTGATGCAAATGGAAAGCACTATTTCAAGGCACCATCTGACGATCAAATCATCTTCATTCAAGACGGGCTTTGGAAGAGAGCATCTCAAAGCGCGGCTTACAAATCTCGAGCGACAGCCAACAAAATCAGTTATTTCTGGGACTGGCTGATCGAGGAACTGTCTCACCACACCCTAAATGGCACCCTAAAAGATGGTGGCGAGAGAAGCGTCAGAGAGAATGAAGTTGGAATTCGGCAAATTG
>JAEUIN010000055.1 GCA_016793115.1 Planctomycetaceae bacterium
GCCCACCCATCCCCGCCTGTTCGTTGACGTGTCGACGATTCCCGCTTGCCGCGGATCGCCGCTCGTCGTTGGCTCAGAAGGAGTCTTCCCGATGCTGAAACTGAACTCAGGTTTTACGCGCGACTGCGACGGCGTATCGCGACGCAACTTCCTGCAAGTGGGCGGTCTGGCCGGCGTCGGCCTCTCGTTGCCGACGTTTCTCGGGCTCCGTGCGGCCCAGGCCAAAGCCGCGAAGCCGGCAAAAGACGTGAACGTGATCGTCGTCTGGTCGCAGGGCGGCGTGAGCCATCACGATACGTTCGATCCGAAGCCCGAGGCGGCCGTGAGCGTCCGCGGCGAGTTCAAGGCGATCGACACCGCGTTGCCCGGTGTTCAGTTCGCCGAAATCCTGCCGCGGATGGCCAAGGAAGCGAAGCGTTTCGGGCTCTTGCGCGGTTGGAATCCGCGCAACGGCGCCCACGGCTTGGCCGACCAGTATGTGCTGTCGGGCAAGAAGGTGAATCCGGCCATCCATTATCCGACGTTCGGCTCGGTCGTGAGCAGCGTCAAGGGCTTCAAGAGCGCGATGCCTCCGTTCGTGCAACTCGGCACGAGCATCGACCGCCGCTTCGGCGGCGGCATGCCCGGCTTTCTCGGCCTCGAGCACGGCCCGTTTGAAATGCCCGCCGATCCGAACGCCAAGCAATTCACGGTCCGCGACATCACGCCGCCGGCCGGCGTCGACATGCAACGCATTTCGACGCGCCGCAGCATGCTCAACACGATCGACGCCCTGCAGCGCAAGGTCGAACTGCAGCCGGCCGCCTACGACGCGCTCGACGAGCACTACAAGGCCGCGCTCAACATGATCACCGCTCCGGAAACGCAGCGGGCCTTCCAGATCGAAAAGGAAAGCGACAAGACCCGCGACGGCTACGGCCGGACGCCGTTCGGCCAGCGGATGTTGTTGGCTCGTCGTTTGATCGAGTCGGGCGTGCGGTTCGTCTCAGTGACCGACGGCGGTTGGGACACCCACCAAAACAACTTCACTTCGCTCAAGACGCGGCTTATTCCGCCGGTCGATCAAGCACTGCCCGAACTGCTGATCGATCTCGAACAGCGCGGTCTGCTCGACAGCACGCTTGTGCTCTGGCTCAGCGACTTCGGCCGCACGCCGAAGATCAACTCGGCCAGCGGTCGCGACCACTGGGCCACGGCCGGTTTCGCGATCGCCGCCGGCGCGGGCATCCCCGGCGGCTCCGTCGTCGGCCGCACCGACGACGAAGGCGGCTACGTCGTCAACGACGAATACTTCTCCGAAGACATCGCCGCCACGCTGTTCGCGAAGATCGGTATCGACCCGCACACGATGCTCACGACCACCGACGGTCGCCCCGTGGTGCTCAACGAAGGCCGCGTGATTCGCGAGTGGATGTAGTCGGCGAATGACGAATGTCGAAGCCTGAACGACGAAGCGTCGTTCGGGTTCGCATCGCCTTTGTCATTCGGATTTCGTCATTCGTCATTCCACCCGCAGGGTGCCCCATGTGGAACCGAATTCTCCACCGTCGCGATGCGTTGCGCGTCGGCTCGTTGGCCGCCGCGGCGACTTTGACGCCGATCGGAATTCCTAAGCGCCGCGCCCAAGCCGCGACGAGCGACTCCGGAGCCGGCGCTCGGTATCCCACGGCCGACTCCGTGATCTTCTTGAACATGATGGGCGGGGTCACGCATCACGAGTCGTTCGATCCCAAGCCCGACGCTCCCGAAGACGTGCGCGGCACGCTGAAGCCGATCGCCACGAGCCTCGCCGGCGTGCAATTCTCCGAAGTCTGCCCCAACATGGCGGCGATCGCGCACAAGTTCACCCTCGTGCGCAGCTATTCGCACACGAACAACGACCATTTCATGAGCCAGGCCTACACGCTCTCAGGCCGGCCGGTCTCGCTCGCCGACATTAAGACCGAACCGAACATCGGCTCGATCGTGTCGCGACTGCAAGGCCCGCGCAACGATCTGCCGGGCTACATCGCGATCCCCGGCTTCACGCGGCCCGGCCCGCCGCCGACCGACCTCTTCGTCGGCGGCTGGTTGGGCCGGGAATACGCGCCGTTTTGCGCGGCCCGTGAACCGGAAGAGCTCGACTTCACGAAAGGTTCGGGCGACGCATTGGCGAAGCTCACCGTCGAAGAGAGACTGGAGCCGGCGGCGATCGAGCTTCCGCAAGAGTTGAATTACGATCGGCTCGCGGCCCGCGCTGAATTGCGAAAGCTGCTCGAAACGGAGCTGCGCGGCGCGGAGCGACTCGCCGCCTACGCCGACATGGACGCGCACTATCGCAACGCGTTTCAGATGCTGGCCTCGAACAAGGTTCGCGAAGCGTTCGACATCGCGAGCGAATCCGCGACGACGCGCGACGCCTACGGCCGTACGAAGATCGGGGGCCGCTGCTTGATGGCCCGCCGCTTGGTGGAAGCCGGGGCGCGGTTCGTCATGGTCGACTACGGTTACGATCCCGACTACGGCAATCTGTGGGACAATCACAACGCGGTCAGCCAAAACCACCCGGTGATCTGCGAAATGGCCAAGCGGCCGTACCATGTGGCGGGCATCGATAAGGCGTTCGCCGCGCTGTTGAACGATCTCGAAGCGCGCGGGCTGCTCGAGCGCACGCTCGTCGTGTTCGTCACCGAGTTCGGCCGCACGCCGCGGATCAATAAGAACGGCGGCCGCGACCACTGGGGCCCGTGCGGCAGCATGTTCTTCGCGGGGGGCGGCACCGCGCCCGGCACGGTGATCGGCTCGACCGATCGCAACGGCGCGTACCCGACGAGCGAGGGCAACACGCCGGGCGACGTCGCGGCGACGATCTACCGCGCGATCGGCATCGATCCGACGACGCGGCTCGAAGACCGGCAGAACCGCCCGCACTTCGTGTTGCCCGAAGGCCGCGTCATTCCCGGCGTGTTCGCCTGATGCCCGCAGGGCGGCGCACCGAAACACCGGCCCCGAGCGCTAGCGAGGGGATTGGTTGTGTTCGCCGCTCCGCGCACTCTCGCGGTGGCTGCGACGTTCATCCCGTCGCTTGCGCTCCGGGCTAGTGGGCGAGCGGCCGGCATAACCGGGCCGCTTCTGTTACCTTGTGCTGATTCGCAAATTCACCGGCCGGCTCACGCCGGCCGCTCGTCGTTTCGGACGGCGACCTCCTCTCGACACGCTTCTCTCAGACACGGAATCGACCGCAATGAAGCTTTCAGGAAAGACCGCCCTGGTGACCGGCGGCGGAACGGGAATCGGGCTCGGCATCGCTCAAGCGCTCGCGGCCGAAGGCTGCCGCGTGATCATCACCGGCCGGCGCGAAGAGGTGCTGAAGAAGGCTTGCGCCGAAACGAAATCGGCGGTGCCGATGACCTATCGCACGGTCGACGTCGGCGATTGGTCGAGCGTCGAAAAGCTGTTTACCGAGGTGCATGCCGAGTTCGGCCCGCTAGATATTTTGGTGAACAGCGCCGGCACGAACACGGCTCGCCGCCGACTCGCGGAACTGTCGCTTGAAGACTGGGACGCGATGATGAAGATCAACTGCTACGGCTCTTTCTATTGCCTCCGCGCCGCGTTGCCGAAGATGGCCGAGAAGCGCGACGGGCTGATCGTCAACATCAACAGCGTTTCCGGCATTCGGGCCGGCATGCTCGGCGGCATCGGTTACAACGCCTCGAAGTTCGCCGTGACGGGTCTCGGCATCACGGCCGCGCAGGAAGCGGCGGAGTTCGGCGTCCGCGTGACGAACGTCTACCCCGGCGAAGTCGATACGCCGATCTTGGAGAAGCGACCCGCCCCGGTGAGCGCCGAGCACCGCGCGAAGATTCTGAAGCCGGAAGACGTCGGCGCGGCCGTGCTGATGGTCGCCTGCTTGCCGCCGCGCGCTCATGTGTCGGAACTGACGATCAAGCCGACTTGGCAGACGTTCGTGTAGAGTCGTTTGAATCGCATGCGCACTTCGGCGAGCGGCCGGCGTCAGCCGGCCGTTTACGTCGCGGCGGCAACTCGCGACTTTGCCGTGCCTCGTCGTTTCGCGCTTGATTTGGAATCGTCGCCGCATCGGCGTCAACGGGGGCCTTACGGCCCCCGTTCGCCTGACAACTTAATGGCAAACGCCGCAACTCCGGCCGTTACTCCGGCAGCGGCTTGCCGTGCGTTTCCGGGGCGAACGGCAACACGGCAAGGCCGAGCACGAAGATCGCGCTCATCGCGACGCCGGCGTAGCGCATCGGCTCGTGTTCCATTCCGATGAACACTTTGCTCGTCAGCAAGCCGAACGTAAACGGGCCGAGCGCCGCGACGAAGCGGCCGACGTTGTAGCAGAACGACGTGCCGGTGCTGCGCAGACTGGTCGGAAACAATTCGGGGAAGTAGATCGCGTAGCCGCCGAAGATCATCAACTGGCAGAAACCCATCAGCGGCAGCATCCAGAAGATCTCCGAGAACTCGTCGAGATTCCAGAACACGAACGCGGTGCTCAGCATCGCAGCGATGAACGAGATCGCAAACGCCTTGCGACGACCGATGACGTGCGTGATCCGACTGAAGGCGTAGATGCCGAAGAAGCCGCCGACGTTTTGCACGACGGAAGCGACGCCCGACCAAAACGAGAGCTCGCCCGCGATTTGTTCCGGAGTCAGGTTCTGGCCTTCGAACTTCTTGCGAAACACGAGTTGCAACAAGTCGAAGCTAAAGAAGCCGATGCCCCAGAGGCCGACGACGCCGGAAAACGCAAGGAACATGCCGACGATCGCGTTCTTGCGCCAACGTGGATCGCCGAAGAGATTGCCGTACAAGCTCAGCACTTTCTGGCCGACGCGCGTATGCGCCGCTTGCTGCCAGCGCTCCGGTTCCCTGAGTTTGCTCCGGATGACGACGGCCAATAGCGCCGGCACCGTGCCGACGACGAACATCAAGCGCCAAGCGGTCATCTGGAAACCGCCGATCGAGAGGCCGCCGACTACGCCGGATTGCTCTAAGTGGCCCAACGACATGCTGATGAGCGCCGCGGAAATGTTGCCCACGGCGGATAGCGCCTGCAACCAGCCGAGCGCGAACGGCCGCGCTTTCTCCGGCATCACTTCGGCCACGAGCGCCACACCGACGGCGAACTCGCCGCCGACACCGAGGCCGGTGAGGAAGCGATAGAAGGCGAAGTCCCAAAAGCTGACCGAGAATGCGCTTAAGCCCGTGCAGAGCGAGTACGCCAGAATGGTCCACATCATCACGCGCGCGCGTCCGAAGCGATCGCCCAAGACGCCGAACGTCAGTCCGCCCGTGGCCCAACCGAGCAAGAAAATGGCGGTGGCGTAGCCGCTATATTCGGCCACAAGCCCTTTAAACAACTCGGGCGAAAGATCGGCCGCGCCGAGCCCCGGCGTCTTCGGCAACAGTTCCAGCATCGAAGGCCGGCGGGCCAAGTTGAACAACTGCTGGTCCATCGTGTCGAACAGCCAGCCGAGGGCCGCGACGATGAACACGAACCAGTGATACCGCGTGAGCAGTTTGTACCAAGGACCGGTAAGTTGATCGGGAACAGGCGGAACGGCGCTGGGGCTTGGACTCATGAGGGGCGAAGGCTCAGGCGGGAGGAAAGCGAAGTCGACTCAGACGGCCCCGGCGGGCCGGATAAAAAGAGTCCCGATAAGAACACGCAGGCCGGCGCGAGTCAAGGGTTTCCCCCTGTATTCCAGGGCTTCGAAGCGTGATCCCGACGAATTGTCGCGCTCGCCGACGGCGCGATCGGCAAGGTTTAACGCCGACCGCGCCGCTGCGATTTCATGGAATCCTGCGACATGAGTCGGGCGGGGCGAACATCGCGAGGCCCACGCGGATACGACGTCGATTCCGCGTGGGCCTCACTCCGTTCGACCACACCCTACTTATGCGCTTCGAACCAGGCGAGCGTGCGCCGCAGCGCGTCGGCCTGATGCTTCACCTGCCACATGCCGTGGCGCTCGTCTTTGTAGATCACAAGCTCCGTCTCGCAGCCGTTCTCTTTCAGGGCCCGATAGAACATTTGTCCCATCGCCAAGGGGCAACGGCGATCGTGATCGCTGTGCAGCAGCAGCGTCGGCGTCTTCACTTTGTGCGCGTACGTCGTCGGGCTCCGGTCGCGCATCAGCGCGCCGACGTCGATCTTCCGTCCCTCGTGCTCGACCGTCTCCCAAGGCTTGCCGCCGAATTCCCATTCGGTCCAACTCTGCAGATCGCTCAAGTGCCACATCGCGTGCAGATCGGTCACGGCGTTCTGCGCGCAGGCCGCGCGGAAACGGTCGGTGAGCGTCACCAAACGGCAGGTCGAATAGCCGCCGTAGCTGATGCCGAAGAGATATTGCCGCTCGGCGTCGACGTCGCCGCGCTCGATGAGCATGTCGACGCCCGTGAGGATGTCTTGCATGTCGGAGCCCCCCATATCGAAGCGGGCCGCGTCGAGAAACTTGCGTCCGTAGCCGTAGGTGCCGCGGAAGTTGGGTTGAAACACGGCGTAGCCGTGCGCCGCGAACAGGTGCGCGGTGAAGTTGAAGCCCGGCTTGCTCGCGCTATGCGGCCCGCCGTGCGGATAAACGATCACCGGATACGGCTTTGTGTACTGCTTCAGTTCTTCCGGCGGGAGTGTGAGAATGCCTTCGATTCCGAGGCCGTCGAAGCTCTTCCAGCGGACGACCTCTTCGCGCGCCCGATAGCGCTCGGCGAGCCACGCATTGGTCGCCGGCGGCTTCAGCTTCTTGTTCGCGGGCGGTTCCGGCTCCGGCTTCGCCGAGGCGCTGATCGGCACTTCCGGCCCGCCGATGTGGAACACCATGGTTTCGCTCGTGAGCCCGCGCACGCCGCGGACGCGGACGTGTTCGTCGTCGATCCAGGAATCGTCGCGGAGCGGAAAGGTCGGCTGAAACGGCGGGGTGCCGTCGTCGTCGCGCTCGGCGTCGTGGGCGTTGATTAAAACCTTGGGCTTAGCGCCCTCCCCATCGAGCGCGAGCACGCAGAGGTTGAACACATCCATATGCGGGCCGTTGCGGGGCACGGAAAGATAGAGCACATGCTTGCCGTCGGGGGAGACGCGCGGCGAAACGTCGGGGCCGGGATTGGTCGTGAGTTGAGTAAGATCGTCCGACGGCGGCGACGTCGCGTACTCGTGGTCAAACCGCCAGAGGTCGTAGTTCTTGTTGATGCTGTAACGCACGCTTTCTTGGTCGTCGGACCGATTGGCGTGAAGAATGATTTGTTTGCCGTCGGGAGTCCATTGGGGATCGCCGTACCAAATCGGGCGCTTGGCGTCGGCAATTAAGAGCGGTCCCGGTGCTCGTGCGTCGCCGCTGTGAAACAACACCACCGACGGGCTGTAGCCTTCGTACCCTTCACCTTGATCGTCGAACACAGGACGCAGTTGCCCGTCGAGCCGACGCCGAATTTCGTCTTCACCGACCAAGCGCGAGATGCCGGCGACGGCGACGAGGCCGTCGCCTTGCGGCGTGAAGCGGATGCGGCCGTAGAAACCGTCGGTGAGAAGTTGTGGTTTAAGGAATTCGTTGCCCGCCTGCTTGGGTTTCGCGAACCCCGCCCCTTCGCGCTCGACGATCCACAGCCCGCCGGTCGGGTCGGAGTAAAGCGGCACGCGACGATAGGGCAAGACTCCGTCGACGGCTCGTGAGGAAACAAACGCCAAGCGTTCGCCGTCGGGCGAGTAAACCGGCATTCGTCCGTCGGGTTCGCCCGCCTCGAGCGGTTCGGCCCGGCCGGTTTCACCGTCGACGCGCCATAGCGCCGTCCGTCGGCCGGGTTGGCTCGCGTCGTACCAATTGCGCACGTACACCGCTTCGTCGCCGCGCGGGCTCACGGTGAAATCCGTGATCGATTCCTGGCGATAGAGGTCGTCGACCGTGAGCGGCGTCTTCTCCGCCGCAGCCGCGAATTCGGCACGCCAACAGACGACGCTCAAAACCAGCGCGAACCAACTGAGCCGGCGACGCGACATCGAACACCTCACAAGAGAGCGGGTGAGAAGCGTCGGCCATTACAGAGCGGTGCGCAGCGAAAAGCAACGCGCCGCCGGTTAAATAGAATGCCGCGCAAACGGCGGCGATCTACTACTTCGCGGCCTTCTTGGCCGGGGCTTTAGCCGGCTTGGCCGGTTCGCTCATATCCCAAGCGGTAAGCCACTCGGTCTTGTCGCGCTTCAGGCCGAATTCTTCGATCAGCCGCTTGTCCATATCCGGCAAGTGCCCTGCGCCGTAGAAGATGCCGACGTTCTTCTTTCCCTTGCGGAGTTGCTGCTTCAGCACCTTGAGGGCGGCGATGTTGCGCTCGGTGATGATCGTAGAACCTTCCTCGCCGCCGAAGCTGTCCATCACCCCTTCCATGTCTTCGAATTGCTTGGCCAAGGCGCGCTTCATCTTCAACTCGCGATTCGCGTCGAACAGCGCCAGCAGCATCTCCATTTCGGTCGAGGCCGCGCCTCCCTTTTGGGCCTGCATGGCGATGCTTTGCCCCATCATCTTGAAGGCCATCCCCATCCAGCTTTCGCCGCGCTCGTCCATCTTGGCGTCGAACTCTTTAGGACTCATGTCGGCATGCACGAAGTTCTTCTTCGTGTAGTCGACTTCGCGCAACTGGTAGGAAAGGCCGAGCACGTCGGTCATCCCTTCCTGCATCAGGCCGATCGGGTGCCCGCTGCGTCCCTGGCCGCCTCCCTTGGGAATCCGCGTTCCCTTCGGGGCCATGAGTTCGTAGAGCAACGCCTCGTACCCGGCGAAGCGTTTGTTCAGTTCGTCGTAGTAGCTCTTGTCGCCGATGTGCACCGCGCCGATCAGGTCGACCGTGACGCCGGCGTATTTCCCTTTCGTGCCGACGTAACGAACGATCGCCGTATCCAGCTTGGTGGGCACGTCCTTGGCGTCGCGAACGATGCGGAGATATTTCTGTTCCTCCGCGCCTTTCTTAGCCGCGGCCTGGGCCGCGTTCTTCTTCGCGGCCGGCTTCTCCGCGCCATTCTCGGCCTGGGCCTGCCGAACCAAGTGCACCATGCCGAGGCAAAACGCGAACAACCAACCGGCGCAAAGGGCCGGAACGACGATACGGCGCAACATGAAAAGACGCTCCCTCGGCGGACTGACGACGACACACGGACGTTCTTCCAAGTATAGGCCCGCCGGCGAGCGATTGTCACGCGCACCCCGCAAATGCCGACTTTCTCTCGGAGGGGGCGGCGGCCGGCGGCGGGAATTTCGCCCGCCGAGCGCCCTCCCCCGGGCCGCGCGATTGTGCTAGCTTCCCGACCGTTCGCCGGTCCCGCTGCGCAACGGAAATCGCCGTATGTTTACCGTCTTGATGCTGATCGCTTCGAACGTGTTCATGACCTTGGCCTGGTACGGCCATGTGTGGCTCGGCGACCGCTTCGGCCGGCCGACGCTCTGGGTGACGATTCTCGTCTGCTGGCTCATCGCGCTCCCTGAATATGCGCTGCAAGTGCCGGCCAATCGCCACGGCGCGCTGACGTTCACCACCGCGCAGCTCAAAATCATTCAAGAAGTAATCGCCGTGGCGATCTTCCTGGTGCTCAACTTCGCGATCGGGAAAAAACTGCCCACTTGGAACGAGTGGGCCGCGTTCGCGCTGATCGTGGGCGCGGTGTTCTTGGCCCGCCTGTCGAGCGGCGCGCCGGTCGAGAGTCACTGAACTCGAAGCAGCGCGCTCTAGCGACCGGATTTTAACAACGGAGAACCCGGAGTTCCCGGAGGAATCAGAAAGCTTCTCCGGGGCCTCCGGGCTCTCGGTTGTGAATGACGCCGGATTACAACCGCACGAACAATCGTTGCCGATAGAGCCACACGCAGACGAGCCAAAACACGAACAACACGGCCAGCGTTTCGTAGAGCGGCTGGTACGGGTTGCTCGCGCCGCCGAGCAGCTCGCGGCTGATCGGCTTGCCCGTCGCTTCGGCGAGCCAACCGGCGAGCTTGGCGTAGGGAATCGTCAGGTGCGTATAGATCGCCTTGAGCGTCCAACCCTTGAGCAGTTGCGCCATCAAGTACACGAGCAGCGAGTTCATGCCGACGACCGCGAGCGGCCACGCGATCCGCCGCCAACCGAAGTGGTCGATCACCAGATAGAACAGCGCCAGCATCCAGATGACGAGGCCGCCTGAAGCCAGCGCCCAACTCGGCGTCCAGATTCGTTTGACGATCGGGCAGACGGTGAAGTGCAGCGCGACGCCGACGGCCAAGCAGACCGCGCCGCCCAGCAGCATCGCGATCAACTTATCGCCCGATGACTTATCGAGCCGGCGCAGCAACTCGCCGATGATCAGCCCTAAGAGCATCGTGGCAATCGACGGCACGAAGTTCAGCGTCGCATAGCCGCCGCTGTTGAATTGGAACTCGTACTGCTTCCGGTTCTCCTCGACGCGGCTCGCATAAGCGTCGTCGGTTTCGCCGTCGCGCCGCGGCGGCGCTTGCGTGCGCGGGAAGCGGTTCAGCAGGTCGCGGTCGACGTCGGACGCGAAGTTGACGTTCTTCGACCAATGCCCCTTCAAGCCGGGCAGAATGACTTGCTCGAACTCCGGGTTCGGCACTTCCTTCTCGACGCCGTTCTCTTTCACCTTCACCGTCCGCGGCACGCCGACCGAGGCGTAGTCGAAATCTTCCGGCGGCAGCGGGTGCTGAAAGAACGCATACCAAGTGCCGCCGAGAACCGCCGCGATCGCCGCGACCTGCAACCAAAGGCCGCGGTTGACGAACAAGAACACGAAGAAATAACCGAGTCCGATCTGGCAGAGCACGTTGGCGAACGTGAACACCGTATACGGTTGTTCCTTCGAACCGGTGGGGTTGGCCAGAAACACGCCGATCGCCACAAGCAGCACGCACCGTGCGAGCGTATGCAGCAAGCGCGAGATGTACGAATCGCCCCGCGCGAGCCGCTTGCCGTAGGAATAAGGGAGCGCGACGCCGACCATGAACATGAAGGCCGGCTGAATCAGATCCCAGAACACGCCCCCTTGCCAGACCGCGTGCGAGAACTGGTCGGCCAATGTGCGAACGATCTTGAACTCCGTCGAGTCTTCGCTCGTGCCGGCGGCGCGGAGCCGATTGGCGACCTGCGCGAGCGCGAAGCCCGACGACGCCATCATCAGCATCACGAAGCCGCGAAAGGCGTCGAGCGAAACGAGCCGCGGCTCTTTGAGTCCGGCCGGCAGGCCTGCGGCGTTGCCTGCCCCGAGCGGCCGAAGCGGCACGGCTCCCGGCTTACGCGCCCCCATGTTGAGCGTCGGGTTCGCCGCCGGTCCGGCGGCGAGCGGAATAGCGTCGCCGGTCGCAGGCTGATGGGCCGGAATGAGTTTCGGCGCACCGAGAGGCTTACCGCCCGCGGGCGGCTTCAGAGGTTCGTTCGCCATGGTGATGACTCGAGAGCAAGGCGGGGCGTTGCGAGGCGGATGTCCAAGGTAGCGCCCGCCGCGGCGCGACGCAAGAACTTACCGCTTGCCGACGCACGACCGACCGCACGGCCCACCGTGCGGCGGAGAGCAATGCTCGTTGCCTCGTTCTCGCGCCGTCGTGCAGCCGAGTTTCGCAGCGCCCGGTCGGTCGCGCTTGCGGCGGGGCTCGCTTTGACAAGGCGAACCGCAGCCTCTACAATCGCCTCTCCCAGGAAAACACCTGATCGTCCGGCAAGCGACCAAAACTCGCCCCGGCCGCCGGGGCGGTAGCTCAGTTGGGAGAGCGCTGCGTTCGCAATGCAGAGGTCGAGGGTTCGACTCCCTTCCGCTCCACTTTTTAAGCCGTTTTGCGACAACGACTTACAGCATCACCTCGGTGATACCCTTTGAGGGTTTCATCGAGGTGATACCTTTTGTGATACCCTCGGAGATACCTTTGGGAGGATCTTCGGGAGAAAATCAGGCTCATTCTGAAGCCAGTTTTCCGACTCGGCAATCGCTATTCGCTTCCATCTATGTCGTCGCCGTATGAACGCCGATCATCGACAAGAAAGAGCACACACTCGCCCTCACAGGTTTTGCACGAAGCGAATGCAGGCAGTGGGCGCGTCGCAAGCGACGTATTGCCAATCAACGACGAGCATCACTATCGCGACAATGGACAACTCGATGCTGCTTTGATCGACGCATCCGCGTCTGTTGCTGGAGTGTCCGGCATAGTGCTTGCCTAAATGCTCGACAGCGATAGGAGCAAGTGTGAGAACGCGGCGCGTAAGACGACTTGGTGCTTTCTAGGCGGATTACATGTGCTTCGTGGAGTGGGGCTTTACCGTTCGGCTTGATAACCAGTGCTCATTGACGTCATGCAGTCAACATAGCACTTGCCGGTGCTCTGCTTAGCACTCCAGCGCGATTTTCAGCAGGTCGCTTTTCAAAGAATGCCCGATGTTGCGGCGATAGTCATCGGAGTAGCAAGCGACGCTGATCGAGAAGGTATCTATCGTGTTACGTCAGATTGCAGATCTTCTGCGCATCTATTGGGATTTTTGAGGAGGCTACGATTTGCGTAGTACCAATCCGAAGCTTCCGCGATCACTTCGCCAAGATGTGGCCAGTCATGGCCGATACATCGGGGAGAACAATTGAACTCATCACCTGTTTGCCAGTCGAATTCATGCTTGTGATGAATCGTGTGATGTCCAGGATGCGGGCTCTCGGGATGGTTGTTGTCATACCTGAAGATGTTATGTCCGCCGCGAATCAAGACGTTGTACGAATAGCTGGATGTTTGGACTAATCGCTGGTTGTCTTCGCTAATCGAAACAACCTCCAAGATCTTTGATACAGAAATAACGATTTCACCAAGGCACCCGATTTCTCCCTCGATCGTAAAAAACGTATCGAAGTCCGTAAATTCGATAGCGTCACCGCAAACGAATCCTGTGGCCCTTGCCTGGGAGAGAATCGTTTTATGAATCGCGAAGCAACTGCCTGAGCGATTAGGGCCGTGCCTAGGATCTACGTCGGCCAAGGCGATCTCGCATATCGAGAAGCATGAGCCAGTGACCAATCTCGGCAGTTTCTTTCATCCTGCCAGCTTTCACTGCCTCAATCATCTGCTTTGACGATATCTCGTAGCGAGATTCTAAGCGCGCGATCCTGCTGTTCAGATGCTCAACTTCACCGTTGAGCACGAATGGCTTCTTCGCTCCGAATTCTTCGAGTCGGGCTTCGCTCTCCGCTTCTGAGAGGCGACCCAATTCCGACAGACGAAGAGTCTTAACGGCCATTTGATTACTTTCTGCGATCGCGATATGCGATAAAGGGCGCTGAAATGCCCGCACTTAGGCAGTTGCACCACTTGAAGTCTAGCATTGCAGGTAACGGAATATAGCCCCGCTGCTGAGCAGGATGGTTCATTCGCGTTATCGTCGGCTACGACAGCAGGCCATGAGTTGCAGACGTAGCCGACGATAACGCGAATGAACCATCCTGTCAATTGCCAATCGTAAGTCAAGCAGTGTCAATGACTTAGCGATCAGGAATAAATGCATTCAAAATTGGCGGAATTGGAGGCTAGTGGGTACCGTGCGTGACTGGCATGATACAGTCATCAAAACAAAGAACACCCCGATCGGGATATTCATGGCTTGCGTCCAGGCAAATGTGGGCGTTTTATCTAGAAAAATCACTGCCATATTCCCGATCGGGAAAATAAATACTACTTGAACGTAAGTGAGGGGCTAGAATGGCACATATCCGGCATTTTGTTCCCGATCGGTAATCAACTCCGGCAGTAGGCTTCCGATGACAACGAAACCCGGCGTTCCCTTGCAGATCGGCGATTTTGTCCGGGAGAGGCGCAAAGCCAATAAGCTCTCCCAAAGAGAACTGGCAGAACTCGCCGGGGTCGGCGTCCGGTTCATCACGGAACTAGAGCGGGGCAAGGAGACCGTCCGTCTAGACGCCGTGCAGCGA
>JAEUIN010000059.1 GCA_016793115.1 Planctomycetaceae bacterium
GTCGATTAGATAATAGAGCAAGCGGCGCAATTCTTCCGGCTCGACTTCGTCGGCCAGGGCTTCGGCCCGCTCTTGGTACTTGTCGACCAGTTTCTCGGCCTTCGCGAACACGCCGGCTTCTTCGTACAGCGCTCGGACCTGAGTAACAAGTTGCGGCGAAGCTTGCTTCTGCGCAGTGAGCGCGAGCAACTCGGCCCGGCGCTCCGCCGAAAGTCCTTCCAGCGCGAGAGCCCAGAGGACCGTCGGGCGGCCGCCGAGCACGTCGCCGCCGGCCGAAAGCTTGTTGTGGTTGTCGCCGCGCCAGTCGTTGAGGTCGTTCAGGATTTGGAACGCCACGCCGAGATGCCGCGCGAACTGGCCGACCCAAGCGCCGGGCTTGGCATCGGCCTTCGACTTGCCGTTGGCTGCGGCACCGTTGCTTGTCGCCTGCTCGGCGGGTGCGGCTTCTTCCTTCCAACCGCCGAGACGCAGGCCCGAGTACAGTGCCGCTTCAAACGCCGGCGAGGTCTTGAGCGCGTAGATCTTCAAAGCATCAAGCGGGGCGAGTTGCTTTTGCAGCGAGTCGCGCCAGAGAAGCTCGGCCCCTTGGCCTTCGCTGAGCTTCATGTGGGCGTCGGCCAGCCGATCGAGAATATCGGCGGCAACGTCGGGCCCCATCGCCCGGGCGTCGCGCGAGATGAGTCGGTAGCCGAGGCCGATCATGTAATCGCCGACGTTGATCGCCGTCGGAATGCCGTACTTGCGGTGCACGGTCTCATCGCCGTAGCGGAATTGGTCGTCGTCCTCGATGTCGTCGTGCACGAGCGAGGCCTTGTGAAAGGTCTCGATCGACATCGCCGTACGCTTGACGTAATCGGGAATCTGCGCGAGGTGCGCGGCACCGTCGGCCGATGCGCCTTGGGCGCCGGTCAGAGCGTCGTAAACGGCCAGCGTGATGAACGGTCGCGAATGCTTGCCCCCTTTGGCGAGGAAGTCGTAAGCGATTGCCTCGGTGCCGGCGACCGGATCAAGCGCGCCGATCCCTTGGCCATTGACCTCGGCAAGCCGCGGACCTCCGCGGAGGCGCGGCACCAAGCGTTCGAGCTCGGCTTGTTCAAACATCCCGCTCGCGGCCCGCATCAAGTGCACGTAGCTCTTGGTCTTCACTTCCGGCTCAGGCTGCCGAAGGTTGACCATTTGCATGACCAGGTCTTCGTCGACGCTCGTGTTGCGGCAATCGCTGGAGAGCAGCGGCACGGCGGCGCACGGAATACCGGCGAGCAAAATCTTATCGATCGCCTTTTCGAGCACGTTCAAGCAAGCGACGCCGCAAATGGCGTCGACATGCCCGCCGACGATGATCTTCAAGACGATCGGCGAGCCTTCGGCCACGAGCACCTTGTAGCCCAGGTCTTCGGCGGCCGTGCGGAAGTCGGCGATGCTGCACGCCCCGCACTTGCGGCAATCGAGGCCGAAGTCGTCGTAGTCGGCCGGGCAACCTTCGGCGTGCTTCAAGCAGTGGGGCAACAGGAACAGCCGGCGGTTGAACGGCACGGCTGCGACCTGGCTTTCCCAGAACTCGCTCGCGAGCACGACCATCGTCCAACCGAGGAAACTTTCGGGCAGACCGGCTTCGTCGAGCGTGCGGCGGCAGATCGCTTCGAGTTCGTCTTTGGTGATGGGCCGGCTCTTATCGAGCTTCGCGGCGACTTCGCGGCACCGGGCCCGCAGCGAGTCGCGCTCGGCGCGCGTGCCAGGGACTTCTTTGAGTTTGCTGGTGTCGCGACGTTTCGACTTACGCTTGCCGTCGCCGTTGCCGTTCAAGCCGGCCGTTTCCGCAGCCAAGCGTTCGGCTGGCGAAAGCGTATCGGCCAAGTGGACGTGTTCGGTCGGGTTCAGAGGTGCAGTCGCCAAGAGAACCGAACTCCGGAATGTAGGGCAGGGCGGGGGACTCGGCAGGCGCTCGGCGTTGGGAGCTAAGCGCTAGGCCGGTGCGGCGGGGTGTGTGTCAGGTCCGCTCGACTCGACGACGGCCCGTAGCGCGCCGACCGTAAAGATGAGCGGATAGAGCTTCTCATAATACCACAACTTGGCGAAGTAGAAACCAATCGGGCTCGGCACATGTGACCGGCCGGATTCAACGGCTTCGACCAGCCACAGAGCCCCTCTTTCGACGGCTTTTTGAACCTCGGGGCGACTCGCGGCAGCACAGAGGGCTTCGACGACGACGGCAGTTTCTTCGACGGACGAGGCGAATGGGGAAGTGGGAATGGGGAATGGGGAATGACCTGTATTTGGCGCGGGTACCCGACATTCCGCCTTCCCCATTCCGCCTTCCCCATTGATGCCCGGGCCTCCCCAACCGCCGTCAACGTTCTGCTTCGTCAGCAGGTAGTCGATGCCGCGCATCGCCGGCACGTCGCCCATGCGGCCGAGGTCGCGGTAGGCCAACAGAACCCGGGCCGTGCCGTAGAGCGGGTTCTCATCGTCGTCGCCCCACTGGTTGCCGAACCACAGTGGGAGCCAGGAGCCGTCGGGGCGTTGCGCTTTTTGCAGGTAAACAAAACCTTTGGCGGCGGCTTGCTCTAACTTTGATGGAGCCGGATCGAAAAACGCCGCAGGCGAGTGTATTAAACTACGAATTGCTTCTGCACTGTTGTTTTCTGCGTCTGCTATCAAGCTGCGTAACGCATGTGCTGTTAAATCGGTGCCGCTTCTATCGAAGGGCAGTTTTCCCCAGCCGCGGCAGAAAGTTGGCCAACCGCCGTTTGAGTTTTGTAAAGACGCAAGCCAAGAGCAGCCGCTGCACAATTCAAGAACAGCCGGCTGAATCTGTAATGCCCGATGAATGGCTTGGATCGCAAGCATCGCCCCCGGCGTGTCATCGGCATCCGGCACCGCGCCGCTAAGGTCTGTCCAGCCCCAGCCGCCGGGGTCGGCGCCGGTGAAGGGATGGCGCTCGGTGTGTTGGCACGAGAGGAGCCAATCGAGAAGTTGCGGCGTCAGATGTTCGGTGCCGTCGCGCGTACCCAGCGCGTTGATCGAGAGCGTGGTGACCCACGTAGCAAGGTTCGTGTCGATCGGCCAGCTGCCGTCGGGGCGGACCGAGTCGATGAGAAACTTGAGCCCGAGTTGCGTGACCGGATGATCGTGCCGGCCGATGCTCGCTAGGCTCATCACGACGAAGCTCGTCAGCGGCGTCGCTTCGAGAAAGCCGCCGCTGGCCGGTTGCATCTTTCGCAAGACGTTTAGGCTGCGGTTGACCGACAAAGCTCGAACGCCGCGGGCGATCGGGTTCCAAGGTTTATCGTGAAAGTATTTCGCCTGCCCGATGGCGACGAGTGCGGGAATCGCGTAGCTCACGACCGGCAGCCGCGCGAAACGGTACCACGATTGCGGCAGGCAAGCCGCTTCAAAGGGTAGGGCACTTACTTCGCGCCACGGTACGAGCCCGGCGAGTGCGCAATTGGTGAGGATCGGCACGGCGAAGGTTTTGTCGCGGCCGTAACGCCGGCGAAGTCCGGGGATGCCGCCTTGCGCGGCGATGTATTCTTCGGCGCGTTTGAGAGAATCACAGCGCAGGGCAGGGGAGCTCGCGAAAGACTCCGGTCGCTTACGCTCCCGGCTCGCTGTTGAAGCGGTTTGTTCGGCGAGGTGCGCGGCGGCCCGCACGAGCATGGTCGTCGAGATGTTCGAGAGGCTCTTGTCGGTATCCCCCCAACCGCCGTCGGGGTTTTGGCGGGCGAAGATCCACTGCAAGCCGGCCGCGATCAAAGCTTCGTACTGGGTACGCGTCGCGGGGTCGGCGTGCCGGGCCGCAATCGCCAGCGCGCTCACCGCCGTGGCCGTGCTCAAGGCGCTGGAGGAAAGTTCGCCGACCCAGTGCCCCTCCGGCACGCGCTCCGCCAGCAGCGCCTCCCGGGCCTTGGCATACGCAGCAAGTAATCGTGGTCGGTCGATCATGGTCGCTCAATCGTAGGCGGGGCGACGATACGTTCAAGGGTCGTCGCCCCCTTCAATAGCCGCACGTGCATACGTGCGGGCCGCCGCTGAGACTTTGAGGTGTTCCTCGTCTATACTAGGAAGAACGTCGCTTGCCCCCGGCCACTCGCCGGGGGCTAATGCTTCGATCGCGTCAGCTCTTAGCTCCCGGCTCCCGTCTCCAAGCTCGCCTATGTACCTTCGCCTCGCCAAACGCGCCCTGCTGGAAACCGACAAGCGTCTGGTTTGGAAGCTCTTGTGGAACATGGGAGCCAAGGGGGCTGTGGCCGTTTGGAAACATAAGCGGCGTCTGAAGCGGGGCGAGTTCTTTCCACCGTTTCTCTACATCTCGATCATCAACAGCTGCAACCTGCGCTGCCAAGGCTGCTGGGTCGACGTCGCCGCGAAGCAGCACACGATCGACCTGCCCGCCATCGATCGGTTGATCGCCGAGTCGAAGCAGATGGGCAATAGCTTCTTCGGGATTCTCGGCGGCGAGCCGTTTATGCATCCCGAGGTGCTCGAGATTTTTGAGCGGCACTCGGACTGCTACTTCCAAGTGTTCACCAACGGCCAATTGATCGACGACGCCGTCGCCAAGCGGCTTCGCAAGGCCGGCAACGTTACGCCGCTGGTCAGCATCGAAGGGACCGAGATCATCAGCGACGTCCGCCGCGGCCGACCCGAGGTTTACAGCCGCACGATGGAAGGCCTAAACGCCTGCCTGCGAAACAAGCTGCTGACCGGCGTGTGCACCAGCTTGTGCGCCACGAACATCGACGATCTGCTCACCGAACGCTGGGTCGACCGGCTCATCGAAATGGGTGCGATGTACATGTGGTACCACACCTATCGCGCCGTCGGCCCGGAACCGCATCCGGAGCTTTGCCTCACGCCCGAGCAACAGCGGCGCGTGCGGCAGTTCGTCGTCGACACGCGGGCCACGAAACCGATCGCCGTGATCGATGCGTACTACGACGGCGCGGGCAAGGCGCTCTGCCCGGCCGCGACCGGCTTCACGCATCACGTCAGCCCTTGGGGCGATATTGAGCCGTGCCCGATCGTGCAGTTTGCCAAAGAGTCGATTCACGACGCCCGGCCGCTGCGCGACGTGATCGGCGGTTCGGAATTCTTGCGCGACTTCCGCAAGCTGGCCGCCACGAGCACGCGCGGCTGCATCGTCCTCGAGCGTCCGGACTTGCTCAAAGAACTCGTGGTGAAGCACGGGGCGAAGGACACAACGGCCCGCGGCACGGCCTTGGCGGAACTCGACGCGATGGAATGCCGCCCGTCGCAATACGACCCGGGCCATGAGATTCCCGAGCGCAGCTGGGCGTACCGGCTCGTGAAGAAGTTCGCCTTCAACGACTTCGGCGCCTACGCCGGCGGGCTGAACTACGTCGTGCC
>JAEUIN010000062.1 GCA_016793115.1 Planctomycetaceae bacterium
CTTCGTCACGGCGAACGCCGCGCAACACGCCAATCGCGGCGAGAAGCTGGCCGAAGGCATCTACATGGCCCTCGTCACGACGTTCGCCGGCTTGTGCGTCGCCATCCCCGCGGCGGTGCTCGCTCACTATTTCGAAGGCAAAATCCAATCGCTGTTTCGCGACCTCGACGAATTTGTGCTCGGCATGTTGCCGCAGTGGGAACGGTTTGAAGGGAAGCTCCGCGTGAACCGCCAAACGCTGGCCGGTGAAAATAATGAAGGCCCCGCGGCGCACGCCCCGGCCCCGAACACCGCCACGATCGTGGACGATCACCCCAGCGAGAGAATGCCGAAACGCGTGGAGGCGAGAAGTTAGAAGGAGATGCTAGACGCTGGAAGTTAGAAGCTAGAAGAGATCGCGGTCACAAGGACCGCGGCTAAATGCCGGAAAACTTAATGTCTTTGCTTTCCGCCCTCCCCCCTCCCCCCCTCCCCCTTCCGCCCTTCCGAATCATGTCCGTCAAAATTAAAAAATCCGCGGCCCTCAACAAGCTGAACCTCACGCCGATGATCGACGTGGTGTTTCAGTTGTTGCTCTTCTTCTTGGTCGCCTCGCGGTTCGAAGAGGAAGAGAGAGCCTACGACATGCCGCTGCCGAAATCGAGCCAGGCGATGTCGCGGTTGGCGAAGCCGAAGGAGATCTTCGTCAACGTCGATTCCGCCGGCCGCGTCATTCTCGGCGGTCGCGTGATTTCCAAAGCCGACCTGCTCGCGCAATTGCGGCAAGCGGCGGCCGACAATCCCGGCCGACAGACGGTCATCATTCGGGGCGATAAGCAAGTCGCCCTGCAGCACGTGATCGACGTTCGCGACGTCTGCGCGCGGGCCAACATTCGCGATTGCCAGATTGCGACGGCCGCCGCGGCGACCGGTGGTTAGGCGAAAGGCGACGGAGCGGCGAAAGCCATGGCCAATCAAAATCGAATCGTCCGCAAAATCTCCCCCGACAAGCTCGCCGATTTCGACGAGCAGTGGTGGCCGATCACCTTGTTGCTGTTAGTTAGCGCGGGCTCACTGGCAGGCTACGTCTACACGAACCCGCTCAGCGATTGGACGACCGAAGTCTGGTACCGCAACGCGCGTGTACAGCTCTACACGATCGCCGGCACCGCCGCAGCCCTGCTCATCGGGCTGGCCCTGCTCCGCGGCAGTTCGCAACGTCGACTGCAACTCGGCGTGTTCTTGAGCCTGGCGTTTCACATCGGGTTGATTTTCTTTTCGCGGCAGATGTACATGGAGTACGTCGCCGCAACGGCCGACGGCGAACCGCCCGGGCTGCCGGCGGAGAAAGAAGTGATCCTGCCCGACTACGTCGGCGAAACGCAGGACGTGGAAGCGGCGATCAAGGAACTGACGAAGCCTGCCGAGACGAAGCTGCGGGAAGAGTCGAAGGTCGAACTCACGCCGAAGACGCCCGAGCACATGAAGGCCGAAAAGAAAACGGCCGAAGAACCGGAACCGACGCCGACGAAGCCGGTCGCGCCGTTGGAAGTGGCCCGCAATGATCCGAAGACGCCGGAAAAGAGCCAAGTGCTCTCCGAAGAAACGCGGGCTCGTCGCGAG
>JAEUIN010000065.1 GCA_016793115.1 Planctomycetaceae bacterium
CGGGGGGATTCGCGGGTGGATACGCGGCGGCGTCGGCCCGCGAAGAGCAACGCGAGCGCGACACGAACCTACGGCAAGCGGCGGCGGCCTTCGAACGGGAGAAGCGGATTCTCAACGACCGCGTGAAAGCCCACATCGACGCAAGCCGGAAGATCCGCGATGCCGCGCGGGCCGCTTCTTCCGCCGGCTGGCAACGTCGACAAGCCGCGGCGAACTTCGGGGCGACGATCGGCGAGCCCGCCCGCGATAACGTGATGCGCGACGAATTCAGCCGCTTCCAACGAGAGCAGCGCGAAAGAATCACGCTTTCGGAACGGGCCGAACGCGCGAACATCGCAGTTCGCAAAGAATCGCGGCAAGCGTTGGAGGCCGCGACCGGAGCGGCGGAGCGGTACGCGCGGGCGATTGTGCTTTTAGGCGTGGCCGATTCGAAGA
This sequence comes from Planctomycetaceae bacterium, assembly GCA_016793115.1. GTDB lineage: Bacteria > Planctomycetota > Planctomycetia > Pirellulales > PNKZ01 > PNKZ01. The sequence continues at coordinate 436 of JAEUIN010000065.1, forward strand.
CGGCGCAGGAAGCGTTGCAACTGGTCGCCCGTTTCCAGGCGGTTACCGACGTCGTTTATGGAACCGCCAAAGCCTTTGAGGCCGCGGGCAAGGCGCGGCGAGCGTTTCAGGCGATGGACGTCGCCAGCGGAGCCGCGCAGGCGGTGAAGATCGGCGGACGTGTCGTCGGCGGCGCAGCAATGGCCGGCGGCGGTGCGGCGCTCGGCGGCATCGGTGCGGGTGCGATTGCCTTGGGTGCGGCGATCTCCGCCGTGGGAATCGGGCTCGCCGCCGCGCTTTCGAGCGAGGCAGAACGCATCCGCCGGGCCGATGCGAAGTTTCGCGGTGCGCTGGAACGCAACGGCGGGGCGGGCGTTGATCTCGCCAAACTGCAGCGCGATGCGGCGCTCGGCAATCCCATCGCCGCCGCTCGCCTGGAATCGGCGCGCGGTTTCATGGCTCGGCAGAACGAGATCGAGGAACGAACGCACGGCCGCGAAATGGGCGGTTGGCGTGGTGCGTTCGAAAACATGGACGCACGCGGCGGGCTCGGCATCCGCGGCGGTCGCGGCGTCGTTTCGGCCGATCAACTCCGCCGGCTCGCCGAAGCCCGCTATCGGTTGAACTCTGCGAACGCGATGGGCGGTCAGTTTATGCAAGCGTTCAACGATGCCGAAGCCGGCGGCGGTTTGATGGCCGGAGCGAATGCGGCCCGCGCGATGGAGGGAATCAAAGAGGCGAACCGACTGCGCATCGAAGCCACGCGGCAGGTCGGCGAGATCGAGCTTGAGATTAAACGCACGCAGCAAGAGGCCGCGATTGCGTCGATTCGCGCGCTCGAGGAACGAAAGAAGGGGCTTGCGGAGGAAGCGAGGGCGGCGCGCGAGGCCCGCATGGACAAGGAGGAGTGGTTCGGCGCGCAATCGCCGGCCGATCGAAAGAAGATTTTGGAGGCCGCCGAAGCCGCGCGAAACAATCAGCCGCTCACGCAGAAGCAAGAGGATTTGCTCGAGCGATTCGCGCCGCAAGTCGTGAGAGAGGGGCGGATCAAACGGGCTCGTGAAGAAGACAAGGCGGGCGATCTCGGTTTCTTCCTTCGCAATGACGAATTCAAGGCCGGAGCCCGAGAAAAGCACGCTGCAGAGAACGCGAAGAAGGCGGCGGAGGGAGCGCTGAATCTTCCCGGCGCAGATGGCAAACAGGGGGTGAGAGTCATTGCGCCCAATGTCACAACGTCCGTGGCCGTGAAAGTCGAACTCGATAAAGCGATCGGCGAGAAGATCGACACGATTAAGGCGGCGATCCAAGCAGTCGACGCTCAGACCGCGGCGTTCATTCAGCGGCTTGAAGTCCTTGAGAATGCGGCCGTCGGAATGCAGATGAAGGAAGCGCAGGGGCGGTGATCACTCCTTCACAACTTCGACCTTATCCGAACCGCCTTCTAGGATTGAAGCCATGCCGTTAGATCGTAATTCGAGGATTGCCGATGAGTCGTCGCTCTCGGACTGTCCGAGTATCGCAATCGTCTTGCCGTCGTTGTTAGTTGCTTCAATAGACTTTGCCCAAACCGCTTGGCACTTAATCGACGCGCCGGTTTTCGTTGTACCGAAAACTCCCGTTGCGTTGCCTTCGTCGTCGACCACGATAAACGCGCGGGCCTTGACCGTGTTCGCCATTCCGGCGCCCGAGTCGCCATCCCCCGCGGCCCCCATCCCGACGACGACCACGGCCAGCAAGGCGACCGCTCCGGCCGCCGCTCGCCAACGTCGCGCCGATCGCTCCAGCGCTGCCACCCTTCCCGCAAGCCCTTCGATCGTCGCGGCGGCCGTCGTCGGTTCATTCGTCAAGTTCGTGGCGCTCATCGTCGGATTCTCCAAATTGACAAGTTCGGCGGTTGTCCGAGGCTCTACGGCGTTCGCTAACGCACGGCGACGACTCTACGCGAGCGGAGAGCCGAGCGTAGCGGCCGATCGACGCGAGAAGGCCCGTTTTCGCATCCTGGCGCGGTGCGTCGGTTCATCGTATGCGGTGGGTTGCAGGGGTGCAAATTTCGATGAGCGCTGTAGATCACTCCTGAGCGCTGTAGAGCGTTTCGCCGTGGACATGGCCGGCGGGAAGTGGGATATTATTTCCATCGCGACAAGCAGCCTTAGAAACTGCCCGCGACGATCGAGACAGAGGAATTCTCCTGATGCGTTGCGATTCGATTTTTACAAGGCCGGAAGCCCGGCCGCGATGGCTCGCGATTCAAGCGCTGATCCGCATAGGCGGGGAGCGAGGCGCGGGCGGATGCCAACTCTGTCGGCATTTTCTAAACATCCGCGGCCGGGCTTGCGGCTTTTTTCGTATCGGAGAATTGCCGTATGAAGACCGCATCCCGCACCGCTCGCAAGTCGTCGTCGAAGGCCGCCGTCACCGTGAAGTCGGCCGCCGCCCGCTCTTCCTCCCGCAAGCCGTCGAAGGCTGCGCCCGCCGACAAGGCGACGATCATCTACAGCGGCGTTGACGACACGCCGAAAGCCCCGGCCCTTTACGCCGTGGTCATCGCGAACTCGCAGGACGGGACGGAAAGAGTTTGCATCGTCGATGCCGACGAAGAGCGCTGCCACAAGTATGTCGCCAATTACAGCGACCCGAAAATCCGCCCGCCGTTTCATCACGCCGAAGTCCGCCGCATTGAAGTAGCGTCGGTCGTCGATGAAGCCGGCCGACCACTCTTCAAAGACGCGAAGCCGATCGACGACAAGGCCGCTCGTCTTCGCGCCGCCGCGACCGCCGAGCCCTTCGCCACCGTGGCTCGCCAGTTCCGCGACTGGCTCGCGGCGATGAGTGCGAAGTCGACGGGCGGCACGCT
>JAEUIN010000069.1 GCA_016793115.1 Planctomycetaceae bacterium
AGTCGACCACTTCGCCGATCTCCGTAACGCAGCCGAAGGAGATCCGTCGCCCCGCAGCGATGCCAAGCTCGAAGTCCGCAAGACGGTCGAAATCGGCCACGTCTTCAAGCTCGGCACGAAGTACTCCGATGCGATGGGAGCCAAGTTCCTCGACGATACGGAACAGCAGCACACGATCATCATGGGCTGCTACGGCATCGGCGTGAACCGCATCCTCGCGTCGCTCATTGAAACCAAGAGCGACGCCAACGGCATTGTCTGGCCAATGTCGATCGCACCGTACGAAGTGATCGTCTCGTCGGTCAATGCGGCCGACGCCGAAGTTGCCGCGGCCTCCGATAAGCTTTACGGCGAGCTGCAGGCCCTGGGCATCGACGTTCTTTACGACGATCGCGACCAGCGGCCCGGTGTGAAGTTCAAGGATGCTGACTTGATCGGCGTGCCGCTTCGCGTGGTCGTCGGTGGCCGCGGCTTGAAGGACGGCAACCTCGAACTGAAGTGGCGGACCAAGGAAGCGGCCGAGATGATCCCGCTGGCCGGAGCCGCGGAAGCCGTTGCCAAGTTGGTCGCCGCCGAACGTGCGAAGTACAAGTAGTTTATGGGCGATACCCGACCGCACCCGCCGATCTTGCCGCTGGTGGCGGTCATCACGCGGTACGCGGAAGCCATGGATTGGGCGAAAGCCAAACTCGCCGAGGCCTATGGGCCCGCTGCCCTCGTAAGCCCGACGTTCTCGTTCGCCGAGACGTCGTACTACGACGCCACGATGGGCCCCGGCCTCGGCAAAACCTTCTTGGCCTTTGACGCCGGCTTCGATCCCGGCGAGTTGGCGGCTGTGAAACACCGGACCAATGCCTGGGAAGCCGAGTATGCGGCGCTCGCCGGGCATCCGGAACCCCGGCCGCTCAACCTCGACCCCGGCTATATTACTGCGGCCAAATTGGTGCTCGCCTCGACGAAAGACCACGCCCACCGCATTTACCTGGGCGACGGAATGTACGCCGAAATCACGCTCATGTACCGCCACGGGGCCTGGCAAAGCCACGAGTTCACGTTTCCCGATTACCGCCGTCCGGACTTTCAAGATTTCTTCACAATATGTAGAAATCGCGCGAAAACCCTGCGGAGTTCGTGAGCGGCGACGGCAGGCGTCGCCATTCCTCACACGCCGCGTTACGATTGCTGGGGTGATGCCGTGACGCAGACGATTCCGCTTGGTGCCGCGATGCACGACCTTCGCCTGTCGCTGGTCATTCCCGCCTATAACGAAGAGAAGAACCTGCCTCATACCGTGGCCGAATTGCAATCGGCCCTGCGCGGTGAAGGCATTCCCTACGAGATCCTCATCGTCAACGACAACAGCCGCGACGGCACCGAACGGGTCGTGCGCGAACTGATGGCCGACGATCCCGACGTGCGGCTCGTCACGCGCCGCCCTCCCGGCGGTTTCGGCCGTGCGGTTCGCTCCGGATTGGACGAAGTCACCGGCGACGTCGTGATGATCGTCATGGCCGATTGCTCCGACCACCCGTCCGACGTCGTCGCTTACTACCGCAAAATCTGCGAAGGGTACGACTGCGTCTTCGGCTCTCGCTTCATCAAGGGAAGCAAAGTCACGGATTACCCGCTGAAGAAGCTGGTCGTCAATCGCATCGTCAACAAGCTGATGCAGTGGGCGTTCTGGTGCAAGTTCAACGACCTTACGAATGCCTTTAAGGCGTATCGCACCGACGTCGTCCGCGAACTTGGCCAGCTGCAAAGCTCGCACTTCAACATCACGATCGAAATGTCGCTCGGCGCGATCATCCGCAAGTACAACATCGCGCAGATTCCCATCTCCTGGACCGGCCGCACTTGGGGCTCGTCGAATCTGCGGCTGCGTGAAATGGGCCGCCGCTATTTGGCGACGCTCATTCGCATCTTCGGCGAGCGTATGCTCCTCTCCGACGATCTGCTGGCCGAACGCCTTGCGGCCCGCGCCAACGGCATGCGCCGTCGCACCGACGTCGACGCCGAACTTTGCAAACTGGCGAACCGCGTTGAAACGCTCGAGCGTCAACGGGCCGCCGAAGAAGCCGCGGCCCGGAGTTGCACGTAGTCGCGACCTGCGGCCGACCGATCTCCGCGAAAACCGCTTCGTTTGTGCGGTTTCCCGGCAAATCCGTGTTGCCACAATCTGCCGATCCTCCGACAATTCCGCAGCGAGTTGTTCGAGGGGCGATCGTTTCACGGAT
>JAEUIN010000089.1 GCA_016793115.1 Planctomycetaceae bacterium
CCGCATCCCGTTTCTCCGGTTACGATAACGTCGCCTCACTTTCCCCGCTTCGATTCCCTCCGACGGTGCCGCGATGCTCAAACGACTTTTGCCGGCGGTATGTTTCGCGTTCCCATTTATCGCCGCGCCCACGTTGGCCGCGGAGCCCGACGCTCCGGCACTCGTCAAACAAGTCGTCGCGGCGGCCGGCGGCGAAGAGAAACTCCTGAAACTCTTCCGCGTTCGCGAGCGGCTCAACGTCAGCCCCGATCCCGAGAAGAAGCCGAGCGAACGGACCACAGTGATCGAGCCGCCCAAGCATTGGTGGGCCGGTAAGAAAGATCGCGTCAAGGAGAGCAAGGAACCGGCCATCTTTCTGGTCTGGGGTTGGACGCTCGGGGCGCTTGTTGATCCGGAATCAAAAATTGAAACCATCGCCGACATTACGGAAGAAGGCCGCCCCGCGCAGGGCCTCCGCGTCAGCGGCACGATCACGCCGGCGATGGACTTGTACTTCGACGCCGAAACACATCTCTTGGTCCGCATCGATTGGCGCAGCGACATCCATCGCTTCAGCCAGTTTCAAGAACACGACGGCGCGAAGTACCCCGCCAAATGCATCGGCTACAAAAAGAGCACCGGCAAACCGTGGTACTTCACGGAAGTGCTGGAAGTGACGCGGCTGGACAAATTGCCGGAAGGGCTCGAGCGGTAGCAATCGGCAAGGGTAGCACAGGTTGCATGCCACCCGTGTTTACGCGAGGCCCTTCCAACGCGACGACGCATCACCGAAACTGCCTCTTGCTGCGATCAGGTTGACGAGCAACCTGAGCTACCCGCCGCGATATCCCGCCCTTTGAGAACATGCCATGCAAACACGTCGTCTCGGTGCCGCCGGTCTCGAAGTTTCCGCGCTCGGCTTCGGTTGCATGGGGTTGAGCTACGGGTACGGGCCGGCCGTCGAGAAGCAGGCGGGCATCGACATATTGCGGGCCGCGGTCGATCTCGGCGTCACGTTTTTCGACACCGCCGAAATCTACGGGCCGTTTGTGAACGAGGAACTCGTCGGCGAGGCGCTGGAGCCGGTGCGCGATCGGGTCGTGATCGCCACGAAGTTCGGGTTCAAGATCGAAAACGGCAAGCAGGTAGGGCTCGATAGTCGGCCGGCCCATATTCGCGACGTCGTCGAGGCCTCGCTCAAGCGGCTGCGGACCGATCGGATCGATTTACTCTATCAACATCGGGTCGACCCCGCGGTGCCGATTGAAGACGTGGCCGGCACCGTGCGCGACTTGGTCAACGAAGGGAAGGTCCTGCACTTCGGGCTTTCCGAGGCCGGCGTCGGCGTGATCGAGCGGGCTCACGCCGTGCAGCCGGTGACGGCCCTGCAGAGCGAATACTCGCTCTGGTGGCGCGAGCCGGAGGAAGCGATTCTGCCGACGCTTGAGCGGCTCGGCATCGGCTTCGTGCCGTTCAGTCCGCTCGGCAAAGGATTTTTGACCGGCAAGATCGATGACGCGACGACGTTCGCGGCCAACGACTTTCGCAATGTTGTCCCTAGGTTTTCGGCTGAGGCCCGCAAGGCGAACAAAGCGGTGGTCGACCTGCTGACCGCAATCGCCGACCGCCTGAAGGCCACGCCCGCGCAGATTGCGCTGGCTTGGCTCTTGGCGCAGAAGAACTGGATCGTCCCGATCCCCGGCACCACGAAACGGCACCGGCTGGAAGAAAACCTAGCGGCGACCGCCGTCGAACTCACGCCGCAAGACCTGACGGAACTCACCGAAGCCGCGGCGAAGATCAACTTCCAAGGGGAACGTTATCCGGAAGCGGCGATGCGGATGATTAATCGGTAGAACCGGGATTGCTGTGCTTTTGGCCTATTTGAACGCTAAGCCGTAGATTTGACGTTCGGGTGATTACTTGAGTAGGATCCCGACGCAACTAACGCAGATCGCCCCGGATGCTGCAGGCTTCAATGTTCGGCCAATAAAGACAGAAACAAAGCTGCTTCATAAGCAAGGTGGCGCATCATGAATAGCGAGCTAATCATTCGATACGCGCACTTAAACTGCGAACAACAACCAGGTGTCGAGTGGTTTGACGTTTGGGAATGTGCTTGTGACGGAACTTGCCCTGCTTGCGGATGCAAGGCAATTCAACCGATTAACTGGATCAGTGCAGCCGAAGCCTTTGACTTAGGCCTTCCACAGGAAAATCGGCATAAAACCAACTAAGCGCACCATGCCTTCAAACAACGACGCAGACAAGACATGGACTTGGACGCAATGCGTTGCGGACCAAGTTCTCGACATTGTAAACCTACGACGATCGACGGGGTTTACGATCGCGGACCTCTATAAGCGGGCTGGCTTTTTTGAAGAGCGATTTCCAAGCAACCGCCATGTGAAAGAGAAGATTCGACAGCAACTTCAGAAACTGCGAGATTTAGGCGTCGTCGGTTTCCTAGGAAATGGACGATATTTGCTAAATCCACAGAGCGACGAGGTCGTCATTGATTTCGCACCGGAGAATCTTTTTGTTGAAGAGGTTCCTCCAACGGTCCGGACCGTAACTCGTGTGATTCGACTACGAAATACGATACTCGCAATCGACCTAAAAAGACGATATCGCTACCGATGCCAGGTTTGTCGTCGCACTCTCCAATTGCCAAACCGCCGATACGCCGAATGCCACCACTTGAAGCCGCTAGGCGCTCCACATTTCGGCCCCGATATTGAAAGCAATTTGTTAGTGCTTTGCCCTAATCACCACGTTCTTTTTGATAGAGGATCACTTAGAATCGACCCGTTGACGTGGTCCGTGTTGCGTTTTGATAGGGAAGTGAAACCACGAACGCTTTATCGCCAACCTTGGCATGTCATTGATCAGCAGTACCTTGATTATCACTCAACGAAGATATTCGGAGCTCTTTAAGCGAGTAACTAGGCTGGCAGAGGTGTCGGGTTCTATTTCAGGAATGTTACGGAGTTAATTTTGTTCAGCGTCCGCGGAAGTATGCGAACGTTGCCGCCGGGCCGTCGCCAAGTGAACCTGTTGTCGACTCGAAAGAGAGAGCACTCTCGTAAACCTGACGAACTTTACGACATCATCGAATCGTGCTCACCAGGGCCTTATCTCGAAATTTTCGCGCGGTTTTGCCGCCCGGGCTGGCAGCAGTGGGGAAATGAGGACGTAGAAGAAAACTCTCAATTTGGCGTAGCGCGGCGTAAAGGACATGTTGATCGCCAACTGCGGCTTTTAGAAAGCCCGAGAGGCTACAGGGCAGGAGGCTAACGAATTTAGCAGCGTCTGCAGTTCGGCTTGGCCGAGCGATGATGCACGTGCTTTTCGAAAGCCAGTGCTAGCCAGAAATTGACGTCAGGCAGATACATGCCCGTCGTCCAGCAATTCGGCGACTCGTTCGGCCGTGAGATTCAGCGTGCCGGGTTCGTTGGAAGGGACCAACGGAAGTTGCACGCGTCGCCGGGGTTGGAAGTCGGGCTCGACGGACGGAACGAAGACGACGACCGGCAAGCCGTCGGGCAAAACCTGCCCGGCGTCTAAGACGATAACGCCGTTTTGTACTCGGCCGGAGATGTTCATATCTCCATTCTCCCCGTCCTAGCAAAAGAAAGCAACGGCGCGTGAGTAAAGTGCGCCGGGCGCAGGTGGGCGATTGACCGGACAGTCAAACGCTTTGACCTCTTGTCGCTGCGCGACCCCGACAAGCGAGTTGTCGGGGCCACCCAACTTGTCGCCTTAGCTCGTTTGCTTGCGCTTTTTTTTCTTCTTGACGTCGCCGCCGGTTGGGGCTTCGGCGTCTTTGTAGCGGCGCTTCTTCGGCGGGGCGTCGGTGCGGTTGGCGGCGTAGCCGTAGGAGCGGTTCGGGCGGCCGGCGCGGGCCAAGCCTAATCGTTTGCCGCCGACTTGGATCCTTTGCAACCGCTCCAAGGTTTCGTCGCTCATGCCGGCGAGCATGTCGACCAGGCTGTGGTCGTCCATCAGCTTGATACGTCCGATATGGCCGCCCGTGAGGCCTCCTTCGTGCGTCAGAGCGCCGACGATCTGGCCCGGGTTCACGCCGTGGTCGCGGCCGAGTTCGATGCGGAACGTTTCCGTCGGGCCGTCCATGCGATGCCCGCGCGGGTCGGCTTCGCGACGGTCTCCGAAACGCGACGGCCGGTCACCATGCCCGCCGCGATCGTCGCCGAAGCCACGACCGTCGCGCGAACCGCGGCCTTCGCGGAAGCTCTGGGATTCGCGGAAGCCGGTCGGGGCAAAGTCGTCGGTGACGAACAGCGGCGTATCGCCGACGGCCAAAGCCGCCAACGCCGCACCGACTTGTTCGACCGTCGCTTCGGGATGTTTGGTCCGATACTGTTCGACGACGGATTGGAACTTTTCAATATCGGGCCGGGCCAAGGCCGCGGTGATTCGCTCGTGAAACTTCGCGACCCGCCGTTGATTGATGGCGCGCTTCGACGGTACGTCCATCGGTTCGAGTTGCACGCCGGTGGCCCGCTCGATGCGGCGGAGCAAGTGGCGATCGCGGGTCGTGAGAAACAGAATGGCGTCGCCGGCGCGGCCGGCGCGACCCGTGCGGCCGATGCGATGGACATAGCTTTCACTATCGAACGGGAAGTCGTAATTGATGACGTGGCTGATGCGTTGGACGTCGAGCCCTCGAGCCGCGACGTCGGTGGCGACGATCACGTCGATCTTGCCGGCGCGGAGGTTGTCGACGATGCGCTCGCGTTGGGCCTGAGCGACGTCGCTGGAAAGCGCGGCGGCGCGATGGCCTTGGCCGTTCAAGTATTCGGCCAGGTATTCGGTCGTGTTCTTGGTCTTCACGAAGACGATCGCGCCGTCGACCGGCTCGCCTTCGAGAATGCGCGAGAGGGCGGCTTGCTTTTGCGGCGGCGGCACGACGATGAACCGCTGACGGATGGTGTCGGCCGTCGACGTGCGCTGCTCGATCGTGATCTGCGCGGGATTGCGCAAATGCCGCTTGGCGATGCGGCGGATTTCATCGGGCATCGTCGCCGAGAAGAGAGCGATTTGTCGTTCGGCGGGCGATTGTTCGAGGACCCATTCGACGTCTTCGGCGAAGCCCATGCGGAGCATTTCGTCGGCTTCGTCGAGCACGAGGCATTGCAGCGCGTCGAGCTTGAGCGAGCCGCGGCGCATGTGATCCATCACGCGGCCCGGCGTGCCGACGACGACGTGCACGCCGCGATCGAGGGCGCGGAATTGTACGCCGTAGTCCTGACCGCCGTAGATGGCCGCGGCGCGGAGATCGTCGAGCCCGGCGGCGTAGCGCTCGAAGGCTTCGGCGACTTGGATCGCGAGTTCGCGCGTGGGCGTGAGCACGAGCACTTGCGGCTCGCGACGCTCGAGATCGATGCGTTGCAACAGGGGCAGCGCGAAGGCGGCCGTTTTGCCGGTGCCGGTTTGCGCTTGACCGAGCACGTCGCGCCCTTCCAAGAGCAGCGGAATGGCCCGGGCCTGAATCGGCGTGGCGATTTCGTAGCCCGAGCCCGCGATGGCGGCGAGCATTTCAGGGCTGAGGTTCAGATCGGCGAAGGCGAATTCGCCTTCGGCGAGTTCACGAGCCGCGGGATCGACTTGCGTGGCCGCTTCTTCGGCGGCAACAACATCTTCAACTTCAACGGCGACAACTTCAACGGCGACAACTTCTTCGACGACGACTTCGGCGGCGGACAAATCGGACGACATGCGGCAATCTTCTTTCTGCAATGGATGCAAACCGACGACGCGGCCTCGACGCACGAATAGACGACGACGCAAAACGGCGACGACGGCGGGGCCTGCGAGAGGCCTCGTCGCTCACATGGTTTGCGGCATCGCTCTTTCGAGCGGCGGCCGGCAGTCGGGCTTCACCGGTTAAGCGGCAACGACTTAAGCGGCAGAGTCGAGGAAACGAACACGGATTTCGAAACGGAGTTGATCGAGAACGCGACGGGTTCTGTTCAGAAGGCTCTTCCGTAGAGGAGCGATCAACTCACGGCCTCGCGACGATTTCCCCAAGAGGCAAAATCGGCTTACGCGCG
>JAEUIN010000172.1 GCA_016793115.1 Planctomycetaceae bacterium
CTCGATGGCCATCCAGAAGACGAGCCCGGCGAAATACAGCGCCCAGTACGGTCGCTGCCCTAGCAACTCACGTTGCCGAGCCAACCAGAGCCACGGGACCGGCGCGATCCAAGCCAGCGGCCAAACATCGAAAAGCGGAAACGACAGTATCAGCAGCAACGAGCCAAGTAGCGCAACGCGCAAGGTCGGATGCGTCCACGGCGCGGCAAGCCGCGCACTCCAACTCGGGCGAGGATCTGATTCGGTACGCGGGTTCTCGTCATGCTTGGCGCTCATAGGCCGGCAAAGGTACGCCGGTCGCCGGCAACTGTAAATGCCGACCTCGGGCTAGTGCCGGCACTCGTGAGTCGAAAGCCCACGAAGGCTTAACAGAACGGTCGCACGTCGACTTCTTCCCCGGCCGCATAAGCCTGATCGCCGGCGGGAAAGCAAATCAAGCAATCGGCGTCGACCAACGTTCGCAAGTCGCCGGAACCTTGCCAACGGAGCGGCTGAACCGCCTGGCCGAAAAAGCCGCGATCCCACTCATCGCGGCGTCCCGGCCAGAACGTCGGTCGATCGCCCCGATGCGTAAACGGCTCCCTGAGTTTGGCCCTGTACTGCGGCTCGGCGGGCAGCGGCTGACCGGCAAGTTGCGCAATCGCCGGGCGTACAAAAAGCTCGAAGCAGACGAGCGAACTGACCGGATTGCCGGGCAGTCCAAACACCGGCGTCATGCGGCCGTTGGCCGATTCGCGCAGGCCAAACCACAGCGGTTTGCCCGGCTTCATGCTGATCTTGTGAAACACCTCACGCACGCCGAGTTCCGTGAGCACGCTCGGCACCAAATCCAGCACACCTGCCGACACGCCGCCGGAGAGCACCAGCAGGTCAGTCTCCAACCCGGCGGCGATTTTTGTGCGGAGCGACTCGCGATCGTCGCGGGCGATGCCGAGCACGACCGGTTCGGCGCCCGTGCGCGTAACTTGCGCGGTGAGCATCGGGCCGTTGGAGTTGCGAATCTGCCCCGGCCCGGGCTTGTTATGCGGTTCGACGAGTTCGTTTCCCGTCGCCAGCACCGCCACGCGCGGCCGCGGCACCACGCGAAGGTCCGCACATCCGACCTCCGCCAGCAGCCCCACGACGGTCGGCGTGACGAATTTGCCTGCCGGCAATACCGCGTCTCCGCGGCGCATCACCGCAGCCCGGCGAACGATGTTTTGCCCGAGCTTCGACTTTTGATCTTCTAAGCGAATCGCACCGCCGGGCAATTCCGTCGACCGCTCGACCATCACAACGGCGTCGGCCCCCGCAGGCACGGGAGCGCCGGTCATGATTCGTGTCGTCGTGCCGGGCACCACCTCAATTCTTGGTACCTCCCCGGCCGTCACTTCTTCCAAGAACCGCAGTTCCGCAACACCGTCCATCAAGTCGGCGAACCGAATCGCGTAGCCGTCGACCATCGACTTGTCGTACGGCGGCGAATCGATGTCGCTCGCGATCGCTTCGGCCGTCAGGCAACCGAGCGCCTGCTCCAACGGCACAACCCGCGGCGGCAATGCGGCGACGCAGTCCTGAACCTTCTGCAATGCTTCGGCGACGGTGAGCATGACTACATCGTCAAAAACGATTTCAGCATCTCCGTCCCGCGGAGCGTCAGAAAACTCTCCGGATGAAAC
>JAEUIN010000173.1 GCA_016793115.1 Planctomycetaceae bacterium
CGTTTAAGGTCGATGTCTTCACCACCGTCCGCGGGCTTTTCAAATCGGAGATAGGTCGGGATGATGACCCGGCGAATTCCCGCACGCGCGGCGGCGCGGAGTTTAGGAGCCAGTCCTCCGACGCCGCCGATCGTGCCGTCGGGCATAATCGCCCCCGTGACGGCACAGTCTCGCGGAAAGTCCCGTCCGTCGAGCGCCGAGAGGATCGCCAGGCAGATTCCGGCGCCGGCGCTGGGGCCATCGATGGCTCCGCTCAGCTCAATCGATAGCGTCGTTCCGGCCAGCGAATCTCTTCGGTCTAGCGCCGCCACCATGGCCGCCAACCAGGAACTGGCCCGCAGACTTTCGCCCGCACCGCCGGGAGTATCTTCGGCGACCGCCAGAGAGAGCGGCGTATGGTCGGGTTTTCGAACGCATGCAAAACGTAACCGGCCGCAGACCCCTTGGTGATCCGTCGTGACGGTGAGAATCGGCAGTTCGAACCGTCGCTCCGTCCCAACGACTTCCGACGCTCCCACGGACGACGAAAAGCAACCAAAGAGTAGGCAGACGGCGGCCGCTAGCGTGCGGCTTCGCACCGAACCGGAGCAGCTGCAACAAGCCGGAGAGCGCGTCCCCGGCGATCCTAGTCGTTCAAGCATGGCGACCTCGTATGTAGACGATCGTCTGTATAGACATAGTCTGTAGAATAAACGTCTGCAAGCGAACAGGCTTGTTCGCATGCAACCGCTAGAACACCTTTTCGGGGCCGCCGTCCGCCGGCACCGAGAGCGACAGAAGCTCTCGCAGGAAGATTTCGCCGATAAGGCGGGGATTCACCGCACTTACGTCAGTTCCATCGAACTGGGCAAGGTGAAAGTCAGCATCGCCGTGGCCCAGCAACTAGCCGTGGCCCTGGAAGTTCCGCTGAGCAAGATTTGGCGGGAGATCGAAGCGGAACAGGCCAAGTAGACGATCCGCCTAGACGGCTCGCTCCGACCAGTTGATCGGACTCCAGTCGATCTCCAAGCGGCGCTGGACTTCTTCGTCCGAGAAGCGCAGCGGCTCTTGAACCTTGCGCCGCCGGAGCACCTGCACGCGGCAGGCGCCGGAGGCGAAGAGCGGTTCCTGCGGCCGACGCGCCGCCTGACGGAGGTCTTGGTCCGTCGCGCAGCCGTTCCAATAATCGGTCAGGAGCTTCCGCATGGCCGGGACGGCCGCCGTGGCGGAGATGACCGGCTCGTTGGGCGTCACCAGTGCATCGAGGACGTCTTCTTCATCGAGCGAGCCCAACTGCGGTTCCATCGTCCCCCGAAAGTCCGCGATCAAGGCTGCCAGTCGCTCCGCGGGAATGTCTTGCTCGAAGCCGTTGCCGGGCTCGATGCCGTAGCGGTACAGAAGCTCGTAGGACGGGTTCGGTAAACGCAGCAGATCCAACTCCCGCACCGGGTTCCAGGTCCAGTCGCCGACCAAGCCGCTAAAGTCTTCGAAGGCTTGATACCAGCGGGCATTCTCCGTACAGATTTCAGCGTCGATCATCACCAAGCCGGTCGACGGGCTCACGCCGACTTCGTGCACGCAGCCTTCCCAGATACCGCGGAGCAAGTGGGCCACCAGGTCCGGCGGATTGGAGTTGAGATGCTCGAGCGTGATTCCGATCTGCGCCGCCGCGAAACGCCGCAGACCCGGTGTGTCTTCATATTCCGGCAACCGATCGGGAGCGAATCCCAGCACCACTCGCGGCATGACAGGCACTTGATGCAGTCGATGATCGATCCGGCGGGTGACGGCCGTATCCATGCGCAGCGTCAGTTCCGCCAGCGAGGGATTGCTGGCGATCGGCAACTGGCCACGACCGCCGCGAACGAGGCGTCGGGCTTCGTATTGAAATTCGCGATTGCCGAAGCTGCCGTAGCGGACGTAGCCGTTGGGCGCCACACGTCCACGGAAGCCTGCGACTTTGATGCCCGTGCCGTCTTCGTCGTAGGTCAGGACCACGCCCACGGCCGAGCCGAACGGCCGCAAGGTCTTGCCGTAGAAGCTCGGCGTTCGATCGCCCGGACGGAACGTCAGGGCAAAAAGACCGGACCGTCGTTGGATTTCGGCGTCGGTGCAGCTCTCGATCTGTCGGAAATGTCGGCCGCGGAGGCGGTGGTACTGATCGCGTAGCGAAACGGTCTTCGTAGCAGTGATCATGAAATCTCCTCAAAAGAGCGTGGCAAGAATTACGCGCGATCCGAAGCGGACGCGCGCACGTCCGGCAGCGTGCCGGAGGCGAAATAAGAAACACGGCCGTGGCGGCGCCACTCGTCGTCGGTGACGACGAGCGTCAGCCCGGCTTGGCCGCGCTCTGCGGCGTAGAAGATCAGCAGAAGGCCGCCCGGAACTTGGCGGCGGCGTTTGACGGGGCGGGAGCGATAGGTGACTAGCTGCGGCAAGCGAATACCGCGTGAAACGTGCTCGCGAATAGCCGCCGACTATTCGTCATGGGCGGCGTCATCCCATCCGCTAGTGAGGTCGAGCCGTACATCTCGCGACAGCTTACCTCGCAGATACCGCAGGAACTGCTCGACGGCTAAAGAAGCGCCGATCGTCGCCTCGCAGATCAGCGGCGTTGTACGTTTCGCCGGCCTCGCTACGGCAAGTGAGGCGGCATATGCTCGTCGGCTCCGGTCATCGACGGCGGTCAGAACTTGGATGGTTTCGCGATCGAACCGAACATCGGCCCAGAATCCACGATCTGATGCTGCGCATCGCCAAACGTCTTTGCGTGCCGACAAGGCATCCACGCAGCAAAATACGGCATCGCCGCGCGGATGGTGGGGCCGAACGCGGTCATTGATCCCGGTAAAATCCAGTTGCGGATTCGTTTGATGGCAGAGACTGCCGACGGCATCGACCTTCCATGCGCCGACGTCGTCGGCCAAGTATCCGGCCGATCGCACGTGGTGCTCTTTAACCCGCTCCGAATCGATCACCGTCAGCTTGGCGACCCCGAGTGCAACGAGTTGTAGCGCGAGTTGTCGGCCGACGCCGCCTACGCCGATGATCGTGACCTGCCGCGTGCAAAGTGTTGCCGAATCCCTTGACTCCGGCCGTTTGGCTGGTCTTTTCGTAGGTCTAGCAGTCATTGACAGAACCTTGGCAAAGGCTTGACGGCTGCGTCGATGGCTTTTCCGATTTAGTAGCGTCGGTCGCGTCGGCCGAACGTATGCGATTCTCCGCGAGCCAGTGAGCCGCCAGTAGGCGTCCTAACCAATCGGCGATCTCGTCTCTTGCCGCCTCAATGTCCTCAGGCGTCGGCGGTACGGAAACGGACTGCAATGCTTTTGAGTCTGAAATACGGCCTCCCTACAAGAAGATGGAAACAAAAAAGCCCCAACCCGGTCGCCCGGATCGGGGCTTGCTAGGTCAGCGACTAATCGCTCGGTGGTGGGCGATTCTTATGGTCGAGTGACTTTCGTCGCGAACGGCCGTCGAGCCACGGCAGACCGTTGCGCTCGCAATATAATTTGTTGAGTTTGGTAATCGTCCATTTGCTCAAATTGAGCGCAGCGGCAATTTCGACCAGCAGCTCGTCGTTCTCAACTCGGCGAACGAACTCGGCATATTTTTGCTCGAACACCGGCGGCGTCAGATGCTTGCAACTGAGTTGCGAGCGGCGGGTGCGACCATCTATATACGTGAGACCGCGGCGTTGGGCCGCGGCCTTGAGCAAATTTTTAACGTGGTCCTTGCCACATTGCACTTCTACGGCGATCTGCTTGATTAACCTTCCCTGCTCGGCGAGTTTCCAAGCCTGTTCGGACTTCGCCTCTTCATCCGAAGGGGGCAGGAAGTCGATCGCCACTTCCGTTCCTTCACAAACTGCGGTCGTCAGGCCGGTCAGCCGTTCGACGGCGTGCCCAATGAGGAAGACGCGGAAACGGGCCTGCAGCCAACCGCGGTGCGCCTTACGCTCACCCTGCTGGTAGAGCGGAATCCGGCCGTGGGTCAAAGCGACCATCAGTCGCCGTACGAGCCGAGCTTGCGTGTCGTCGCGGGCCGGCAAACACGCCGTCGCCAGGACCTTGCCGAGCTCGCCTAACATGCCGCGCACCGCGGTTTCGTCGGGGATCATCGCTTTGCGCTCCCGTGCGGCTTCCAACAGGCCGATCTCCGATCGGATGTCCGTGCACTCACGGCTCAGCGTTAGAATTAAAGCCTTCGTCTGCTTTTGGTCGTCCTCGCTCTCGCCAGGATTGCGTCGGTTAAAATCAATCGACCGGCTGATCCTGACTTCCCGGGCCTTGAGTTGAGCCAGCCGCTCGGGGTCCGGTTGTTGCACGTCCGCCGCCGCCTTCCGGCAGGCCTCGATAATTCGGAGCACAAGTTCTTGGTCGCCCGCGATTAACTCCGCGATCTTGTCGAGCACCAGTTTCGTCGCCAGTTGGCGGTTGAGCTGCGTGAACAATGGCCGCTTCTCGGCGACGACCGCTCGGCAGTGCCTACAAGCCATGAACTTGTTCTTGGAGCCGAACGTCGTCAGCGGGCTTTCATGCTCGGGACACCACAAGATTCCGTTGAAGATCTTAGGCCGCCATTCGGGCGGCGACTTGGTGGCCTTGCGCCCCTTTTTTTCCGGCTCCTGTTGCAGCAGCTGTTGCGCTTTGTACCAAGTCCGGTCGGAAATGATCCGCAGTTCCGAAAAGTGGGCAGCTTGGAGCGACTGATCGCGTCGCAATTGACGGAGATAGTCCTTTTTCGACTGATACTCCGAATACGTCTTGCCGTACTCCCAGAAGCCTCGGTAGCGCGCGTTGGTGAGGATGCCTCGGACAACGCCATGATTCCAGATGCCGGTGATCGATTTCGGAGGGGCCGGCGCGTTAGGATCGTCATTCAATAGACGAGCGATCTGATCCATCGAGATGCCGTCGTAGACCCACCACTTAAAGATCTTGCGGACGTACGGCCGATCGTCGTTGTCAATCGCGACTTTGCACTTCGGGCGGTTGCGCCTCGTGAGCCCCCCGATAGGCTCTCCGCGATAGCCGAGCGGCAACGTTCCGCAGACCTCCATCCGCAAGAACATTCCCTGATGCGCGGCGCGGACGTTTTCGGCGTACATGCTGGTGCCGTCTTCGTCGATCGCCGCTTGAATCGACAGCATCATCTTCCATTTTTTGCACGTCTCCGTGTCGATGTTCTGCTGAATGAAGAAGCAGTGCATCTTTTGACCGACGAGCTCTTCTTCCACGAACTTGACGGCGGCGTGCGCTTTGCGAAACAGTCGGCTCGAGCCGAATACCAGCAGCTTCGCAAACTTTTTCGTGATGGTCGCCGCCTGCAGGGCGTTAAATCCCGGCCGACGATCGCGATAGCCGCGCACAGCGAGGTCGTAGAACACCAGCTCACTTGGTACGAACAGGCCCTCGCGAACCGCCACTTCGAACATCGTCCGGACTTGGTCCGGGACCGAGGATTGGAAGCGGCTACTGTAGCGGGCGTAAATGGCGCCGATGCGTTTGGCTTTATTACGCGGCAGCCTGGCATGGAACTCTTCAATGATCTCAGCCACTTGCTTGCGAACCTTCTCAAGAAGTTCGCGCTGCTCGCGCTCAATCTCCGCCTTACTCCGCGTCCGACGGCGGCGTGCGGAAATGAGCGGAGCGCGTTTTGAAGACGTACCGCTGACGAAGTCGACGTCGATACTTTGTGGTAATAACGACGTCGTCAAGGTGTCGCGACCGGCGACCCCTTCTGCAAATGCCGCTTGACTTGTCCTCACTGATACGACCAACAGCACGGCCGCAATCAGTAAAGTTGTAATCGCCCGACGAGCGACGTCTTCGGGCCGGTGCCCCGTCGCAACTTCAAACTCCAGACGCCAAAAGCGCCGCACGGTTCGCGGACGCAACGGCTTGGCGAGATTCAGCCGTTCGCAGACGGGCAAACGGCGGAGATGTTGAGACATAGAGTTCCTCGACGCAGATTGAAAAGGCAAGAATCGCTAGGTTCGCCGCGATGACGAACTCGTTGCGAGCCAAAATAGGGACAGAGGTGTCCCGGGAGTGTCGCGATTTGCGACAACGCGAGTGGTTAGGCGTGCCGGAATAAAAGCAGCCTAGGAGATTCGTCGTTCGCGGCGAACTAAGCGGAGGCGCAACAGAATGCGCAGCAGAGCAACTAGCGCCGAATCACGTTCGGGCCGCACGCAAAAGCCAGACGGATTGCCCGACCGTGCGTTACTTCGCCTTTCGCCGGCGAAGGCGCACTAAGCCGTCGCCTCGCGAAGCGACGTGACCGTCTCAAGTTCGAAGATGCGGATTTGAGAAGGTTCGAGAATCAAACGCTGGCTCTGCGGCTCGCATTCGATGCAACTAACGAGGCTTGAAGGGACCTTGGAGTGTCGCTTCAGCCTGGATTTCATTTTCGTCAAATAATGCGTGTCGAGTTCGGCGCGGAAGTCCCAGAGATCAAGTGGTTTTCCCGCCTTCGCACGTCGCGCCAGCGTAAGCAAATACGTCCAACACGCATTGTTGCGGCCCCAAGCGACTTCGATTGCTCTCTTTTGCCAATATGCCGCGCGGGGCTCCACGACGATGACGAGGCCGCCGCCATCAACGGCGGCGGCGATCATCTCTTCGCGATTTTCGTCGACCTCTCCGAGTTCGCAGAGTAACCAGCGCCGCTGGTCCTCGGTTAAAAAACCTATCCTGAAGCCGGCTTCGACCAAAGCGCGGTCGTGCGTCGTGCCTCGCAGTTTCGCCCACATGCCGACGACATCATGATTCTCGCGCAGCGCCTTGAAGAAATCGCCTCCGAGGCGTCGGCGATCCTCGCGCGAAAGCGTCTGTTCCCAAAACCGCTCCGAGATGGAGAGCGGCTGAACACGCAGCAATGTCTGTTGCAACGCTTCTAAAACGCGCGGACGCAACTTTAAGGTCGTCATCGTTGGGGCCTCCCGGCCTTGAGATCTTCCGTGATCGTTCCTTCGTCATTAGACAAACGCTTAGGCCTTTCGGCAACAAATTCGATAGCCGCTCGCCGCAGCAGTTGTCGCAAGTTGCGACACTCCTGCGACATGGCTGCGGAACAATCGGGACGTGATGGAACTTGGCACACTTCACGTGCGCCGCTTCTCGAACGTGTCACCACCCGATGTCAGGCGAAATTCTTGCGATTTCCGAGGCCGCCGCTCGCCTAGGCATTACCACGGCGACGCTGTACGACTGGCTCGGCCAGTCGGACGTCGGTCTTTTGCGAATTCGCGGTCGCTCCGTAACTGTTTCGTATTTCCAGGGTGGGCCCAAAGGACAGGGACGGATTCGTATTCCCGCCGCAGAAGTCGACCAATTGTTGGATGCGATGCGCGTCACGCCTTCCACCGTGCCGGTGCGCCGCACGACGCCCCGGCCCAAAAATTTTCCTGGGATCACCGTGCCGCTGGGACGCCCGGACCGCTAGGCCGCCTAGGTAGGCGAACTAAGCAACTCGTGCCACATCACTACATATGCCTCGCTTTGCGAGGTTTTTTAGCGACGGCCTTCGAATCGCCGGCTTCGCCGATCGCGGCCCAAAGCGGCTCCTGGTAATGCTGGCCCCATTCGCGGCCGTAGTGATCGTAGCCCGTTTTCGGCGTGTCTCCCATCAGTTCGGCTAAGACTTCGATCGAGCAGCCGACGCCGTCGTTCCAGTAACCGCTGAGCATCCGATGCGCAAACGTATGGCGGCAGCTGTAACAGGAGTACTTTGTCCGGGGATCGTCGTCCGTCCAACCGAGCTGTCGTTTCAAACGTAGGAAGTAGTGCACGCCGGTGACCTTCTTCCAAGGATTCCCTTGGCGGTTGCGGAAGATCGGCTCGTCGCTACGGGCCGTCTTCAACAAGCGACGCACCAACTTCGCGACCTCCGGTCGCACGGGAATTTTTCGTAGCTTCTTGGTCTTGGAAGATCGCAACCGCCACATCATGCCGCGCGGCGTCTCCTCGACGTTGGCCGCCGTGAGCTTCGCGAGTTCGCAGAACGGTCGCAGCCCGGTGTGAAGTAGCGCGAACACGAAATCTCGAAACGCCGGCTCGGCCGCATCGTAGATAATCTTTTCATCGTCCGGCGAAATCGAGTGCAACCGCGGCCGATGCGGCGGCTTCTTGAGACCTTTCATGGGACTCCGTATGTCTCGCTCGATTTCGGCATGCCGAAACACGCTGATGATCATCGTCAGCACGTTGCGTCGCGTGACCGGGGAACGCCAACTCGGTACGCTCGCCACCCATTCGCTGACGTAAGTTCGCTTGAGTTCGCCGACAGGCAGGGCACCGCAATAGCGGCAGAACTCGTTGAGCGTGCGGCCGACGCCTTTGGCATAGTCGGGATGCATCCGACCGGCCGCCGCAGCTCGCTCACAGTGCCCCACGTAGTCGGCGCAGATTTCGGCCACGAGTGGTACGTGCTTCGGCGGCGCCGGCTCTTCCGTCGCTCCGATCGGCGCCAGCCCCTGCGTGATGCGAATTCTTGCAAGCGCCAACTGCGCGGCGGATTTGTTTTCCAGGCCGCGGATCGGACGACCTTTCTCATCGCGAAGCGTTTCGCGTTTTTTGGTGCCGCGCGGCGTGTAGTACCAAGTATCGGTCTGTTGCCAGTACCAAGCCGCCCCGCGGCTGCGTCGTCGTTGAGGTGTCAGATCCTTCTTCTTCATGTTCTTAGCGGGCCTTGCGACACGCCGGCTTGGCAGGCTTCGGTGAAACCGTCTTGCCGGCGCCGATCGCAGCCCAGAGCGGTTCCTGATAACTGAGCGCCCATTCTTTCCCGTAGTGCTGATAGGCGACGGCGGGCGTATCGCCCATCAGTTCGGCCAGCGTCTCGATCGAGCAACCGACCCCGCCGTTCCAATATCCGGAGAGCATGCGATGGGCAAAGGTATGGCGACAGGTGTAGCACGAGTACTTGTTGCGAATTGGGTCGAGGTCCCAGACGAGCTTCTTCTTGAGCGTCAAGAAACGTACGACGCCGGTCATGCGTTTCCAGGGCTCGCCCTTGGTGTTGCGAAACAGCGGCTTGCCCGAACCGCGAGGCGCCGTCGCCATGAGCTTCTTGACCAGCTCGGCCACCGGTCTTTGGACGGGGATCTTGCGTGTCTTTTTCGTCTTCGACGAATAGACGCGCCACATCATCCCGCGCTCGCCGACTTCAATATGTTCGGCGGTGATCTTGGCCAACTCGCAGAAAGGTCGAAGTCCCGTATGCAGAGCGGCGAATAGGAAGTTTCGAAAGCATTCTTCGGTACTGTCGTAAAGGGTCTGCTCGTCCTCGGGCGAAAAGGATTGCAAACGCGGCTGCGACTTGGGTTTCTTTAGGCCCTTGAGCGGGCTGGGAACGCCATGATGTTCCTCGGCTCGGTTGAAAGCCGCCAGCAGGATGCTGATCGCTGCGGAATGCGTCGCGGGGGATTTCCAGCCGGAATGCGAGTCGAGCCAGGTTTGTACGTGACTCTTCTTGAGTTCCGCCACCGCTAGAGCGCCGCAGTAGGCGCAGAAGTCGTTCAAGAACGACTTCGACGACTCGTGGTGCCCTTGGCTCATGGCGTTGGACTTTACGCTTCGCTCGCAGTACTGCAAATAATCGGAAGCGACCCGAGCCACGATCCAGGGACAATCGGCGTTCGCGACTGCTCCGGAAGATTCCCCGGAAACACGCAACCTTGCCAGAGCCTCTTCAGCGACGTCGCGGTTCTCCTTGCCTTTGATCCGTTTTCCGTCGCCGTCAAAGAGCGACATCCGGCGCTTGGTTCCGGGGAGGGTGTAGTACCAGCAATCGGTCTGTTTCCAATGCCAGGCCGAGCCGTGTGAGTTCCGTCGTTTCTTACGAGGTCGAGCCATCGTCGTCTTCCTTGGCGAAGTTTGACCGGGAGCTCATGGGGACCGATATTGAGCGCCTCAAGATCGTCCTGCTGTAGAAGTCGTTGAAACTTTCAATTGCCGAGAGACTGCTATGCCCAAGAGCACAGCCACTGCAAATCCGCCGGTCCGCGAGTTATTCTGCCGGTTACTACAGAGAATTACTACACTCATCTTTGTTGGAGCTAGCCTCTCGCACTCTATATGCCCCGTTTTTTCCGCTGATTTAGGCGAAAAGGCGTGTAGACCGAATATCGTACTCATACTTGCCGACGATTTGGGCTATTCCGATCTGGGGTGTTACGGCGGGGAAATCGCCACGCCGAACCTCGATGCTTTAGCGGCCGGCGGCGTTCGCTTTACGCAATTCTACAACACGGCCCGCTGCTGGCCGACACGAAGCGTACTGCTGACAGGCTACTACGCGCAAGCCATTCGTTGCGACTCAATTCCCGGTGTGAATTTTCCCGGCAAGCGGCTTCGTCCCCGCTGGGCCGGCTTATTGCCGGAAATGCTCAAGCCGGCCGGCTATCGATCCTACCATTCCGGCAAATGGCATATCGACGGCCCCGTTTTGGCCGGCGGCTTCGACCACTCATACTGCATTGAGGATCACAATCGGTTTTTTAATCCCCAAAAGCACCTGGAAGACGACAAGCCGCTTCCGCCGGTGGAAAAAGGAGCCAAGTTCTATTTGACGACGACCATTGCCGATTATGCAATTCGTCATCTTGAAGAACACTCCGTGGAGCACGCGGACAAACCGTTCTTTAGTTACGTCGCGTTCACCGCGCCGCACTTTCCGCTCCAGGCTCCTGCGGAAGACATCGCCCGCTATCGCGAGATTTATCGACAAGGCTGGGACAAGATTCGCGCTGCGCGGTTCGAGAAGATGAAGTCGTCGGGAATCACGAACACGAAACTTTCTCAACCTGAGCGTTCGCTGGGACCGCCGTATGATTTTCCAAAAGACATCGAAATTCTCGGCGCCGGTGAAGTCAATCGTCCTCTGCCTTGGGACGATCTAACGGTTGAGCAGCAGGAATTTCAGGCCGCGAAGATGGCGGTGCATGCCGCGATGGTCGATGTCATGGATCGCGAGATCGGCCGCATCGTTGCGCAGCTGAAAAAGATGAATGCTTTAGAGAATACGCTCGTTCTGTTCGCCAGTGATAACGGCGCCAGTGCCGAAATCATGGTTCGCGGCGACGGACATGATCGCGCCGCGTCGCCGGGTTCGGCCGAAACATTCCTCTGCCTCGGCCCCGGTTGGTCGACCTGTTCCAACACGCCGCATCGTCGTCACAAGACGTGGGTGCATGAAGGAGGCGTCGCGACTCCCCTGATAGCCCATTGGCCGCAAGGCATCGCCTCGCGCGGCGAAGTGCGCGGCGAGCCTGGGCACGTGGTCGACATCGTTCCGACGGTGCTGGAGTTGGCCGGAGCGCAGCCGCTTCGGCAGCGACAGTCGTTCGATGTGCCGCCGCTGCACGGTAGAAGCCTAGTCGCCGCAATGACGGGGGAAGCGCCGAAGGACAGCGAGCGCGCCCTGTGGTGGTTGCATGAGGGGAATCGTGCGATCCGTGTCGGCGACTGGAAGCTCGTCGCTGCGCAAGGCGATCCATGGGAGCTTTACGATCTCAAATCCGATCGAGCCGAGTCGCACGATCTCGCGTCGGCCAATCCTGATAAGGCTCGCGAACTGGAGGACGCCTGGAATTCCCGGCTGGCCGAGTTCACTTCGTTGGCCAAGACCGATCCCCCAAAGGCCTCACCGGCCGGGAACAAGGCCGGGCCGAAAGCGGCGCGCCGTCGCGCTGCTCCGCAGGCCGTGCCGAAGCCTGCTGGCAATTGAATGATTGTTGAAGTAATCGAGCGATGAATCTCGTCGTCGCGCAGTTTATAATCGCGGAGTTTGCCGCTCCGCTCGTTTAACTCCACGCCTTCGATTGGGAGTCATTCCTAATGCATCGCCTGACCTCTCTCGGCGCAATTCTGCTGTGTATTGCGTTTGGCTTCGTCGCTCTCTCGTCGCCCGCCGTAGAGCCCGTCGCAAAGCAGCCAAAACCGGCAGGGAAGAAGCCTGCAAAATTGCCGACGGATGAAGCTCAGACCGCGGCTCCAAAACTGCCGCCGCGCGAAGGTAAACGCGAGCGCCTGGATCTGTTTAACGGGAAAGACCTCAGCGGTTGGATCGGTCATAAGGACAAGTACTGGAACGTTCAAGACGGCGTCATCGTCGGGAAGAACGCGACCGAGATTCCGGTCAGCACCTATCTATTGACCGAGCGTAAGTTCAGCGACTTCCGCCTGACGTTTGATTTCAAATTGGCGCAATCGGAGATGCATTCCGGCGTCGCCATTTGGGGGCGTTTGGCACCTGAACAGGGTGACGAATTCACGTACGCCGGCCACTTGGTGATGTTCCCGTCCGGCTACGGCTTCTACGATCTCTACGGTCGCAAAGGTATTCACGCCAACGGCACCCTCGCCCGTCCTGTGGGTAAGCAGCATGACTGGAATCACATCGAAGTCTTGGCGCAAGGGAACCGAATTCGTTTCGTGCTCAACGGAAAGCTGATCAGCGACTGGCGCGAACCGGAGCCGGATCGTATTAAAGAAGCTCCGATCGGCTTGCAATTGCATTCAAACAAAGTGCCGCAAGAAGTTCAGTTTAAGAACATCGTCGTTGAAACGTTTCCTGAAGATAAGTTGACGACATTGGCGGGCGGCGTTTCCGGTGCCATGCCACTCGGCAGTGTATCCTTGCGAAAAACTGGAGGAGGCGGCACGCTCACGCTGACCGGCAACAATACCTACATCAGCGGTGGCATCCCGATCAACGGAGGAACGGTCGTGGTCGCGAAAGCTCCAACGGCCGACGACAACGACGACGGTAAAGCGATCCCGTTGGCGGTCGTTCCTCCGTGCTGCGCCGGTTTAGGCGACGTGAAAAGGTATCGCGTTTACTTCGGCACCTACACGCGCGACGGCCAAAGCAAGGGAATTTACCGTTCTGAACTCGACGTCGCGACGGGGCGCCTGAGCCCGCCGGTTTTGGCTGCGGAAACGCCCAGCCCTTCGTTTCTGGTCATGCACCCAAGCCGGAAGTTCGTCTACGCCGTCGGCGAAGAAGGTGCCGGCAAGAATCGCTCCAAAGTCGGCCAAGTCGTCGCGTTTGCCGTCGACGAGGAGAGCGGCGATTTGAAGCAACTCAACGTTCAATCCGCGCAAGGCGGCGCGCCATGTCATATCACCGTCGACAACGGCGGCAAGAATGTCTTGATCGCGAACTATACCGGCGGCAGCTGCGCCGTCTTGCCGATCAAGGCCGACGGCAGCCTGGAACAAATCAGTTGCCTCATCAAGCATTCGGGCGAAGTGTTCGATCCAAAACGCCAAGGCGCCCCTCATGCTCATTCGATCAACCTCGACGCCGCCAACAAGTTTGCGTTCTGCGCCGACCTCGGACTCGACAAAGTTCTGATCTACAAATACGACTCGTCAGCGGGGACGCTTACGGCCAACGATCCGGCCTTCGCCGAAACGGCCAAACGTGCAGGTCCTCGGCATTTCGCCTTCCATCCATCGGGCAGGTACGCCTATGTGATCAATGAAATCGATTGCACGATTACGGCGTTCGGCTATGACGCCGAAGCGGGTAAGCTGACGACTTTGCAAACCGTTTCCACTCTGCCCCAGGGCGTGAGCGTCGTGCCGCAGTTCAGCACCGCGGAAGTGCAGGTTCATCCCTCGGGACGGTTCGTCTACGGCTCCAATCGCACACAGAATTCGATCGTCACGTTCGCCGTCGATCCCGCGACGGGCAAGTTGTCGCTGGTCGGTCACAAAAGCGAGGGAATCGACGTACCGCGCAACTTCGGCATTGATCCGACCGGCAAGTGGGCCGTCGTTGCGAATCAGGCGGGGAACGACGTCCGCGTCTTCGCGATCGATTCGCAGACGGGCGCACTCGCGGAAGAAGTCAGCCGTATCGAGGTCGGCTCGCCCGTATGCGTGAAGTTCGTACCGATTCCGGAAAAATCCAACTAGCCCGTCGCTTGTGTCGACGTCCAACTTGATGAACCACTCGGGAGATTTATCCGTGATGCCCGCCGCCGATCACCGCATTTCTAAAGTTACCGCGGCGCAACCGTCGCGTCGTTCGTTTCTCGCCGGCGGTTTCGCCGCGTTTGCCGCGGCCGCATGCGGCAAGTTGCTGCCTGCCCGCGATTATGGTCCCAACGCCGAACCGGTCCGATATCCGGATCCCGACATCGTGGTGCTGGAGCCGGCGTTCGCCAAGTACAAGATCGGTAACACGCCGATTCGTCGTTTGCATACCGGTTGTTTGTGGGCCGAAGGCCCCGCCTGGAACGGCGTCGGGAAGTATCTCGTCTGGAGCGATATTCCCAACGACATCCAGCTCCGCTGGCTCGACGACGACGGGCATGTGAGTACGATCCGTCATCCCGCCGGTAACAGCAACGGCAACACGTTCGACTATCAAGGTCGACAAATCTCTTGTGAACACGGCAACCGTCAGGTTGTGCGCTACGAATATGACGGCGCTAAAACGGTTCTGGCCGCGAAGTTCGAAGGGAAGCGATTGAATGCGCCGAACGACGCCGTCGTGCATCCGAACGGCGACATCTGGTTCACTGATCCCGGTTACGGCAGCATGATGCACTATGAAGGAAATAAAGGCGACCTCGAATTGAAAGAGGCGGTCTATCGCATCGATGCGAAGTCGTTGAAAATCGCGAAAGTGACGGACGAGATCGACAAGCCCAACGGGCTTTGCTTCTCTCCCGACTACAAGAAACTCTACGTTGCCGATTCCGGCTCCGGCAAGAACATCAAGGTTTGGGACGTCGTCGACCAAAAGTCGCTTGAAGGCGGCAAAGAGTTCGCCGCGATGAAACTAGGCGACAAGCACGGCATCGCCGACGGCATCCGCTGCGATACCGACGGCAACGTGTGGGCCTCGGCCGGTTGGGTCGGCGACGGCTTCGACGGCGTGCACGTATTCTCCCCGGAAGGGCAACGAATCGGGCAAATTTTGTTGCCTGAGATCGGCTCCAACGTCTGCTTCGGCGGCCGGAAGCGTAATCGGCTTTTCATCACCGCCGGTCAATCGCTCTATGCGGTCTATGTGGAAGCCATCGGAGCGCATATTGCATAAGGTTGACGACTTTGATTTTTCATTTTTCCACAAGCGACGCCCTGCGAGGCGTTCGGGTTGCGCTGTTGCTGGTCGCGTTTCTACCGTCGGCCGCTACGGCGATCGATCCGCCGCCGCTTGAGTTTGCCGACGGCGTCACTGAAGAACACGTGTTGATCCCGATGCGCGACGGCGTTCGCTTGTCGGCGTATCTTTATAAGCCGAGAGGCGCGAAGCCTTGGCCCGTCCTTTACCAGCAGCGCTATGCCGCGGTCACCGCGACTGCCACGCGGAAGCATCATGCGTCGCTCGCCGCGCACGGCTATGTCGTTTGCGTGCAAAGCTTTCGCGGCGCACAAAAGTCGGAAGGAGAGTTCGACGGTTATCGCTCGCTCGGCTGGGGCGAAAGGCAAGACGGCTACGACACGGTCGAGTGGTTGGCCTCGCAGCCTTGGTCGACCGGCAGGATCGGCACGTTCGGCGGGTCGCAGGCCGGCTACGCGCAGAACTTCCTGGCTGTGACTCGGCCGCCGCATTTGGTTTGCCAATACATGATCGATACCGGGCTGAGCCTATTTCACGAGGGTTATTGCATCGGCGGCGCGTTCCGGCCGCAGCGGCTGATCGAAGGGATGGGCAACACGGCTCGCGAACCCGGCGCCGGGGTTCGCTGGATGGAGCGGATGCTCGCCCACCCGACCTATGAGGACTACTGGGCGGCGGAGGACTGCACGAAACATTTCGACAAGATGAACGTCCCCTGCTACACCGTCGGCAGTTGGTACGACTTCATGTGCACCGGCAGTGTACGGAGCTTCGTCGGCCGGCAGCATCACGGCGGTGCCAACTCGCGCGGCAAACAACAATTGATCATCGGACCCTGGCTGCACGGGTCGACGAACAAAGCGGCCGCGAAGGTCGGCGACATGGAGTATCCCGCCGCATCTCAGTTCCAGATGGATGCTCACATGATCCGCTGGTTCGATCACTATCTCAAGGGCGTCGATTACGGAGTCGAGCGAGAGCCGGCTGTTCGCTACTTCACCATGGGAGCGCTCGGCGAGACCGACGCACCGGGTAATGAATGGCGCGCTGCTGAGGATTTCCCGCCGAAGCTGCCGATCGTCGATTACTTTCTGCACGGCGACGGCAGACTCGATACGAGTTCGCCCACCCTGACGGACTCATACACAACGTATCGTAGCGACCCCGCGAACCCGGCACCGATTCCCGGGCGAGCGTTCCCCGGCGCGCGCGACGCTCGTAGCTACGAAGCGCATCCCGACGTTCGCACGTTCACGACGGAAGTCCTGACCGAACCGGTCGAATGGACCGGTTTGGTCAAAGCCGAATTGTTCGTCTCCTCGACCGCGCCCGATACCGACTTCATTGTGCGTGTTAGCGACGTTTATCCGGACGGCCGCTCGATTTTGATCATCGATATGGTATTGCGGGCCCGCTATCGCGAAGGTTTCGATCGCGAAGTGCCGCTGCCGAAAGGTAAGCCGGTAAAAGTGACGCTACCCGTCGGATGGCTGAGTCAAGTTTTCAATCGCGGCCATCGTATTCGCGTGACCGTCGGCAGCACGGGCGCCGATTTCTACGAAGTGAATCCGCAAACCGGCGGGCCGGTTACGATCGCGCCGCCGAAAGAAATCGTCGTCGCTGAAAACGCGGTCTACCATGACGCAACGCGACCGTCGCGAATTCTCGCGCCTCAAGCTCCGTGAGTCACATCGAAGGCGGAGGGGCGTTCAATTCTTTGCGAAGTTCCTTGAGACCCTCGACGCAAATCTCGAACTCGTCGCTTAGCCTTTCAAGTACCGGACCGGCGACCGCCGTTGCATCGTCGGCGGGAATCTCGGCGGCGATTGAGTACGCCAGTTTGCCTTGTTCGCGGTAGTCGACGTAACGGTCGAATCGGCTCCGCGCCAGGCGCACCTCGAGAATCTCGGGATAAAGGCCCGTCCAGAAGAGCGTGAAGTCGCCGATGTGGCGATGGGCTTCGCGACGGGCCTCACCTACTCGGGCCGCAGCCTCAAGCATCATCTCGCTTACTTCTTCCAGCCGGTTGCCGACCGGATCACGCAAGCGATAAATGGCGTCGAAATGAATGAAGCGACCCAGCAGACCGCTCACGTAGTCCACGAGCGGCGGGTCGGCGAAACCGAGCCGCGTCTCAAAGACGTACTCGGTCAGTCCGGCGAAGAATCGATCGGGCGAAATTTGTGAACGAATCGGGTCCATGAACACGACCTCCCGGCGGGCGAAGGACGATTAAGCGGGGACCGCGAGGCGGGTCATCCGCCTCACATAGTATCGGACGCGACCCCTATTCGAAGTTTAGGCAGCCTTCCGAATTTGGGTCAAGTTCGACCTCGCCGGAGAACTGCAACGAGCGCGCCGTCGGCAACAAAATCCGCCGTTTCGCGCTGACATTGAGCACTGAACGACGGGGCGGACAGTCGCACAATCAGTTAAGAGCCGCCAAGAGGGAAGCGACGTACTCGCCGACGTCTTTTAGGACTTTGTCGCGCGGCTCCGT
Organism: Planctomycetaceae bacterium; assembly: GCA_016793115.1. Lineage (GTDB taxonomy): Bacteria > Planctomycetota > Planctomycetia > Pirellulales > PNKZ01 > PNKZ01. Next base: position 17,567 of record JAEUIN010000173.1, read on the forward strand.
CGTCGCGGCGGCGACTCGACGAACGAGCGCCGAGCCGACGATCAGCCCATCCGCCGCGGGGGCCAGGAGTTTCACATGCTCCGGCGTGCTGATGCCGAACCCAATGCAGATCGGAAGTTCCGTTTGCGAGCGCATCCACGCGACGTTCTCAATCAAGTCCGGCGGCAATTGCGTTCGTTCGCCGGTAATGCCGGTAACCGAGACGTAATAGAGGAAGCCGGTCGACCGCTCGGCGATCCGCTTGGCCCGTTCACGCGGGGTCGTCGGCGTGACCAATTGCACGAGGCTGAAATCGGCTTTGCGGCACAACTCCGCAAACTCTTTTGATTCTTCGACAAGCAAATCGGGCACGATCGCTCCGGCGATCCCCGCTTTTCGGGCTTCTCGAACGTATTTCTCCGGTCCGTGGCGGTGAATGATCGCGTAACTCACCATCGTCACGATCGGAGCGGCGAGGGTCGGAGCGACTTCGCCTGCCGTCTTCAAGATCGCCTCAAGCTTCACCTTCTTTTCCAAAGCCCGCGTGTACGAGGCTTGGATCACCGGACCGTCGGCGATGGGGTCGCTGTACGGGATGCCGAGTTCGCACATGTGGGCGCCGCGCGCGGCGAGTTCTTTGAGCACCGCGGCCGTAAATTGAAGGTCGGGATCGCCGGCCGTGACGAACGGCATCAGCGCCTTGCGGCCCTCGGAACGGAGACGGCGGAAAAGATCGTCGACGGCGGACATGCGTAGGAGTTCTTATTCAAGGTTGAGTGTTCAGGGACGTCGGTTCGGCGAGCGGCGGACGTAAGCAGGCCGTTCGCTTCGCCACGTTGAAGCGACGAGCTATTCCAGCTTCATTCCCTTCAGTCGCGCAACTTCGAAGGCATCCTTATCGCCGCGGCCGGAAAGGCAGATCACTACGATCTCGTCCTTGCTTCGCTGCTTCGCCGTCTCCATGCCTTTGGCGATCGCATGTGAACTCTCAAGCGCCGGCAGAATTCCTTCATTGCGAGCCATCAGGTCGAACGCTTCGAGTGCTTCGTCGTCACGGCAATAGATATACTTTACGCGACCGGCGTCTTTCCAATAGCTGTGCTCCGGACCGACGCCTGGATAGTCGAGCCCGGCCGACACGCTGTGCACGTCCGACGTCTGCCCGTCGTCGTCTTGCATGACGTAGCTGAAACTGCCGTGCAAAACTCCCGGACTGCCGAACGACAAGGGCGCGGCATGTTCGCCGGCCCGGCCGCTCCGTCCGCCGGCTTCGACGCCGATCAACTCAACCTCCTGATGCGGCACAAACGGATAGAACATGCCGGCCGCATTGCTGCCGCCGCCGACGCACGCCACGACCGCATTGGGCATGCGGCCGAATTGAGCTTGCGACTGTTCAATCGTTTCGCGACCGATCACCGATTGGAAGTCGCGCACGATCTGCGGAAACGGATGCGGGCCGACGACCGAGCCGATGATGTAGTGCGTCGTCTCGACGGTCGACATCCAGTCGCGCATCGCTTCGTTGATCGCGTCGCGCAGCGTTCGCGATCCGGTCGTTACAGGGCGTACTTCCGCACCGAGCATACGCATATTGAACACGTTCAGCTTCTGCCGCCGAATGTCTTCCTCGCCCATGTAGACGACGCATTCGAGTCCGAAGCGAGCACAAGCGTTGGCCGTGGCCACCCCGTGTTGGCCTGCGCCGGTTTCGGCGATCACTCGCTTTTTTCCCATCCGCAGGGTGAGCAGCGTCTGGCCGAGCGTGTTGTTGATCTTGTGCGCGCCGGTGTGATTGAGATCTTCGCGCTTCACATAAATCCTCGCGCCGCCGCATTTCGCCGTAAGCCGTTCCAAGAAGTACAGCGGATTGGGCCGGCCGACGTAGTTCTTCAGCAGATAGTCGAGTTCGGCTTGGAACTTCGGGTCGACTTTAGCGGCGGCATATTCCTTCGCCAACTGATCGAGCGCCTTCATCAAGGTTTCGGGGACATAACGTCCTCCGAATGCGCCGAAGCGTCCGACGTCGTCGGGGACGTTCGTTTCTGCGGCGGGCTGCGAGGCGGGCATGCGGGAAACCTTGCGGGACGGCGGAGAACCGCGACTAGACGACGCGGTCGAAGATGCGAAAATTCGATTGTCGATTGCGGTGTGCGATTGGTCAAGCGGCCGAGTCGGCCGGCCGTAATCCTAGCGACTAGCTGCCAACTCCTGCCCTCATGCCCGAACTCCCTGAAGTCGAAACGATGCGGCGCGGCATCTTGTCGATTGTCGGTAAACGCGTCGTCGCGGCCGAGCGCATGCCTTCGCCGCGTAAGCCGATTCTGATCTCGCCGACGCCTGCAGTATTCCGAAAACGGACCGTCGGACGCACGGTCGCGGCCGTGGATCGGCTCGGCAAACGGGTCGTCATTCGGCTTGAGGGGGGCGACTCGATCATCCTCGAACCGCGCATGACCGGACTCGTGCTGCTGGCCGATCCGCCGACGACCGAACACTTGCGGTTTCGCCTGACACTCAGCGACGGTCGCACGGTGTATTATTGGGACCGACGCGGGCTCGGTTCGGTTCGCCTCTTTTCCGAAAAAGAAATCGCCGCTCGCTACGACGACGGCACGCTTGGGCCCGACGCATTGGCGATTAAGCGCGACGACTTCCGCGGGCGACTTCATCGCAGTCGGCGCGCGATCAAGGTGGCGCTGCTCGATCAGCGAGCCGTCGCCGGCATCGGGAATTTGTACGCGTCCGAAATGCTTTTCGTCGCGCGGATCGATCCTCGCAAGCGGTGCACGGCGCTGAAGAAAGACGATTGGGATCGACTTTACAAAGCGATGCGCGACGTGTTGCTCACCGCCGTGAAGTACGAAGGTTCCACGCTTTCCGACGGCACCTATCGCAACGCGCTTAACAAAGCCGGCGGGTACCAAAATCACCACCAAGTCTACGATCGGGCCGAGTCTCTCTGCCGCGGCTGTGAGACGACGCCCATTCGTCGCATCGTGCAGGCCCAGCGGGCGACGTTCTACTGTCCGAGGTGCCAAGGGCCGAAACGCACCGCGGCACGCTAGTCGCGCAGTCGCTCGGCGACGTGCGGCAACTTGGTGCGCCACAACTCGGCCGCCGCGCGTCCTTCGGGCGTCGAGCGGAGCGGCACCGTGCGAACGTCGTCGCACGTAAAGTCGCCGGGAAGTCGTGAGTATTTGTAATCGGTCGTCAGCACGCCGTCCGGCGTGAGCTGATCGGCCGAGAGCGTCGGCGCGGCGACGGTGATATAAAACGCGTCGTCGTCGACGATGCACGCGGTTCGTGGTTCGCCGTGGCCGATTAATTGGCGACGGAGGAACAATCCTCGATAGAGCTCCTTGGCCGTGTCTTCGCCGGGATCGATGAGCGTGAGTTGTTCGGCGATGAGTGCTTGATACGGCTGTGTGCCGTCGGCCGTGCGATAGTCGCGGAGCCGCGCGAATGCGCCACGAATGCCGGCGGCCGCAAGCGGAAAGTGCGTGCAGCCGAGCACCACAGTCGAAATGGGTTTCGCGCCGCCGCTCTTGCGATATTCCTCTACGAGCGTCGCCACGTCGTAACGAACGTAGTTTTCCACCGAGTTGAGCTGCAACGACTGCGCGTCGCCGACGTCGCCGCGCAGGCCGGCCGTGTCGAAGCCGTATGCCGCGAGCAAAGCGGCGTCGAGCGGCGCGCGCGGGTGCGTCGTCGACGGTCCCTGGTAGGTCGGCGTCGCGGCGGCCGTCCCGCCGTCGGCGACAATGAAGGAGCGGTTGCCCTCGATCGCGCCGGCCAGTCCGACGCTCCCTTGCTGGCAGACGGTGGGAGCGATGAGACCCTGTTGTCCGGCGAGCTTCGCTATCGCTTTCGGATAGGCTCCGCTGTCGCACGTGCCGACCGTCGCGAGGACGGCGACCGCGCCGGCCGACGTGTCGGCGCGCATCGCGTCGACGACTCCTCTCCCGCCGGCTTCGACGACCCCGACGACCAAGACCGGCACGTTCCACTTGGTGAGCGCCGCGCGGATGTCCTCGAGCCCGTACGCCGTGGCGGTGTTGCAGGCGATGACGATGGCTTTAACGGGCGGTTTGTCGCGGCGCGGTTCCGCAGCGTCGACCGAGGCATGATAGCGATCCCCGAGTAAGAAGAGGGCGTCGCGCAAGATCAGTTCGCGCAAGAAGTCGACTCGCCCGACCGACGAGTAGTTGCCGTACGGCATGTTGGCTTGATCGCCGAGGTAGATGAATCGCTCGCCGGCAAAGTCGGGCTTGCCGTCGCCGCCGGGGCGACCGGTCGCATTGTCATGCGCGTCGAGCTTGAGAACGGCTTCGAGCACGGTGAGCCCGCCGATTCCGGAATCGAACACGCCGATCGGCAGCCGGCGGAGATCGCCGGCATAGGCGTCCCAAGGAATCGATGCTACGGCGCCGGGCTCGCGATGCTCGGCGACATGCGCGACGATCGCCGGTTCGTCGGCCTTGCCTGTGCCGACGGTGAGCTCCGCGGCGAAGGTCATCGCCAGTCGGCTTACGATGACAACGACACCGACTCGCTGCGCATCAAAACGGCTCATAGTTGCGCACCTCTATTGTCTTACTTAAATGTGCGCATCTATCGACGAAATAGATGCGCACTTTGCGCAAGTTCGAAACGGCGTAAGTTGAAGTCGTGGGACGGGATCAACGGAGCGGCCCATCCTAAGATTTCGCACCCCGCACTTTAACGGCGCGGCCGGTGGAATTCCACGCAGGCTTTGGCCGGCTGCTCAAGCCTCGCCGCAGCCGGTCAATTTCGCCCCTTGATCGTGTCGACTCCGATTAGAATAGTGGCGATGTTGGAATTACCCGCACTGACAAGTTGGTCGATCGTCCTTGCCTGGCTGCTCGGCGTGATTCTGCTCGGGCAGGCGGTGCGGACCGCTTGGCCGACGACGCTCCGTGCCCCTCTCCTGTGGTCGGTTGTCGTTTGGGGTTTGCTTGGCGCGCTATTACTCGCGAAAGCCCAACGCACGTCGTACGCCGACTATCTTTGCGGTGTCGCTCCGGTGTTGCCGATCTTGTCGCTGCTCGGGGCGAAGCGACCTCAGAATGGTGCGTGGCAGTTCATCGTGTTCACGCTGCTCGGCGTCTTGCTCCTGCCTGCATTGCGAGGCTGGGCGCTGGGCGAGTCGTCGCCGCAGGTTCACACGCTCTACAGCTGGCTAATCGCGGCGCATTTGCTATTGGGCGTCGGCAACTATGTGCTCACGCGACATTGGGTCGCGACTTGCTTCTACGCCGTCGGCGCGGTAACGCTCGCCGGATCGTACCTGCCGATCGCATTGCCGACGGCGGGGGAGCGAAAGAGTTTCGCCGTCGTCTATTTCTTCGCGGCCATGGTTGCGGCGCTTGTCGTCGAGCGCAGAAGCATGCATGCCGCCTGCGGTCTGCAGCGTCTCTGGCGGGATTTCCGTAATACCTACGGCGCGGTTTGGACGTTGCGATTGGCCGAGAGAATTAACTCGGCCGCGAAATTGCGAGGCTGGCCTGTGGAGCTTACTTGGCGAGGAATTCGCGTCGAGGGAGCGAGCCCGTCCCCGACTTGCGACGATGCCGACCTCGCGACTCTGGCGCCCGATGTTCGTCATCGTATCGAGCGCGAGCTGCGATCGTACTTACGCCGCTTCGTGTCGCATGAGTGGATCGTGCGACGCATGCCGTCGCACGGCGCGGAATCGATGACGAAGGCGGCCGACGCTTCGGCGTCCGTTGATCTCCCGTAGTTGTCCGTCGCCGATTACAATCAAGCGACCATGACCGAGCAGATCATCGCCCCCGCCCTGCCCTCCGCCGCCGCCGAGCTTCCGCTCGACGAATCGCTGCAGCAACGCCGCTTTCAATCGCTCCTGCGGCTCTTGGAAATCACTCGCTTGCTCGCCGACGAAATCGACGCGGAAAGCATCATGGAAGTCGCGGTGCGCGAGGCCTGCCGCGCCCTCGATTGTGAGCGGGCCAGCCTTTATGCGTTCGACGAGGCGACCAATGAACTCTACACGCAGGTGATGCTCGGGTTCGACATCGAGCCCTATCGCACCGTGCTCGGCCGCGGCATCACCGGCACCGTGGGGCAAACGCGTCTCGCCGAAATCGTCAACGATCCGCCGAGCGATCCCCGCTGGTCGTCGCGGATCGACAAGGCGACCGGGTTCCAAACCCGTAACCTGTTGGCCGCACCGATTATCGACGCGGCGAGCGACCGCCTCTTAGGCGTGCTGTTGCTCCTCAACAAGCGCGAAGGGGCGTTCGACGACTTCGATCTACAACTCGCCACGGCCTACTGCGACCACACGGCCGCGGCCTTGCATCGGGCCGAGCTCGTCGATACCCAGCGGCGACGGCAACTCGTGGAAGCGGCGTTGCTCACGGCTCGCGACATTCAGCGCGGGTTCATGCCGACAAAGTTGCCGGAGTTTCCCGGATACGAAGCCGCCTCGTGGTGGTTGCCCAATCAAGAAATCGGCGGCGACTATTGCGACCTGATCAAGCTCCGCGACGGACACGCCGGGCTGATCGTCGCCGACGTGAGCGGTCACGGCCTCGGCCCGAGCCTGCTGATGGCCTCGGTTCGCGCGGCGCTGCGGGCTCTGCTCTTACTGCAATCGTCGCCCGAGAGCGTGCTGAGTATGCTTGGCAAGACGCTTCACGGCGATTTGCAGCGCGGCTTCATCACGATGTTCTTCGGCAGCGTCGACTTTCACAACCACACGCTGCACTTCGCCAACGCAGGCCATGCCCCGGCCCTGCACTACTCGGCGAAACGTAATCGCTTCCGCACGCTCGAAGCGACCGGCATGCCGCTCGGCGTGCAAGACCCACACGACTATACGACCGGCCCGACGATCAAGATCGACGTCGGCGACTTGGTCGTGCTCTGCACCGACGGCATCGTCGAAGCGATGGACGCAGGGGGCAAGCAATTCGGCGTGACGCGGCTGAAGGATTTGATTCGCAAGAATCTCACGCTGCCGATCGGCGAACTGGCGCAAAAGATCGGCGGCGAAGTGCAGGCTCATTACCAGGCCGACGCACCGGACGACGACCTTACGGTGCTGGTGCTTAGGCGGTTGTCGTAGCAAAATGCCGAATGATCGAATGCTGAACGGTTGAATTGAAGCGGTCATTGACGACATTCAGTATCGATCATTCAGCTTTCGGCACTGTTCCGAATTGGTCAGGCCGCTTGCGACCTGCCTGCCGAGCGAATAAAACTACGGAATTCGCTTGGTCCAAGTCGTTCCTGAAGGCACGCTTAGCGTCACAACCAATCCTATGAGCATCGCCCCGCCGCCGGTCGTTTCGAAGGACAACGTCGCCAAAATTCTCGCTTCGGCGCTCGACGCCGGCGAAGGCCTGTTGCGGCTCACGCCGACTTGGGTGCCGCGGAGCTTTTTGCATCCCGGCCACCGCATCAAACTGCACCCGGAAGACTACTACGCCTTCGGCGCGAACCGCGGCGGCATCGACGAGCGCTGGTTCGCCAGCACCACGGAAGCGGCCAACGACAACCGCACCGAAGACGAAGGCCTCAGCTACGTGCTGCACGAAGGAAAGCGCTTCCAGCTGCGCGACGCCGTGAGCGAAGCCGGCGACGTGCTGATCGGCAAGGCGATGCACGCGCAATACAAGCGTTGGCCGGTCTATTCGAAGTTCTTCGACAACATGGGGCCGATTCCCCACCACATGCACCAGAAGTTCGAAGACGCCAAGCTGGTCGGTCAGGAAGGGAAGCCCGAGAGCTATTACTTCCCGCCGCAATTGAACAACGTCGACAACAACTTCTGCTACACGTTCATGGGCCTGGAGCCGGGTACGACCAAGGCCCAGCTGCGCAAGTGTCTGGAAGATTGGAATAAGGGCGACAACGGCATTCTCGATCTTTCGAAGGCCTACCGATTGAAGCGCGGCACGGGCTGGCTGATTCCGCCGGGCGTGCTGCACGCGCCGGGTTCGCTCTGCACGTACGAGCCGCAGTGGGGCTCCGATGTGTTCGGCATGTTCCAGTCGATCGTCGAAGGCCGCTATGTGCCGTGGGCGTTGCTGGTGAAAGACATGCCGAAGGAGAAGCACCAAGACCTGGACTTCATCATCGGCCAGCTCGATTGGGAGAAGAACGTCGACACGCACTTCAAGGACAACAATTACTTGGAGCCGATCGTCGACGAGACCCGGAGTGGTCCGGGCTACACAGATCGCTGGATCGTCTACGGCACGGTCGACGGGAAGCAGCTCTTCAGCTCGAAGGAACTCACCGTCGAGCCGGGCGCGAAGTGCAAGCTGCAAGACCCGGGCGCGAGCGGCTGGATTACCGTGCAAGGCAAGGGCCGCATGGGGAAGCTCGCTCTGCAGACCCCGGCGATGATTCGCTTCGGCCAGACGACGGAGGACGAAGTGTTCATCTCGCACGAGGCGGCGAACCGCGGCGTGGAGATCGAGAACACCGGCAGCGAGCCGCTGGTCGGCCTGCGCTATTTCGGCCCCGACGTTCACGCGAAGCTGCCGAAGGTGGGCGACTACAAGAAGTAGTTTGCGTAAGTCGCTTCTTCCAGCTCGGATCAAATCCACGACTCGAACACGCATCGCTCAGGAGCCGCTCATGGCCGCGCATACGAATAACTTCCCAAAGCTTCACAACGCCGCGTGGCCGGGCGTCGTCGGCAAAGGTTCGCCCGACGCGGAGCCGTGCATCGAGCTGGATACGATGCTCGATCTCACGGCCGCGGCGGAAGTCGACGGCGTGAAGTTCGACGGCGTGGATCTGTTTTTGTTCGCGCCGCACGTCGACATCGACAGCTCCGACGACGACCTCAAGCGGCTCGCCGACAAGGTCGCCAAGCGCAACTTGAAGATCGGCTCAGTCGTCGCTCCGGTTTGGGGCCCGACCGGCGGCGGCTCGGCCTTCGGCGGCGAGGCCGACCAGATGCAGTTCGTCGAGCAGGTGCGCAAAGGCTGCCACATCGCGTCGAAGCTCCGCGAACTCGGTATTCGTGAGTACGGAGTCGTCCGCATCGACACGGCGGGCGGACCCGGGGATTGGCTCGCCGACCCGGAAGGAAACCAGAAGAAGGCGGCGGCCACGTTTCGCGCCGCGGCCGACGTCGCCGCCGACTACGGCGAGCGCCTCGCGGCCGAAGGGGAAATCTGCTGGGGCGGCATGCACTCCTGGCGGCGCATGGTGCAGTTGCTGGAAATGACGGATCGCCCCGGAGTCGTCGGCTTTCAGGCCGACATGGCTCACACGCTGCTCTACACCTTGGGCTACAACGCCCCGGAAGATCGGATACTGCCGGAAAACTGGGACTGGAGCGACCCCAAGAAGCTCGACGATGCCCTGGCTACGCTCACCGCGGCGCTCCGCCCCTGGACGATCGACTTCCATGTGGCCCAGAACGACGCCACGGTGAAAGGCTCCGGCTCGCACGACAAGACCGGCAAGCACTGTATGGCGACCGACCCCAACGGCAAGCTCGACATCGCTCGTCATGCCGGGTATTGGATGCGCGATTCCTACGGTAACGTGCTGAAGAAGTATCGCCATATCTGCTGGGACGGCTGCATGTTCCCCAATGAAGTGATGACCAAGCCGCAGACGTGGAACGACATCCTCAAAGTCATGATCGACGTCCGCGATCGCCACGGCTGGAAGGAATAGGGCGGACGCCCCGCGCAAGCCCGGCGGCTAATTGGACGTTCGGCCCGTCGTTTCAAACACTGAACTGCGAACCCTGAACCCTGAACGACAAATCATGAAATTCGGCTTCAATCTTTTGCTTTGGACCGCCGGCGTTACCGAGGAGCATCGTCCCATTTTGGCGATGTTGAAGAAGCAAGGCTACGACGGCGTCGAACTACCGATCTTTGAGCTCAATCCGGAGCACATGGCCCAAGTGGGCAAGTGGCTGGACGAAGAAGGTCTGGAGCGGACCGCGGTGACGTGCCGCGGCGTCGACGACAATCCGGCAAGCCCGGATCACAAGACGCGTGCGGCCGGCGTCGCCAACAACAAGCTCACGCTCGACTGCTGCCAAGCCGCGGGGGCGACGATTCTCGCCGGGCCGTATCACTCGGCCTTGGGCTATTTCACCGGCGCCGGCCCGACCGAAGACGAAAAGAAGTGGGCCGTCGAAAGCATGCAGGAAGTCGCGGTGCATGCGGCCAAGACCGGCGTGCGGCTCGCCGTCGAATATCTTAATCGCTTCGAGTGCTACCTGCTCAACACCGCGGTCGATACCGTGGCGTTTTGTGAAGCGGTCGACCATCCGAACTGCCGGATGATGTACGACACGTTTCACGCCAACATTGAAGAGAAGAGCGCGTCGGCGGCGATCAAGGCCTGCAAGGATTACACAATCCACGTGCATATTTCGGAAAATGATCGCAGCACGCCGGGCCAAGGCAACATCGCCTGGGATGAAACCTTCGACGCGTTGAAGAATACCGGTTACCACGGCTGGTTGACCGTCGAAGCGTTCGGCGGCGCACTGCCGGCGCTGGCCGCGGCGACGAAGATCTGGCGACCGATGTTCGAAAGCGAACAGCAGCTTTCGCGTGACGCCTTGGCGTTTATGAAGCACGAGTGGGCGAAGCGTTCTAAGTAGAACCATAAGCCTTTGACCGCGTCGCTCGTCGACGCGCGTGGTTGCCATGGCCAAGAAGCGTTCAAGGAAGGACGACGAACAAGCGGCGGCGGCCGCCGTGCCGCCGGAATCGGCCGCTTCGCCTGCGGCCGACGAAGCCGCCGAAACGGCCGACGCCGGCGTGTCGCTCGATTCGCTCAGCGCCGCCTTCGCCGAGATGCTCGGCCGAGGAGACGATCCCTACGAGGAAGTTCCCGAGCCGGCCGCGACGACCGACGATGAAGCGGTCGCCGAACTCGTCGAGGAACTGACTCCGCAAGATTCGATTGACGCGCAGGACGCGGCTTGCGAGATTTCTCCGACGACGATCGTCGAGGCGATGCTGTTCGTCGGCGATCCGGAACAATCGGCCGTGTCGGCCAAGTGGCTTGCAGGCCTGATGCGCGGCGTGCGCGAAGAGGAGATCGACGGCGTCGTGAGAGCGCTCAACGAGCGCTACGAAGCGCAGAACAGCCCCTATGTCATCGTCTCCGAAGCCGACGGCTACCGCATGGGACTGCGCCCCGAGTTCGGCACGGTCCGCGACAAGGTCTACGGCCGCAATCGCGCGGCCCGGCTGTCGCAAGCCGCGGTCGAGGTGCTTTCCGTCGTCGCCTATCGCGGCGGACTCACGGCCGAGCAAGTGAGCGCGCTACGCGGATCGCCGAGCGGCGGTCTTCTCAAGCAACTGGTCCGTCGTCAACTGTTGCGCATCGAGCGACCCGAAGGTACGTCGCGCAAAGACGCGAAGTTCGTTCCGACGCGCCGCTTTCTGGAACTCTTCGGTCTGGAGAGCCTCGACGATTTGCCGCGCGGGCAGGATGTGCGTCCGGCGTAGCTTCCGGCGAGCGCGGCGGCGGCAAGGCTGCGGTGGTTCCGGCCGACGATTTGCGGACGGCCGGGCCCGCCCCGGTTTTGCCCATTGCCCCCGCGGCGGGCCGTCTGTTACACTCTTTCCTCTTCCATGCGGCCTCGCCCTTCGCGAAGGGCGGCCGGTCTGCGGGCGCTTCTGGCGGTGCCGCGGCCGTCGCCGCAGCCAATACAAACTTTCGTGTCCGGAGCATTAACAGTGGGTGTCAAGAAGACCGGTAAGGGACGTCGCAAGGTGGGTCGCAAGAAGCGCCGTATGCGAGCCCGTATCCGCCACCGCAAGGGCTAGGCCCGCGGTCGCTTCGATCGATCGTTGAAACACGCGGCACGTCGAGCTTGGTTTCCTGCGGGGGTCCCCCGTTGGGCTGCGCACGCCGGGCCGCGTTTCGCTGCGCACTCGTTCGATTCCTATTCTCCGCCCGAATCTTTGAAACGAATTTTCTCTCCCTAGCGTCCACAGCATAGAGTGGGCAACTGGGCGAGGGAGATACGTCGATGGCTGCGGAAGAAGCGGGGCGGGCACGACCGCCCGACGACGACGGCTTGAACCGCTCTTGGATTCTCACGGCCCTCGACGAGCACGAGGGGAAGCTGACCCGCTACGCTTTGCGGCTGACGGGCGACGAGCACGCGGCTCGCGACGTGGTGCAGCACGTCTTCTTGCAACTTTGCGATCATCCGCCGCAATCGCGCAACGGGCAACTCACGAGTTGGCTCTTCACCGTTTGCCATAACCGGGCGATGGACTTTCGCCGCCGCGCCTGCCGCGACGCCTCGCTCGAACTCGTATCGCACGAGAACCTCGCCGCCGCCGACGCGCTCGACCCGGCCAAGGCGGCCGAAGCCGACGATGCCGTCGAACTCTTGCGCGGCGTGATCGACGCCCTTCCCGACGCGCAGCGGTTGGTCGTCAACCTCTGGTCGGCCGGGTTCCGTTACGCCGAGATCGCCGAACTCATCGGCAAGTCGGAAAGCTACGTGCGCGTCGCCTCGCACCGCGCGTGGCAGGCGATTCGCAAACACCCGAGCGTGCGGAAGCTGTTGGCGGAGACGATCGGCGAAACGCAGAAGCGATGATTTCATAGCGCTGAGCGATGAGCGGGCCTTAACTTGCTCGCTCGCTGAACAATGGGCAACGAACCACCGGCAAAGACATGAACGAGCATACTGATACCCATTTGACCGACTACGCTCTCGACGAACTCGACGCCGCCGAGCGCGCGAAGATTGAAGCCATGCTCCGTGACGACCCGCCGGCGGCCGCGGAGGTTGAAGAATTGCGGGGACTCGCGACCTCCTTAAGAGCGGCGAATGTAAGGTGGGACGAACGGAGTGAGGCCCACGCGGAATCGACGTCGCTCTCGCTGCGTGACTCCATTGCCGCCCACCTCGACGCGAAACAGGTCGTCACTTCGACGACGCAGTCGCCATGGCTGCAGCGACATTGGAAAGGGCTCACCGTGGGCGCGTTTGGGTTGAGCGGCGCATTGGCGGCAAGCTTTCTGTTTGTGGTTTCGCAGATGGAGTTTAAGTCGGGATTCCGCGGCAACTCTTATCTAGCGACGGCGCGACAAAACCCCGGCGCCCCCGGCGGAACCGACGCCGCTCCCCTCGACGGTTCGTTGCGCTATGGTCCGTCGCCTCAAAGTATCCGCGATACATTGGGGAGCGCAGTCGACGCCGACGAAGACTACGACGCTCCCGCCGAACAAAACAGGCTGCTCGATTACAGCGCGGTCAACGGCAGCAACGCGACGACCCCTCCGTTGACGACCGGCCCGCAAAACGACCCGGCGAAACTCTTCTTTAAGAGCCACGACGATCCGGTCGTCACCGCTCCCCTCGTGGCGCTGCCGCAACAAAACTTCGGGGCGACCGCGACGCTCGCCGCTCCCGCCGGTGCGGCCGGTCCGATCCACATCAACGGCGGCGCGCTGACTATCACGGGTGCAAACTCCTACACCGGCACGACGACGATCAGCGCAGGCACGCTGGTGCAAACGAGCCCGGCTTCGTCGCTTTCGACGACGAGCAACTTAGCCGTCGGCGCAATCGCCGATCCCGGACCCGCTGCGCCTACATTTGCCGGGGGAATAACCGGGGAAGGCACGATACGTGGCGCAGCCGTCGTTCCCTCGTTAAAGGGACTCGAAGACCGCAATGCCGCCGCCGCAACGGACTTCGCCGCGTATTCGCAACTGATGACGGACGGCATTCAACCGGAAACCTGGCGCGACGGAGCGGTCGTCGCCGATCCTGCGGGTAACGCCGTAGCGCCGGGAACACGGGCCATACTCGCCACGGATCAAAGAGGAAATGAGGCATTGCGACGCGTCGATGCACTTCGAAGACGCTTGAAGGAGGA
>JAEUIN010000220.1 GCA_016793115.1 Planctomycetaceae bacterium
CGGGGCTGTGGCGTTTTTTAAGCTCGCGGGCGGCCTCAAGCTCGCTCTCTGGCCGCGCAAGAGCTTAGCGGCCGACACCGGCCTGCCGTGCGACGGCCCGAGCGCCCTGACGCATTCAATCGGGCACAACGTCGGGTCGCAGCAAGAGGTCGACGAAGTGATGCGGCAGGCGGAACGAGCCGGCGGGCGGATCGTAAAGCCTGCTCAGCCGGCGTTCTGGGGCGGGTATTCGGGCTATTTTCTAGACCCGGACGGGCACCTCTGGGAGATCGCGTTCAACCCAAAGCTGTCGGGGTGAGTCGGGTTTCTACCCGACTAGGGGGATGCAAGGGGCGCGGTGCGTTCGGCGAACTCTAGGCAGTTTGCCAGGCTTGCCGGCAGGGGTGTCGACGGCGGTCGGCCGCGGCTGTTTGAGAGAAAGTTCTTGATTTTTGGGGAGCGCCGACCCGAACTTTCTCGTCTCGGCACAAGTCGATTAAGAGTCGGGCTTTAGGGACGCCAATAAATCACCGGCGACGTCTTGCGACAACGGCGAGTTTTAGTATAGTTACTGGTTTTCGTGGTCCAGAAAGCGCAAAGGCTGGCGTAGCTCAATTGGCAGAGCAGCGGTTTTGTAAACCGCAGGTTGCGGGTTCAACTCCCACCGCCAGCTCTGTTTATCGAGCTACGTCGACGTTCGGCGCGGCCGGTTCGCACCGGCATGCGTGGCGTCGAGCGGTTCGTGGAAGCGTGTCTCCTTTGAGTTTGCGCGAAGCGATCGGCTCGCGCAGTCTCATTCGTGAAGGCATCGAAAGACTGCGACGAAAAAAGGGAATCGGCTCCGCGCGATGGGATGTGCGGGGCGCTAGGTCGGAGCGGAGATGAATTAGAGAGGAAGCTGTTCGTCGCAGTTAAAGTCGGTGTTGAGGAGGGTTTCCCGAGCGGTCAAAGGGGCCAGACTGTAAATCTGGTGGCTCTGCCTTCACAGGTTCGAATCCTGTACCCTCCACTGTCGTTGAGTCGGTCGGCGTTCGTCGTCGGCGAAGCGAATTGGGTTTGGTGCGTGGTTCGATTTGGTCGGGGATTGAGTTCGTGGTTCTCGGGAGTCGGTCGTTCGCCTGCTCGAGGCGCCGAGTCGTCGGTTTGTCCGGCGCGCGTCGCTTGCGATCACGCGGGTGTAGCTCAATGGTAGAGCGGCTGCCTTCCAAGCAGCATGCGAGGGTTCGATTCCCTTCACCCGCTCTGAAGCTGCGATCACGAAAGAGGTTTGCGTTCGGTCGGATGAGATTTTGTCGGAGTTCGGGACCGCCTGCTGCTGTAGCTCAGTTGGTAGAGTGCGTCCTTGGTAAGGACGAGGTCATGGGTTCGAATCCCATCAGCAGCTCTTGTCGGGCGTGTGGTTCGCAAGCGGTATTTCAATTCACTAACAACGTTTGATTGGTTCAAAACTGTAGGAGTAAGAATGGCCAAGGGTACATTTGAGCGGACTAAGCCGCACGTCAACGTCGGCACGATCGGTCACATCGACCACGGCAAGACCACGACCACGGGCGCAATCCTGGCCGTGCAGGCCGCCAAGGGTAAGGCCGAGAAGAAGTCGTATTCGGATATCGCCAAGGGCGGTACCGTGCGCGACGAAACGAAGACGGTTACGATCGCCGTTTCGCACGTCGAATACGAAACCGAAAAGCGTCACTACGCCCACATCGACTGCCCGGGCCACGCCGACTTCATCAAGAACATGATCACCGGCGCCGCTCAGATGGACGGCGCGATCCTGGTCGTGTCGGCCGCCGACGGTCCGATGCCTCAGACGCGCGAGCACATTCTGTTGGCCCGTCAGGTCGGCGTGCCGGCGCTCGTCGTGTTCTTGAACAAGGTCGACCTCGTCGACGACGCCGAGTTGCTCGAGCTCGTCGAAATGGAACTCCGTGAGTTGCTCACGCACTACGGCTTCCCGGGCGACGAAATCCCGATCATCCGCGGCGCCGCCAAGCCGGCCTACGACAACCCGGCCGACCCGGTCGCCAGCAAGTGCATCTCGGACCTGCTCGACGCGGTCGATGCTTACATTCCCGAACCGCAACGCGACGTCGAGAAGCCGTTCTTGATGGCCGTTGAAGACGTGTTCTCGATCGAAGGCCGCGGCACCGTGGCCACCGGTCGTATCGAGCGCGGCAAGGTCAACGTCGGCGACGAAATCCAGATCATCGGCCTCACGAAGGAGCCGAAGAAGACGGTCGTCACCGGCGTCGAAATGTTCAACAAGTCGCTCAACGAAGGCATCGCCGGCGATAACGTCGGTTGCTTGCTCCGCGGCCTGAAGCGTGAAGACATCGAGCGCGGCCAAGTGTTGGCCAAGCCGGGTTCGATCACGCCGCACACGAAGTTCGAAGCGGAAATCTACGTGCTGTCGAAGGAAGAAGGCGGTCGCGCCACTCCGTTCTTCGCCGGCTACCGTCCGCAGTTCTATTTCCGTACGACCGACGTCACCGGTGCGGTGAGCTTGTCGGCCGGCGCGGAAATGTGCATGCCGGGCGACAACGCCAAGGTCACGGTCGAGTTGATCTCGCCGATCGCCATGGACGAGAAGGTTCGCTTCGCCATCCGTGAAGGCGGCAAGACCGTCGGCTCGGGCGTCGTGACGAAGATTCTGGAGTAGTTTTTGAATCAAAACGAGGAAGTCGGAGCGATGAGCGATGAAGCAGGGGGGCGCCGTCCGGCGGGTCTTCCGTTCATCGTTCCGCGTTCTGACTTTCGGTTAGGGGTGTAGCTCAATTGGCAGAGCAGCCGTCTCCAAAGCGGCAGGTTGGGGGTTCAACTCCCTCCGCCCCTGCTCGCGGATGCGTTCGCTCGCGGCACTTCATCGCCCGCACGCGGAGTGAGGTTCGTGAGCGAGCGTCGGTCCGCTTGTCGTCGTTCGGCCGTGCGTCGCGGCCGAGCGAAGTCGGGGCGGTTCGGGTCGTCGTTTGAGATAACGAGCCGGCCGAACGATTCGGCCGGGGTGTTGAAACACGGAGAGCATCGTCGCGATCGACCTCGCCGAGGTCGCCGAGCGGTGCGGCGTGAAGGAACGCTGTATGTCGAAAGAAGTCGAAGTCGCGGAAAGCCCTCTGCGGCGGACGATGTTTAGCGCGGAGCTTTACAAGCGCAGCCAAGGCCGCATCACGCGGCAGGCGACGTTTGGGGCGTTGGCGCTGATCGTCGCGCTGGGCGTGTACGCGTTGCATTACCAACTCGACGGCGTCGAGTTGAACGTGCGCTACATCATCGACGCCGTCGTGCTTTGCGTCGGCCTCTGGATGAGTTTCCGTTTGGTCAACATGCCGCGGTTCGCCGACTTTCTCATCTCCGTCGAAGCGGAAATGACGAAGGTCTCCTGGCCGTCGAAAACCGATCTCATTCGCACCTCGGTCGTGGTGATGATCGTGATCTTCGGCTTGGCGGCATTGTTGTACGCCTACGACTTGATTTGGCAGGCCGTGTTGCGCGGGCTCGGCATCTTGGGTTAGGCGTGGTCGATCGGACGTCGGGGCGGAGCAGTTGAGCGATAGCGAGAAGGGCGAAAAGCGAATGGACGACATGCAACAATCCGGCGATGAGCAACCGCACGACGCAGCGACGTCGAACGGCGCGGCCCACGTCGAAGCTGCGTCGGCTGATGCTGCGCTCGAAAGCGACGCTCACGACGCCGCGCCGGTCGAGAAGAAGCCCGCCGGACCGACGAAGAGCACGCTCGAGTCCTGGATGGAAGCGGCCAACGCCGCCGAGAAGCGGAAGCTCGTCGCGACCGGCGAACGTAAGTGGTACATCCTCAAGGTGCAGAGCAATCGCGAAGATTCGATTCGCGACGCCCTGCTCCGCCGCATTCGCATTCAAGGGCTCACCGATTTCTTCGGCGACATCGTCGTGCCGATCGAAAAGGTCACCGAGTTCAAGAACGGCAAGAAGCGGGTCGTCAAGCGCAAGCTCTATCCGGGCTACATCGTCGTCAACATGGAATTGAACGACGACACGTGGTTCTTGGTTCGCGAAACGGGCGGCATCGGCGACTTCACCGGTTCGGGCGGCAAACCAAGCCCGATGCTCGACTCGGAAGTGAAGAAGATCATTCAGAAGCCGGAAGAAGCGGCCGAAGAAGGACCGAAGATCGACCTCAAGTACAAGAAGGGCGACAAGGTCAAAATCAACGAAGGCATGTTCGAGAACTATGAAGGCGAAGTCGACTCGATCGATATGTCGAACGGCCGCGTGACGGTGATGATCAACATTTTCGGCCGTTCGGTTCCGGTCGAATTGGAACATTGGCAATTGGAAAGTCTCTAATCGAACGTCCGCCGCGCGTCGGTCGACGTGCGGCGTAGCGTTTCGGCAGTTCAAAGGCAGTCATGGCAAAGCAACTCGTCGCATCGGTTAAGTTTCAGGTTCCCGGCGGTCAGGCCACGCCCGCTCCCCCGGTCGGTACCTCGCTCGGTAAGTTCGGCGTGAACCTCGGTCAGTTCGTGATGCAGTTCAACGATCGGACGCGCGATGCCGGCGGCATGCCGATTCCGGTGGTCGTGAACGTTTACAACGATCGTTCGTTCGATTTCCAAACGAAGAGCCCGCCGGCCGCGGCGCTGCTGAAGAAGGCGGCCGGCTTGGCCAAGGGCTCCGGCGTGCCGAACAAAGACAAGGTCGGCAAGGTCTCCGTCGCCCAGGTGATGGACATCGTGAAGATGAAGATGGCCGATTTGAACGCCCGCGACGCCGAGCATGCTCGCCGCATGGTCGAAGGCACGGCCCGCAGCATGGGCATCACGGTCGAATAGCAATTTGGTTCGCGCTCGCCGGTCCGTGTCGATGCGATGAGGAATCGCCGCCGCGAAGACGAGGCCGATCGCGACCTGGTATCGCATACAACTGACAACTGACTTCGTACAACTGACAGACGGTCCCATGCCCACGCAAAGCAAACGATATCGCGCCCTCGCGGCTAAGAACCCCGAAGGCAACAAGAAGACCGTGCCGGTCGATCAGGCCTGCGCCACGTTGAAGGAATTCGCCAACACGAAGTTCGACCAATCGGTCGAAATCGCGGTGCGCTTAGGCATCGATCCGAAGCAAGCCGATCAGCTCGTCCGCGGTTCGTTGGTGCTCCCCAACGGCATCGGCAAGAGCCTGCGGGTCGTCGTGTTCGCCAAGAACGAACTCGCCGAGCAAGCCAAATCGGCCGGGGCCGATGAAGTCGGCGCCGAAGAGTTGGCCAAGAAGATCAAGGACGGCTGGACCGAGTTCGACGTCTGCATCGCCGCGCCGGACATGATGGGCCTCGTCGGTCCGCTCGGTAAGGTGCTCGGTCCGCGCGGCCTGATGCCGTCGCCCCGCGCCGGCACCGTGACGCCGGACGTCGCCAAGACGGTCAAGGAATACAAGGCCGGTAAGGTCGAATTTCGCAACGACGACTACGGCATCGTCCATGCCGTGGTCGGCAAGGTGAGTTTTCCGGCCGAGAAGATCGCCGAGAACGTCAAGGCATTCATCGAATACATCCAACACATCAAGCCGAACGCCGTGCGCGGCCAGTATGTGAAGACCATTTCGCTGAGCGCGACGATGAGCCCCGGCATCCGGATCGCTTAACGTCGCCTCGCATCGGTTTCAAACGAATCAGACACAACAATCAACCGCAGCTAAGTCGATCGCGACTTCCCGTAAAGGGCTCCCATGAGCAAGTACGTTAAAAACCTTCTGATCAACGACGTCCGCAAGAAACTGTCGGGCGTCAACGACGCGTTGCTGGTCAGCGTCAGCGGCCTCGACGCCGTCAAGAATCAAAGCCTGCGAGCCAAGCTCCGCGGCAAGAACATCAACCTGATGGTGGTCAAGAACAGCTTGGCCGGCCAGGCGACCAAAGGGATGCCGCTGAACGTCGCCTTCGATCAAGCCGAAGGTTCGCTGGCCGTTGTCTGGGGCGCGACCGACATCGTCACGCTCGCCAAGGAAATCGTCGCCTTGGCGGAAGACAAGGCGATGGCTCCGTTCGAGGCCCGCGGCGGCGTCGTCGACGGTCAGAAGATCGGCGCGGCCGAAGTGAAGGACGTCAGCAAGTGGCCCTCGCGCGAGGAAGTGCTCGGCAAGATCGTCGGGCAGATTCTCGGTCCGGGCGCCCAGTTGGCCGCACTCTTGCTCGGCCCCGGCGGGCAACTCGCCGGCCAGCTCAAGACCAAGTCGGAAGGCGCGGAAGGCGAGGCGGAAGCCGCGCCGGAAGCGACGGCCGGTTAGTCCCTCGCACGAACTTTGTTTGCGTTTGAATCCCCGACAATACCGCCGGCAGCCGTGTCCTGCTTCTCCGTGCCGCCCGTGGTTTTGCGATAATTGCCCGAAGTCGAATCCAAGTCTTAATTAACCCCCGACGTGCCGCGCGGCAGTCAGTCCTGCGTGCGACGTGTCAGTCAGCTTGAAAGGAACGTTTCCATGTCCGAAGGTACCGCCACCTATAGCGACACCACCAAGAGCCTGGGCGATCAGATCGTCGCTCTGACCCTGAAGCAAGCCAAGGAATTGGCCGACTACCTCGAAAACGAGCACGGCATTAAGGCCGCTGCGGGCGGCGCCGTGATGATGGCCGGCCCGGCCGCCGGCGGTGCCGCTCCGGCCGCCGCGAAGGAAGAGCAAACCGAGTTCGACGTCGTCCTCGAAGCGTTCGGCGAGAACAAGATCGGCGTGATCAAGGTCGTCCGCGCCGCCACCGGCCTCGGCCTCAAGGAAGCCAAGGACTTGGTCGAAGGCGTGCCGAGCAAGGTCAAGACCGGCATCTCGAAGGAAGACGCCGCGAAGCTCAAGAAAGAGCTCGAAGACGCCGGCGCCAAGGTCGCCGTCAAGTAACGCGACCGCGTTGGCTTGGCGAAGGGCGAATCGCGGAACCGCGGTTCGCTCAAGCTACCTGGTTTGACCGGGTTCATAGAATCGGGTTGCGATCCGGCGACGGACGCGACCTGCGGCGGTGCGAAGCGAAGCCGGGCAGCGGCTTTCTTCGCAGCGCGGTTGCGAACAATTCGAGGTCGGCGAGAACACGCATCTCGTGAAACCACGCTCCGAATGCGGATTCGATTCTTGGCGAACAACGGAAATCCGCCCGCGTCCAATGCCTGCGACGCGCGGCGGCTTTCGCGTTTACACGCCGAAAATCGGTCCGCGCGCGGATCGCGGTTTCATTTCGTTGGGTGAACCTGCGGACCTCGTCGCGTAAGCGACGCCCTTTAACACTGCACACGATTTACATAGCACACGCCCGCTTTCTTCCGCGGTTTGCGAACGAACACCCGCACTCGTTCGCAAGCTCGCCGAAGAGAGCGGACCTTACGGACTTCAGCCTCAAGCGCTTCCCTGAAGCGCGCAAGGAGTACGACAGCACATGGCGACCTCGGCAGAACGACGTCTGCGACCCAGCGAAATCCGCCGCTTCGGACAAACCAAAGAGTACTACACGATCCCGAGTCTGACCGACATTCAGACGCGGGGCTACGACGCGTTCCTGCAACTCGATACCGCCGCCGAAAAGCGCAAAGATCAAGGCATCGAAGGGGTGTTGCGCGAGATCTTCCCGATCGAGAGCTACGACAAGACGCTCAAGCTCGATTACGTGCGCTACGAACTCGGCAAGCCGCGTTACACGCCGGACGAATGCCGTCAATTGCGTCTGACCTACGGTCGTCCGTTCAAGGTCTGGTTGCGGCTCAATAAAGAGCAGCCGGTCGAAGAAGAGGTCTATCTCGGCGACATGCCGATCATGCTCGGCGGCGGCGAGTTCATCATCAACGGCGCCGAGCGCGTCGTCGTGAGCCAGCTACACCGCAGCCCGGGCGTCGACTTCATCAGCGAAATGGAAGGAACCGACAAGCGGCTCCACAGTTGCCGTATCATTCCCGAACGCGGCAGTTGGATCGAGCTCAACGTCACGAAGAAAGACGTGCTCGTCGTGCGTATCGACCAGAGCGGAAAATTCGCCGCGACCACGCTGCTCCGCGCGATGGATCCGAAGTACGGCACCCACTCGGAACTCATTCGCTGCTTCTACGACACCGAAGTCGTCAAGGTCGTCGACGGTCGCAGCGTCGGCAAGATCGAGAATAAGATCGCCGTCACCGACGTCGTCTATCCCGTCTCGAGCGATCGGGCCGGCGAGATCATGGTCGAAAGCGGCCAGAAGATCACGAAGAACGTCGCCGAGTTGATCTGCACCTCGGGCGTCACCTCGATCGAAGTGATGGACGACGTCAAAGATCCGATCATCTTCAACACGTTGCAAGAAGACAACACGCAGAGCCACGAAGAAGCGCTGCTCAAGATCTACCAGCGTCTGCGTCCGGGCAATCCGCCGCAACTCGAGAAGGCCCGCGCGCTGTTCTTCGAAAAATTCTTCGACACGAATCGATATCGCCTCGGCCGCGTCGGTCGCTTCCGCATCAACCGGAAGCTCGACCTGAACGTGTCGGAAAGCGAAATGACGTTGCGCGCCGAAGACTTGATCGCTTCGGTGCGCTACCTGTTGAAGTTGCGTCTCGACGACGGCCGCGCGGAAATCGACGATATCGATCACCTCGGTAATCGCCGTTTGCGCACGATCGACGAACTCGCCTCCGACGAACTTCGCAAGGGCTTCCTGAAGCTGCGCCGCACCGTGCAGGAGCGGATGAGCTTGAAGGAAGTGGAAGACATGACGCCGCGCAGCTTGGTGAACCCCAAGAGCGTGTCGGCGGCCATCGAATACTTCTTCGGCCGCGGCGAGTTGTCGCAAGTCGTCGACCAGACGAATCCGTTGTCGATGCTGACGCACGAGCGTCGTCTGTCGGCGCTCGGCCCGGGCGGTTTGAATCGAAAGCGGGCCGGCTTCGAAGTCCGCGACGTTCACATTTCGCACTACGGCCGCATCTGCCCGATTGAAACCCCCGAAGGTACGAACATCGGATTGATCTCCAGCTTGGCGATCTACTCCGGCGTCGACGAATACGGCTTCCTCGTGACGCCGTATCGCAAGGCGAACAAGGGGAAGGTTTCGGATGAAGTCGTGTGGCTCCGCGCCGATCAGGAAAGCGAAGCCTACTTGGCTCCGGCCGATACCAAGACGCAAGGCGGCAAGATCGTCGAAGACAACATCGTCGCCCGTTACCGGGCCGACTTCCAAGTCGTGCCGTCGGAAAAGATCGAGTTCATGGACGTCGCGCCGTGCCAGATGGTGGGCGTATCGGCCGGTTTGATTCCGTTCTTGGAGCACGACGACGCCAACCGCGCGCTGATGGGTTCCAACATGCAACGGCAAGCCGTGCCGCTGCTGATCACCGAGCCGCCGATCGTGGCGACCGGCATGGAACGGGACGTCGCGATCAACTCGGGCATGCTCGTCCGCGCCAAGCGCAAGGGGACGGTCACGTACGTCGACGCCGAGCGAATCGAAATCGGCGGCGAAGACGTGTACCACCTCCGCAAATACACGGGCCTCAACGAGCGAACCTGCTTAAACCAGAAGCCGATCGTGGCGCTGGGCGAGAAGGTCGAAAAGGGGCAAGTCCTCGCCGACGGCGCCGCGACCTACAAAGGCGAGTTGGCGCTGGGCCGCAACGTGCTCGTCGGCTTCATGTCGTGGGACGGGTTCAATTTCGAAGACGCGATCATCATCAGCGAAGAGCTCGTGCAGCAAGACGTCTACACGTCGCTGCACATCGAAGAGTTCGACATTGAAATTCGCGAAACCAAGCTGGGCCGCGAAGAGTTCACGCGCGACATTCCGAACGTCAGCGAGAAGATGCTTCGCAACTTGGATGAAGGTGGCATCGTCCGCGTCGGCACGTTCGTGCGTCCGGGCGATATCCTCGTCGGCAAGGTTTCGCCGAAGTCGAAGACCGAGCTGACGCCGGAAGAAAAGCTGCTGCACGCGATCTTCGGCCGCGCCGGCGAAGACGTGAAGAACGATTCGCTCGAAGTTCCCTCGGGCATCGAAGGCATCGTGATTCACACGCAGAAGTTTTCGCGACGCATGAGCCTCGGCGACGAGGAACGCCGTGCGTTCGAGAAGACGCTGAAGGACATGGAGACCGAAGGCAACTCGCAGATCGCCGTCGCCTTCGGCGCCTTGATCGAAGAAATCGAGAAGGCGCTCGGCAAGAAGCTGACCGACGAAGACGGCAATCCGCTCGTGCACGGCCGCGAGCACCGCAGCCTGGCCGAAGAAGCGGCGAAGTTCAAGCTCGACGCTTTGGACATTCGCAGCCCGCAGCGCAAGACCGACGTCGAGAAGATCTACAAGCAGATGTGGCCGGCCGTCGAAGACGCGATGGACGAGCGCGATCGCCAGCTCAACTCGATGAAACGCGGCGACGAACTCCGCAGCGGCGTCTTGCAGATGGTCAAGGTTTACATCGCGGCGAAGCGCGTGATTTCGGTCGGCGATAAGATGGCAGGCCGCCACGGCAATAAGGGCGTCATCGCCAAGATTTTGCCGAAGGAAGACATGCCGTTCTTGGCCGACGGAACGCCGATTCAGATCATGCTCAATCCGCTGGGCGTGCCGAGTCGTATGAACGTCGGTCAGATTCTGGAGACGCACCTCGGTTGGGCCGGCGCGAAGCTCGGCTTCCAGGCCGTGACGCCGGTTTTCGACGGTGCCAGCGAGCAGGATATTCATGCCTGCTTGAAGGATGCCGGCCTGCCGCTTTCGGGCAAGTCGCAACTGTTCGACGGCCGCACCGGCGAGCCGTTCGAGCAGAACACGACCGTCGGCTACATCTACATGCTGAAGCTCCACCACTTGGTGGACGACAAGGTGCACGCTCGTTCGACCGGTCCGTACTCGCTCATCACGCAACAACCGCTCGGCGGCAAGGCGCGGTTCGGCGGGCAGCGTTTCGGCGAAATGGAAGTGTGGGCGCTCGAGGCCTACGGCGCCGCGTACATCTTGCAGGAACTGCTCACCGTGAAGAGCGACGACGTCGAAGGTCGCACCAAGATTTACGAGTCGATGGTCAAGGGCGAGAACACGCTGGAAGCCGGCACCCCGGCCAGCTTCGACGTGCTCACCAACGAAATCCGCGGCTTAGGGTTGAACATGCAGTTGGAGAAACGGCGCATTTGAAAGGACGAATGAATAACTCGGCGATCGTCGTCGCGGCCGCATCCGCGACGACGGTCGACGCTCGGTGAACGTCACATAACGCGATTTAGACATTCGTCATTCAAAACACACGGGTCGACCCAGGCCCCACGAGGAGAATAAGCATGAGCGTCGGTGAAAGCTCTTACGATCGGATTAACGACTACGCCTCGGTCAAGATCTCGCTCGCCCGCCCGCACGACATTCGCAGTTGGTCGTTCGGCGAAGTGAAGAAGCCCGAGACGATCAATTACCGCACTTACCGTCCGGAAAAGGACGGATTGTTCTGCGAGCGCATCTTCGGCCCGGAAAAGGACTGGGAATGCTCGTGCGGCAAGTACCGCGGCATGAAGTACAAGGGGATGATCTGCGATCGCTGCGGCGTCAAGGTCACGCATTCGCGCGTCCGCCGCAAGCGCATGGGCCATATCGAATTGGCCGCGCCGGTCGTTCACATTTGGTTCTTCAAGGCCATGCCCAGCCGCTTGGGCAACTTGCTCGACATGAAGACGACGAGCATGGAAAAGATCATCTATTTCCAAGACTACGTCGTCATCGACCCGAAAGAGACTCCGCTTAAGAAGAACCAGCTTCTGACGGAAGACGAATATCGCACGGCCCGCGAAACCTACGGCGAAGGCTCGTTCGAAGCCGACATGGGAGCGGAAGCGGTGCGCAAGATGCTCGCCGGCTTGGAACTGGTGTCGCTCTCGCAAGAGCTGCGCAAGGCGCTCGCCGAGACCGGTTCGAAGCAGAAGCAGAAGGACTATATCAACCGGCTGAAGATCGTTGAAAGCATTCGCGACTCGGACAACAAGCCGGAGTGGATGGTGCTCGACGTCATTCCGGTGATTCCGCCGGATCTCCGTCCGCTCGTGTTGCTCGATTCGGGCAACTTCGCCACCAGCGACTTGAACGACTTGTACCGCCGCATCATTAACCGCAACAACCGGTTGAAGAAGCTCGTCGACTTGAACGCGCCGGAAGTCATCATTCGCAACGAAAAGCGCATGTTGCAGCAGGCCGTCGACGCGTTGTTCGACAACAACCGCTGCAAACGCCCGGTGCTCGGTTCGAGCAACCGCCCGCTCAAGTCGCTCACCGACATGATCAAGGGCAAGCAAGGCCGCTTCCGTGAAAACTTGCTCGGTAAGCGCGTCGATTACTCGGCTCGTTCGGTGATCGTCGTCGGTCCGAACTTGAAGCTTCATCAATGCGGCCTGCCGAAGAAAATCGCGCTGGAGTTGTACCAGCCGTTCATCATTCGTCGGCTCAAGGAACTCGGCCACGCCGACACGATCAAGAGCGCCAAGAAGATGCTTGAGCGCAAAGACACCGAGGTGTGGGATATCCTCGAAGAGGTGATTCGCAATCACCCGGTGCTCTTGAATCGCGCTCCGACACTGCACCGCATGGGTATTCAGGCGTTCGAGCCGACACTTGTCGAAGGCAACGCGATCAAACTGCACCCGCTCGTCTGCAAAGGCTTCAACGCCGACTTCGACGGCGACCAGATGGCCGTGCACTTGCCGCTTTCGATTGAAGCGCAAGTCGAAGCCCACACGCTGATGATGTCGATTCACAACATCTTCAGCCCGGCCAACGGCGCGCCGATTATCTCGCCGTCGCAAGACGTCGTGATGGGTTGCTACTACGTCACCATGAACGTCCCCAATCGCAAGGGAGACGATATGGTGTTCGGCTCGGTGAACGAAGTCATGCTGGCTCACTCGCTGGGCAAGGTCGATACGCATGCTCGCATCAAGGTGCGTTTGGAGAAGAATCGCCGCCTCAAGGCCGAGGGCGAGCAGAAGCCGGGCGCAATGATCGAAACCACGGTCGGTCGCGTGTTCTTCAACGACATGCTGCCGAAGGGGATGCCCTTCTACAACATCGCGATGCGTTCCAGCGAGTTGCAGAAAGTGATCAGCGACAGCTACCAGATGATCGGCCGCCGCGCGACGATCGATCTGCTGGACAGCATGAACCGCTTCGGCTTCCGCATGGCGACTCGCTCCGGCCTGTCGTTCGCGACCGACGACTTGATCACGCCGCCGACGAAGACGCGCATCATCGGCGAAGCCGACAAGCAGGTGCTCAAGTATCAAAAGCTCTATCAACGCGGTGTGATCACCGAGCAAGAGCGGTACAACGCGGTGCTCGACGCTTGGACGCACGCCCGCGAGCAGATTACGGGCGAAATGATGCGGGAGCACGAAAACGATCACCGCACCGAAGGTTACGTCAACCCGATCTACCTGATGGCTCACTCCGGCGCGCGCGGCGGCGTCGAACAGATTCGTCAGTTGGCCGGTATGCGCGGTTTGATGGCCAAGCCGTCGGGCAAGATTATCGAGACGCCGATTAAGGCCAACTTCCGCGAAGGGCTCACGGTGCTCGAATACTTCTCGTCGACGCACGGTGCCCGCAAAGGTTTGGCCGATACGGCTCTCAAGACGGCCGACTCCGGTTACCTCACTCGTAAGCTGGCCGACGTTGCACAAAACGTCGTCGTCACCACGCACGATTGCCATACGAGCCAAGGCATCACCAAGGGAACGATTTACCGCGGTGAGAAGGTCGAGGTGCGCTTAGCGGATACGATCCGCGGCCGCGTGAGCCGGACGAACATCGTCAACCCGATCACCGACGAGGTCGTCGTTCGTGAAAACGAGGTCATTACGCCGGCGATCGCCCGTCGTATCGAAGAGATGGGCCTGGAGAAGATTCAAGTTCGCAGCCCGATGACGTGCGAAGCTTCGCTCGGCGTGTGCCGCTGCTGCTACGGCATGGACCTTTCCACCGGTTCGATGGTCGAGGAAGGAATGGCTGTCGGCATAATCGCGGCCCAGTCGATCGGCGAACCCGGTACGCAGCTTACGATGCGTACGTTCCACATCGGCGGCGCCGGCCAGCGCCAGTTGGAAGAAAAGGAAATCAAGGCCAAGAAGACCGGCCAAGTGAAGTTCGCTCGACTCAAGGTCGTGCGCAACAGCGAAGGCCAGCTCGTCGTGCTCACCCGCAACGGTGAAGTCTCGGTTCTCGATCCGAAGGGACGCGAACTCGAGAAGTACGAAATCCCGGCCGGTGCGATTCTGCACGTCGAAGAGAACGCCGAAGTCAAAGCCGGCGGACTCGTCTGCGAATGGGATCCGCACTCGATTCCGATTCTTGCCGAAAAGGGCGGTAAGGTTCGCTATGAAGAAGTGATCGAAGGCGAAACCATGCGTCTTGAGAAAGACGCCACCGGCAACGTTCGCCGCATCATCACGGAACACAAGGGCGAACTGCACCCGCAGATTATCATCGAAGACGAATCGGGCAAGATCCTCGACTTCTATTATCTGCCGGAAAAGGCCCACATCGAAGTCAACGAAGGGGAAGCGATTCCGCCGGGCAAGTTGCTCGCCAAAACGCCGCGCGAAGCGGCCGGTACGCAGGACATCACCGGCGGCTTGCCGCGCGTCACGGAAATCTTCGAAGCTCGCAAGCCGAAAGATCCGGCGGTGATCGCCGAAATCGACGGCACCGTCGAGATTCTCGGCGAGAAGCGCCGCGGCAAGCGCACGATCATCGTCCGCAGCGAAAGCGGCATCGAACGCGAGCACCTCGTGTCGCACGGTAAGCATTTGCGTGTTCACTCGGGCGACTACGTGCGAGCGGGCGAAGCCTTGGTCGACGGACCGCTTGTGCCGCACGACATCCTTCGCATCTCCGGCGAAGAAGCCGTGCAGCACTACCTCACGCGTGAAATCCAAAACGTGTACCGTAGCCAGCGCGTCGAAATCGACGACAAGCACATCGAGATCATCGTTTCGTCGATGCTCCGCAAGGTGCGCATCGAGACGGTCGGCGACACCGGACTGCTGCCGGGCAGCTTGATGGATCGCTATGAGTTCCGTCAGGCGAACCAAAAACTGCAAGGTTGCGTCCGGATCACGCAAAAGGGCGACAGCGAGTTTTCCGAAGGCTCGATCGTGCCGAAGGAGACGCTTGAACAGGTCAACGCTCAGATCGAAGCCTTGGGCGGCGCGCCGGCCAAGGGAGCGCGTCCGAAACCGGCGACGGCGAGCACCCAGTTGCTCGGCATCACCAAGGCCTCGGTGCAAAGCGCCAGCTTCATCTCGGCCGCGAGCTTCCAGGAAACCACGAAGGTGCTCACCGAGGCGGCGCTTGCCGGCAAGGTCGACAAACTCGTCGGTCTCAAGGAAAACGTCATCCTCGGCCACCTGATTCCGGCCGGAACCGGTTTCAAGACTTATCAAGAGTCGGAAGTGCGGATCAATCCGGAAGCCTTGGACGAACTGGCCGCCGAAAAAGACAAAGTGCTCTCGCGCAGCTTCCCGCTGCTCGATGGCGCGGCGACTGCGACCACGGAAGCTCCGGCCCAGCCGGCCGAAAAGCCTGCCGGTTCGCTCGACGCCCTGCTCGGCGGTGCCGACGCGGGCGAGTAAAACAGGCAAAGCCGGCGGTTTCCCGAGTCGATAAATTGGCTCGGGAAGCCGTTTCGCGGCTGAGTCTGTCGCCCTTGACAGGCCGAGCCGCTCCGGTAGGCTAAAGGGCTCGATTTTTCGCAGCCACGGCTTGCCGTAGGACGATACGAAAACTCGCCGCGTTCGGCATTATGCCGAGTCCGGCGCAAACTGAATAAACACACGAAGTTACCCTCGCACGACGAACGGACGACCGGTATGCCGACGATCAATCAATTGGTCAAATCCCGCCGCAAGCCCAAGCGCAAGTTCAGCAAGAGCCCCGTGTTGGACAAGTGCCCGCAAAAGCGCGGCGTTTGCTTGCAAGTGAAGACGATGACGCCTAAGAAGCCGAACTCGGCGCTGCGGAAGATCGCCCGCGTGCGCTTGAGCAACGGCAAGGAAGTGACCGTCTACATTCCGGGCGAGGGTCACAACCTGCAAGAACACTCGATCGTACTGGTCCGCGGCGGTCGCGTTCGCGACTTGCCGGGCGTGCGCTACCACATCGTTCGCGGTGCGCTCGATACGCTCGGCGTGTCTGGCCGCAAGCAGTCGCGCAGCTTGTACGGCGCGAAGAAGTCGTAAGTCGTCGCCGCGCAACTCCAAACACAACGGAATTCGAAAGTCAGTAGGTAATCTGCAATGGGCCGTATCACCGCCAGCCGTACGTCGCTCGCTCCCGATGCTCGTTTCAACTCGTTGTTGGTGAGCAAGTTCATCAACTGCTTGATGTATGACGGTAAGAAGAATCGCGCCACGCGCGTCTTCTACGACGCCATGGACATCATCGGCGACAAGATGAAGGATATCGATCCGGGCGAGGTGTTTCAGCGGGCCATCGACAACGTTCGACCGGAAGTCGAAGTCCGTTCGAAACGCGTCGGCGGCGCCGCCTACCAAGTGCCTATGCAGGTCAACAAGAACCGCCAACAGTCGCTGGCCATTCGTTGGGTGCTCGCGGCCGTTCGCGAAAAGAAAGGCCGCGCGACCCACGAGAAGCTGGCCGAAGAAATTATGTCGGCGTTCAAGCGTGAAGGCGCCGCCGTCACCAAGCGCGACAACGTGCATCGCATGGCCGACGCCAACAAGGCGTTCGCGCACTTCGCTTGGTAGGTCGGCTTGCTCGATCGGTCGCCGCGAGTGCGGCGGCCGAAGGACGCATGCCTAAAGAATGACGACTGTCGAATGACGAACGGCGATCTTAGGCATCGCGTTCGTCATTCTGCGTTTACGGACTCATTCCTCTTTAGTCATCGTCGCCGGTTCCGGCCGGATCTTCAGCCATGGCACGCAATATCGCCGGCATTCGCAACATCGGCATCATCGCCCACATCGACGCCGGGAAGACCACGCTCACCGAGCGAATGCTTTTCTTCGCGGGCTCCATTCACCGCTCGGGCGACGTCGACAAAGGGACGACGACCACGGACTTCGATCCGGAGGAGCAGCAGCGCGGCATCACGATCTACGCGGCCTGCGTCACGTTTCCCTGGCACGATTGCATCGTCAACTTGATCGACACGCCGGGCCACGTCGACTTCACGGCCGAGGTGGAGCGCAGTCTCCGCGTGCTCGACGGCGCGGTCGTCGTGTTCAGCGCCCGCGAAGGGGTCGAAGCTCAAAGCGAGACCGTGTGGCGGCAAGCCGATCGCCATCATGTGCCCCGGCTCGCGTTCATCAACAAAATGGACCGCGAAGGGGCCGACTTCTACGGCACGTTCGAAGAGATTCGCAACCGCTTGGAAGCGAACCCCGTGGCTATTCAGATCCCCGTCGGCGTGGGGCCGCCGCACTTGCCCGATCGCTTTCGCGGTCTGATCGACCTCATTCGCATGAAGTTCGTCACCTTTTCGGCCGAAACGCAAGGTCGCGAAGAGACGCTGCACGAGATTCCCGAAGAACTTCTCGACCAAGCTCAGGAGTGGCGCAATCATCTGCTTGAGGCGCTCTACGACCAAAGCCAAGAATTGATGGAACTCGGTCTCAGCGAAGCGCCGATCCCCGAAGAGTTGCTCCACAAGGTCGTTCGCGAAGCGACGATCGCCCGCAAGATCGTGCCGGTGCTCTGCGGTACGGCGCTCGACTACGTGGGCATTCCGCCGGTGCTTGACTCGGTAGCTCGCTATTTGCCGAGCCCGCTCGACGTTCCGCCGGTCGAAGGCGTCGACCCGAAAAAGCTTGATAAGAAACTAAAACGCGGACCTGATCCCGAAGAGCCGTTTTGCGGACTCGTCTTTAAGATCCTCGCCGACAAGCACGGAGATTTGGCGTTCGTGCGCGTCTATTCCGGAACGCTCAAGGCCAACTCTCGGGTCTTCAATCCCGGCAAAGAAGAAAAGGAAAACGTCAGCCAACTCTGGCACATCCAGGCCGATGATCGCAAGCAGGTGCCGAGCGTCGAAGCGGGCGACATCGTCGGCATCATCGGTCTGCGGCACTCGATTACCGGCGACACGCTCTGCGAAGTGAAAGACCCGATCTTGCTGGAGCGAATTACGTTTCCCGAGACGGTCATTTCGATGGCCATCGAGCCGGAGACGTCGGCCGAGCGCAAGAAACTCGCCGACACGCTGGAGATGCTCAAGCGTCAAGATCCGACGTTTCGCGCCGGCGACAGTACGGAAACCGGCCAGACGCTCATCAGCGGCATGGGCGAGTTGCACCTGGAAGTGATCAAGCATCGCTTGCTGCGTGATTTCAAACTGAACGTCAAAGTCCACAAGCCGCGGGTGAGCTATCGCGAAACCGTGGCCAAAGCGGTCGAGGCGACCGGCGAATGCCGCCAGCAAATTGCCGGCAAGAATCTGTTCGCCAAAGTGCGCATCAGGCTCGAGCCGCTGCCGGATTCGCCTCTGTTCGCGCTCGCCGCCGCGAAGCGGGCCGATAAGAAGGAGATCACCACGCTCGCGGCGAACCTGGCCGACGAATCGCTTCCGCAGATCTACCAGCAGGCGGCGATGGAAGTCTTGCAGCAGCAGATCGAGGGCTCCGGCTTGGTCGGCTTCCCGCTCATGAAGGTTAAGGTGACGCTCCTCGGCGGCGAATTCAGCGAGACCGAGAGCGACGAACTCGCCTTTCGCCGCGCCGCGGCCGATGCGTTTCACGATGCTTTGCAAGCGGCGGGTCCGCAATTGCTCGAGCCGATCATGCAGTTGGAGATCACGACGCCGGAGGAGAACCTCGGCGATATCGTGGCCGACTTACAGCAGCGCCGGGCGACGATTACCGAAACGTCGATCCGCGGCCGCTCAACAATCGTGCGCGCATTGGCTCCGTTGGCGGCGCTGTTCGGCTACGCCGGCGCCATTCGTAGTCTGAGCCAAGGTCGAGCAAGTTGTTCGATGGAGCCGGCGGCGTATGGGCCGGCACCGAAGGAAGTGCTAGATACCTTCTTGCTTTAGAGGAGTTGACGCGTCGTTGTTTGCGCCGTCAACCCATTTCGCCCGATGTGTGCTTGCCGATTTTCCATCATCGGCAAATTCCTGTTCCCCGGGCTCAGGAGGTGGGCTGGAAATGCCGAAATCTTTGTAACTCGAGCCGTTGACACTTCGCGGCGGCTCTTTTATTATTGCCGTTTCCCATTTACCGAGTGCTTCGCCTTAGAGCGTCCTCAGCAATCGGTATTGGGGCTGTTGAGGCGGGTTTTCGGCGGATTGGCGTGAAATCGCGAGTTCGCCCGGCGTCGCCAAGCCAAGTGATTCGGCTCAGGCACGCGTCAGTCCAGGCCTCGTCAATAATTTCCCCGGTCAGTATTTGGGTGTCGCTTTCGGCGGTTGTCGCCGGAGCGCCCTGGAAGTCGGAGTATAGCGGTCGTGGCAGGTACATCGAACGAAATCATTCGCATCCGTATGGAAGCCTACGATCACTCGGTTCTCGATCAGAGCGCCGCGGAAATCGTCGACACGGCCAAGCGCACCGGTTCGGAAGTGCATGGGCCGATCCCGTTGCCGACTCGTGTGGAGCGCTATACGGTGCTTGCCGGTCCGCACATCGACAAGAAGGCTCGTCAGCAGTACGAAATTCGGACGCACAAGCGTTTGATCGACATTGTCCGCTCGACCGCGAAGACGATTGAGGCGTTGAATAAGCTCAGTCTTCCGGCCGGCGTCGACATCAAGATCAAGGCTTCGGCTCGTCACTAATTGAATTGGAAATGTAACGGCATCGGTATCGGCTGTTTTCAGTAGATAAAGATGAACTCGGAAGCCGGGGGGTAATCGGCGACGAAGTTTCAAGGGAAACGTTAGTTCGCCCGAAACCCTTCACGGCAAACACGCTACACGCAAGGCTAACGACGATGGCTATCGGATTGCTCGGCCGCAAGGTCGGGATGACGCAGGTATTTGGTGATCGCGGAGAGGCGATCTCCGTCACGGTGATTGAGGCCGGTCCTTGTCACGTGCTGCAGTTGCGATCTGAAGATCGCGACGGCTATAAGGCCGTTCAGCTCGGTTTTGACGATAAGCCCCGTCGTTTGGCTCCTCGTAGTGAGCGTGGTCATGTTGCCAAGCTTGAGAGCAAGCGCTCCAAGCGTCTTTCCGCCGGCGGCGTTGAGTTGGCCGCAAAGGCCGGTTGTGAGCCGCAGCGTTTCGTGCGCGAGTTCGATCTCGACGGCGAGCATAAAGTCGGCGACAAGCTCACGGTCGCCGTGTTCGACGGCGTTAAGGCCGTCGACGTGACCGGTATCACCAAGGGGCGTGGTACCCAGGGTGTGATGGTTCGTCACAACTTCAAGGGGCAGCGTGCCACGCACGGCGTGAAGAAAGTGCACCGCCACGGCGGTTCCACCGGCTGTAACACTTGGCCGGCCCGTACGTTCAAGGGCCGCCGCATGGCCGGTCGTTACGGGAATGAGCAAAGCACGATGCGCAACATCAAGGTCGTGCGTGTGGACGCGGAAAACAATCTGCTGTTGGTGCACGGCGCCGTCCCCGGCCCGATCAACGGCTATGTGCTGATTCGCGGCACGAATATGGTTCGCTAACGCGAACGCCTCGGAATAACGATACGCAGAGCACGAGTTGAGATATGGCAAGCCTTCCGATTTATAATCGCACCGGTCAGCAGGTCGGCAGCTATGAGATCGACCCGGCCGCGATTGCGCCGAAGATCAATAAGCAGTTGCTGCACGACGTCGTCGTGATGTATCAGTCGAATCAGCGCGTCGGTACGGCGAAGTCGAAGACTCGCGCCGAAGTCGCCGGTTCGACGAAGAAGATGTATCGCCAAAAGGGCACCGGTAACGCTCGTGCCGGAAGTCGTCGCAGCCCGGTTCGTCGCGGCGGCGGTCACACGTTCGCGAAGCGTCCGCGTGATTGGTATTTCCGTCTGCCGCGCAAGGCCGTGCAGCTCGCGACCAGAATGGCCTTGGCCTCGAAGATCATGAGCGAGCAGGTCGTGGTCGTCGACGAGTTGAAGTTCGCGGCGCCGAAGACCAAGGAAATGAATGCGATCCTGAAGGCGTTGAAGATCGACGGCGGCAGCCTGTTGGTCGCCACCGCGGGCTACGACAAGACGGTTTATATGAGTGCCCGCAACATTGATCGCGTGTCGGTGTCGCCGGTCGCGAATCTGAATGCGTTGGATATTTTGACCCCGAAGAAGTTGCTTGTCACCAAAGACGCGCTGGACGCGATCAAGCAGCGATCGACGGCGACGGCGTAGTTTACGAATCACGGTGTGTTTCCGGCTCGCTGAGTCGGTCAGTTACGGGAAGTGGAAGTCATGGCTGAGAGCACGGCGAAGAATGAGGCGGAAGCGAGCGTAATTCGCTCGGATCAGGTCATTTTGCGTCCATTGGTGACGGAAAAGGGCGTGCATCGTTCTTCGCGCCACAACGCTTATGCGTTCGAGGTTGCGAAGGACGCCACGAAGACCGACATCCGCCGCGCCGTCGAAGAGTTGTTTAACGTCAAGGTGCTGCGCGTTCACACGCAAAACCGCAAGGGCAAGCCGCGTCGTAATCGTTTCAAGTCGGTTTATACGCGCGATTGGAAGAAGGCCGTCGTGAAGCTCGACGCCGAACATCGGATCGAGTTGTTCTAACGATCGTCGCCTACTTGGTGCGACGCAGGCCTCCACGATTCACGAAAGCAGACGATAATGGGTATTCGACGATACAAGCCGGTCACCGCAGGACGCCGCAACGCGACGGTCAGCGACTTCGCCGAATTGACGAAGGGCGCCAAGCCGGAGCGCTCGCTGCTCGTTCGTAAGAAGAAGAAGGGCGGTCGTAATAATCAGGGCGTGATCACCGCGCGTCATCGCGGCGGCGGTCACAAGCAGCATATTCGTCTTGTCGATTTCCGTCGCAATAAAGACGGCGTCGCCGCCAAGGTCGATTCAATTCAATATGATCCCGGCCGTTCGGCTCGCGTCGCGTTGCTGTTCTATGTCGACGGTGAAAAGCGATACATCATCGCTCCCGATGGTTTGAAGGCCGGCGACACCGTGGTTAGCGGGCCCGATGCCCCGCCTTCGGTGGGCAATTGTCTGCCGCTCAAGAACATTCCGATCGGCATGAAGATCCATGCGATTGAAATGTTGCCCGGTCGCGGAGCCGCGTTGTGTCGTTCGGCCGGGGCGAGCGCGACGCTTGCCGCTCGCGAAGCCGATTGGGCCCAGATCAATTTGCCGAGCGGTGAAATTCGCCGCGTGCCGGCGGCTTGTCGGGCGACGATCGGCGCGGTCGGAAATCCGGATCACATGAACATCGAGATCGGCAAGGCCGGTCGTAATCGTTGGAAGGGTATTCGTCCGACCGTCCGCGCGACGGCGATGAATCCGATCGACCATCCGCACGGCGGTGGTGAGGGTCGCACCAAGGGCGGTCGTCATCCAGTGAGCCCGACCGGCAAGCTTGCGAAGGGCGGTCGTACTCGCAAGCCGCGCAAGGCCTCGAACTCGGCGATCGTTCGTCGCCGTCGTTCGCGTCGTTACGGTCAGTTGAAGGTGCGGTAGTCGTCAGTCGTCGGCCGGAAGCGTTTGGTCGAGTTAAGTCAGCAACGTTTGCGTTAAGAAGCGAGAGATTGCACGATGGGACGTTCCAGCAAGAAGGGGCCGTTTGTCGACCCGAAGTTGTTCTTCAAGGTCGAGAAGCTCAACGAGCGCAACGTCAAGGAGCCGCTGAAGACTTGGGCCCGTCGTTGTACGATCGTGCCGGAGTTCGTCGGTCACACGTTCATGGTTCACAACGGCAAGGCCCACGTGAAGGTGCTCGTGACGGAAGAAATGGTCGGTCATAAGCTCGGCGAATTCGCTCCCACGCGTACGTTCCGCGGGCACGGCGGCGTGAAGAAGGCGGAGGCCAAGTAACCTTTACGGATTCGTCGGCTTTCGATTGGCGACGCGACGCAGGTTTAAGGAAGTTTAGCGATGGCATACACGGCAACACACAAGCACGCCCGGATCAGCGCCCGCAAGGTGCGTTCGATGGCGAATCTGATTCGCGGCAAGCACGCCGACGAGGCGCTCGACATCTTGAAGTTCATGCCGCACCGCGGTGCGCGTTTGCTCGAGAAGGTGCTGAAGAGCGCTCTGGGCAACGCGGAAGATCGTCGCGCCTCGGGCGTTCAGGATTTGGTCGTCGTGGACGCCCGCGTCGACGGCGGTCCGATGTTCAAGCGGATCAAGCCGGTGTCGCGCGGTCAGGCGTACATGATCAAGCGTCGGACGGCGCACATCAAAGTTTCGCTCGACACGCTTTAAGAAAGTTGCGGCCGGCTGCGGTCGGTCGCTCGAACTAACGCAACAGATCTTGGATTTCGACGCTCGGAACTAACTATGGGTCAAAAAGTCAATCCTATCGGCTTCCGTACCGGCATCATGATCGGCTGGAAGAGCCGCTGGTACGCGTCGAAGAAGGAATTCGGCGAATTGCTCCTGGAAGACTTCAAGATTCGGAAGTTCATCAAGGAGAAGTTCAAGAGCGCCGCGATTCCGAAGGTCGAGATCGAACGGACTCGCGATGAAGTCAAGGTGGTGTTGTTCACGGCCCGTCCGGGCGTGATCATCGGCCGAAAAGGCCAGGAAGTCGAGCGCCTGCAAGCCGAGCTGCAAGCGTTGGTCGGTCGCCGAATCAACATCAAGATTGAAGAAGTCAGCCGTCCCGAGATTCAAGCGCAGTTGGTCGCCGAAGATATCGCCGAGCAATTGGCGAAGCGTTCGAGCTTCCGCCGCACGATGAAGCGCTCCGCCGACCAGTCGATGGAAGCGGGCGCAAAGGGAATCAAAATTCAGCTTGCCGGCCGCTTGGGCGGATCGGAAATGGCGCGTCGCGAAAAGCAAATCGCCGGCGCCATGCCGCTCTCCACGTTGCGGGCCAAGATTGACTACGGCTTCACCGAAGCCGTCACGCCGCAGGGTAACATCGGCGTGCAAGTTTGGATCAACCAAGGTATGTACGAGGACGAAGCCAATGGCGATGATGCCCAAGCGGGTCAAACATCGAAAAAGCCAAAGAGGTCGTATAAAAGGTAACGCGACGCGAGGCAATCGCGTTGTGTTCGGCGACTTCGGCTTGCAGGCGACGCAAGGCGGCTGGATTAGTGCGCAAACGATTGAAGCGGGGCGTATCAGCGCTCAGCAGTATTTGCGCAGCGAAGGTCGGCTTTACGTTCGCGTGTTTCCGCACAAATCGATCACGTCGATCCCGCTCGAAACCCGTATGGGTAAGGGCAAGGGGGAGCCGGATTATTGGGCGGCCGTCGTCAAGCCGGGTACCGTGTTGTACGAAATCGCCGGCGTGCCGGAATCGGCCGCGAAGATGTGCTTCCGTCGATTGGCTCACAAGATGCCGGTCGCCGTGACGTTCATCAAGCGACGCGTGATGTAGTGCGATTCGCTCCGGCTCCTTGACGGATCCGCGAGCGACGGTGGTCGGCCGGATGGTCGATCGACCGATCGGATGAAGGATTTCAGCTTTTGAAATTGGATTGATAGCGATGAAGGCCGCCGAACTGCACGAGATGAGCGACGAGCAACTGGCTCTGACCTTGAAGGAAACGACTGAAACCCTGTTTCGGTTGAAGATCAAGTCGCAGACCGAAAAACTGGAAGCTCCGAGCGAACTGAAGAAGCATCGCCGTTTGGCAGCGCGAATCCACACCGTTCGCCGCGAACGCGAACTCAAGAAGGGGGCGGCGAAGTAACGCCGGCCCGCTCCGTTTAAGATACACAGAACGCCACAGAACTAAGAACGAACCGAACCAGCCATGCCCAAGCGAGTTGCCATCGGCATCGTCCGAACGGACAAAATGGCCAAGACGCGCCGCGTCGAGATCCCGCGTATCGTGCACCACGCGCAATACGGCAAGATCTTGCATCGCAAGACGGTCTGCCACATCCACGACGAAAACAACGAGTCGCACGTCGGCGACACCGTAGAAATCATCGAATGCCCGCCGAAGTCGAAGCTGAAGCGCTGGCAACTCGTCAAGGTGCTGAAGAAGAGCACCGCGGTCGATCTGGCGGCGATGCGAGCCGCCGAAAAGGCCCTGGAAGAGCAAACCGTGGCGCCGGCCGGAGCCCCGGCCCCCGAGGCGCAGTAGTTCGACCGGCGACCACTTCGCAAGTAGACACACGACAGCGATACCAATCGACAGCGATTCGCAGATTTAGGTTTCACCATGATTCAGATGCAAACGCGCATGCCCGTCGCCGACAACACCGGCGCGAAAGAGGTCATGTGCATTAAGGTGCTCGGCGGCACGCGGCGTCGTACGGCCGGCTTGGGCGACGTGGTCGTCTGCAGCGTGAAGTCGGTCATTCCGGGTAGCGAAATCAAGAAGGGCCAGGTTGTTAAGGGCGTAGTCGTTCGCGTCAAGGCGCCGGTCCGTCGGATCGACGGCAGCTATGTCCGTTTTGATTCGAACGCCTTGGTTCTGATCGACAACGACAAGAACCCTCGCGGCACTCGTATCTTCGGTGCCGTCGCTCGCGAACTTCGCGACAAGAACTTCATGAAGATCGTCAGCCTCGCGGCGGAGGTGGTGTGAGATGCGACTGAAAGTTGGTGATACCGTGAAAGTGGTCGCCGGTGACGACAAGGGTCAGTCCGGCAAGGTGATCCGCGTGCTTCGTTCGAAGAATCGCGTGGTCGTCGAAGGCGTGAACAAAGTGCTGAAGCACGTCAAGCGCAGCCAAAAGAACCCGCAAGGGGGCCGGCTTTCGATGGAAACGTCGATTCACGCCTCCAACGTGATGCTCGTCGGTCCCAACGGGGAAACGACCCGCATCGGCATGCGTAAGACGGCCGACGGCGGCAAAGAGCGCTTTGCTCGCAACGGCGGCGCGGCGATCAACGCCGTCACCGGTCCGAAAGCCAAGAGCGCGAAGAAGTAAATCCGAAGAAAAATAGCACGCGAAGTCCCAGCACATTAGGTTGTCCGCCATGGCCGCCAAGAGCACCAAAAAAGATTCCAAGCAAGCCGAGGCCTCAGCGGCCGTCGAGCTTCCCGCGATGCCGCGGTTGCAGGAAAAGTACATCAAGGAAGTGCTGCCCCATCTGAAGGAAACGTATAAGCGGACGAATCCGCATGCGATTCCGAAGTTGACGAAGATCGTCGTCAGCATGGGCGTCGGCACCGCCGTGACCGAAAAGAAGCACATGGAAGAAGCCTTGGCCGCGTTGCAGCAGATTACCGGCCAAAAGCCGGCTCCGTGCCGCAGCCGTCATTCGATTTCGAACTTCAAGCTCCGCGAGGGTTTGGAGATCGGCGCCAAGGTCACGCTCCGCGGCGCTCGCATGTGGGAGTTCATGGATCGCTTGGTGTCGATCGCGTTGCCGCGAGTGCGCGACTTCCGCGGTTTGAATCCGAAGGCGTTCGACGGCCACGGCAACTACAGCCTCGGCCTGACCGAACAGTTGGTGTTCCCTGAAATCAACCCCGACAAGTTCACTCGCCCGCAAGGTATGAACATCGCGTTCATCACCACGACGGAGAGTAACGACGAGTCGCGTGAAATGTTGAAGTCGTTGGGAATGCCGTTCCGCGTGGAAGAACCGACCGGCAAGAAGGGGGCCGCCGCGCAGTAGTCGCGACGACCGTCTATTTTTACGACGAGAATTTGTATGGCTAGTAAATCAAAGATCGCCAAGGCCAATCGAACGCCGAAGTTTTCCGCTCGGCGTGAATCGCGTTGCAAACTGTGCGGGCGTCCCCGCGCCGTGTATCGCAAGTTTGGTCTGTGCCGCATTCACTTCCGCGAATTGGCCGACAAGGGTTTGATCCCCGGTCTGCGTAAGGCGAGCTGGTAAGAGGAAACAGAATAAGATGATGACCGACCCGATCGCCGATATGTTGACGCGCATCCGCAACGCGGTCCGCGTGGAACATCCGCACGTCGAAATGCCGCTCTCCAAAGTGAAGAAGGGCATGGCGGAGGTGCTGAAGCGCGAAGGCTACATCTGGGACTTTGAAGAAGTCGGAGACGAGCCGAAGAAGCAGCTCCGCCTGCATCTGAAGTATGGTCCCAACGGCGAGCGCGTGATTCGCTTCGTGAAGCGAGTCAGCACGCCGGGCCGTCGCGTCTACAGCGCCGCGCGTGAGCTGAAGCCGGTGCTCAACGGCCAGGGCATCAAGATCTTGAGCACGAGCCGCGGCGTGGTCAGCGACCGCGAAGCCCGCCAACGTCAGGTCGGCGGCGAAGTGCTCTGCGAACTGTACTAAACGATTAGCGATTTCAAACGTCTCCGTGGGCGGTCTGCGAAGTTTAAGGCCGCGACGGAAGCGAAGGTGAAGTAACGATGTCTCGGATCGGTAAGAAGCCCGCCAAGATTCCCGCCGGCGTCAAGGTCAGCGTCGACGGCAACTTCGTGCAAGTCGAAGGGCCGAAGGGTAAGCTCCGCCAAGAGCTCCGCGAGGAAGTCAAAATCTCGACGGCCGACGGCAACGTCGTCGTGGAGCGGACGAGCGATGAGCGGCAGGCCCGCGCCATGCACGGCCTCTATCGTGCGTTGCTCGTCAACATGTTGAAGGGCGTCAGCGAAGGTTACGAGAAGAAGTTGGAAGTCGTCGGCGTCGGCTACTTGGCCGCAATCGCGGGCAAGATCCTGCAAGTGCGTGCCGGCTTCGCCAACGAGATCCACAAGCCGATCCCGGAAGGTTTGAAGGTCACGTGTCCGGACCAAAACCACATTGTCATTCAAGGCATCGACAAGCAACTGGTCGGTCAGTTCGCCGCCGAAGTTCGCTCGATTCGCAAGCCGGAGCCGTACAAGGGTAAGGGCATCCGTTACGACGGTGAAGTCGTTCGGCGCAAGGCCGGTAAGGCCGTTACGAAGTAACGTTTGCCGCTCGGCCGAGCCGAGAAGAGCGCATAAAGCAGCAGCATAGAAAGCATTTCAGGGTGTAGTCGTGAGCCAGATCAAAACCATCAACGTTCGCCGCAAGCGTCGCGCGTTTCGCGTCCGCAATCGCATCAAGCGCGATTCGACCCGTCCGCGTCTGACCGTGTTCCGCAGCAACGCGAACATGTATGCCCAGATTATCGACGACGAAGCCGGTAAAACGCTCGCATCGGCGTCGACCGTCGAAAAGGCCAACAAAGGAACGTACGGCGGCAACAAGGACGCGGCCAAGGCCGTCGGCAAGTTGATCGCCGAGCGGGCCCTTGCCGCAGGCATCAAGGAAGTCGCGTTTGATCGCGGCAACAATAAGTTTCACGGTCGTATCGCGGCGCTGGCCGAAGGCGCTCGCGAAGGCGGCCTGCAGTTCTAGTTCTCGTACGACAAGATTCACGTTCGAAGTCAGTCATAGCAAAGCGATTTGATTATGAGTCAAGGTAGAGGCCGGGGTGGTTCCGGCGGCGGACAGGGCGGCGGTGAAGGCGGCGATCGTGGCCGTCGCGGACGCGGCGGACAGGGAGGCGATCGCGGTCAAGGCGGCGAGCGCACTCGCAGCGACCTGATCGACAAACTCGTCAAGATCCGCCGTTGCGCATGCGTCGTGAAGGGCGGTCGTCGATTTAGCTTCACGGCCATGGTCGTCGTCGGCAACGGCAA
Organism: Planctomycetaceae bacterium; assembly: GCA_016793115.1. Classification (GTDB taxonomy): domain Bacteria; phylum Planctomycetota; class Planctomycetia; order Pirellulales; family PNKZ01; genus PNKZ01. The sequence goes on from JAEUIN010000220.1 coordinate 28,586, forward strand.
GGGCAAGGTAGGCGTCGGCTATGCAAAGGCCAACGAAGTGCCGCCCGCCGTGGAAAAGGCCACCCGCGAGGGAAGTCGGGCGATGAAAGACGTCCACATGACCGGCCACACGATTCCGCACCCGGTCGAAGGTCGATTCGGTTCGGCCCACGTCGTGTTGCTTCCGGCCAGCGCCGGTACCGGCGTGATCGCCGGGGCGAGCGTTCGCGCCGTCTGCGAAGCGGCCGGCATCCACGACATTCTCACTAAGAGCTTCGGCTCGACGAATCCGCACAACTTGGTCAAGGCGACGCTCGACGCGCTCGGTCAGCTCCGTTCGCGTCAAGAAGTCGAACGCCTTCGCGGCGTGAGCCTGAAGTAAGGCTTGAGCCTCGAAAGAAAACAGCGAGTTTGAAATGAATCTGCACGACGTCAATCAAGGCATCAAGAAGCATAAGAAGCTCACCCGCGTCGGTCGCGGCTCGGGTTCGGGGCACGGTAAAACGGCCGGGCGCGGTAACAAAGGCCAAGGCCAATTGGCCGGCTGGACGTTGCATCCGGCGTTCGAAGGCGGGCAGATGCCGCTGTATCGCCGAATTCCGAAACGGGGCTTCAACAACCGTTGGGCGCTCTTCGTGCGCACGGTGAACGTCGGGGAGTTGAACGAAACGTTCGACGACGGCGCCGAAGTTGGCCCGGAGACGCTGCAAGGCGCGCTCAAGGGGAACTACGACATCCTGAAGATTCTAGGCGACGGCGAGGTTACAAAGAAACTCAAGGTCGCCGCACACCGTTTCAGCAAGTCGGCGGAAGAGAAAATCAAGGCCGCCGGCGGCGAAGTAATCGTTCTTCCCGGCAAAGCTCCGGTCGTGAAGGGCGAGAAGCGGTCGAAAAAGAAGACCGGCGGTAAATAACGGCCTCCCAAGCCGTCCGATCAAAGGGACGGTTGCGGCGACAAGTTCATCTTGTCGCTGTCAGAGCAGGGGGGCATACTAGCGTCGCGACGTTCCGCCATTGCGGGGCGTCGCTGCGTCGTTTACGCCGCCGAAGGATCGCCGGCGAACTCGGTCGCTACGCCTGCGACCGGAACCGGCTTGCCTAACAACACACCATCGCATATCGCTTTCCAAGACGGATCGCACCGCCATGTTGGAAAAACTTCGCGTCATCTTCACGATCCCCGAGTTGCGTCAGAAGATCGTTCTGACTCTCTGCTTGCTCGCGGTGTATCGCGTCGGCTTTTGGATCCCGTTGGCGATCGTCGACACGGCTCAGATGAAGTTCTATTTCGAGTCGTCGGGCAACGAAGGCCTGCAAAAGATGCTCTCGCAAGTCGCGATGTTCAGCGGCTCGCAAATCAGTCAGGCGACGATCTTCGGCCTGGGGATCATGCCGTACATCTCGGCTTCGATTATTTTTCAATTGCTCGGCAGCGTCTGGAAGCCGCTGGAAGAATTGCAGAAGGAAGGCGAGACCGGTCGCAAGAAAATCAACGAATACACGCGGTACGCCACCGTCGTGTTGTGCCTGTTTCAGAGTTGGTTCTACGTTCGGTTTTTGGTGTCCGCCGACTTAGTCAACAAGGATCTGCTCACCGAAAGCGGCGGCCTGCCGTTCACCTGGTGGGTGATCTCCGTGCTCACGATGACTTGCGGCACGATCTTTCTGATGTGGCTGGGAGAGCAGATCGACGAATACGGCATCGGCAACGGGATTAGTTTGCTGATTATGGCCAATATCCTAGCTCGCATGCCGGAGGCGATCTTCAATCTGATCAAGCCGCTCATTGAAGGCGTCGTTTCGCTCGAAGTCGCGCAGCAACTTTTGCTGCTGATCGGCTTGTTCATCATCGTCGTATTCGCGGTGGTCTTTATTTACAAAGGCCAACGCCGCATTCCGATGCAAAGCGCGAAGCACGTCCGCGGTCGCCGGGTGTACGGCGGAAATCGCCAATACCTTCCGCTCCGAGTCAATCAAGCCGGCGTGATGCCGATCATCTTCGCCAGCAGCTTGCTGCTATTTCCGTCGTTGTTCTTCGGCTGGATGGCCGGCGTGTTCAACTCGCAGTGGATGCGTACGCTTGAGCAAGCTCTTTCACAGAGCACCGCCTTTACCCACAATTTGCTGTATATCGTTCTAATCTATTTCTTTTGCTACTTCTGGACGGCCGTGACGTTCAATCCGAAGGACATGGCCGACAATTTGAAGAGTTGGGGATCGTTCATTCCCGGTTATCGGCCCGGGCGTCGGACGGCCGACTATCTGGAGAAGGTCATGACGCGCATCACCTATGTGGGCGCCGCGTTCTTGGCCGTCGTGGCGATTGCTCCCACGATCGTGGCTTCGTTTGCGAACATCGATCCGGCATTAGCAAGCTTCTACGGCGGCACGAGCTTGCTCATCGCCGTGAGCGTCGCCGTCGATTTGGTGCAAAAGATCGACAGCCACTTGGTGATGCGAAACTACAAGGGGCTTACGGAGTAACACAAGTCGATTCTGGGCGGATTGGATTTCGCCGAGATCGACGGCGAAGAGCCGGTAACAACACGAACGACGACGAGTATTCGACGACTGCGAACCGGCTCGAGGCGGGGAGAAAGTCCTTATTGCGGGACCGCGAATCGCTTCAGGCGGCGACGAGTTGACACCGGGGACACAGACGATGCGATTGGTTTTTCTCGGGCCCCCGGGTGCCGGAAAGGGAACTCAATCACAACGATTGCTCGAGCACTTTCGAATTCCTCATCTCTCCACCGGAGATATGTTGAGAGCTGCGATCGCCGCTCGAACTTCCGTCGGTCGACTAGCGGATCAGTACATGTCGGCCGGGCAACTTGTGCCCGATCCGGTCATCTTGCGTCTCGTTGAAGATCGATTGGAAGAACCCGACTGTACGGGCGGGGCTTTGTTCGACGGCTTCCCTCGCACGATCGGGCAAGCGCAGGCGTTGGATGAGTACTTGCAAGCTCATGGTCGGCCGCTCGACGTAGTCGTCGAATTGCGTCTGCCGGACTCCGTGGTCGTAGACCGATTGAGTCGACGCGGTCGCAGCGACGACTCGCCGGAGGTCGTGGCCGAGCGGTTACGGGCCTATTGGGCGCTGACGAAGCCGCTCACCGACTACTATTTGCAGAGAGGGTTGCTGGAGGCGATTGAAGGGTGGGGTACGACGGACGAGGTGTTTGAGCGGATCAAATCGGTCATCGATTTGCGGCACCGCACGCGACCTGTTCGCCATACCGCCTGATGATGATCGCATTGAGCGACGCCAAATTCGAACTTGGGATTTGAACGAAATTCCGCCGACGGAATGTCCGAGCCGTTTTCGCTCGGTTCGCCGAAGAGATTTTTCCAGTGCTAACGCTTCGCTCAGCTCGTGAAATCGGTTTGATGCGGCAAGCCGGGCTTTGCGTCTGGGGCGCGCATCAGATCGCAGCTTCCATGGTAAAGCCCGGCGTCACCACCGGCGAGATCGACACCGCCGTGGAGGCGTTCTTTGTGGAACAGGGCGCAATTCCGCTCTTCAAGGGCTATCCCGGTAAAGTTCCGTTTCCGGCGGTAACGTGCATTTCCGTCAACGATGAAGTCGTTCACGGAATTCCTGGCCCGCGAAAGCTCAAGGAAGGCGACGTCGTTAGTATCGACACCGGTTGTAAGCTCAATGGATGGTGCGGGGATTCGGCCGTCACGCATCCCGTCGGTAAGGTGAGTGCGGAGTGCCGGAAGTTGCTCGACGTAACCAAGGGAACGCTCGATTTGGCGATTGAGATGATGGGCGTCAAGAAGCGGTGGAGCGAGGTCGCCCTCGAAATGGAGCGCTATGTTCGCGATGCCGGGTTTTACGTCGTCGAATCGTTTGTCGGCCACGGCATCGGTCGAGATATGCATGAAGATCCGCAGGTGCCGAACTTCGTCAGCTCGCAGCTTAAACGCGGCGGCGACTTTGATTTGCGGCCCGGATTGGTCGTCGCCGTCGAGCCGATGGTGAACATTGGCACCAAGCGGGTGAAGGCGCTCTCCGATCACTGGACGCAGGTCACGTACGACGGCAAGGCGAGCGCTCACTTTGAGCATACGATCGCCATGACGAAGGACGGACCGTACCTGCTGACAGCCGGACCCGATTACAAGGGGCCGACACCGCCCTAACGGCAGCCGATAAAAGGTCGTAAATATCGGCAATCTACGAAGAATCGCCGGTGCAGGCGTGCTCGCTGTTCTTCGGAAAAACCGTCGTTTCGGGGCCTTGTGGAAAGTCAAGAGTTCGTCGTATACTGTTGTGCTTTGGATTCCGTCGTGAGACGAAAGAGAGCGTCATGAAAGTTCGTGCCAGCGTTAAACGCATTTGCGACAAGTGCAAGCTTGTCCGCCGTCGCGGCGTCCGCTTTGTCGTTTGCGAAAACCCGCGCCATAAGCAGCGTCAGGGGTAGTCGATTCTTCGCCGTTCGGTCGTTGATTAGCAGTTAAGTCGTTTCAGTCATTAAGGTTTCAGCGCCCTGCGCGCTTTGCGGGAGTAGCCGGTCATGCCTCGTTTGCTCGGTGTCGACATTCCGAACGACAAGCCTACGTACATCTCATTGCAATACCTCTACGGTGTCGGGCCGAAGGTGGCGCTCGAGCTGTGCCGCAAGGCCGGAGTCAATCCGCAAGCTCACGCTCGGGAATTGCACGAAGACGAGTTGGCCCGCATGGCGGCGCTGCTCGATAAGGACTACGTCTGTGAAGGTCAGTTGCGTCGTCAGATCGCTCAGAACATTGCGCGACTGAAGGATATCGGCAGCTATCGCGGCGTCCGCCATCGCCGCGGCTTGCCGGTTCGCGGTCAGCGCACTCGCACCAACGCCCGCACTCGCAAGGGACCGAAGAAAACGGTCGCCGGCAAGAAGGGCGTCAAGGATATGAAGTAGTCTCGCGCCTTGCGCGGCATTCATGTCCCGGCGAGATTATTCACAAAGTTCACACGCAGGTTTAGGGAGTTGATTTCTTGAATACGCAAGCCACGTCGTCGTCCGCAGGCAGCAAGCGTCGGAAAGTTCGTCGCAACGTCACGCTCGCGATCGTCAACATCAAGGCGACCTTCAACAACACGGTCGTTACGATTACCGACACGAAGGGTGACGTGCTGTGCTGGGCGAGCGCGGGCACCAGCGGATTCAAGGGAAGTCGTAAGAGCACGCCGTTCGCCGGACAGTGCGCAGCGCAGCAAGCGGCCGAAAAGGCCGCGAAGTTCGGTGTCAAGGAAGTCGAAGTGCGCGTGAAAGGTCCAGGCTCGGGTCGCGAGAGTGCGATCACCGCATTGCAGTCGGTCGGCATGACCGTTAAGTCGATCGAAGACGTGACGCCGCTGCCGCACAACGGCTGCCGTCCGCCGAAGAAGCGACGCGTCTAAAGTCGGCGTTAGTCGAAGGGGCGTCTGCAGTGGTTCACTGCAGCGTCCGATCGTCGCGAGCCGGAGGGAGTCGCCGCCGACGAGTTGGATGGAGATTGAGAGATTACCGTTCGGCAGCCCGGCCGAAGCTCGCTGCGAGTCATGCGAGGCTTCGGCCAAGTTTGTTCGGCTCCGTTTATAGCAACACGCTGATTACGTCGGGGGAAAACACAGATGCGTATTCGTTGGCGCGGCTTTGAATTGCCGAGCACGGTCACGTGCGAAAAGGAAAGCTTGACGTCGACCTACGGCAAGTTCGTGGCCGAACCGTTCGAGCGTGGTTTCGGCGTCACCGTCGGCAACGCGCTGCGTCGAGTCTTGTTGTCGAGCCTTGAAGGCAGCTCGATCACGCAAGTGAAGATTCAAGGCGCGCAGCACGAATTCACGACTATCCCCGGCGTTGTGGAAGACGTGACCGACGTCATCCTCAACATTAAGTCGATCGTGGTGAAGAATCACGGCGAAGGCCAAAAGGTCATTCGCATCGAAAAGAGCACCAAGGGGCCGGTCACCGCGGCCGACGTGCAAACCGACGGCACGGTGGAAATCATCAACAAGGGCTTGCACATCTGTACCCTCACGGCCGACAACCCGTTCGTCGTCGAAATGGTCGTCGAAAACGGTCGTGGCTACATTCCGGCCTCGGAGCACAGCCCGAGCGTGGAAATCGGCATCATTCCCGTCGACGCAGTTTACAGCCCGGTCGTCCGCGTGCGGTATGAGATCGAAGAGACGCGCGTCGGCCAAAAGACGAACTACGATAAGCTTTCCCTGGAGATTTGGACCAACGGTTCGATCGGTCCGGAAATGGCTCTGGTCGAGGCCGCCAAGATCATGCGTAAGCACCTCAACCCGTTCGTTCAATATAGCGAGCTCGGTTCACAGGTGTTCGCCGAGAATCGCGCGAGCGGCCCCTCGGGCGGCGATTCGGCCAACGACGCCAAGTTGAGCATGAGTCTCGCCGAGTTGAATCTTTCCGTCCGAGCAATGAACTGCTTGGAATCGGAAAACATTAACACGGTGCGCGACCTTGTTCAGAAGACTCCCGATCAGCTGCTGGAAGTCCGCAACTTCGGCGACACCACGCTGAAGGAAGTTACCGAAAAACTGTCTTCGCTCGGCTTGCGTCTCGGCATGCGAGTCCCCGTCGGCGGCGCGTTTTAGTCATCCGCGTCGGCCGAACGAGCACAAGGTCGACACTGAGTTTGAATTCACTGAGTTTAGAAAACTGTTCGATACGGAATCGTCGTCATGCGTCACCGTCGTAAAGGTCGAGTTCTTGGTCGTAGCCCCAGTCACCAGCGCGCTTTGCTGCGTAACTTGGCGAGTGCGTTGTTCCTGACGGAGCGCGATGCCGACGAGTATCTCGAAGGCGCGCCCAAGGTTAAAGGCCGCATCGTCACCACGCTTGAAAAGGCCAAGGAAGTTCGCCCGGTCGTCGAGCGTTGCATCACTTTGGCTCGCCGAGCCATCGACCAGCGCAAGGGTGCGGAAGAGTTCGGCACCACGGCCGCGCGCAACTCTGAAGAATGGAAGTCGTGGAAGAAGAGCGATCGTTATAAGAAGTGGGTCAAGGCGGTCGCCCCGTCCGTTCAAATTCGCCGTCGCATCAACGTGATGCTCGGCGACAAGAAGGCCGTCGAAGTGCTGTTTAACGACGTCGCGAAGCGATTCGACGGTCGTCCGGGCGGCTATACTCGCATCATGCGTTTGGCCAAGCCGCGTCTTGGCGATTCGGGCACGCGGGCGATTCTTGAGTTTGTCGGCGTTCGTGACCGAGCGGCCCAAGCTTCTCCGGCCCCGGCGTTCGAAGGGGGGGAGGCTGAGAAGAAGTAGGATCGTGCGGCGAATTTTGCCGCAACATGAAGAACTGCGAAGCAAGGCGGACGTTTACGACGTCCGCCTTTTTTCGTATCCTCGCCTCAGGGGTCGAATTCTTCGTCACCAGGAAGCACGGATGCCGCGCCGCAACGCTTTGAAATCGCCCGTCGCTAAAACTGCTGGGCCGGCCCCGTCGACTCCGTCTCGGCCGGCAGGTCCCGTCGGGCTCGACGTCACGCTTTACGTTCATCGCTTGTGCGATCATCTTTGCCGCACGCTCCCGGAACTCGGGCATGTCGATATGTCGCGCGTTGCGTTGCGGATTTGCCAAACGCGACGTCGCGGGCCTTACGGCGTTCAAGCGACGATGACGCCGCTCCGCTTTCGCGAGGGCGCGACGACCACGCTGCGACGCGGCAAGCTATGGGCGATTCATCCGCTGCCGCGCGATTCCACGGGCCGCGACTATCTCTACCTTTTCAGTTTGTACGTGCCACGGTTTCTCGATCTTTCGGCCGAAGAGAAACTCGCGGTGACGATTCACGAGTTGTGGCACATTTCCGAGGCGTTCGACGGCGACCTGCGCCGCTACGAGGGACGCTATCATGCGCACGGTTCCAGTTGCGAGGAATATCATCGCGATATGCGACGAATGGCCGCCGCCTGGCTGGCCACGCGGCCGGACTCCTCGCTTTACGAATTCTGGGATGGTGATTTCGCCGCAATGCATCGCCGCTACGGTCGCGTTTACGGGACGAAAATCCCAACGCCCCGTCTGTGGCGCCTCGACCGCCTTCGCCCCGCTTCGCTCGCGGATGCCGCTCGCCGCGCTATCGACGCCGATTAGACTTCGTTAGCGCGACAAGCCGCCGTCGGTTGCAGTGCCGGCATCGCGAACTCCGGGCGTTTCGCATCGCGTTGACCTCGTCAGGCGGGCCCGATATCGTACGCCGCTCGAATCCGCATACGGTTTCGTTTTTCTCGGCACGACGGCACCGGTCATCCCGTGAAACTTCTCGCTGCACTATGCTTCCTGGCAGTCTGTATGACGTCGCCGGGGTGCGCGCCGATCCAACCGATGAAGCAATTGCCGCTAACGCTCCCTACTACGGCGAAAAACGGCGTCGTGCTTGACGTGCTTTTCGTCCGGTTTCCGGCCGACGACCCGCAGTTGAACAAGATCGTTTGGGAAGAGATCGACGAACTTCACTTTCCCGCCGAAGTGCGGCGGCGCCTGGAACGCAACGGACTTCGCGCCGGCGTCATCGCCGGGCCGCTGCCGCTCAGCTTGGAGAATCTGATCCAACTCCAAGACAAGCCGCAGGAACATGCGGACGAAGAACCGAAAGAGATCGACGTTGAGAAGCAGCCGGCCGTAAAGCAACGCCAGTTGCGGCTGACGGCCGGTCGCCGTTCCAACATTCTCACGCTTGGCGAAACGGAACGAGTTCCCGAAATGTCGCTTTTGATGCTCGACGACGAAGGTCAGGTGAAAGGGCGGACATATCGACAGGTGCTCGGCATGTTCGCGGCACGCGCGTTTCCCGGAGGCGACGGCGGGGCACGCCTCGAACTCATTCCCGAATTGGAGCATGGAACGCCTCAAAAGCGTTTTGTTCCCGGCGACGGAATGTTTCACGTCGAGTTCGGCCCGCCGCATGAGGTGCTTAACGAACTCAAGTTGTCGGCGAATTTGGCGCCGGGCCAGTTTGTCGTCGTCGGGGCCGACGCCAATCGCAGCGGCAGCCTCGGCTATCGTTTCTTTACCGAGGAACGGGGGGCGGCGCCGCTGCGCAAGATGCTATTGATTCGCCTCGCACAGGCCGACTTCGACGACCGCTTTTCCAGCCAACCGTCCGACGAAGTCGCAGCTGAATTGAAGCCGATCGATCTTAAGGTGACGACGCATGAGAACGCTCCCGACCGGGATCGCGTAAAAAAATGAGCGGACGACCCGGCCCACGTTAATGCAAAGAAAAGGCCCGGGAGGCGACCTCCCGGGCCTTGAAGTTCTTGAAGTCGCGATCTCGAAACAAGACCTAGACCTTGGCGCCCAGCGAAGCTCGTACGCCTTCAAGTTGCCCGGCCGAGCCGAGCATCTTGTTCTTGTGCGTAATGAAATCCGCGTAGGCCGCCATAAAAGGCTTGCCCGACGTGCGAGGATCAAAGTCCGAGGGCTTGTCGCGGAACGTCTCGCGGAGAATCGCACACCAGACTAAGCGGCCGTCGGTGTCGATATTCACCTTCGTCACGCCGAGCTTCGCGGCCGGCAGGTAGTCGCCTTCCCGCACGCCGCTCGTATCGGGCATGTTGCCGCCGGCTTTGTTGATCCGGTCGACCCATTCCTTCGGCACGCTGCTCGAGCCGTGCATGACCATCGGATAGTTCGGCAACAGCTTTTGAATTTCTTGGATACGATCAAAGTGCAATCCTTGGCTACCCTTGAATTTGTAAGCGCCGTGCGAGGTGCCGATCGCCACCGCTAGAGAATCGCAACCGCTACGCTCGACGAACTCGACCGCTTGATCGGGATCGGTCAAGCAGGCATGTTCGGCGTCGACCTGAATGTCTTCTTCTACGCCCCCGAGCATACCCAATTCGGCTTCGACCGAAATGCCCTTTTCGTGCGCACGATCGACGACGCGGCGCGTGATCTCGATGTTCTTGTCGAACGACTCATGGGAGGCGTCAATCATGACCGAGGAATAGAATCCGCTGTCGATGCACTCGTAGCACACTTCCTCGGTGCCGTGATCGAGGTGGACCGCGAAGATCGCTTCGGGAAACACTTCTTCCGACGTGCGGATCATCGCTTCCAAGTAGCGCTTGTCGGTGTAAGCTCTGGCCCCCCGCGATAGCTGGATAATGAACGGCGCGGCGACGTCGTTTTTCACCGGCTCTTCGTTCTTATCTTTCTTGCCGAGGTTGCCGCGAAACAGCCCGATGGTCTGTTCGAGATTGTTGATGTTGTAGGCACCCACGGCGTATTTGCCGTAGGCATGTTCGAACAGCTCTTTCGTCGTAACGATCATGGGGCTCTCCGGTGGCCTCCTGGGCCGATGCTTGCACAAGGACGAAACCGTCCCGATTGACGTGAACGGCAAGTTTATCAAATAACCGGCCGGGTCCGCCAGTTGCCACACAAATCCTTATGAAACTGCAACTTATGCAGATCTCCGCTGCGCGAAACCGCGTTGTCGCAAGCGGCTGAGTTCGCTAGAATCCGCCGCCCCGAAAATCCGTCCCCGCCGTGAGAGCGGGCGTCGCTGCGCCGGAGTATCGCCGTGAGCACGGAAGCCGCTCGTCTAGAACCGCTCTCCCCGTTTGAGCAACTTAGCTATGCCCGGCAGATCGTCCGTCTCGAAGCACAGGCGCTCGAAAAACTTAGCAGTCGTCTGGGACTCGAGTTCTGCCGGGCCGTCGACCTCTTGGCCGCCTGCACCGGCTCGGTGATCGTTAGCGGCATCGGCAAGGCGGGCATCATCGGCCTAAAGCTTTCGGCGACTCTAGCGTCGACCGGTACGCGAAGCCTGTTTCTTCATCCGACGGACGCCGTTCACGGCGACCTCGGCCGCGTTCGAACCGACGACGTCGCCGTACTGCTTTCGCAAAGCGGCGAAACCGAAGAACTACTGCGATTAGTTCCTAGCTTTGCCGAACTTGAAGTTCCCGTCGTCGCCGTCACGTCTCGCTCGTCGAGCCGGCTAGGCTCCGCTGCGGCCGTCGTTCTTGAACTCGGGCCTCTTCAGGAGGCATGCGCTCTCGGGTTGGCGCCGAGTACCAGCACTACGGCGATGCTCGCCCTCGGCGATGCGCTCGCCTTGGTGACAAGCCGCGTGCGAGGGTTTGGACGTGCCGATTTTGCCAAAGTGCATCCCGGCGGCGCCCTTGGAAGGCAACTCGCAAAAGTTGAAGAACGAGTCCGCCCGCTTACGGAATGTCGCGTCGCTAGCGACTCGGTTCCCCTCCGTGAAGTCTTTGCACAAGCGACGTGTCCGGGCCGTCGGACCGGAGCGATTATGCTGGTCGACGCCGACGGCGCCCTCAGCGGGCTGTTCACCGATAGCGACTTGGCGCGCCTGTTTGAGGCCCGCCGTTATGAGGACTTCGATCGGCCGATGTCGGAATTGATGACGAAGCGCCCCACCACGGTCGTCGTCGGCACGATGCTGGCCGATGCGATCGCGATTCTCGCGGACCGCAAATTCAGCGAATTGCCGGTCGTCGATCGACAAGGCCGGCCGATCGGCATGCTCGACATCACCGACCTAGTCGGTATGATCCCCGATCCTCCGCGCTGACAGGAACTCGTAAACTGGATATCGACGGCAACGTTTGAATTCCACGAACGGCTGCCGGAGGCACGAAGCGTTCCCCAGAGAGGCCACTTGCAACCGCGATGACGACCGCTCAACTTTGCCAGCCGATCGAACTGATTCTCGCCGACGTCGACGGCGTACTCACCGACGGCAGCATCATCTTCACAAACGAGGGGATCGAGATTAAGCGGTTCAATATTCGCGACGGTCTCGGCATCAAACTTTGGCAGCGTGCCGGCGGCAAGTTCGGCATCGTCACCGGACGGAATTCGCACATCGTCAACGTTCGAGCCGGCGAACTCGGAATCGACATCGTCCGCCAAGGGACCGAAAAGAAACTTCCCGCGGTGAAGGAGATTCTCGCGCAACTCGGTCTTCAACCGCATCAGGCGTGCTTTATCGGCGACGACCTCCCGGACTTGCCGGCCATGCGTTATGTCGGTCTCGGAGCGGCCGTGGCCGACGCCGCGGTCGACGTTCGGCAAGCCGCCGAATATGTGACGACGACGCACGGCGGGGCGGGCGCGGTACGCGAGGTCATCGAACTTGTACTGCGTAGTCAGCAACGTTGGGACGACGTGATCCACGCCTATCAAGGATAAGGTCGGGAAGTAATGAGCGATGATTCTTGACCAGCGGCGATCGTTGAACGGGGCAAGCAAGCTCGACGTCCGACAGAGTGCCTTTAGAAGAATAAACAAGACGATAAATCCATAGATCCTCTTTTGACTCGTGCTCGAACGCTTCTCTCGCATCATCGGCAGTTTCTTAGTAACGGCGGCCTGCTATATGGCCTATGCCGCCGTGGTGGTGCCGTTGATCGAGCCGCCGTTGCCCGAGACCGTCGTCGAGGCGCCGATCAGCGCCGATGAAGCGGCCGCTCTCGAAGCCAACGCCGAGAAACAGCGGGCGGACCTGCGATACTGGTTCGGCGAGCACGATTGGGAACTCGACACGCCGAAGATCATTGAGACGCCGCAGTGCAAATTGCTATTCGACGATTATCGCCCGATGGAAAACGGCCTCGTCGAACTCAAGCCGTGTTCGATGGTATTTCTCTCCACCGACGGAAGCGGTTCCGAGGAAGACCGCAAACGCCGCGCCCTGGTATTACGGGCTCCCGACGGCGCCTTGCTTCGCTTTGACTCAAAAATCGATCTTCGCCAAGCCAAGATCGGCAAGCTCATCGGCGGCGAATTGCTCGGCGAAGTTCACATCGTCGGCGGACAGCGATTGCCGGGGCCGGAAGACGATCTGATGATTCGCACTCGTGACGTCATGCTCAGCGAGACCGATATATCGACGCCGCATTTGCTGGAATACCGAATCGGCACACACCGCGGTCAAGGTCGCGGCGTCGCGATCGAACTCGACAATGTCGAGATCGCCGGCAAGAAAGAGTTGCGCGGGATTAAGACGCTGACTCTTCAGGAGCAGGTCTTCTTGCACTTGGAGAGTCAGGGTAACGACGATCTTTTTCCGGGCAACACCTCAAGTAAGACTCCGGCCGGAGTCGCCGCGAATGCCGCCAAGTCGAAGACGCCGATCGAAATTCGCTGCTCCGGGCCGTTTACGTTCGACATGATCCAAAACGTCGCCGTGTTTCGCCGCGCAGTCGACGTCTCACGCCGCCGGCCCAACGTCGAAGCCGACCAAATCACAGCCGACCAACTCAAGGTGTTTTTCGCTGCGAAAGAATCGCAGGCGACCGCCCCTGCCTCGGGATTCTTCAAGAACTCGCCTCAATTGACGAGTAAGAACCTGCAGCCGACCAGAATCGAGGTCGTCGGCGAACCGGCCGTCGTCCGTGCACCGACGAACAATTTGCAGGCCCGCGCTCAAATGATTGAGCATGATTTGGCCACTCGTGCGGTGAGGCTCCGCGACGCCGACGAAGCGATCGTGCGACAGGCGGAAAACGAGATTCGCACGGCCGAAATGCAGTTCACGCCGGACACCGACGGTCGCTACGGCACGTTCGTTGCCGAAGGGCGGGGCCGAATTCTCGGTGCGTCGCCGGACGATCCGGAACAGGTATTCCAGGCCGAATGGAAGAAGCGGCTTCACTTCCGGAAGCACGAGGGACAGCACGTCCTTACGATCGAAGGAGCGGCGCGCGTTGAGGCCTCCGGAAGAGGTTCACTCTCCGCCGAGCAAATTCACCTTTGGTTGAAGCAGGCCGCCGTGCCGCTGGAACCAAAGCCGCAAGTTGGAGAGCGCCTTGATCAACCGACAACGGAACTCATTGCGGATCGAGTCCTGGCCCTTGGCGATGTAAAGATCGAGTCGCGCGGAATGAATGGGAACACGGCGCGATTGGAAGGTTGGTTTGAATATGCCGCCGTAGGTCCCGGAATGCACCAAGCGTTCTTCCATCCGCAGCCGACGCTGGTCGCGCTAGCGGCCGTCGGCGCAGAATCCCTCGCGTTTCCCCCTGAAGGAGCCGAAAGCTTGCCGCAGGCCGGCGATTCGACGACTCGGTCACAATTGAGCGGCGCCGATATGTTGCGTCGCGCCGTGCCGCTGCATGTCGCCGTCGAGGGCGACTCCGCGGCTATCGGCTCCGACGGCGGTCCGCATTCTTCGACGACTCCCCGGACGCCGGCCGATTTCGCCGCCATTCCGCCTATTGCAGGTACTACGCAGTTCTCCCAGGGCGACGCTGCGAAACAGTACCATTTGCAGGGCGATTTGATGCGGTTGTTGATTCACGTCGTCGAAAAAAAAATGCACGTTCGCGAAGCGACCGTCGAAAGCAATGTTCGACTAACGGAACTTCCGGTCGGCAAGCTACCGTTGGCGCAACCGTTACTAATTACCGGTGATTCGCTACAACTGAGCCAGCCGGCGGAAGGCTCCTCCTTTGTCACGGTGACCGGCGCTCCAGCCTATGTTGAAGCGCGCGGCATGACGATGTCGGGAGGCAAGCTCACGCTCGATCGACCGAACGATCAAACCAATATAGTCGCCGTGCCGGGCCAAGGCTTGATGACATTGCCGATCGATCGCGATTTGCAGGGACGGCAGACGGCATCGAGCGAGATTCTTCATCTCACTTGGCAGGGGCAGTTGCAGTTCGACGGCCAAACTGCGCACTTCGAACGGGGAATCGAAGCTCGTACGTCGAATCAACTTTTGAGAACCGATCGACTCGACGTCACCTTTTCCGAGCAATTAGCCCTCGGGCATTCAAGCCAACCGCAGCCCGACGTTCGCCGAATCGATTGCTTCGACGGTGTGTTTCTGGAAAGCCGCACCGTCGAGCAAGGAACGCTACGTGGTTTGGAACGGCTGAACGCACGAACGCTCTCGCTCGATCGTCCGACTGGTGATGTCGTCGCGGAAGGCCCGGGTGAAGTGACTTCGGTTCGCGTTGGTACTCGACGCCGATCGGAGGCCGACGCGACGAATCATCCTGATGGAACGGCGGGCGTGCCCGCCATACCGATCGGACTGGGATTATCCATCGGGCAATCAGGCGATTTGACGGCAATCAACTATTTGCAAACGACCTTTCAACGGGGTATGGCGGGGAACGAAATCCGTCACGAGATGAATTTCTACAATCAAGTGCGCGTGGTTTACGGGCCGGTGCCGGATTGGAATACGGTGGTCGATCCCGATCATCCCGAAACTTGGGCAAGAGAGACGGTGCTGATCAAATGCGATCAACTCCAGGTCACCGCCGTCAAAGAACCGGGATCGCCGTCGGATGAATACAATCTTGTCGCCGCCGGGAATACGCTTGTCGAGGGTGCGGCCTACACGGCCCGTGCTCCGCGCGTGACATATGCTCAAGGAAAGGGGCTCGTAGTCATAGAGGGAGACGCCCGCACGCCCGCCGAACTTTACCGCCAGAAGCATGCGGGTGGGCAGAATTCGGGGACGACGGCACAGCGCTTCATGGTTTGGCCGGAGACAAATCGGGTGCAAGTCGACGGTGCGACGTTTTTGGATCTCACTCCGAACTAGTTCGGTCTTGACCCATTAGATCCCGACCGCGCGTCCCGAGATGACTTAGCCGGACGCGTCAAACACGCCGACGTTCCTGGTCGAGGCGCGCCGCAATGAACTTCAAGGCATGCGGAGCCATCGTATTGTAATAGCTCCAGCCGTGCCCACCCGCCGAGGTCTCCAGATCGTGCTCGTGAGGAATGCCTAACGAATAGAGTTTCATATGCAAACGCTGAGCGCTCTCATGCCAATGGAAGTCGGTCGGATCGCTACAGAACCACAGATGTCGCGGCCAATTCAAGGGGTGAACATGAAGCGTCGCCGTGTCTTGTCGAGCGGTCTCCGGATCGGCGTACATCTCGGCGATTGTTTCACCCTCTTCGTCGTAGTAACGAATCTGGTAGTCGATGGCCGGACTAATCCCGGCCGCGATGGGAAACTTCGCCGGGTGTTTGAAGGCGAATCGCAACGCCCCTTGTCCTCCCATGCTGGTCCCCAATAGCGCAATCCGGCCGAGCTGTGAATCGAATTGCTCGGAGATCCAGGGAACGACGTTGTCGACAATATGACCCTCGGCTGTGATCGCCGGATCAAATTCACGGCAGATTCGATCCGTCCACCAACTTCGTGCGGTCAACGGTGCGACGACGGGGAGCCCATAGCGATCGAATTCGGCACAAAATGCGGCGTTGTCGACAAGACGCCCCAAGTGGACTCCGTGCAGAAACAGAATCACGTTGCCATGGGGATTGCGCGCCACCGGTTCGTAGATATCTGCCGGATGGCCGGCAATCTGAGTATTGCTCCAACGACCCATTCCAGCGGCCAAGAGAACCTCCGATTTAAGTAACTCTAAAGACTCTGTTTCGACATCAATGTATTGGCATTCGTCGCCGGCTCAATAGAATGGTGGCGTTGCCGATCCGGAAAGAAGCGGCTTCGGATCTGGATCGGGCATACGAACGGACCCAAAAAACGAGGATTTCCGTTTTGAAGATCTTGCTGACGGAGTCGGAAGTGCGCGACGGAGTGCGGCACCTTGCCGCTGAAATTAACTCCTTTTACGGCAATCGCCCGCTGTCGATCGTCGGGGTGCTTACCGGTAGCATCGTCCTGTTAGCCGATGTCATTCGCTTGTTGGAAATGCCGCTGCGCGTCTGCGTCGTGCAAGCGAAGAGCTATCGAGGCGCGACCACGGTGCGGGGCGAGTTGATGATCAATTCCGATTTATTGCCGGATTTGACCGGAAGCGAGGTTTTGGTCGTCGACGATATCTTCGACACCGGTCGCACGTTAAACGAACTGTTGCAAAAAATGAGCGCTCTGGGGCCGAAGTCGATTCGCTCCGCGGTCTTATTGCGCAAGCACGGAAGGCAGGAGGCGCACCGCGAGCCCGACTACTTCGGCTTCGAAATCCCGGATGAGTTCGTCGTCGGCTACGGTCTCGACTACAACGATCACTATCGACATCTGCCGTATATCGCGGCCCTCGAACCACATGAGATCGCCGCCGGAAAGGCATCGTGAATCGGCTTCGTTTGATGTTCGTTACGCGCCGCTTTCGTCCGATGTGGGGCGGTTTGGAGCACACTTCGATGCGGTTGCTGGGTGAACTCGCTCGGCGCGGGCATCAAACCACGGTCATCACTCCGAAATGGCAAATCGATTGGCCGGAAGAAACAGATTATGCCGGTGTGCGAGTGTTGCGAGTTCCGCCGCCTGGGCAGTCGGTTTGGTCGGAAGCGTTCTACGCCGGTCGGCTGCGCAGAATCCTGCGCCGGCAACGAAACCGCTACGACGTCGCGCTCGTTTCGGGCTTATGGCATGATGCCGCGACGACCCTAAAATCGGCTCGTGAATTACGATTCCCGGTCGTCATTCAGCCGGAGCGACCGGGCCTGAAAGGCGATTGTCATCGCCAGATCGAAGCTCGCGGCGGACGACGCATTAAATCGCGGTGCGTATCCGCCGATGAATTCATCGCTTTGTCACCGCTGCTGCAACGGGAGCTTACCGCCGCAGGCTACGCACGAACTCGGATTCGTTTGTTAACTTTGGGAGTGCCGTTACAACTTCCGACGACAATGGCACAACGCGACGAAGCGCGGCGGTCTCTGGCTTCGGCCGATCCGGCATTGGTGTTGCCTCGACATGCGAAACTGGCGGTTTTTGCCGGTCGACTCCATATGTCGGAGAGGCTCGAGACGTTGCTTGAGGCGTGGAAGTTGCTACGTTGCGCGCAGCCGGCGATCCTGTGGATCTGCGGCGATGGTCCCGACCGGGACCAAGTTCGACGAAAGATCATTGAAAGCGGTCTGCTTGATCGCGTTAAACTCGTCGGTGCCTTTGACGATGTGGAAGACTTGTTCCGCGCCGCGGACCTCGCCGTGTTTCCGTCGAGCGATGAAGGACCTGGTGTGGGGTTATTGGAGGCGGCATCATTCGGCCTGCCGGTCGTAGCCGCCGCCACGGCGTCGAATTGCGATCTACTTAGCCAAGATGAAGAGTTGAGATTGGTGTCCAAGGACGATCCGGCGGCATGGGCGAGCGTCGTGACTGAATTGCTCGATGATGCTGAAAGAGCCCGTCAAATGGGCGCCGCCGCACGTCGACGAATCGGCGAGTCTTATTCCCTCGTCGCCATGGTGGATGCCTACGAACGATTGCTGAGTGAAGTCGCGGCTCTCCGCTTGAAGGGAGCGACGTGAAGAAGCTGCGGTTGCTCCATATCGTCGAAACGCTATGTCCGAGCGGTACGATTCGCTCGCTATCGAGCGTGATCGATCGCACGTCCGGCGGCGTTTGGGAGCACCGGGTGATCGCTTTACAGGGCGGCTGCTTTGCGGATCGACTGACGGAAGCGGGCGCCTCGGTACGAGTTTTGGCCAATTCCGCGACGAACTCTGCGACGACGAAAATTGAAGCAATTCGCCAAGCAAACTTGTCGGATTGGGACTTAGTTCATCTTTGGGATAGCTCGACGCGACGCATTATCGGTCCGTTGTCGGCGGCTCTAAAACGGTCTCCCTATATCCTGTCGATCCGTGATCCGATCGCGCCCAAGACATGGATCGGACAGCGGATCGAAAACTTTGTGCTCAATCGTGCGGCCGCCGTCGTTTTCAATTCGCCGTCGCTAAGCGCTGCCGTGAGTAATCGTCTTGCCGGCGAAGCGGCCGCACGCGAACGATTTACGGTGATCGACGACGTAGCCGCCGAAAGCCCTCATGAAGGCCGCAACCCGCGCGGACAACACCTGCGGCGGGAACTTGGCATCGGGGACGACGTCCTCGTCATCGGCACCGCGGCTCGAATCACTCGTCACAAAGACGTGCGTTGCTTAATCTTTGCCGGGGCATTGATGCGCCTCGCATCCGAGCGCGTTCGAATTGTCATCTTGGGCGATGGGCCGGAGTGCGAGGCGCTCCGACGGTTCTGTACGCTAATGCGAATGGACGACCTTACGGTGTTCATGGGATCGCGGCTCGACGCACCATCGCTGATCGCCGACTTCGACGTATTCGTCGATTGCGCGGTCGCCGACGGGCCGTCGCTGGGTATTGCCGAAGCGCAGGCCGCCGGTGTTCCCGTCGTTTGTGCGGATTCCCCCGTCCGGCGCGCACAAGTGGAGTTTGACGCCGGCCGCCTGCTCTTTAGAGCAGGTGATCCCGGAGAGTTGACCCGACGTCTTTATCAACTTCACAACGACGCTGAGCTTCGTCGCCGATTAGGACAACTCGGTGCGTGCAAGTCGCGATGTCGACGACCGCTCGCCGAAGTCGCTCGAGACTTTACGGTGCTCTATGAGTCAATTGCGAAGCGCTAGAGCTCGCGAATCCAGATATTGCGAAATTTCGTCGGATTGCCGTGGTTCTGCAGGCTCAACGGCAGTTTCGGAGCGTGTTTGGAATACTCAGGCGGCTTGTGAAAGAAGGTTCCGCCTTCCAACTGGAAATGATTTTGGACCAGCACGCCGTTTTGAATGACCGTTGCGTATGCCGGCTCGAGCAATTTACCGTCGTCCGAAAACTTCGGCGCGGTAAAGATGATCTCGTAGGTTTGCCACTCGCCCGGCTTACGGCAAGCATTAACCAAAGGCGGTTGCTGTTTATAGATCGAAGCAGCTTGGCCGTCGAAATAAGTCTTATTTTCATAGGAATCGAGAATCTGGACTTCATAGATTCCCATCAGATAGACGCCGCTGTTACCGCGCCCCTGTCCCTCTCCCTTGACCTCGGCCGGCGTTGCCCACTCGATATGCAGTTGGCAACTTCCGAACGGGCGTTTGGTGGCAACGCCTGCCTTGCCGCCGACCGTCACCGCTCCGTCGCTGACAGTCCAACCTTCGCCCCCCAAGAACTCTTTCGAAAGATCTTTGCCGTCGAATAAGACGATTGCGTCGGAGGGGGGTGCGCCCGCGGTTCCGGGAGTGACGACCTTGGGCTCCGACCATTTCTTGCCGCTTACATACTCCTTTGTGCCGCCGGACTTTTTCGCGACCGGCTTTTTAACCGCGGCTTCTGGGCCTGTCGCCGCTTTGTTCGGCGACTCAGCGTTCTTCGCCGGCACGGCACCCGCTTTACCCGCTGTCGTCGGCTCTGCGCCGAGCACCGACGTGACAAAACAAAGAGCCGAGCCGAATGCGAGCAATCGCATGGGCGACGTACGGAGCGGCATGAATCAAACCTCAGTTAGGCACAAGGGCGGTGGGGGCGTTCAGCAAGTATGTTTCGACGACGAGCGTGGTGCAAGCGGAGAACGAAAGAGTCCTATGCGATGATGTCTTGGATGACGTCGCCGAACACGTCCGTCAAGCGAAAATCGCGACCGCCAAATCGGTAGGTAAGCTTTTGATGATCGACGCCGAGTAGGTGCAGCATCGTGGCGTGGAGATCGTGAATTTCCACTTTGTTCTCCACGGCGAAGTAGCCCCAATCATCGGTACGACCATAGGTCGTTCCACCTTGGACACCGCCCCCTGCGAGCCACATGGTGAATCCGAAAGGATTGTGATCGCGCCCGTCGGAACCTTGCGCCATCGGCGTCCGTCCGAACTCACCGCCCCAAATGACCAGCGTTTCATCCAGCAGTCCGCGGCTCTTAAGATCTCTAAGTAATCCGGCGGTGGGCTGGTCGACGGCGCGGCAATTGCGCTCATGACCTTCTTTCAACTTGCTGTGCTGATCCCAGCGATCCGTTCCGACGCTGGGGCAAGTAACTTCAATGAAGCGAACGCCTTTTTCGACCAGGCGTCGGGCTGACAAGCACATTGCTCCAAATATTCGAGTCGGCTCATATTCGGCTTCGAGTCCGTACAGCCGCTTCGTCGCTACCGATTCCCGGCTCAGGTCCATCAATTCCGGCACGACCGACTGCATACGGTAGGCGAGTTCGTAATTGGCGACGGCCGATTCGAGAGCGTCGTCGGTTCCCCGCTCGGAAATGCGCCCTCGATCGAGCCGTTCGAGCAAACGCAATTTATTGCGCTGCAAATCCGGCGTCGCCTCGCGACGATCGACGTCGGCGACCGGCGTCCGGCCTGACTTGAAAACCGAACCCTGGAAATTGGCGGGGAGAAAACCGCTGCCGAAGTTGTCGAGTCCGCCGGGGGGAATCAGTCCGCCGTTCAGAACGATGAAGCCAGGGAGGTCACGGCACTCCGAGCCGAGCCCGTAAGTTGTCCAGGCACCCATGCTCGGACGTCCTTGAAGTCCACTTCCCGAATGAAGGAAGTAATTCGCGAACGTGTGCTCGGAGAAATCCGATGTCATCGAGCGTACGACGCACAAGTCGTCGGCGCAGGTTGCGGTATGCGGCAGCAAATCGCTTACCGACAGGCCGCTTTCACCGTAGCGCCGAAACTTCCATTGACTCTTTAACACTTTGCCGACGTTGTTGAATTGCGTCGGCGGTGTCTTCATTTTGATCGGATTGCCGTGCTCTTTGTCGAGCAGCGGCTTGGGATCGAACGTGTCGACTTGCGACGGACCGCCGTCCATGTAGAGAAAGATCACGCTCTTCGCCTTGGCGGCGTGCGTGACGGCCGGATGTCGGTGCCTCACGGCAGGTTTCGCCCCATAGGCGTCGTCGTCGAGCAAAGCCGCGAAGGCCGCGGCGCCGAAACCGCCCGCGGCGCGGGCGAGCATGTCGCGGCGAGTCAACGGAAGCGTTTGAAATCGTCGACAATGCATAACGCGACTAAGGGATGAAAATGAATTCTTTCGTGTTCCATAAAACATGACAAAGATCGGCCCAGATGCGCAAGTCATCCGGCGACGCGATGCCGTACGCGGCCGCTTGTTCGTTGAGGAAAGATATCGCGGCGGAGCGTTCCCAATCGGTCGCGGAACGTGCGAAGTTTGCTGAGTAGAGTCGGTCGATGCGTTCAGCGGCGGGGGCACCCGCCGTCGTCGCGAGAAGGCGTTCCGCGCACAACTGAGCCTGCTGCTCGATCAGCGGTCCGTTCATCAAGGCGAGAGCTTGCGCCGGAACATTCGAACTGCTTCGACGGCCGACCGTCGTGAACGGCGTCGGGTAGTCGAATGCTTGGAACATCGGATTGAGAAAGTTGCGGCGGACGCGCAGGTAAATGCTTCTGCGACCGGCGCCGTCGAGCGGCCCGGATTGCGGACGTCCGCGTCCTTCCATAAACGGCGTTAAGTAAACTTCGACGCTCGGACCGAAGAGAGTTCGATCGAGTCGCCCCGATACGGCCAGAATGGAGTCGCGCACCGCTTCCGCTTCCAGCCGCTTCACGTTTGCGCGATGCAGCAATTGATTAAGCGGATCGACAATTTGAGGATCGACGCCTTGCGACGGCCGAGACGCAATCCGGCTCGACATTCGGTATGTGCGCGAAAGGGTCATTCGGCGGAGCATGCGCTTAATAGACCATCCGTCGTCCATGAATTGCCTCGACAGGTGGTCGAGCAGTTCCGGGTGGCTCGGTTGTTCCCCCATACTCCCGAAATTGTCGGAAGTTCGAACAAGCCCGGCGCCAAAAAGATGTTGCCACAATCGGTTGACCATCACGCGTGCCGGGAGCGGATCGTTCTTGTTGACAAGCCGCTGCGCCAGCGTGAGCCGCCCGCCGGGTAAGCGATAGTCTTGAGGCGACTCAGCATCGATCGCCTCAAGAAAGCGCCTCGGCACGAGTTCTCCGACGGTGCGATGATTTCCCCGGATCAGGAGATGTTCATCAACGGCCGCGCCTTCCCAGGCTGTAGGGGCAGTAGGGCCTTCGGGGCGCAACTGCTTCAAGAGCTTCTCGCGCTCCACGAAATAGTCCGTCAGTCGGTCGTCGGCGGCACTCGTCGGCGTGTCGAACAATTCCGGGTGACGGATCATCCATTCGACCTTGGCAGCGGCATTGGATGAAATGGGCGAGGTCCGCAACGTGAGCACTTGACGGACATCATCAAGAAATCTGTCGGCGATCGATTCGGCGGTCGCGGCCGTCGCATCTGCTGCGGCTTGCGAGCTGCTCATCTCGAAAGCGTGGATATGAGGTATGTTCGCATCATCAAGCTCGACGACTCCCATCAGACCAAAGTCGCTTGGGCCATCGGGTTTTCGTTCCTCGTCCGCAGCGGGCGAAAACTCGAAATGAACGCGCCGGCCGACGTACGAGCTCAAGTCATGTCTGATCCAAGACCAATCATTGCCCGCAGTAAGTTTCTTAGCGAGCCCGCCGTGGAGCGGGCCGTTGTTCATGCGGTGTGAGGCAACGCAAGCGTAGACGTTTCCCGAGCCGAATACGCGGTAGGCAATGTGACCGGTTCGTAGAACGAAGGTCGACGTTTTCAGCGTACGGCCGGATTGGCGCCAATTGAGTCTTCCGGGCTCGGTTTCATTCGCCGCTGTTTCCGCAACTTCCAGCCGTGCATCGGTGATCGCCGCATTCGCCGTATAGATGCGCTCGATCGGTCGCCGGGAATCGTTTCCCGGTCGTAACTCCCCCGCACGACGCGGCCGGTCGCCGAAGACGAAGCCATCCGCGAACCACGGCGGAGACTTTGTGTAATCCACTAAGATTTGAAGTTTTTCCGTGGAATTCACATCGGGAGCCGAGGTTGTCGTCGGATGCTCCTGAGACGCGGACTCGATGAAGTCCCGCAAGTCTTGAGGCGGCGAGGAATTCCCTTCGTCAACGAATGCCTTCAACCAAGCAGCTAATCGAACTTCATCAATTTGGAACTGCTTCGCAACGGCGGCAATCTGTTGCGTTTGAGCATCGTGCACGTTTTTTGCGTCGTCGAATTGATCGCTGGACCGCAGTTGGCGCACTGCAGATAGGTAGCTGTCTATGCGCATCAAGATCGGCCGACACCGTTCAAATTGCACCGACCGTAATTCGGAATCGAACTTCTTATCGAGCGCTTGAAGTTTTAGGACGATTTGTCGATTGCGTTCGGCGTTCTCGTATGCGTACTGCCGATAGCTTAGGCCCAGCACGAAGCCCGACATTGCGTAGTAGTCGCGGGTCGATATGGCGTCGAACTTATGATCGTGACAACGCGCGCAAGCGAGCGTCAGCCCAAGAAACGCTTTCGACATCACGTCAATCTTGTTATCGACTCGGTCCGTCTCATCTTGGCGGATGTCGACGGGGGAGTGGCACTCTTCCCCTAGAAACCAAAATCCGGTTCCAAGAATAGATTCATTTGCGCCGGTTTGGGGATGGCGACGCGGCTCCGCTAAAAGGTCGCCGGCTAGATGCTCGACGATGAAGCGATCGTACGGTACGTCCGCATTGAAAGCCCGGATGACATAGTCTCTGTACCGGTAGGCGTTTGGAATTAAATAATCGAACTCGTGTCCGCGCGTTTCGGCATAGCGGACGAGATCGAGCCAGTGGCGTGCCCAGCGTTCGCCGAAATGCGGCGATGACAGGAGGCGGTCGACGACCGCGGCGTACACGGCGTCACGTTCGCCGTCGTTTCGGGCCGCCGACCATTGCTTCGAAAACTCCTCGATATCCGCTGTCGTCGGCGGCAAGCCGATGAGATCGAATGTGACGCGCCGCAGAAGTTCATGCGGCGCGGCATCGACGGCGGGCGCGAGTTTGGCCGATTCCAATTTGGCTAAAATGAAGTGATCGATGTCCGACCGCGCCCATTCGGACTCTTTGCATTTGGGCATTTTGACGTCGCGGAGCGGTTGGAAACACCAGTGCTTAGCACGTTCCGCGAGATTGAACTTGCCGACGGTCGGCGTGCCGGAGTTGCGCTGATCGTCCGCAGGAGCGGGAGCGCCTTGGCTGATCCATTTCTCGATGGCGGCGACCTTCTCCGGCGGCAACTTTCCTTTCGGCGGCATTTGAAAGTTGATGTCGTCGTAGCGGATGCCCTTAACCAGCAGACTGGCGTCGGAGTCGCCCGGCATCACGGCGGGCCCTTGGTCGCCTCCTCGCAACATCGCACCGACGCTGTCGACCTGGAGCCCCGCTTCTTGCTTGTTCGGCCCGTGGCACTCATAGCAGTGTTCGGCAAGCACGGGGCGGACGTACTTTTCGTAAAATTCGACGCCGCTCGCATCGTCGCCGGCAGCATGCACAAAATCCCCGCCTGCATCGACAAGGCACCCGCAAAGAATCGCGCAAAGAAGTGCGGCAAAATTGGAGCGCGGCATCGGCAACGATACCTCGACGTATGACATACGCAGGTCGGTGAGCGGGGCGGGTAAGACTCGAGGCGGGGCGTCGGAAGACGTGCTTGCTATTGTACCCGCTCTTAGTGGGCGACGGTATCAAATTGCCGCCCGCCGCCATTGCCGCCTAACTCGGCAGCGAGCGATGGAAATGGACGTGTTTCCAAGCTCCACCGATCCTTTGCCAAACTCGGGTCTCCTCGACCGCGACGGTGACCGGCTCGCCGGACGCATTGAGTTTTTGGTTAAGGCGGACGTAGCTCAAAACAGCGGCGTCGGCCCCCATCAACCTGACGTGCGGCGAGGCCATCGTCACATTTGTCGCAATCGCAGGCTTCGGCGCCGATCCGCCGAGTTCAAAATAGAACTTATGGAACGGCATGCCTTCAACGACATGTCCGCGCGCTTCCGGTTCGAAGCAGGTGAGCGTCGGGTCGCAGAGTTCCGCGTAGGTCTTCCAATCGCCGCCGACGATTGCGACTAAGAGCTTCTGATTCAGGGCGAGTAGTTCTTGTTGGGAGTCGGACATAGTCGTTTGTTCGTTCCGCGTAAAGAAAGGAGTCGTTTCGAAGCGCCTCGCCGGCATTCAAGAGGAGCTAAGTCGGAGGCAGTAGTCCGAGTCGAACGAGTTTCTGCCGGCACTCGTCTCGTTCTCGACTGCGGGTCAAATCTTTCCAAGTGGGATCCTGCACCTCGAGAAAGTCGTCCTCCGTCGCGGCGACGCGCCCGTTCGCTGAAAGTTTCGCGGTCAGTCGGCTGATCAGTTCGACGTCAAGCCGCGTCAGAAACATTGCCCCGAGTCGGTAATCTTCAAATGCTTCCCAGACATACGGAAATAGCGGCTTGACGATCTTCTCGCCGATGGCCGTGGCATACTCGCGAATTTCCAACTGAGCGTGCGAATCCATCCGCAACGCGAGAAAATGCAGCAGGTTGTGAATATCGACCTTCCAATAAGCTTCGGTGTAGGTCGAAAGCGGCAGATCTTTGCGCGCTTGTTCACGCGCCACTCCAAGTTCGATGCGCCGCTCGTATAGCTTCCTAGCGCTGTCTTGGAGCGCGAGTTCGCTCGCGGTGAGTTCGGCACCGACCTCCGGCGACAGGAGATCGCCGCTTCCTTGACGATTGTTCGCCGCCTGCGTGCGCCATTGGTCCGGCGGCGTTCGTTGCGTGGCATCGATCGCGAGAGAGTAACGAGTCGAATACTCATTCACATTGGCCGTGCGATGTCGAATCCACTGTCGCCAGGTGTCCATCGGCACTCGGCACAGCAGTTTGATTTCGGCCATTTCAAACGGCGTGCTATGGCGATGCCGCATGAGATAGCGAATCAGTCCGCGGTCGTCGGACACTTTTTTCGTGCCTTCGCCGTAACTCACGCGGGCCGCTTGCACCACAGCTTGGTCGTCGCCCATCACATCGACGAGGCAGACAAATCCGTCATCGAGGACGGATATTTTTTTCCAGCGAAGTTCTTCGACTTGAGCGGCGTTGGTCGGCATGGCGCGAGCGCGGAAATTCGGGGCGATGGGAGCTTGCGACGACTCGCCGCCGCTTTGCGATGTCGAGCGACGAATCAGGAAACGGGCATTGTAGCGAACGTCGAAGGCCGTCGGCAGGGGCCGCAAAATCCGGTAATTTGGGCGATTTCTTAGACCGCGCGACTATTCATGGCGCAAGGCTTCGATAGGGTCCATCAACGCCGCTCGCCGTGCGGGATACATCCCGAAAATGATTCCGGTGAAGATCGAGATAAAAAAGGCGGCCGCGACGCTCCAAGGAGCGATAAGAGGCCGGATGTCTCGGATGTTCGACGGTAAAGATGCCATGGCTTCGGCGAAGAAGTTGTTCATCACCCAGCGAGTCGCGTCGACCGCGAGCGGAACCGAAAAGCCGATCGCCACGCCGAGCGACCCGCCGATGGCCGTCAGCACGAGTGTCTCGGTGAGAAACTGCCAGACGATGTCGCGTTGCTTCGCGCCTAATGCTCGGCGAATGCCGATTTCGCGCGTTCTCTCCGTCACTGTCGCCAGCATGATGTTCATGATTCCGATGCCCCCGACGAGCAACGAGATTCCGGCTACGACGATCAACAATACATTGAACATCATCCGTGTGATTTCAGCCTGTTTGAGCAACTCTTTCGGAACGACGAGCGCGTAGTCGTCTTGGGTATGATAGTTCTCAAGCAACCGGCGAATGATCGACGACGTCTCGTCGACTTCGGCCAAATCCCGTACGGTTAAGGTGATCTGACTGAATTCAACGATCTCTCCCGATCGCGAGCCGGCGCTCGCCGTCAACACGGCGAGACCGATGCGGGCCTTCAATGTTTCCAAAGGAATATAGATGTCGCGGTTGTAGTCTTGCCCGCTGAAGCTGCCGCCGATCGCTCCCGTCGCGTCGCGAAACTGAGTCACGCCGACGATGACGTAAAACTTGTCGTCGACTAATACGGATTTGCCGAGCGGGTTCTCGTAGAGAAACAACGCCTTCGCGGTCTCGGCGCCGAGCACGCAGACGTTTTCGAAGTTGACTTCGTCGTCGTCGGCGATGAACCGGCCGCCCGCGAGCGTCAGGTGATTCATGTCCGCATATTCGGCGCGGCAGCCGACAAGGCGAATCTTTAACGCGCGATCGAGGTAGCGGGCCTCTTTTTGATCAAGTTCGCGCAGCGGCACCGCGTCGACGACCGTCGGCAAGGCACGAAAGCGTTCGAGATCGTCGCGGGTCAGACCGTATTCGTGGAAGAAACTACCGGCTTCCGACGATGAAACGTTGGTGCTCGGTTTGACGCTACGAATGATGATGTTCGAGGCGCCCAGATCCTTGATTTGTTGTTGCGCTTGGTGGCTGACTCCCTCGCCCATGGCGACGAGCCAAATCACCGCGGTGACGCCGATGAGAATGCCGAGAATTGCCAGAGCCGAGCGCAGTTTGTGCAGCAGGAGGCTCTTGAGGCCCAATCGAAGCGTTTGCCAAATCTTTGCGAGAAGCACGGTAGAGCCGCACCGGGATTATATTCCGGGCCCGCCTCCGCCTTGACCGACGCCGGAGCCGTTACGCGATGGACCGCCCGGACCGTCCCCCGCCGGAACGTTGCCGCCTCCAGAGCTTCGCCGAGCGCGAGCGGCCGCGGCTTCTTGTGCGGAGATGAAACCGTCGCCGTCGGCATCCATACGCCCAAAGAAGGTTTGCATTTGTTCGGGAGCTTCCGCTTTGCTCACTTTTCCGTCTTTGTCCTTGTCGAACGACATTAGGTCCATCGAGCGATTGCTTCCGGAATTCGAACCGCTTCTTCCACCGGGCGCAGGACCGGTACCCGTTACGCTTGCCGCAGGTTCGCCGTCCGGCTTTCGTTCGCCGTTGCCGAATTGCGATTTTGTGTCCTTTGCGGCAAAATCCCCCTCCGATCGCTCCGGGGGATTCTGCAAGACCACGTCGTTCTCCTTGAGTCCGGCGACGACTTCCACGCTCTTGGCGTCGCCGAGACCGAGACGGACCTCCGTCTTTTCAAAGCCTTGCGGCGTTTCTCGCCAACAGTAAAGTTTGCCTGCTTGTTCGATGACGCACTGCACAGGCACCGTCAAAACATTCTTCTTTTCTTGGATAAGCACTTCCACTTCAGCGGTCATTCCAGGTTTCAGGTCGGTTGGACGACCGTCGATTCGTACATAGGCCGCATAGTTCTTGACGTCGCCCGAATAGCGGCTCGATGGTTCCGGCTGATTGGCGATGAATGTCACGAAGCCGGTCAACTTGCGATTCTGAATCCTGATTGAGGCGGGCATATTGGCGCGCAAGCTCTCGACCTTCGATTCGTGAACGGTTACTTTGACCTGCATTTGCGTGAGATCGGGAACGCGAAGTATCACCTGACCTTCGCGAATCGTAGCTCCTTCTTCGATCTTCGGCCGATCGCTGCCGCCGAACCAGTTGGAGTCATTGGCGTAGACGACCATCCCGGCCTGAGGTGCCGCGATCAAGCAATTCGCCTTCTGCATCTCCAGCCGCTTGAGTTTCGACTCTTCGAGTTCGAACGCCGTTTGCTCGCTGGAGGCCTTCGCCTCGGCCGTTGCGACCGTCGTTTCCAGCGTGTTCTTTGTCTTGAGAAACGTGAATTCTTCGAGCACCTTCTTGGCGGTTCGGGCCGTCTCGAGATCGAGTTGAGCCCGCTTCACGGCGAATTGCTGGGCCTCTAGCTGCAGAGGCGTCACGTACGCTTTTCGAAACATCCGCTCCGTATATTGCAACGTGTTTTGCGCGCTCCGTAGGTTCTCTTCTGCGACGGTGATCTGCGAATCGACCAATTGTTGGTCTTTTTTGAACGTGCCTTCGACGTACTCGCGAAGCGCGATCTTCGCCGACTCCACGTCGTTTTTGGCTTGGTCGCGGATAGCTCTCGCTTTCTCGTAACCGATCTTTTGTTGCAGAATCTGCTCGTCGATTGCAGCGGAATCGATTTCGACCAGTTGATCGCCTTCCTTCACGATCGTGCCGTCGGCCACGATGTTTTTGATGATCCCGCCGCCGGCGACTAAGCAGCGGATATCGATGTTGCTCGCGCTTTCGACGTTGCCCTTTTGTGTGACCGTCACGACGAGATCGCCGCGAGAGACCGTATGCGTCAATTGCCGGACTTGCTCCTCCGTTCCAAAGAATCCGGCATACTTTGCGACGGCCCAGCCGCCGCCCACGACAAGAGCCATCCCTAGGCCGGTGATTAGGAGTCGGGCTGCGACTGCGCCGATTCCTCGCCGCCGCCGCGAAGCGCGCCGATCCGTCTCCGACCCGTCCGAGCGCGAGACTGCCGACGTTGGGCTGTCGAAACGCGCCGAGTAGGTGTCTTCGAATAAAGTTGGCTTAGCCGATTCCGTTTGTCCGACGCCGTGCATCAACGGATCCTTCAAGGGCTTGCGAACTCAAGGCTACCGGCGACGATCGCGAACCGGTGTCTGATACGAGATTCAACCCCACAACCCGCCTCAAGTTTTGGCGGGGCAAGGAGTTTCCACTCTGTATGCAGGGGCGATTCAGCGCCCAATTCATTGTCGGCAGCGGCCGACGAAATGGCAAATCAACCCCGCAATAGAAAGTATCTGCGGGGAACACTAGCCGCCGCACGGCGCAATCCCACTAATCGCGCAAAAAGGACGAAAAGACTACGGAAGCGGCGGCGTTCCGAAGAGTTCCTTTGCGATCGCTCCCGGCTTGGCAGGGGCTACACCGTCAACAAGCGGGTGCGGAATTGTTCCGGCGGCGGGCTGGGACACGCTGACCGCCGGCGTCGGTTCGGCGATGCGTGTTTGCGATGCAGTCCGAAACGAAGCCCCGTGAGAGCCTGTGGCTTCGCCCTTTGCGGCCGTTCGCGGGGCCTGGGATTCCTTGCGACTCGCCCCGTGCGGAAGGCTTCCGCCGTTCGTCGGCGGAATTAATCGCGGCGGTTGTGATCGGAGATGCGGCGGCTGAGCGGCCGGAGGCGGGAGCTGCGGGATTGCCGGCGGAGTCAGCTCGTTATCGAGTTGCATCTCCGGTTTGGTTTCGTTGAGGGGAGCCGACAACGGCGATAAAGGCGCGGGAACCGCCTCAAGATTGGATTCTTGGGTCGGAAGTTGCTCGCCGGTGGGGGTGGAGAGTTGATCGAGAGCTTCGTACCACGATTGCGGCACGTCCGGCGGCAAGTCTTCCGGCGAACAAAGCTCGGCTCGAGCGAGCAGCTCGTCCAGCGGGCGGTCGATCCAAATCCCCCGATCGTCGAGCTCCATCAGGCCGAGTTCACGCACCAGAATCATCCGCGCAGCGTAGTGATTAAGCCATACGCTCATGAAGTTGTTCTGCGACGCTTGTAGATCGTTCAACGCGGTAAGTAAGTTCAATGCGGCCGTCGGACCAAGACCGGCGGCGGCTTGGCCCGGCACGGCGGGCTCGGGCGGTTTGCTTAGCACTTCGCGTGTTTGGTCGACGCGGCGTGCGGCAATCGTCACCGCGCGTCGTTGGATTTCCAGGTTCACTTCCAGTTGCTTGAGCGTCCGCAACGACTGTCGCAACGATTGATTGACGCCGTCTTCGAATTGAATCAATTGCCGACGATCCCGCTGGTATTCAATGAGCGCGGAGCGGTAGTTGTTGCGTTCGATGAGTCGCGTGAAGGGGGCGTCGAATTCCAGTCCGGCGTTTAGCGTACCGGTTTCCGCCTGAAACTTAGCCGGGTTATTTCCCACAGTGCCGAGCGAGCCCCCGAAGCGAACGTTGAGAGTCGCCAATAGCGAGCGGGCGTTAAAAGCGATAAGGCGCCACGAGTCCACGAGCGCCGCGCGGTTGTTCATCCAATCAAGACGATTGGCGCGAGCGACATTGAGAGCCAACTGCGGATCGAGAACGACCGGGGCGAGCATGACGCTTTCGAGGCGCGCACGCACCTGGACCAGCGATGCCTCCTGAATTAGCGAAGCCAGCGCCTTCGCGGAAATGACCAATTGTTCGATCGTTCGCTTGCGAGTCGTCGGCTTCAGGCCCGCACGCAGCGTTTCTACTTCGGCGGCCCCGCTTTGAAACATGCTCTCAAGCTCACCGAAGGCCTCGACCAGCGCCGTGTAGTCCTTGTCGAACTGCGTTGCTTCCGCATCGCTTAAGCGTTGCTTTCGCTCCGGCCGCCTTGCGTCAAATTGCGCCAGATCACCGCGAATTGCGTCCAGGGTGCGAGCCGACTCGTCGCGATAGGCCGTCATGCGGTCGAGGGCCATCGTGAGAACATCGAGATCCGGCTCGATCGGCAGATTGCCGAGTTCGTCGACGAAATCCTCCAGCCGCTCATAGAGATCGTTGGTGCTCGGATCGATGAATTGAAACTGACGAATCATGGCATCGTCGAGTTCCATCGCAAGATCGGGAGGCAAACCAATTTGCGTCCGCTTGTAGGTTTCGAAGGTGTTTTCGAGATTGTTTTCGCTCTGAAGCAGCGTGGCCCGGGCGGTCTCGATGTTCTGTCGAAATTGATCGACCTGGGCGATGTCAATCGTGCCCGCCTCGAGATTAGCTTGCAGTAATCGGAGCGTCCGGAGTTGAGCGTTGAGGTTCTGCTGGGTGTTGCGAATTTGTTGCGTTGTTTGCAATAACCCGACATAGCCGCCTAGCGTTCCGGCGCCGCCGCCCGCGAAGCCGCCTGTCACGGCTCCGCCGCCGCCGGTTCCACCGGTTCCGCTTCGCCCGAAGCCGGTGATGTCGCCGACGCCGCCGAAGCCGGACGAACCTTGGCCGGTGAAGCCGGTCAAGCCGGTGCCGCCGAAGAAGCCGCCGCGACGCTGCGCCCCGGTCGTGCCGCCGTCGCCGACCGCTAGATTGGTATAGAACCCCTGGCGGTATCGCTCAAAGGCGCGCAAGTTCGACAGCAGCGCGCGTTCGACGATCGTCAGCTGCTCAAGAATGAATCGTCGGCACCCGTTGCGCAAAAGCGGTTGAACGAAAATGAAGTTGATCAGCGAGCGGCTAGAACTCGTGTATGGTCCGGCTAATTGCCAAACGAGCGTATTGGCAAATCCGACGAGCAGCTGTCCGCCCGCGGCGAATTGTCGTTGCGCTTGCGCGAACGGAACGACCGTCAACGTGTCGCGAGTGAGGCCGCCCGCTCCGGGAGCGTTGCGGCTCAGGTGAGCGTAGTCGACGCCGCTGAAGCCGCCGAAGAACTGCGTGTCGAAGCGAAAGCGTTCCGTGCTGACGTCGAGCGCCGAGAAGTAGAGCTCTTCAAGCTGTTCGCGGTAGTCGGGGTCGTGAATAATCGCCAGTTGAACGGTGCCGTCGAGATCGAGGTACATCTTGCCGTCGTCGCGCATATCGGTGTACGACGCGAGTTGGTATCTCCACGACGGGTTCTGCAACTGCTTCAGGTCGCCGTCGACGTGGTAGTTACGAGCCCCCTTCATGCCGTCGACGTAGTGCATAAAGACGTGCGAATACCGATCATCCGGCGGCATCGGAGGATGGTCCGGATTCGTCGGGTCGAAGTAGCGGCTGCGCGCGTCGTATTGCAGGCGAAAGTTCGGCAGGCCCCATCGACCTGGAAGATTCTTCTCATTAAGAATCTGGGTAACCTCGCGATCGGCTTGCAGGCGATAATGCTGCCGCGTGCATCCGCTCGGCATTAGCACGAGGCTGAGAATTGCGAACAGGGCGACGATGATAGGGCGCGAAGTCGGCGGCGACTTGACGCGGATCGTGCGCGCAGCGGTGATAGGGCGAATCCGTCTCATCGCCCCTAGATTCGTCTCGAAAATTGGGCAAACTTTAAGGGTTCCTTCGACTTTAACGACGCTGCAATTGCCGGCGTCCGGAGGCTTCTTCTTATGCCGTCGAATTGCCCTTCCGATCGCGGGCCAACGCGAACCGCCGAAGACTGGCAGCGTCGCTATCAAGAGGGCGACACTCCGTGGGACAGCGGCCTCGTCGATGAAGAATTGAAGCGAGTCGTTGCGGACTACGCATTAGCCAGGAAGGCGCTGGGCGGCCGGCTCGGCAACGCGGTTGAGTTCGGCTGCGGAACCGGCACCAACTCGTTATTTCTCGCGCAAGCCGGCTTCGACGTCACGGCGATCGATTATTCGCCGCTGGCAATTGAGAAAGCGCGGCTGCGAGCTGCGGCAAATTCGGTTGACGTTCGCTGGCTGGTCGGCGATCTGTCAGCGATCGACTCCGCCGCAGATTCGTTCGACTTTCTCTTCGATCGTGGTTGCTATCATTGCGTGCGGCGAGCGGGGCAACTTTCCGGCTATCTCAAGGCGGTCGAGCGTTTGATGCGCCCGGGCGCGACGCTGCTTATCCTCGCCGGCAACGCCGACGATTCCGAAGCCGGCGGCCCGCCGAAAGTCGCCGCGGCCGATCTTGTCGGCGACTTTGAAAGGCTTTGCCGAATCGAGCGGTTGGCCGCTTATCGCTTCCAAGAGGCCGACGGTTCCGCCGGCCCCTTGGCGTGGAGCGCACTACTGCGCCGTCGTTGACGCTTCGGACGTTAGCGTTTCGCTTTTTTCTTCGTCGGCTTCTTCACGCCGATCTCTTCTTCCAGCAATTCGACGGCGTCTTTCGCGGCGTCGACGATTTGAGTCGTAAGCGGCTTCTTGGCTTCCTTGGCCGCGGCCGCTTTCTCCTTTTTTGCTCGCTTCAAATCTGCCGGCTTATTGAGGGCCTTTTCCCATAGCTCCGCTTCCGCGCGGGCCTGCTCGGCGCGCGAGATCTTCGTTGACGGCTTCTTTGCGACTTTCTTTGCGGAGGCTTTCGCCGTGGCTTTTAGCTTGGCCGACGCGGCAGGCTTGGCCTTCTTCGTCGGCTTGGATTTCTTCGCGGCGGCCGAAGGCACGTTTGCCGAGCCGTCGCCTCGCTTGCGTTTGCCGAAGGCCGCTTCCCAATTGGTCGAAAACTTCTTCGTCGAACCGGAGTGCAAGACCGTCATCCGAACTGCTCCTGCGTGTGGTGGCAAGTGACGATGCGAAGTGCCGTTACATGAATAACGACCGCCTTCTAGTGTTGCAACTTTTTGTAGCGGAAACGCGGCGGGGCGTCTTCGTTGATTCCCAATCGGCGTTTGCGCTGCTCTTCGTAAGTTTGGAAGTTCCCCTCGCACCAATGCACATAGCCGTCCCCTTCGAACGCCAGGATATGCGTCGCCAGCCGGTCGAGGAACCAGCGATCGTGGGAAATCACGACCACGCATCCGGCATAGTTGGCGATCGCTTCTTCTAGGGCCCGCAGCGTGTCGACGTCCAAGTCGTTCGACGGTTCGTCCAACAACAGCACGTTCGAGCCGCGTCGCAGCAGCTTCGCGAGATGGACGCGATTGCGTTCGCCGCCGGAGAGCTGCCCGACCAGTTTCTGTTGATCGGTGCCGCTGAAATTGAACCGGGCGACATAGGCTCGCGAGTTCACCTTGCGTCCGCCCATTTCGACGTTATCGTGTCCGCCGGAGATCTCTTCCCAGACCGTCTTATTCGGGTCCAGAGCGTCGCGGTTCTGGTCGACGTAGCCGAGTTCGACGCCGGCGCCCATCTTGAGTTCGCCCGCGTCGGGCTGCTCTTGGCCGACCAGCATCCGAAAGAGCGTCGTTTTGCCGGCGCCGTTCGGGCCGATAACGCCGACGATGCCGCCGGGCGGCAATCGGAAGCTGAGGTTCTCGATGAGTTGCTTATCGCCGTAAGACTTCGATATATCCTTGGCCTCGATGACCAAGTCGCCGAGCGGCTTCCCCGGCGGAATCTGCATTTCGAACTCTTGGTCGCGCTCTTCGAACTTCTCGGCCGCCATTTTTTCATAAGCGGCGATGCGCGCCTTACTCTTGGCTTGCCGGGCTTTCGGAGCCATGCGAATCCATTCGAGCTCGCGCTCCAGCGTCTTTGCGCGGGCCGTCGCCGCTTTTTCTTCTTTCTCGAGCCGAATTTTCTTTTGCTGCAGCCAACTCGTGTAGTTGCCTTCGAACGGAAATCCGCGACCCCGATCGATTTCCAGAATCCACTTGGCGACGTTGTCCAAGAAGTAGCGATCGTGGGTTACGGCGACGACCGTGCCCGGATACTCGGCCAAGTGACGTTCGAGCCAGTTCACGCTTTCGGCGTCGAGATGGTTCGTCGGTTCATCGAGCAATAGCAAGTCGGGCTTCCAAAGCAGCATTTTGCAGAGGGCCACGCGACGGCGTTCGCCGCCGGATAGCTTCGTCACGTCGGCGTCGCCAGGCGGCAGGTTCATCGCGTCCATCGCGATTTCCACTTGGCGGTCGAGTTCCCAAGCGTTGAGAGCGTCGATTTTATCTTGAACCTTGGCTTGCTCGTCGAGCAGTTTCTCCATCTCGTCCGGCTCGAGCGGTTCGCCGAGTTTCGCATTGATGGCGTCGTAGCGATCGAGCACGTCGCGCGTCGACTTCACGGCTTCCTGCACGTTGCCGAAAACGTCCTTTTCCGGATTCAGCTGCGGCTCTTGCGAAATGTAGCCTACGGTGAAGCCGTCGGTGAGGCGGGCCTCGCCGTCGAAATCTTTTTCGATGCCCGCCATGATCTTCATGAGCGTACTTTTCCCGGAGCCGTTGCGACCGAGTACGCCGATCTTCGCCCCGGGATAGAACGCGAGCCAGATTTCCTTGAGAACCTCACGCTGGCCGTACTTTTTGGTGAGGTTTTGGATTTGGTAGATGAACTGCTGCCCCATCGTGCTCTTTCGTTCTACGGTCGTGAATGTTGGCGGTCCGTCGAGTACCGCATTTTACCGGTGTCGAGTCCGGTTTCGTAGGGGCTTCGGCGTTCGCGGAAATCGCGATTGGTGCGCATCTATTCGGGCTATAGACGCGCACCCCTATTGTCTTACTTAAATGTGCGCATCTATCGGCGGAATAACTGCGCGGTTTGCGCATCTATTCAATTGCCGTTTTGACTTCGCCTTAGCCGCAACTATCAAAATTTCTCGGCTATGACGCGAAAGATCGGCCACCCCGCAACGTACCTCCCCCGCGTTCCGCTTTCCAATCGGGTTTTTGGCCGGCCAAGACTTTGCTTGACCGTCAACGGAGGTCGCGGGATAGCTGCCGACGAGGCGGAACCACATTCCGCGCGGGCGTCGCCGCGGTCGAACCACCCTACAACATCGAGGCCAGGACGTCTTCGGGGGCGACGTTGCCGACGAGTTCGACGTGACCCATTCGGGTCGGCAGCACGAACCGAAGCTTGCCATGCTCGACTTTCTTGTCGCGCGCCATCACCTTGAGCGCCGCGTCATGGTCGACGGCGGGTACGTCGACCGGGAGATTGAGAGCGGTGAGCAAGCGGTATTGCCGGTCGACCAATTCCTGGTCGATTCGTCCCATGCGCTCGGCCAGTCGTGCGGCGCACATCATGCCGATCGACACCGCTTCGCCGTGCAAAAGCGTCGAATAGTTCGTCAGAGTTTCAAACGCGTGGCAGAAGGTGTGTCCGTAGTTGAGCACGGCCCGCAGGCCGGTTTCTTCACGTTCGTCGCGGCTGACGACCAGGGCCTTGAGCGCGCAGCTCTTGGCGACGATCTCACGCAGCACTTCGGGATCGCGGGCGTTGAGACCGGCCACGTTTTCTTCCAAATACATAAAGAAATCGGCGTCGAGGATCACGCCGTATTTCACGACTTCAGCCAGGCCGGAGCGGTATTCGCGTATGGGGAGAGTATCGAGTACGGCCGTGTCGACGACGACGCCGATCGGTTGCCAGAAGGCGCCGACCATGTTCTTCGCCCCCTCCAGGTTGATGCCTGTTTTGCCGCCGACGGAACTGTCGACCTGCGCGAGGAGCGTCGTGGGGACTTGCAGAAAGGCGAGGCCGCGCGCGTAGCTGGCGGCGACGTAGCCTGCCAAGTCGCCGATCACCCCGCCGCCTACGGCCGTGATGACCGTACGGCGATCCGCACCCAGTTCGAGCAGCTTGTTCCAAAGCCCTTCGAGCACCTCGGCGCATTTGCTCGCTTCGCCGGGATCGACGACCAAGAGGTCGACGAGCATGTCCGCGTCGCTGAGGCTCTCTGCGACAGTCATCGCATGCCGGTTCTCGACGTTCGAGTCGGTGATGATGACCGCATGCGACACATGGCGGCGGCCGAGCAAGAAGCGGCCGGAATCCCGCAGGTTGCCGGTGCCGATCTCAATCGGATAGCTGCGCTCGCCGAGCGCGACGTGAACGGTGCGAGAAAGCATGGCGAAAGTTCAAAGCTCTTGGACGAAGGAGGAACGGGCGAAGGCAAGGACCGACGAAACTCTTCCGCCTTCCGCCTTGATCCTGCGGCCTTACGCTTTGACGCGTTCGACGTCCGCCTCGGTGACCGTGATGTCGCGGCAGAAGCCGGTGTGGAGCCGCGTGTAGTCGAGTTCCGCGGCCTCTTGCGGCGCGGCATGCAAGGCGGCGTCGATCCGAGCCTTTTCCGCGGGGGGCAATTGGGCGAACTCGTCGGGCCAAATCGTGTTGGTTTCGACGACGAGCGCTTCCCGATACGGATCGAATGCGTTGGCCATCAGCGGCATGTCCCGACGTGCGAGGCGAGGAATGACGAGCCGCTAGTATAACGCTCGGGCCGGCCGACGTGTAGTCGCCGTTAGGGCGCCTTCGTGCCGGAGGCCGACGCTGAGGGCGGGGGAGTCGACGCGGCTTCTTCCGCCGCTTCAAGCAGCATCCGGAGCCCACCGCGCAAGAGCGGACGACGCGGCGGCGGAGCAGGGGGCGGCGTAGCGTGCGGCGGCTGCGGTGCGACCGTCGGCGGCACCGACTCTCGGCCCTGCGTCTGCTGGGTGTGCTGCGCCGCTTGACGCCTTGCTCGAAGCGCTTGCAGCACATCGACCGCGATGCCGACTCCCTCGGCGACAGCTGCGGCCGTCGACGGCTGCGGCGGCGAGGTTGAAGATGCGGTCGCGGTAGGGCTCAGCGGCGCGGGGAGTTGGGGGGCGGGCGTCGCCGGCGTCATGCCCGGGGCAGGGGGCGGCGGAACGTTCGGACCGGCGGCACCGTCGATCAGCACCCGCGGCCGCGGCGGCTCAGGAACGGGCGGCGAGTTAGCCGGGGAATTCGGCGAGTTTGGTCCGACGGCGGCGTTCGACGCTGCCGCTGGGCTCTGAGCGGAGGGAGGCTCCGGCTGCGGAGCGGTTTGCGCTTTCAACAGCGGACCAAGCATCTGCAGAAGTGGCCCGACGGTACCTGCGTCGACCGGCAAGCCGGTGCGCTCGGCGACTCCGTTCAAGATCCCGGCCCCCAACGAGCCGCGGCCCGATTGCCAATCTTGCGGCAGCTTTTGAAACACGAGCTGTTTCCAGGCGGTGTTCAGCGGCGACAGATCAAGCTTCGGTTCCTTGAGAGTACCGCCGATTTTAACCGGCCAGTCTTGCTCGGTGAGGACTCGCATGAGAGCCAGCACGCGCTGATCGGGATTCGGCGGATGGATGCCGAGCGCCGCGGTGAGGTTCAAGCTTTCGTCGAGGCCGACTTCGCCATGCGTTCGCATGTCGACGACTTCGGCGATGCTGAACCGCAGGTTGTCGTGATGGATCTTGCCGCCCGGCAGCATTTTGAAGTTCACCGTCGATTCGTTCGCGAGTTGCACGAACGTGGGAAGTTCGAGCTTGCGATAGAGATCGCCTACGAGCGGCATGGCGTTGACGTTACGGATCAATGTTTGCACGACCGGGCCGGGGCCGACCTCCACAGTGTGCATGGTTAAGCGACCGGAAAGATCGCCGCTGCCCACGTCGTCCCAAGGCAATCTCCAATCGTCGAGTTCGAGCGAGACCTTGCCTTGGGCCTCGGCGACGTCGGCCACGATGGGAGCGATGAACTTGAAGACGTCGTTGCAAAGTCCAACGGAGATCTCGCGACGATCGAGTAGCATGCCCCGCTCGACGAGAAGTTCCGCCTTATGACTAGGAGCCAGGGAAGCCGGGCGGATGCCGACGCCGAGATTGATGCCGGTGATCGACCACGGCTGCTTGTTCTCCAGCGAATGGCCCCGCAGCGTGCCGTCGACGATCTTCGCGCGCGCTCCGTAGCGCAAGAAGTTAGGCATCGGCTTATGTTTCTTCGTGATCGGCTCGAACACTTCGGCGAAGTTGCTACCGCCGTCGGTGAGTTTGACGAAAACGTCGGGCCGCTCGATGCGGATCGTGCCGATGTCTTCCGGCGAAGTCAGGATGCGCCAGAGCGCGCGGTCGGATTCAATGCGATCGACGGCGAGCAGTGTTTCGCCGCCGGCCGTTCCGGGGCCGCTGCCGCCGGCGATCGGCACAAGCTTGACGCCGCCGATGCGAATCGGCTCGAGCCAACCGACGGAGAACTGCTCGATGGTGAGTTCGCCTTGGATGTCGCCGATAAGGCGACGGGTAATGGCATTCCGCAGCGGCGGGTTCCAAGTCACGATCGACGGCGCAAGCGCGACCAAGATCACGACGACCGCAACGAGCAAACTGACGACGCGCAAC
Source organism: Planctomycetaceae bacterium (assembly GCA_016793115.1). Taxonomy (GTDB): domain Bacteria; phylum Planctomycetota; class Planctomycetia; order Pirellulales; family PNKZ01; genus PNKZ01. The sequence continues at coordinate 68,688 of JAEUIN010000220.1, forward strand.
GCCCAACCGCCGATGCCGATGTGTCGGCGCTTGGTGGATGGCGGAGCGGGGGGAAGAGGAGAAGCGTCCATGACCGGCATTTTACGGTCGGGTACCGCGAAGGGGAACGAGCACACGAGGCCCTTGGTCGCTCGCCGGTACGCAGACTTCCCATCTTTACGGACGTAGGGCCGTCGTGGTTCGGCTCGCCGGTCGGACTTTAATATCGCCGGAGCCCAGTGCAAATCGATCAGTACCTTCAACATAGACCCGAACGTGACACTCTCCCTTTGCCTCGGCAGGTACCGTTACGTCGAAATGGAACGGGCCTCGTGAAAGTTCCATCGTCGAAGCAGCCAGGCGAGTGTCGTTAGCACGCATATAGGTCGAGGCCATTTCATTCAGGCCGGAAGGAGTCGTGTCGAATTCCTCGCGGCCGACCGGGCGGAACGTGAAACGGTCGCGACGAACGACAAATTCGATTGTCGCTCGGCCTGACGTCGGCGATTCACCGGTGACCGTGATCACGTCGCCCTGCCGGGCTTCGGCGGCGACGTCGAGCTTTACGACTTCCGGTTGCCGCAACCTCAACAACGGATCACCCAAGAGATTGAACAGGGAGAGGTGCTCCCGGCGCTGAGCTTCGAGGTCGGCGGCCATCGGCATGAGCGCCTTGGCCAAGGCGTCGAACTGCTTATCTTGTTCGCTTTCGCGCCGATTGAGGGCGAGGCCTCGCTTAGCGTCGCGCAGCGCCTCTCCGATTGTGGCGACCCGGTTGCTGAACACGGAAGCCATCAACTCCTGGGCCATGATCGACATGGCATACGGCAATGTGACGCGTGATCCGCAAAGCACGCCGATCGGTCCCCCTTCGCTGCGGAGCATCTCTTCCGCGAGACAATCCTGTGGGGCATCGAACGCGCCGCTGTAGCAGGAAAGAAACAACGCGAGCGGCGGGCGGCGCTGCGGCTGGAGCAGGGAGGCATGGCGGACGTCGAGAATTGAGCGCGCGCCGTCCGGGGTATAAAGCCGATCGACTTCGCGTTGCCGGCCATGGCCGATATAGACCCAAAGCAGGCAGCCTTCGTTGTAGCGCGCCAGGGTTGTTTCGTGAAACGCGGTCGGACCCGGGAAATACGGGCTCCGCCAACTGGCGTAGGTCATTGTCGTATCGAACGCCGGCGGCAGGTGCGAGGTGAGGAGCGTCTTCGTCGCGGCCTCAAGAGCGGTATCGGCGACCGGACCGAATCCGCCGAGCCCGGCGATGAGATTGATGCGGCGACGCCAGAGTCCGAAGTCGGGAGAGCTTTCGTAGTCGATGATGCGCCGCGTGATGGTGAGGAGTTCTTGCGACGAATCCACGGGCAGTCGGCCGACGGGAATTTCCGGTACCCCGTCGTCGTCGACGTCGCCGTACCAGTTGTCGGTCGCGATTTGCGGTTCGCTGCCGAAGACGACGTTGACCTTGGCTTCGGCGAAATGCGTAGGCACGCAGCGGGTGCGGACGGCGGGATCGGCATCTGCGGTCGGCTCAGCGTCGCCGACGACCAGGACGACAAGATTGGCGTTGGCCGCATATAGTTTTTGGACGTCCCCTTTCAAATCCGCCGCGCTGCGACCGGCCGGCACGACGGTGACTCGCCGGCCTTGCAAAGTGCGGTAGTCGATCCATGGTTGCAGGGCATCGCGCAGTGCCGGAGCGCAGATCGCGGCGACATCCGGTGCGGCCGATGTGTCGTCGGCTGCGGCGGCCGGCGGCGAGGCAGAGGGCAGGGCGGTGAGAAGTATGCTCAGCCAAACCGACATCGTTAGACACCTTGCAGGAGTTCGTCGCGCCGCGCGCGAACCTCACGGCGGGCCTGCGGCAGCAGGTCGCGAAACTGCTCCGGCAGCCGCTCGAGCCCGACGCGCTTCATCACCTGATTCAAGCGACGCAGGAGTTGAATATCGTCGGGATAGTCGCACAAAAACCGTTCGCGGGTAAAGAGCGATATCAGAAACGACAGCGTTTCGGTCCGCCTCGCCTGCATCCGATTCACCGCCTCCTCGACGATGTAGCCTTCCACGTCGCCGAGAGCTCGATAGTAGTCGTCGAGCGACGTCGGACGGTCTTCAATCAGCGTCGAATCGAGCAGCAGTTCCACAAGGATATGCCCCAAGAAGCTCGGACGCATGCCGGCATCGCCGCCGAGCAGGTCGCGAATCTCGACGGTGAATCGAAGCGACAAATCGACGAAGGCCGCCGAACTGTGGAATGCGGCGTCGTCGGCGTGGTGTTGGGCGACCCCGCGGGCTACGCGAGCCAGCAGGACGTCGTCGTGAGCGATGTGCGCCTCGGCGTCTTTCGGCCGGACCCGAACCTTGCGGTCGACGACCGACAGCCAGTCGGGCACGGCCGTTCCGGCGAGAAAGTAAGGGTCGTCGAGAAAGCGGTAGCCGTGAGCGAAGTAGTTCATCCGATGCTTTGCCTTCGCCCGTACGGCCAATTAGACTTCAATTCTCCGGCCGCTCGTTGCTTCGGCCGCCAAATAAACGACCGGCTCCGGTCGTCAGTTCGTCGACCGGAATTCTACGCCTTTCACCTCGATCGAGGAAACTTCGTTGATGACGCCACGTTCAGAATCGCGCGGTTCTAGGATGTTTTGCTGGATTTGCTACTTGGCCGTTGCGGCACTGTCGGCCGTCGCGGCTTTGCGCAGCGAGTCGGCGGCGGCCGCCGAAGCGAAGGGCCCGCCCAATATCGTGTTTATCTTTTCCGACGACCATGCCTATCAGGCCATTGGAGCGTACGGCTCGGCGATCAATCAGACGCCGAATCTCGACCGCATCGCCAAGGAAGGGATGCTGTTCAAGAACTGCTATGTGACCAATTCCATCTGCGGGCCGAGCCGCGCCGTCATCCTGACAGGAAAGTACAGCCACTTAAACGGCTTTCCGACGAACGGCGCGTTCGAGCGTTTCGACGGCGCGCAGCAGACGTTTCCCAAGCTGCTCAAAGCGGCGGGGTACCAGACCGCGATCGTCGGCAAGTGGCACTTGGTGAGCGATCCGACCGGCTTCGACTACTGGCACATCTTGCCCGGGCAGGGGGCCTACTATAACCCGCCGATGATCGATAACGGTAAGCAAGTGAAGCATACCGGCTATACGACGGAAATCATTACCGATTTGTCGCTTCAGTGGCTTGAGGGACGCGATAAGACAAAGCCGTTTTTGCTAATGTGCCAGCACAAGGCGCCGCACCGCTCGTGGGAACCGGCGATCAAGTATTTGAACAAGTACGACGAAGTGACGATTCCCGAGCCCGACACGCTGTTCGACGACTACTCCGGCCGCGGCAAGGCGGAGCATACGCAAGATATGACGATCGAGAAGACGATGACCGAGCAAGACTTGAAACTCGTCTTCCCGAAAACGCTCAATGCGGAACAGGAAAAGGCTTGGCACGCGGCCTACGACGCCGAAAACGAGGCGTTTCGTAAGGCGAATCTGCAAGGCGCCGATTTGGTGCGTTGGAAGTACCAGCGATACATTAAGGATTATCTGCGCTGCATCGACTCGGTCGACGAAAGCGTCGGCCGCGTGCTCGACTATCTCGATAAAAACGGTCTCGCCGAGAACACGATCGTCGTTTACGCCGCCGACCAAGGGTTCTACCTCGGCGAGCACGGTTGGTTCGATAAACGCTGGTTTTACGAGCAATCCGTGAAGACGCCGTTTTTGGTGCGCTGGCCGGCCAAGATCAAGCCCGGCCAAGTCAGCGAGGCCATGGTCGCCAACCTCGATTTTCCGGAGACGTTTCTGGATACCGCCGGCGTGTCGGTACCGGGCGACATGCAGGGACGCAGCTTACTGCCGATCCTCCAAGGCACGACTCCGCCCGACTGGCGCACGACGTTCTATTACCACTACTATGAGTACCCGGGCCCGCACAGCGTGCGCCGTCATTACGGCGTCATCGACTCACGCTACAAGCTGATGAACTTTTACGAGCCCGACGTGGCCGAATGGGAGATGTTCGACTTGCAGGCCGATCCGAAAGAACTCAAGAGCGTATATAGCGATCCCAGCTACGCGAAAGAGCGCGCTCGCCTAGAGGCGGAACTTGCCCGCTTGCGGGCCGAACTCAAAGTACCGGAGCAAGACCCGCCGCAAACGCTTCGCAAGCCGGGGCAGAAGGGGCCCGGTCAGAAAGGGCAGGGACCGAAGGCGAAGCGTAAGGCCCCGCAGGCGTAGCATCCGGCGTTCGGCTTCAATGCGGCGATGTTTCGCCCCGGAGGGGCGATTCGGAAGAAGCTGCGATCTTCGGCGGAGAGTATTTTAACGCAACGAGCGAATGCGCGTGATCTGCGTTGCGAGTTGCCGGCGAAGTTCTTGAACTTCGACGGTGAGTTCGTCGAACGTCGTTTCGTCGATGTAGCCGAGATCGCGCGAAAGTAGGACATGATACTCGACTTGCGCGGTCGTGTTCAAAGCGGCCTGCAGTTGCGGGATCGATTCTCGCTCGCCGGTGTTGACCGAGGCTTCAACGATCGAGGCGCCAAGCATTGTTGCGGTCCGTCGCATTGCGGCCGTGAGATTGACAAGCTCTTCCTTGGGAAAGTTGCGCGTCACTTCATAGACGCGCACCACGAGACGGTGAGCACGATCCCAAAACTTGAACTCGCGAAAATCTTTCACGGCACACGTCCTCACGCGTCAATTCGATCGACAATCGGCCTTTTTTCCGGCGGGGGTCGGCCCCCCGAGCGGTGTTCAACTATAGGGCCGAATCCGCTCAGGAAGGCATGGGCCGAGCAACTTTCCGGTTGTTCTTATTCTACCGACGATAAGGGCCGCACCGGCGATCGGTGCGGCCCTGTTAAACGACGGACGGCGGTGGAAATGGCCTGGGAGCTAACCGGGCGCTTTCTAGCTTGCGGCCGACGGCACTTCGTCGAGCAGCTTGCCCCAGTGCTTGCCGGTGCGGCGCTTCCAGGCACCTTGGTGGTAGGCGTAGCCGCAAATCAGCGGCATGGCCAACGTAGCCTCGCTGTACACCATTTGCTCGAACACGGTGTCAACCTTGCCCCAACTCGAGGCTTCCTTCAGCGTGGAGCCGGAGAGGGCGCCGTCGCGAGTGTCGGCCACGGTGACCTGAATTGCGTACTTGTGCATCGGCGCGTCGACGCCGAGGATTTCGGCGGCGACGACGATGTCTTGGGCGAAGTTCTTCGGCACGCCGCCGCCGACCATCAGCAAACCGGTCGTCGGATTGCGGATTTTCAGTTGCGTGAGCTCGTAAAAATCCTTGGCGCTGTCGATGGACACTTTGGGCTGATCGCCGCGGGCATGCTGGTGCGCGACCAAGCCGAAGCCCGCCGAGCAATCCGAAAACGCCGGGCAGAAGATCGGCACGTCGTTCTCGTAGGCGGCCAAGACGATCGAGTTCTCGGTCTTGCCGTGTTCCTTCAGGTACGCGCCCATCTCGCGGATGAACTCGCGCGACGAGTGCGGCTTCGGCGGCAGGTCGTCGGCGATTTGCCGCGTGACGTCGTCGCAGATTCGCAGATCGTCTTCGTCGATGAACGTGTCGTAGATCCGGTCGATGTGCAGGTCGCGAAGCAGGTCGTCGTCCAAGCCGGCTTTGTAGCGATCGTCGGCGATGTAGTGCTGAAAGCCGAGTCCTTCGAAGAAGTCTTGGTCGACGATGTTGGCTCCGGTGCTCACGATCGCGTCGACCATGTTGTTGCGGACCATGTCGACGAACACCTGCTTCAAGCCGGCGCTGATCAGCGAGCCCGCCAAGCAAAGGATGACGCCGCACTCTTGGTCGTCGAGCATCTTGTGGTAGATGTCGGCGGCGCGGGCCAGATCGCGGGCCGTGAAGGCCGTTTGCCGCATTTGGTCGACGATCGGCGAAACATCGATCTTCGTCATGTCGAAATGACGAATCGGACGGGAGAGGAGTTCTTCTTTCGTCGGACGAGGGGAAGAAGTCATCGGCAAGCACCTTCGCAAAGGAAGCGACCGGACGCAGAACACGTCGAGACGACGGAACCCGCTCGAACCGAAGGTCGCGACTCACGAAACGAGCCGCGCGCCCGAGCGAAAATCCGCCACGCATCGCAGCGTTATTTTTATCGCCGACCCCCCGGAAAGTCGAGGGGCGCGAAATGTGAGCGTCGCGTGAAAAAAAGCGACGCCGCAGACTACGACTGTCGAGCGATTACCGTTGCACGCCCGGCTGCGGAGCGTTGCCGATGCCGAGCGGTGCCGGTTGCTGCTGTTGCTGCGCCGTCGGCGGCTGACCGCCGGCCGGGCCCTGCTCGTCCATCAACACATGCTGCCAGCCGAACGGCGTCGTGGGACGGACAAAGACGTTGAGAAACGCGTTGAAGTTGTTGATAACCCCGTTCGGGTTCATTTCTCGGAACTGATACACGGTGCGGTCTTTGCCGTTCGGCAAATACATGTTCAACGCATACGGTTCCAGCTTCGTGACGGTTCCATTTTGATGGGCGAAAGAAAGCACCACGTACATTCGCTCAAAATTCGCGGCGTCCTTGGCGTATTTGGGAAATACTTCGAGCCAGACCTTGTCGGCTTGCTGATCCTGCGGCGTGACGATCCGCATCCAATACCGAGCCCGCATCTTCGCCGCCTCGACGCCGAACACGAACGGCATCGGGCCGTCGGAAATGGCTTGTCCTTGCATCTGCGGAGGTAATGTGTGTTCGCGAACCTGTTTCAGGTCGGCGCGAAATTCGAAGACCGACGTGCCGGTGCAGACCCACTTTTCGCTCGCGTCGTCGAGTTCGTAGAGGCCTTTATCGGGAGCGGCGTACTTGAGCTTGCCGTCGACGACGCGCTTTGGCTTCGGTTGTTCGCCCGGATTCGCCGCGCCGAATACCCCATCGTAATCCCAGCGGGAGAACTTGGCCTCAAAAGTCTTCACGCTAGCGCTCAGGTTCTGCCAGTCGGTGAGCACGCGATCGAGCACCGCTTCGTCTTGCGGGGCGAGCGTGAACGGAGCCTGTGCCGCCGGTTGTTGTTGAACCGGTTGGCCGGCGCTTTGGTTGAGTTGTTCCGCGCCCGGAGCAAAACCTTGCGAGGGCTGGCCCGGCTGCGGTTGCTGCTGGTATTGCTGCTGACCGGGCTGCGGAATCGGTTGCAGCTCTTGCGCCGAGGCGACAACCGCACCCGCGATCACCAATAACATGATCGACAGCGCGACGAACGGGATGATACGCGACGACATACGACGCCTCGAAAGATGGGACGCTTCGCGCAGGGCGAGAAATGCGGGCGGGATTCTAGCAATGTGCCGGATTCGCCCCTAGATCGATTCAGACCGCGAAAACCACACTCAAAAATACAGCGCCGCGAAGGAAATGCTGAATGATCGAATGCTGAATGAACGAATGCCGGATATTCAGCCATTCAGCATTCGTCCATTCAGCATTTCCGTCACGCTAGCATCCACGCGAGCAATTCGTCGGCGTCGGCAAAGTTTGCCAGCGAGCGGTCGGCGAGTTTGTGCCCTTCGCACGCCTCGGGCGGTTGGCCCGCCGTGTAGAGCACCGTGCGAGCCCCGGCGCGCCTCCCGGCTTCCATATCGAACGTGTAATCGCCGAGCATCACGGTTTCTCGGGGCTCGACTCGCCAGCGGCGGCAGAGATCGAGAATGGCCGTTGGGTCGGGCTTGGGCGGAGCGTCGTCACGGCTGATGACGTCGTCGAACACGAGGCCGACTCGTTCCAGCGTCGCCAGCGCCACGGCGCGGCTGTTGCGGGTCCAGACGGCTTGCTTGAGTCCGCGGCGATGCAGTTCGTGAATAAACTCCGCCGCGCCGAGCATCACTGTGGCCCGTTCCGCTCCGTTGCGCTCGTGCCGATGCAGAATTTCGTGACAGCGCGCGGCGTCGTGTTCGGCCATCGTCGCTAAAGTCTCAAGCACGGGCACGCCGGCGGCCAAGCCCATTTCGGCCCGCATCGCGTCGAAATCGAGGGCGGAGTCGACGAGCGTGCCGTCGAGATCGAAGACGACGCCGCGAACCGGCGATCGACACGGCATGGCGGTAATTCTCACGATAGGTTGGGCGAACTAGAACAGGGCATTATAACGAGACGGTCGTTTGGGGCCGTTAACCTGCTCATTGAGACGTACAGCATGCGCATCGCCGTCTTTAACACCAAGCCGTACGATCGTGAGTTTCTGGCGGAGGCGTCCGCACGAAGCGGTCGCCATGAGCCGACGTTTCTCGAACCGCTGCTCTCGTCGGCCACGGCCAAGTTGGCGGATGGATTTCCGGTCACCTGCGCGTTCGTCAACGATTGCCTCGATGCCGCAGTCTTGGAAATCTTGGCCGCAGGCGGAACAAAACTCATTGCGCTGCGTTGTGCCGGCTTCAACAACGTCGATCTCGGCGCGGCGGCTCGTTTGGGAATCCGCGTCGTGCGCGTGCCGGCCTATTCGCCCTATGCCGTGGCTGAGCACACCGTGGGGATGATGCTTACGCTCAATCGTAAGTTTCACAAAGCTTACAACCGCGTGCGCGAAGGAAACTTCGCCCTCGACGGGTTGCTCGGCTTCGATATGCACGGCAAGACGGTCGGCGTCGTCGGCACCGGCAAGATCGGAGAATGCGTGGTACGAATCCTTCTCGGCTTCGGCTGCCGCGTGTTGGCGTACGACCCGTTTGAGAATGAGACGATCAAGCAGCTAGGAGCTAAATATGTCGCACCTGCGGCGCTCTTGGCCGAGTGCGACATCGTCACGTTGCACTGCCCGCTGACGCCGGAGTCGTATCATCTGTTTGACGAACGCCGCCTGGCGCTGATGAAGCCTGGCGCGATGTTGATCAACACCGGGCGCGGCGGTTTGCTCGACACTTCGGCGGTGGTGCGAGCTCTAAAGTCGGGACGACTCGGCTCCTTGGGTATCGACGTTTATGAGGAAGAGGCAGATTTGTTTTTCGTCGACCACTCCCACCATGCGATTCTCGACGACGTTTTCAGCCGGCTGCTGACGTTTCCCAACGTGCTCGTCACCGGGCACCAGGCGTTCTTCACGCGCGAAGCGCTCGAAGCCATCGCCGCGACGACGATCGCGAACGTCGATCAATTCGCCGCCGGCGAGAAGCTCACGAACGAAGTGAAAGGATAGGGCCTGCGCCTATTCCAGCAGCTTGAGTTCCCGAAGAAATGCGTCGCTCCGGGCCATGGCTTCGTCGTATTCGTCTTTAGTGCGCATGAACCAGCCGTGCTCGCCGCCGTCTTCGACGACGAGATCGCACCGATTGCCGGCTTCGTCCATCGCGTGCTTAAACAGCTCGGCGCCTCCGAACGGCGTCGTCCGATCGCCGGTGCCGTGGAAGAGTAAAGTCGGCGGCACGCCTTTCGTCACTTGATGCGCCGGCGAAATCTGCTTCCAGTCGGGACCGCACTTCGCATTGCCGTAACCGGCGGGCGAGCAATCGATCACCGGCCAGAAGGGAATGAGAGCGGCCGGGGTGGGCGACACGCTGAGATCATCGTGCGGATCTTCGACTCCGGCGAACATCGCCGTTGCCAGCGCGACATGTCCGCCCGCGGAGCTGCCGCTGACGATGATCTTGGTCGGATCGATGCCGAGTTCGGCGGCATGCGTCTTCAGATAGCGCACCGCCGATTTGCCGTCGCGCACGCAATCGAACGGCGACGTGCCGGAGTCCTTCTGGACGAGCCGGTACTGCAAGCTCATTGCGACCATGCCGCGATCGGCGTAGTGCTTCGCAAAAGGGTACATCCGCGACGGCGATCCGCCGGTCCAACCGCCGCCGTGAATGGTGAGATAGCAGGCCCGCTTGTCGGACGCTTGCCAACTCTTCGGCTTAAGCACGTGCATTTCCAGCTTGCGGTCCCCCACGGTCTTATAGATCACCACCGCGTCGGGCCGCACCCCGTCGGCAAGTTGGTCGCAATAATCCTTCTTTTTGGGTGTGTTCGCCGCCCGGTTAGCGACAGGCTTGGCCGCCGATTTTTTGACTGGTGCTTCGGCGGCATAAGCCAAGAAAGAGAGCGTGAAAACAAGCGGCGCGGCGAGGGCGAAGCGAAAAAGCATGGAAGACACTTCTCGAAGTTGTTTGAGGGTGAAGCGTTCGTTGCCGCGAGGCGTCATTTCACGGCATTTAGGTGCTTCTTCAGAAAGTCGTACATTTCCTGCGAGGCGTTGCGATGCGGCTCTTTGGGCGTGTAGACCATGACGTTCTCGATACCGAGTTCGTCCATCTTCTTCTTGAGTTGTCGGCCGAAGTTCGGATGGTGGATGCCTTGTCCCGGCTTGGCGTTTTCAGGCAAGGGGCCGTCGGCTTCGTTGTAAACCATGTAGAGCGGCGGATCATCTTTCGTGAGATGCGTGATCGCCGAAGCTTCGTCGTAAAGCTTGCGCTGGTCGGGTGTCGGATTGAGCGCCTCTTCGACGCTCTTGAGCCCGTACGCTTTGAAGATCGACGGGTGTTCCCACGCCCGGCCCCCGATCAATTCCTTGATACCGATCGGGCTGTAGGTTCCCTGGCCGCCGAACGTGCCGATCGCGGCAATCCGCGTCGACTCGCGGAGTACCGGATCGCTCGCCGCGGGATCGGCTAAGTCGTCGTGGAAACCGATCCACATCGACGTGCCGGCTCCGGCGGAACCGCCGTAACACGCGATGCGTTTAGGATCGATGTTCCATTCCTTCGCTTTACTGCGGAGGAACTGGATGGCGCGGGCCGAGTCGCGCTGGGGCGTGGGAAAGATCACGTCTTCGCCGTCAATGAAGCGGTAGTTGAGGGCGGCGCAGCTAATCTTGTCGGCCAACGCGGCATTGAGGATGTCGCGATTGATCGAACCCTTGTCGCCCCCGACGAAGCCGCCGCCGTGGATATAGACGATCAGCGGCGTCGGCTGGTCGCTCTCCGCTTTGTAGAAGTCGAGCACGTTGCGATCGTAGGGGCCGTACTTCACGTCGGCCATCGTCGGTTGGAGTGCGCGGGCGGCGGCTTTCTGCTCGGTCGGCTGCTTGCGCTGAGCCTGGAGTTTGGTTCGATAAGCGTTTGCTTCCTCGCGCGAGAGCCAACCGTCGCCGTCGGCATCGGCCTTGGGAAAGTTCTTTAGCAGCGGTTGCAACTTCTCTTCGCCCGCAGGCCGGGGTTTGGCGGACGCCGGCTTTTCGTCGGCGGCTTGGGCCGCGAACGATCCCAGCGCGAACACGACAAGTAAACCGACGCCGAATTGAACTCGAGTTTTAATGGCCAAATTCCTTTGTCGGTGCGCATCTATTGGGTCGATAAATGCGCACCCCTATTGTCTTACTTAAATGTGCGCACCTATTCGCTTAATAGATGCGCGGCTTGCGCATCTATTTGCCCTCGGCTGCGACAAGCCGGCGGATGACCGTCGCGGCGCCGCACGGCGACGTCCACCGTACCGCGCAGTCGGCCGTTTCTATACAACTTTTGTCGGCCAAAAACAAAGCCGGCGACGGCCGACGCAGGCACCTATACTACGACTACGTCGGAAGGTCGAATGTCGAAGCACGAATGACGTAGGCCGCAAAGCCCGACTCCGGCGATGGAGTTTGTTCTTCGGATTTCAACATTCGTCCTTTCCGCTCGGTTCCCGCCTCAACACCCACCCGCTTCCGCTAGGGAGTCCGCTATGGCCCGCTTGCCGCGCAAGTCCGGTACGTCGCGTCGCGACTTTTTGAAAACCTCGGCCGCCGCTGCGTTCGGCGCGGCGTTCGTGATCAGCGGCACCAAGTCGTCGGGCCGGGTGCTCGGCGCCAACGATCGCGTGCGCATCGCGGTCGCCGGTTTGAACGGCCGCGGTCGCTCGCATACCCAGGCGTATCTCGGAATGAAAGACGTCGAGTTCGCCTACTTGGTCGATCCCGACACGCGGACGTACGCCAAGCACCTGTCGATGATCGACGAGGCTAAGCGAACCGACAAGCCGGAACAAGTGCAGGACATTCGCAAGGCGCTAGAAGACAAGAATCTCGACGCCGTGTCGATCGCCACGCCGAATCACTGGCACTCGCTGATGACGATCTGGGCCTGTCAGGCCGGCAAAGACGTCTACGTCGAGAAGCCGTGCAGCCACAATGTGCACGAAGGCCGCATTGCCGTCGAAGCCGCGCGAAAGTACGGTCGCGTCGTGCAGCACGGCACGCAAAGCCGAGCGAGCAAAGATTGGGCGGCATTGGCCGCGGCGATCGAAGCCGGGCAGTTCGGCAAGCTCGTCCTCTCGCGCGGGCTTTGCTACAAGCGGCGCAAGAGCATCGACACCAAGCCGGTCACGCCGCCGCCGGCCGAGCTGGATTTCAATTTGTGGCTTGGCCCCGCGCCCGAGCAACCGCACCACGGCAACTTGGTGCACTACAACTGGCACTGGTTTTGGGACTTCGGCAACGGCGACGTCGGCAATCAGGGCGTGCATCAGATGGACGTCGCCCGCTGGATGATCCCCGGCGCGACGCTGCCGAAGAGCGTCGTGAGCGTCGGCGGCCGAGTCGGCTACGTCGATCAAGGAGAGACGCCGAACACGCAGATCGACCTGTTCGACTTCGGCGACACGAAGCTGCTCTTCGAAACGCGCGGGCTGGAGACCGTGGACTTTTACGGCCAGAAGATCGGTAACACGCTCCACTTCGAAGACGGCAGTACGATCGCCGGCGGCAAGATCTATCGCAAGGGAAGCACCGAAGGCGAAAAACTGCCGGAGTTGAAGGGGGAAGCGAAGACGCCGCGCGGCCGCGATATCTTCCGCAACTTCGTCGAAGCGATTCGCTCGCGCGATACGGCGAGCCAGTACGCCGATATTCTGGAAGGGCACTACTCGAGCGCCCTCTGCCACTTGGGTAATATCTCGTACCGACTCGGCGAAATCGCACCTTACGACGCCCAGGCCAAGGCCTTCGGCGACGACAAGGACGCCTACGAAGCCCTGGCTCGTATGCAGGAACATCTCACGACGGGGAATCACTTGAAGCTTGAAGGTGAAAAGTTCCACGTCGGCAAGAAGCTCGACTTCGACCCGGCGACCGAGAAGTTCGTCGGCAACGCCGAAGCCACGGCGATGCTCACGCGCAACTACCGGTCGCCGTTCTCGGTGCCGGATCAGATCGCTTAGAAAAGAAGCGATTAATGCGAAACGATGAGCGGGAAAGTCGCCGGAATTCGGCGGCGTCCGCTCATCGTTCTACGCTCTTACTTCCGCGTTTCCCCAAGTTCGTCTTCGCGCGTAGAATTCCCCGCGAGATAATCGTCTCGCACGGAGGATTTCGTCCTCAAGGCCTACGGCCGCAAGGACTCCGGTCGCTCTTGCTCCCGGCTCGCCGATTGCGAAAGGAAACGCGCTTATGGCCGTCGCACCGTCGCCAGAAACCTATGATCAGGCCGGCCAAGGGCTCCCGCAGAAGCCCGCCACGATCGGCGACTATTTGATTCGCCGCTTGCAGGACTATGGGCTGCGCGACTGCTTCGGCATTCCGGGCGACTACGTCCTCGGCTTCTATTCGATGCTCGAGCACTCGTCGATCAACGTCGTCGGCTGCTGCAAGGAAGATCATGCCGGGTTCGCGGCCGACGCCTATGCCCGCGTCAACGGGCTGGGCATGGTCTGCGTGACGTATTGCGTCGGCGGGTTGAGTCTGACGAACTCGATCGCCGGGGCGTACGCCGAAAAGTCGCCGGTGGTCGTAATCAGCGGCTCGCCCGGATTGAGCGAGCGGCCGAACAACCCGCTCCTGCATCACAAGGTGCGCGATTTCCGGACGCAATTCGAAGTGTTCGAGAAGATCTGCGTGGCATGCACGGAACTGCACGATCCGCATACGGCCTGTCGCGAGATCGACCGCGTGCTCGACGCCGCGGTGCGCTATAAGCGGCCGGTCTACATCGAGTTGCCGCGCGACATGGTCAAAGTCGTGCCGCAGCAATCGAATTGCTATCGCATCGCCGAGCCGGCGAGCAATAAGGACGCGCTCCAGGAGGCGGTCGCGGAGGCCGCGCGGCTGTTGGCGACGGCGAAGAAACCGATCATCATCGCGGGCGTCGAAATTCATCGCTTCAGTTTGCAGGACCAGCTGCTCGCCTTGGCCGAAACGCTGCAGATTCCGATTGCGGCCACGATTCTCGGCAAAAGCGTCGTGTCGGAGAAGCATCCGCTCTACGTGGGGCTGTACGAAGGAGCGATGGGTTTCGACGACGTGACGGCGTACGTCGAAGACAGCGATTGCGTGCTGTTGCTCGGCGCGTTTATGACCGACATCAATCTAGGGATCAACACGGCCAATCTCGACCCCGGCCGGTGCGTGTACGCCACGAGCGAGCAACTCCGGATTAGGCACCATCACTTTCACGACGTGCTGCTGCAGGACTTTTTGAAGGAACTCACCGCGGCGAAGCCGGCCACGGCCAAGCGGCCCGTGCTGAAGCGAGCTAAGGGAGACGCGAAGCCGTTCGAGTTGAAGCCGGATGCGCCGCTCACGATCGCCCGCTTGATCGCGCGGCTCGACGCGGCGCTCGATTCCGACACGATCGTCATCAGCGACGTCGGCGATTCGCTCTTTTCGACGACGGAACTGACGATGCACGGCCGCACGGAGTACATCGGGCCGGCCTATTACACTTCAATGGGCTTCGCCGTGCCGGCGAGCCTAGGGGCCGCGGTCGCGCGGCCGCAGGAGCGGACCGTGGCGGTCGTCGGCGACGGAGCCTTTCAAATGACGGGCCAGGAACTCTCGACGCTCATCCGCCACAAGTTCCACCACATCTGCATCGTGCTCGACAACAAGGGCTACGGCACGGAGCGGTTTCTGCATCCGGGCGACTTCAACGAAATCAACCCTTGGCAATATCACAAGCTGCCGGAAGTGTACGGCGGCGGCAAGGGGTATGAGGTGCGCACCGAAGGCGAGTTCGACGCCGCGCTGACCAAGGCCTGGACCGACAAGACCGTGAGCCTGATCCAAGCGCACTTGAGCGTCACGGACAAGAGCCAAGCGCTCGGCCGGCTGGCGGAGCGCTTGAGCAAGAAGGTTTGAGGAAAGTCAAAAGTAGAAACGCAAAATGCAAAACGGCGGACAAAGCCGTCTTCGTTTTGCATTTTGCCTTCTGACTTTTGCCTTTAGTTCTTGGCGTCTTCCAGGCCCTGGAAAGCGGCTTCGAGGACGTCGCGACAGCGTTGCGGCAGGAGTCGGTAAAATCGCTGCTTGCCGTTGCGGCGGGCCGTGAGCACGCCGGCTTCGCGGAGCCGCGACAGGTGATGACTTACCGCCGGTTGGCTTTGGCCGAGCCGTTCGCACAGCGCACCGACGTGAAGTTCGTCGTTGCGCGAAAGGTGAAACAGGATTCTCAGTCGAGTACGGTCGGCGAGCAGGCCGAACGTGTCGGCCCAGCCTTCAAGCGATTCTTGGTCGACGCGCATAGCTTCCGGTTCGGCGGGCAAGGTCGCGAAATCGATCATCGTGGGTCTTCCTTTCAGACGAGGCGGGAGTGCGGCCGGCAAGGGAGGCGAGCCGGACGCACCAAGGCGAGGCGGGTAGAGTACGGGCTTACGACGCGGACGTTAATCTTCCGAAGTCGGCGAGCGGCCGGCGCGCGCCGGCCGCTCGCCGTTTGAAGAACTACGCGAACAGCTTGCCGACGGCTTGGGCTTTCACGAGTTCGCGCGGTTGGTTCAAGTGGTTGTAGACGATCGTCTCCGGATCGATTCCCACGCTGTGGTAGATCGAGGCGAGGAGTTCGCCCGGGTGAACGGCGTCTTCGAGCGGAGCCGAAGCCGTCTTGTCGCTCTTGCCGTGCACGTAGCCTCGCTTCGTGCCTGCGCCGGCGACGACCGCGGTGAAGCAGTACGGCCAGTGATCGCGACCGTCGGCGCTGTTGCCGTTGCCCGAGGTGCTCACGCCTTTCTCCGGGCTGCGGCCGAACTCGCCGACCGCGACGACCAGCGTTTCGTCGAGCAGACCACGATCGTCGAGATCGGCGATGAAGGCCGAGAGCCCGCCGTCGAGCATCGGGGCCGAGCGATTCTTCATCCGCTCGGTTAGGCCGACGTGGTGATCCCACGAGTGGTTGTCGCTGTTGGCGACCTTGGGCCAAATAACCTCGACGACGCGGGTGCCGGCTTCCACCAGGCGGCGGGCCAAGAGCAAGCTCTGGCCGAACGTGTTGCGGCCGTAGCGATCGCGGGTCTTGGCGTCTTCACGGCCGATGTCGAACGCTTCGCGCGCGCGCCCCGAAATGACGAGGTTCAAGGCCCGGTCGTAGTACTCGTCGAGCTTGTAGTCGGCGACGGCGTTGTCGATTTCCGGCATACCGGCGTCGATCATCTCGCGGAGTTTCGCGCGGCGCTCGAGACGCGCGGCGAACACTTCCGGACGAAGCTTCAGGTCGTCGACCCGAATTTTCTCCATCTTGGCCATGTCCATGTCGTCGCCGTCGGGGTAGAGCGTATACGGATCGTAGTCGCGACCGAGGAAGCCGGCCGTGCCCGCCTTGCCGACGACGTTCGACTCTTGCAGCGGCCGCGGCAGCATGACGAACGGCAGCATCGGCACGTCGCTCGGCTTCAAGCGAATGATGTTCGAGCCGAAGTTGGGGAAGTCTTTCGGCGTCGGCGGTTCGAGCTGGCCGGAGGGGCTGACCTTGTCGGTCGTGTAGCCGGTCATCATCTGGTAAATCGCGGCCGTGTGGTTGAACAGGCCGACCGGGGTGTAGCCCATCGAGCGGATCATCGTGAACTTGTCGTTCACTTGGGCCAGCTTCGGCAGGTTTTCGGTGAACTGCACGCCGGGGATCTTCGTCGGGATATTCTTGAACGCGCTGCGGACTTTGTCGGGCACGTTTTCCTTCGGATCCCAAAGATCGATGTGGCTCGGTCCGCCTTGCAGATAGACCATGACGACGCTCTTGGCCTTGTTCCAGCCGGGGCCGCCCTTCACGCCGGCGGCCGCGTTGGCCGCTTGGAGTTTGAAGAGCGAGCCGAGCGTGAGGCCGAACAAACCGCTGCCGCCGACGCGGAGTACGGCGCGGCGCGTCATGCCGAGATGCGAATCGCAAAGGTCTTTACCGTTGCGGCCGGGAACGACGAGCATGGGAAATCCTCCGGTGACGAACGAAAGTGTAAGGGAGGGAGGAGGTCGGAAGGGTAAGTGAGAGCCGGCATGATCGCCTTCCTCGCCCCTTCGTCCCTCCGTCCAGTTTCTAGTGATTGAACAAAAACGCGGGACTATTCATCAGCGCCCAGGCCAAATCCTGGACGACGGTCAAACGTTGGTTCGCGAGCTGCGCTTTGCTTTGCTCAAAGTCGGCGCGGAGCTGCGCGAGTTTCGGATCGAGCGGAACGGGCTGCTCGGCCTTGGCGACATCGGCCTTCAAGGCGACGAGTTGCTGGTCGACCGGCAGCGGAAGCCGCGCGGTCCACAGCGCGGTTTCGCGAGCCGTCGACTGCGGATCGACCGAGCGTTGATAAGCGTCCAGCACGTCCCATTGTGCGAGCGAGCGCTTCTCGACGGGCACGGCGAGCACCGCGGCGACCTCGGCCGGCAAGCCGAAGCTGAGCGGTTTCGGAGCATCGGTCACCCAGATGCGGAACTTGCCGATATTGAAGCCTTGACGGAACGTCTGCACGAGATCGAGCTTGAGCTCCACGCCGTCGGCATCGGTCGCGGGCTCGGCGAGTTGAAACACGGCCCGATGTACGCCCGGCTTTCCGCCGATCGCCCAGCCGTTGTTGCCGCCTTGCTCGCGTTTGCCGTCGATCGCCGTCTTCACGTCGAAGTTTTGTTGCGAGTAGTCGGCGAGCGCGTCGCTGAACTTCTTCGCAACCGGTGCCCGGCGGGCTTTCTTCGAGCGCGAAGCCGCGTCGGCCAAGATAATTTCCGAGAGCACGAAATTGCGCCCGCTTAGGCCGGGGCCGAAGCCGGGGAGGCGCTCATCGGGCAAGACTTCCAGCATGATGCCCGTGACGTTCTTGAGCGGCGTTTCGCCGGTCAGGCGATAGGTGGGCTGAGCGTTGCCGTCGGTCGTAAAGACCGCGGCGCCGTCGTTCTCGATCTTGAGCGTCACCGGGCTTGAGGCTTGCGCCGTCGCTTCGGTGATCTTCAGCGGATGCCACTGCACGACGTCGGGCTTATAGGCCAATTGCTTTTCAAACGCTTCTTGCGACCGCGGTAGGCGGCGGTGCAGCAACTTCTGTTCGGATTCGGCCTTGGCGATCGCTTCAAGCCGGGCCTTCTCGGCGGCGGCGACCTTCGGGGCCTGGGCCTTTTCATAATCGGCGAGCGTCTTTTTCGCCGCGGCGATCGCCGTGATGCGCTCGGCCTCAAGCTTAGCGACAATCGGCTTCCACCAGCTTTCTCGGTCATCCAACTGTTCGGCGAGCGCGGCGTGATCGGCGGCCACTTGTTGCATCGCCGTGCGCGCCACTTCAATCTCGTTCGGCTTCGCGTGCCGATTAAGCACGCGCAGGAACAATCCGTCGATTAGCTTGGCGTCGTCTTTCTGCGCGGCGGCCAGCGACGCGAGCGCGTTTTGAGGATTGGCGACCGCTTCCGAGAGCGTCGGACCGGAAATCATCGCCATCACGGGGCCGAGCGCCATGCCGCCCGTGCGTTCGCATTCGCAAGCGCTTTCACGCGGCGGGCGACCGAACGTCTGTAGGAAGCCGCCCCCCATCGACGTATTAACTTCGGCGAGCTGCGCGGCGCGGGTGCCGTCGGGATAGCCCGGGAACTTCGACGTTGAACCAGTGACGCGGTGAATCGCATCGTAAAGCACTTCCGCAGGCAACCGGCGGGCGATCGCGTGCGAGTAGTTCGTCTTGTCGTCGGCGTTCCATTTGTTCGAAGCCACCGAAAGCTGATACGTACGCGACTTGCAAATCTTGCGCATCAACTCACGGGCGTTGAAGCCGTTCTTGACGAACTCGTCGGTCAGGTATTCGATGAGCTCGGGATTCGTCGGCGGGTTACCGGCGCGAATATCATCGATCGGCTCCATGATGCCGACGCCGAACAGATAGCCCCAGATGCGATTGACGTAGCTCTTCGCGAAATATTGGTTGTCGGGCGAGGTCATCCAGGCGGCGAGCTTTTCACGGCGAGTCGACTTCTCCGAAGCCGTGTAGTCGGCCGGGAAGGGAAACTGCGGCGGCGTGACTTGGCCGGTACGGTCGTGCTTGATCTCGCCGGCGGGCTGATCGAAGACGACTTCATAGAGCGGTTTCCCCCCTTCGACCGCGGTGCCCGCGATCTGCGCGCCCTTGGCGTTGGGATCGGCTTTCAAGCCGACTTGCGCGAAGTAAGCGGCCGTTTGGTAGTACTGGTCCTGGGTCCATCGTTCGAAAGGATGATCGTGGCACTTATTGCAATTGAAACGCACCGCGAGGAAGAGGTGCGTTGTGTTCTCCATCGTGTTCGCCGGGTCGCGCAAGATTTTGTAGTAAGCCGCGGCCGGGTTGTCCTTGTTGGAACCGCTCGCGGTCAGAATCTTGCGGGCGAATTGATCGTAAGGCGTGTTGGCGGCGACTTCCTTGCGAATCCACTCGCGGAGCGATTTCGCCCCTTCGGCTCCCAGGAACTTCGGATTGACCTGCAGCAGGTCGGCCCATTTGTTCGTCCAATGGTCGACGAACGGCTCGCTGCCGATCAACTTGTCGACCAACGCGTCGCGCTTGGCTCTTGAATCGCGCTTGTCGTCGAGGAACGCCGTGACCTCTTCGACCGTCGGCGGCAGTCCGGTGAGGTCGATCGAAACGCGGCGGATGAATTCGGCGTCGGTGCAGAGGTCCGACGGCAAGATCTTCATCTGCTTCCATTTCTTCGCGACGAGGTCGTCGATCTCGTTATTCTTTGCCGGCTCAACCCATTGGAAGCCCGCGCGGTCGCCCATCACGGTGAGCGTCGCGGCGGCGTAGGAGCCCTCGTAGCGTGCCAGCACGGGAGCCTCGCCGCGGCGGAGCGCGGTCAGCAGACCGCCTTGCGCCGCGGAGACGACTTCGAGATTGCCGCTTTCGATGAAGGCCTCGCGCGTGACGTCGCGAAGTTTGCCGTCGGCGTAGCGCGCGAGCACTCGCATTTGCTGCTTCTGGCCGGGACGATCGACGACCGGCGATCGCGGCTGCACTTCGATGCTGACGACCCGCGGCGATTTATGGTCGACCTTGGCGCCGTCGGCGATCCATCGGCGGATGATTTCGTAATTCACTTCGCCCGGCTTGGTGAGTTGCCCGCCGACGTGCGGCACCGCGCCCGTCGCTTTGAGCAGCATGAGCGAGTTGTCCGGCGCGGCGACGTTGACGCGCCGCGAAGCATGGTCGTCGGCGAAGGCCCGCAGATCGTAGACCGGATCATAGCCGCGGAGCGAGAGTTTGAAGCCGTTCTTGCCGTCTTTAGAACCATGGCAGGTTCCTTGGTTGCACCCCATGCGGCCGAGCACCGGATTGACGTCGCGGATGTAATCGATGGACGGCGGCGCGGTCGTCCCGGAACAGTTCACCGGCATCGTCGCGGATTTGCCGCCGATGCTTACCGTGAGCACGGCCGGGCCGTCGGCGCGCGCGACCACGACGCCGCCGGGAAGGACTTCGACCGACTTCGCCGAAGCGGTGATCGATGCCATGCGGGTCACATCGAGCGAGGCGCCGCCGGCGAGCTTGGCCGTGATGAGCAATTGCACATAGTCGAGCTTGCTCGTTAATTCGACGTTCGCCGGAGCGACGACGAGCGATTCGATCTGCGCACCAGGCGGCAGCGTTTCGGTTTCCGCCTTAGGGACGGGGAAGACCAGCGGCTTGGCTTGCGCCGTTTGCACCGCGGCGGGCTTGGTAAGCGGGACCGGCGCAAACGTCTTGGTGATTTTGCCGTCGGCCGCGTTAATCAAGCGGATGGTGCCGTCGTTGCCGGCCGCGGCGAGCGACTTACCGTCGGGGGCGAAGGCGACGGCGAACAGTCCGCTTTCGGTGATCGTGGTCTTGGCGAGTTGCTTGACCGATTTCTTGGTGTATTCGTCGAGCTGTTTTGCTTCGGCTTCATTGCGCTCCATCACCCGCTTTTCGACGATCTTCTTCACTTCGGCGGGCATCGCCGTGTTGTCGGCATAGGTGTAGATGCCGACCTCGCCCAGGCCGTCGCTGGAGCTAACGGCGGCGATGAGCTTGCCGTCGCGGCTGACGTCGACGCCGAAAATGCGCCCGGAGAGGGCGGGCAACACCGCGATCAGATTGGCGTCGTCGCCGATAACGCGTTTCGTGATGCGGTGCACGCGATAAATCTTCGGAATGCCGTCGGCGCCGCCGAACACGATTTCATCGCGCGTCGGATGGCGAGCGACGGATTGCAGGCCGCCTTTCAACGCACCGGGGGTGATCGACGTGATGTTGTCGATGAAGCGTTGCGTTTCAAACTCGGTGAGCTTCGCCGAGCGGTCGCGGCTGACCGAGATCAAGTGCGTGCCGTCGACCGAGAAGACGGTGTCGAGCGCCCAGTCGTTGTGGCCGCCCATGAACAGCACTTGCTTGCCCGTCGCGACGTCGATCGCACGAACGCTGTTGTCGCCGCCGCCGAACGACACATATTTGCCGTCGGGCGACCAGGCCGCGCCGTAGAGCGTGTCGTAGGTGGCCGTGTGCGAGAGCAAGAGCTTCTTGGCGGCGACGTCCCAGATTTGCACTTCGCCGAGCCGCGCCGGCAGCCCGCCGGTGACGGCCAGCTTCGTGCCGTCGGGGGAAAACTTCACCGACTCGACGCGCTCGGAAAGCCCGACGAGGCGTGCGACGACGCCGGAACCGTCGGCCTTGTGGATCAACACCTCGTGATAGCCGGCGACGGCGAGCAGTTTGCCGTCGGGGGAATAATCGAGCGAGGGGACGACCGGCGCGCGAACATAGACCGGCGGGTGCGCGGCATCGTATTTCGCGACTGTATTGGCGGGCGTGTCGTCGACCGCTCCTTGCGCGATCCACTTCTTGATGAGTTCGATGTCCGTCGACGAGAGGGCATCTTTGCCTTTCGGCATTTCGGCTTTGCCGTCGACCGGTGTGATTAGTTCAACAAGGTAGCTCGCCTCCGGCTTGCCGGGCACAACGGCCGGCGATCCGCTTTCGCCTCCCTTAAGCAGCCGCGAGAACGATGTCATCTCGTATTCGCCCATCTGCTTGGCCGGCTGGTGACAGCCCTGGCATTGGCCTTGGAAGATAGGGCGGATCTGAGTGTGGAAGCTGATCTTGGCTTCCGCGGCCGGCTTACCGGCGGCGACGGCCGGCGTCGACCGCAAGCCGATGAAGCCCGCCGCGACGGCAACGGCGACCGATAAGGATGCGGGGAAGAGATTCCGCGTAAGCATGTAAGCGATGTCCTCGTACTGCGACGAGAGACCGCTCGGAAATCGCCGGGAGCATTCGCTTCATCCGCTCAATGCGATCGCGCAGGCGCACCCAATTGCCGGGGGCGACGACGATCGTTTCAGCGCATGCAGTCAAACGCTCAACGCTGCCGGACGTTCGTGAGAAGACACGTTGAAGCTCGTCTGCGCTTGTCCGGCCGGCACAACGGCCGAGGCGACAAGGAGCGAGAATCGTGCGCGTCCACCAACTTACGTCAGCAAGCCGGGATCCGAGAGGCCTCGAAACCTGACTCCAATGGACAGCGCCGGTCCGCCCTTCGAAGTTCGCGACTAGTCGAACGACTTGACCAGTCCAAACTCGACAGGGGGTAGCCGAGTCTTTGGGAACCCGGCAGGCAGGGATGCGGTGTGTGCCGCATCGGTACTGTAATACCAATACCGTAATTTACTCTATCGGAGCGGAAATAGGAACGCAAGAGAATTCTATACAATGGTCGGATTCGGGGAATTGAGCCGATTACCTCCTGCCAGTCGACTGGGCGAAACGCACGATCGATAATCGACCACCATGGAATTCAAATCCTTTGATCGGCGTGCACGCAGATTTCTGTTTCTTGTTTTAGGGTTGCTCTTCGTTTGGGGCTTGGTCGCGTACGTCGCCATGCCGGATTTCTGGCGAACGTATTACCATCGCCATCCGGAGCTCGACGACCTGCCGGATCGGACGACGGCCGGCGACGGCGTGCCGGGCGATCCGCTGAACGTGGCCCTCATCGGCTCAGAGGAAGACGTCGGTGCGTTGCTTGTCGCGGCGAAGTGGCGCAAAGCCGATCCGCTGAGCCTGAAGAGTTCATTGGAAATCGCCGAGGCGTCCGTGTTTAAACGCGACTACGACGCCGCGCCCGTGAGCAGCCTCTATCTCTTTGGGCGCAAAGAAGACCTCGCTTATGAGCAACTCGTCGGCGGCGATCCGCGGCACCGTCATCACGTGCGCTTCTGGAAGACCGATCGTTTGGACGGCGACGGCCGACCGGTGTGGGTCGGCTCCGCGGTGTACGACGAGCATGTCGGGCTGAGTCGCACCACGGGGCAAATCACGCACGTGACTTCACCCGACGTCGACAAAGAGCGCGACTATCTCTTCCAATGCTGTGAAAACTCCGGCCGGATGATCGAGCGCTACGAGATTGAGCACTTTCACAAAGTTCTCGCCGGCAAAAATGGCGGCGGCGATCCGTGGCGTACCGATGGCGCGCTCTACGTCGGCGTGAGCGAAGCGGTGCGTTGAATCGCTGAATGGGCGAATGCGAAATGACCGACGGGCGGAGAACCTGCATCTTTTCCATTCAGCATTCGATCATTCAGCATCCGGCACTTCACCGTCAGGCTAGGAGTTCCTTAATCACTCGCCCGCCGGTTTGGGAGATTTGCTTAAACCGGCCTTCGTGGAAGAAACGGAGCTTGTCGTCGCTGAGCCCGAGCAAGTGCAGCAGCGTGACGTGCAAGTTCGCGATCGGATTGACGACTTCCACGGCCGAGGCGCCGAGCTCGTCGGTTGCGCCGACGATCGTGCCGCGTTTCACGCCGCCGCCGGCCAGCCACACGGTCATCGCCTTGGCGTTGTGGTCCCGGCCGATCGTCGCTCCGCCGCCGCGCACCCCGTTGTCGGGCGAACGACCGAATTCGCCGCCGCAGACGACAAGCGTTTCTTCCAGCAGTCCGCGTTGCTTCAGATCGGCGATCAAGGCGGCGATCGGTTTGTCGACCGTGCGAATGCGGGCCTTGTGCGACACGGCCAGATAATCGTGCGAGTCCCAGCCGCTCGCGTAAACCTGCACGAACCGAACGCCGGCTTCGATTAGGCGGCGCGCCAAGAGGCAGCGACGCCCGAACTCCGCCGTCGTGGGGTCGTTGAGCCCGTAACGCTCCAGTGTCTTAGCGTCCTCCTTCTTCAAGTCGACGACGTCGGGCACTTCCGACTGCATCCGGAAGGCCAATTCATACGACTCCATGCGGGCCGCGAGTTCGGCATGGTGCGGATGCCGGGATCGATCCGCGGCGTTAAACGCGGCGAGCAAATCGAGGTTGGCCCGTTGCACATCGCGGGTCACGTGCCGCGGCGGCGCGAGATCGAGAATCGGCGAGCCGTGCGAACGGAGCGTCGTCCCTTGGTAATAGGCCGGCAGATAACCGTTCGACCAATTGGCCGAGCCGCCCTGAGGGTAGGACGCTTCCGGCAGCACGACGAATGCCGGAAGATTTTGGTTTTCGCTTCCCAGGCCATACGTGACCCACGCGCCGACGGCCGGATCGCCGGCAAAGCGATTGCCGGTGTTCATGTGGTAGCAGGCCGTCGGATGGTCGATGCTTTCGGCCTGTAGCCCGCGATAGAAGCAGAGTTCGTCGGCGACCTCGGCCAAGTGCTGATAGTGTTCGCACATCGGCAGTCCGGCTTGGCCGACTTGGCGAAACGTGAACGGGCTCTGCACGTAGTAACGCTTACCGCTGGCCATGGCCGACGCGAACTTGTCTTGCCGCTCGAACTCCTTCATGTGCATTCGCTGAAGCGTCGGCTTCGGATCGAAGGTGTCGATGTGGCTGGGGCCGCCTTCCATGTATAAGAAAATGCATGATCTGGCTTTGGCCGCGTGGTGACCGGACTTAGGAGCGAGCGGGCCGCCGCCGGGTTGCGGCTTCGCGGCCCGGACGGCATCGTCGGCCAGCAAACTATTGAATGCCGCGGTGCCGAGCGTAGCGCCGAGACCATAGAGTAGTCGGCGGCGAGTGATCATCGTCGTGTTCATTGCAATACCTTACCGCACATAAACGAATTCGTTCGCATTCATCAGCACCAAGCAAAGTTCACCCCAGGCGCGAGTCGCGGCGTCGACCTGCCACGGCTTCAGGTCCGAAACGAACGTCGACATCAGATCGAGTTTCTCTTCCCACTCGACCGATTCACCGGTGAGTTCTTCGACGTATACACGCTTGACGATCTCCGGCGGCCGCGACGGCTCGGGAGGGTTCCTTTCGTGGTGCGCGGTCAGTTGCGCCACGTGCTCGCTCGCCAACGTACGTTCTTCAGCGGTCGATTTGCGGCCGTAAAGAACCAGGCACGCGGCGTCGAGACGTTTGTCGTCGTCGGCGTGGTCTTTAACGAGTCGCGCCGCCAACGCGAGGGCTCGGTCGTGCGCCGCTTGGCCGTTGAAGAGCGCGAACACCTGCGGCGTCACCGTGGTTTCGTCGCGTCGTTCGCACGACAGGTCGCTCGTCGGCTTGTTAAACACTTCCAGCATCGGGTCGCCGAGCGTGCGGCATTGAAATGCATAGAGAGTCCGTCGATGACGATCGCTCGGCTGCGGCGACGGCTGATACGCCGGAGCGACGGAACCCATGATGTGCCGCGGCTGCAGCGCCGTTTCCCAGTTGATTTCCGGAAACACGGCAGGTCCGCCGACCGTCCGATTGAGTTCCCCGGTGGCGGCGAGTGCCGCGTCGCGCAACTCTTCGGCCGCGAGCCGCCGCACGGGAAAGTAGCTCAGCAGATCGTTCTTGGCGTCGACTGCGGCGATCTCCTCGAACTGCGGATGACTGCTCGCCTGACGATAGGCCGCCGACGACATGATGAGCCGGTGCAACTTTTTGACCGACCAATCGTGCTCCATGAACCACACGGCGAGCCAATCCAACAGTTCCGGGTGCGTCGGCTTCGCTCCCATCTTGCCGAAGTTGTTCGGCGTGGCGACCAGTCCGCGGCCGAAATGCATTTGCCAAATCCGATTGACGATCACGCGCGCCGTGAGCGGGTTCTGATCGCTCGCGATCCAGCGAGCCAACGCCAGACGACGACCGTTCAGGCCTTGCGGCACGGTGTTCCAAGCCGAAGGTTGATGCTCGTCGCTCGAACCGAAGCATGCGCTGAGCACGCCCGGGGAAACGCGATCGCCCGGCGAGGCGAGTGAGCCGCCGGCGAGTATGAACACCGGTTCGACCGCTTTGCCGGCGAACGCCGCCGGGGTCTTCTTACCGGAGCCGGAGTTTCTCTTGCCCATGTTCCCGCTTTGCGGACGACCGGCCACCATGTCGAAAATGACGTTCGGGCCGTTGTAGACGCTGATCGCCTCCGGTTCGTACCGACGCATCTCGAGCTGGTAGTACGCCTCACGCTTTTGCGCGAGTTTGCGCTGCGTCATTTCATACGACGTTAGGCCGAAGAACATGCCGGGGCGCTTGTCGTCGGGCACGTCTTCAATCGACTTGTAACCGTTTTGCTTGAGCCAAGCGGCGGCCGCTTCGTCGCGTTTCGCTTTGAGTTTCGCCGTCGTCGCTTGCGCTTCGGCCAGCATTTGTTCGGTCCGCGGCTTGCCGGGAGCGGGGCCTTGCGTGTTCTCCGTCGGTAGAAACGGTACCTGTCGATCGAGGAATTGCACCGGCGCGAAGCAGGCCTGAATACGGTAGTAGTCGCGCGTCGGCACCGGATCGAACTTATGGTCGTGGCACCGCGCGCAACGCAGGCCTTGGCCGAGGAAGGTTTGGCCGACGCTGTGCGTCACGTCGTCGAGAAATGCTTGCCTCGTTTCCGCCGCGACGCTCATCCCGGTGTGTTCCCAGGGCCCCATGCGTAGGAACCCGACGGCGATCAGCAGCTCCGGATCATTCGCATCGAGTTCGTCGCCCGCGATTTGCTCGATCACGAAACGGTCGTACGGCTTGTCGGCGTTGAAACTGCGTACGACGTAGTCTCGGTACCGCCATGCGTGCGGACGCTCGTAGTCGTTCGAGAACCCGCTGGTGTCGGCGTAGCGGACGACGTCGAGCCAGTGCCGCGCCATTTGCTCGCCGTAGTGAGGGCTCGCGAGTAAGCGATCAATCGCGGCGGCGTAGTTCGGAGCGTTCCCCTTCGTAAAGGCTTCGATCTCGTCCGGAGTCGGCGGCAGTCCGGTCAGGTCGAACGTCGCGCGGCGCAGCCACACGGCCGGCTCGGCCGGACCCGCGGGAGTGAGCTTCTTTTGGGTTTGCTTGTCGCGAAGGAAGGCGTCGATCGGATGCAGTGCTTTGCCGTCGGCGGCGAGGATTCGCGGCGGCGCATAGCGCTTGACGGGGAGATAAGCCCAAACGTCGGCCGCAGTGTATTTGCGCATCGTCCACTCGGGCGAGAGGCCTCCCGAAGTCGGCATCGCGCGGCCTTCGAGCGATTCGCCGCTGTTCCAAGCGACGGCCGAGCCCGTGAGTTCGACTTTCGCGGCGGCGGTCGGTTTGACGTCGGGCCAAGGCGCTCCGGCGGCGATCCAATCGTGTAGCGCCGCGACTTCCTCGGCCGAAAGCCGCTCCGAGTCGTCGGGCGGCATCTTCCTGTCGGGGTCGGTCCGTTGCACGGCCTGATAAAGCCGGCTGTCATCGGGTTCGCCGGGAACGATCGCCGGTCCGGAGTCGCCTCCCTTCAGCAACGCAATCCGGGAGGAGAGCTCGAGGCCGCCTTCTTGGGGGTCGCCGGACGTATGGCATTGAGCGCACTTATTGCGAAAGATCGGTCCGACTTTGTCGATGAAAAGCCTTTCACCGGATGAAAGCTGAGGTGCGTTCGTCGCGCTGCTCGTCGTCGCCGGTTCGGAGGTCGTCGTCGCCGCCCATGCCAAGAGCACCGTCGTCGCAACGACGAGAAACGACGAAATGGGATTTGACCGCTTCATGACTCGACCTCGATCGACTAACGGCGAAGAATCTCGCAGCGCGGGCGAAACAAACTCAGACCACGTTCGCTTCCAACGCCGCGACGGCCGCGGCTTTATCGCGGCGGCGAACGGCGTCGACGATCTTCTTGTGTTCGCGATACGCCTCGAGCAGCGTTTTGTGCCGCGTGTAACGGAGTCGCATCCGTACGATCACCTGCAGCCACATCGCCGTCAGATCGGCGTCGCCCGCGCGTTCGACGATCCAGCGGTGCAGCGCCAAGTCACGCTCGACGACTTCTTTCATTTCACCCTTTTCGCAGGCCGCTTTGAACTGCGCGAGAATCTCGTCCAAGCGGCGAACGTCGGCCGGTTCGAGCGACTCGAAGATCGTCTCCAGCGCAAACCGCTCGATGCGACGTCGCGTGTCGACTACGAGCGGCTGAATCGCCAAGCTCGGCCCGCCGCTGACGCGGACCCCCCGATTCGGCTCCGCGATTAGCAGGCCCTCTTGGGAAAGTTGCAGGAGGGCGTCGCGAATCGGACCGCGGCTCACTCCAAACCGGGCGGCGAGCTTTTGTTCGCGGAGCGACTGGCCTTCGGGCAGTTCGCCGGAGAGGACCTCGTTGCGAAGCTGCTCGACGATCTGCTCGCGGATCGTGCGGTAAACGACGGGGGACGACATAAGGCCGGGTTTCCGAAACCGGGGTTTTCGATCGGAGCCTCTAGAGAAGCGTAGCGACCGAGACTGTAGATTGTCAACAATTTACTA
>JAEUIN010000262.1 GCA_016793115.1 Planctomycetaceae bacterium
GTATCGTCGACGAGGAGCAAGTCTTCCGGACGGGGGTGTAACTGCGCCGCACGGACCTTGCCGCCGCGCGCCACCTCGGTCACATAACGAACCAAGTCGAACAGGTCGCGCTCCTCATGGAGAGTTGCGGCCAGTCCTTCCGGCATCAGCGACGTTTCGCCGACGACGATCTCGTCGATGTTGGTCTTTGGAATCGTGATTTCTTCTTCGAGCCGAGCAAGTTCGCGCAATCCGACGGCGGATTCACTTTGTCCGGTGACGATCCCCGTGCGCACCGCGCCGTCGTCGGTCAAGACGCTCACCGTTTCAAAGCCTTTGCGAACGACCTTGGACGGTTTAAGAATCGCCTCGACGAGGTATGCATTGGTCGCGTTCGGGTCGATCGTCGTCAGATCCGGCCCCAAGGGCGAGGCGGACTCGCCGACGGAATGACACTTGGAGCAAGCCGCGGGCGACTTATGGAACAGCAGCGCACCGCGCTTAGGATCTCCTTGTCGACGCGCACGAGTCGACACCCGAAAAACCTCGCGTTCATCGGCCCGCGGAGGATCGGCCCCCCATAATCCCCTCACGGCCGTAAACATCAGCGTCAGAACGAGAAACGTTGGGTTCAGAGTGCGAGATTTCAAGGTCTGCTCCAACACGGGCATACGAGTCCGAGCAAAGCGCCGGATCCGGCGTCTGCGACTCGTTTCCGGCCCGATCATCCTATCAGGGAGGCGTTTCCGCATCGGCGAGCGAAAAACGATCGGCGGCGCAACTACTGGGGATTTCGACAGTTTATAACTGCAACGGGCCGAGCGCTACGCCGAGAACGGCGCCGCCGCGACAATCGGCGCACAACTTGGGTGGGCGGCGACTACGGCGGTGTTCGGTTCATGTCGCGAAATTGCGTCGGTGAAATGCCCGCGACTTTGCGAAAAGCGCGCGTGAACGAACTGTGATCGGCGAACCCGCAAGCTGCCGCGACGTCAGCGACGGTTCGATCCGTCTCGCGTAGCAGCGCCGAGGCCTTCGCGATGCGCGCCTTGGTAATGTACTGGCTCGGCGTCAAGCCGAAGAAACGCTTCATGAGGCGAGCGAAGCGCGCCGGGTTAAGCCCGGACCAGGCCGCCAACCGCGAGGGAGTCGCCGATTCGCTGAGTTCCTGTTCGAAACGATGCAGGGCGGTGGCCACGGAGGCCGGTATCTCCTGCGATTTGATCGGGGCACGCAGATCCCGAGAGATGCCGATGAGGCCGACGACTTTGCCGGCGGCGTCGTGCAGCGGCAATTTCGTCGTCAAGCACCAGCACGGCTCGTGCGGCGACTGCCAATGCATCTCCAAATAGTCGAGCAGCGGTCGATTATGCCGCAGGACTTCCGCGTCTTGTCGAGAGGGGATGAGTCCGAAGTCGCCGGGACAGATGTCGCAAGGCCGCCGACCGAGCGCCTGCGACTTCCGTTTCAAGCCATGCCGTTCGATGAGCGAGTGATTGACCGCCGTATACCGCCCTTCCACGTCTTTGACGAAAAAAGCCGCGTCGGGAATCTGGTCGAACATCTGCTCCAGAACGGCGACGTCGACTGCGCGCGGCGAGTTCCGGAACGGGACGGGCATCTCGGCGGGCTTTATGCGCATTTTACCGCGGGCACGACGTTCTCGGCGAAACGATTCTGCAATCCTTCCGCAAGAATAGCGTAAGTAATCTGCGCTGCAATTCATCGCGCAAGTCCCCAGCGGCGGTCATCGTGAAAATTACCCGTATCTTTGCGCATCGAGTCGAACTTCCGCTCGTCGAAGGCTCATATAAATGGTCCGGCGGCAAATCCGTCTCGGTGTTTGACAGCACGATCGTCGGCGTGGAGACCGAAACCGGACTCGTCGGCTACGGAGAGGTTTGTCCGTTGGGGCCATTTTACCTGCCGGCGTACGCCGCAGGCGTACGAACCGGACTTCGCGAGTTAGCTCCGCACTTGCTCGGATACGACCCGCGTGAATTGACGAAGTTGAATCAGCGGATGGACGCGGCACTTAAGGGGCACGCCTACGTCAAATCCGGAATCGACGTCGCCTGCTGGGATCTGCTCGGCAAGGCGACCGGGCTGCCGATTTGCACGTTGCTCGGCGGGCGATTCGGGGACCAAGTGCGGCTCTATCGCGCGATCTCGCAAGAATCGCCGGAGGAAATGGCCCGCAAGGTCGCCGGCTATCGAGCCGAAGGATACACGCGGTTTCAACTCAAGGTCGGCGGCGATCCCGACATCGACATCGAGCGGATTCGCGCCGTGCGAGCGATGCTCGCGCCGACCGACCGTCTCGTCGCCGATGCGAATACCGGCTGGACGCAACACGAAGCGCTGCGCGTCGTCCGCGCGGTTCGCGACATGGACGTCTATATCGAACAACCTTGCCTGACCTATGAAGAGTGTTTGGCCGTGCGAAGACATACGGATCATCCTTTCGTCTTGGACGAAAACGTCGACGGGCTTGAAATGCTCCTGAGAGCCAAGGCCGACTTGGCCATGGACGTCGTGAATCTCAAAATCAGCAAACTAGGCGGCCTCACGAAAACTCGCCAAGTGCGCGACTTGTGCGTCAGCATGGGACTTGCCATGACGCTCGAAGACAGCTGGGGCGGCGACGTAACGACCGCCGCGATCGCGCATTTGGCTCACAGCACGCCCGAGGAACTGCGCTTCACGAGCACGGATTTCAACAGCTACGTGACCGTGTGCAACGCCTCCGGCGCGCCGCAGCGCATGAATGGTTACATGCGGGCTTCGACCGCCCCGGGGCTGGGAATCCAGCCGAATTGGGACGCTTTGGGGCCGCCGGTCATCGACGTGACATCGCACCACGACGCCGCCGCAAGCCCTGCGGCGACGGTCTAATACCTTCTAAAACTGGGGACCTTCGACTCGTGTCTTATCCGCAATGGCGCGGCGTGTTTCCCGCCGTGACGACTCAATTTCACCAAGATTCGTCGTTGGATCTCAATGCCTGCGCAAGACATTGGGAGGCGCTGATCTCCGCCGGCGTGACGGGATTGATCGTCGCCGGCTCGCTCGGCGAAAATCAAACGCTCAATTTCGCCGAGAAGCGGGCTTTGGTCGCCGAAGCGGTCAAGATCGCGTCCGGACGCGTGCCGGTCCTCAGCGGCGTGGCCGAACTTTCTACGGCGGCCGCGTGTGAGTATGCGCGCGATTGTGAGCGACTCGGCGCGGCGGGTTTCATGGTCATGCCCGCCATGGTCTACAAGGCCGACGCCGCCGAGACGATGAGTCATTTTCGCCGCGTCGCCGCGGCGACGAGCTTGCCGTGGATGCTCTACAACAACCCGGTCGGTTACTCGGTCGACGTCACGCCGGCTCAATTCGCCGCACTCGCCGACGTTCCCAACCTGATTGCCCTAAAGGAAAGCTCGGCCGACACCCGCAGAATCACGGAGCTCCGCATCGCGGTCGGCGATCGTTACGCCTTGTTCGTCGGAGTCGACGATTTGATTCTCCAATCGTCGGTTCTCGGCATCGACGGTTGGGTCGCCGGATCGGGCATCGCCTTTCCGCGCGAGAATCAGTTTTTTTGGGAACTGACCCGAACCGGACGGTGGGAAGAAGCGCGGGCGATGTACCGGTGGTTCTACCCGCTGTTGAAGTTAGACACCCACGTCAAGTTCGTCCAATACATCAAGCTGGCCGTGCAAGAAGCGGGCCTCGGCCGGGAATGGATTCGTGAGCCGCGCTTACCGCTCGCCGGCGCCGAACGCGAGCGAGTGCTCGGTATCATTCGTCACGGCCTTGCGACTCGGCCCGAGCTGACCGCGAGGTAATCATGCGCCGCATTCAAGTCGTCGATTCGCACACCGGCGGCGAACCGACACGCGTGATCATAACCGGCGGCCCCGAATTGGGAACCGGCTCGCTCGTCGAGCGGCGCGAACGGTTTCGACGTGAGCACGATGCCGTTCGCCGAGCGGTCATCTGCGAACCGCGCGGTTCCGAAATCCTCGTGGGGGCTCTGTTGTGCCCGCCGGTCGACGCGACGTGCGTCGCCGGCGTGATCTTTTTCAATAGCGTCGGCTATCTCGGCATG
>JAEUIN010000284.1 GCA_016793115.1 Planctomycetaceae bacterium
CTTGGTCCAAGTTCAGCGTTCCGAAGGCGAATCGGATGCCGAATTCCAAGCCGGGGAAGACGCCGTCTTCGACAAGGAGTTTAGTGACCGCCGGCACGTACGCCGATGCTTTTCGAGGCAACGAATAAATGACACGACAATTCAGGGGACGGCGGCGGGATTCGGGCGGGGCGATCAACGGATGTGATCGGCAAAGTACTCGCCTGGTCGAGCGGGGTCAATTTATCTCGCCCTCGGTGCCCGACTCCGCCCAGGTCGACGTGAGTCGAAACGTCACGCCGTACGTCGAACCGAGCAAAACTTGCGGCGAGGCGGCGCAGCCTCTAGTCTTTGCGAATCGTAAATTCATCGAGGAACTTATGCTCCGCTGCACACGATCGACGCTCTTACGGACTGTTTTGCGCGTCTTGCTCTTGGCGGTAAGCGCGGCGGACGCGGAGCATTTGCAATCGGCTCAGATCGAATCCTCGACGGCCGCGCCTGGTAAGTCGACGCTCCTCCGCGCGGTCGATTTGAGCCTCGGCGAATCGGCCGCCGTCGTGCTGAGCGACGGCAAACGGGCGACGATCAAGCTCGTGGATCTGAAAGAAGCTCGCGACGCGTTGCGGGATGCCGTTCGTCGCGCGAAAGTCACGGTCGAGGTCAATGGGGCGAGTACGACCTTGATTTCCGCGACGTATCACTTACCGACGACCGTCGCCGGCGTGCGGATCGACTGCCCGATCACTCGGGGCTATTACAGCAATACCGGGAACGATTCTTGGGGCTTGACGAAGGACGCTCGTTTTCGCCTCTGGCCGGCCGAAGCGCCGATGATCGAACCCGAGGAGTTTGGTTATCCCGTCCAACAACGTTGGTTCGCCACATCGACGCAAATGGCCAACGAGCCGACGTACGTCGACGGCGGCGAGCGGCCGAACGTCAAGAAGATTTATTACCACAGCGGCGAAGACATCGGCGGAGCCGAGGGAATGGTTGATGTCGTCGCCGCGACCGACGGGCTCGTCGTTTCGTGCGGGCTGCAAGTACTCGACGGCCATCGTCGTACGAAGGAGTTCGACTCGCCGGTCGCCGAGCGCTACGATGTCGTGTATCTGCTCGATGCCCGCGGTTGGTACTACCGCTACAGCCATCTGCAAACAATTGATTCGCGGATCGTGCCGGGCCGGACGATTCGTAAGGGAGATCGGATCGGCGTCCTCGGTAAGGAAGGAGCCAGCGGCGGGTGGACCCATCTTCATTTTGAGATCAAAAGCCGCCAACCCTCGGGCAAGTGGGGGACGCAAGCAGCATACCGGATGCTCTGGGAAGCCTACCTGCGGCAGTATCGGCCCGCGCTGGTCGCCGTAGCCCGTCCGCATCATGTACTTTGGGCCGGCGAAAAAATCGTGCTCGACGGCAGTCGCTCGTGGAGCGCTACCGGCGCAATCGCCAAATATGAATGGAGGCTGACCGACGGCACGTCATCCGAGGGACCGCGATTCGAACACGGTTATTCCAGGCCGGGCGCGTACAGCGAGATTCTCAAAGTGACTGACGCGGCCGGCAACGTCGACTACGATTTTACCGTCGTGCAGGTGTTCGACCGTGAACATCCCGAGCGCGTGACGCAGGCGATCCATGCCACTTACGCGCCGTCGCTCGATCTGCAACCGGGCGACGCCGTCACGTTTCAAGTGCGATCGTTCGGCCCGTTCGTCGGCAACGAAGTTTGGGACTTCGGCGACGGCACGCCGCCGGTTGAGGTCCGCAGCGACGGCAACATCAAAGCCCTCGCCAAAGACGGCTATGCCAAAACGGTGCATCACTACGAGAAGCCGGGGCACTATCTCGTGCGGGTTCAAAGCACGAACGAGCGAGGCGAAATTGCCACCGCCCGTTTGCAACTTCGCATCGGCCCGGAGGCGGCCGCAAAGAGGGGCGAATAACCCGCCGGCCGCGAGTTTGCCGTTTTCTTTTGGTCACAAGCACGCATCGGTGTATATTGATGCTTCCGCCTGCTTCCCTCCGATCGCGACCGTGACAGGAGCCTTACCGATGGCGCACCGCACGACCTCCGCGCATGACGTCGCGCACACATCCGCTCTTGAGCGAAACCCGATGTGGCCGCCCCGTGGCGATTTGATTCGCGTCGGCTCGCGTCGCTGGTTCTTGCAGATGGGAACCGCCGGGCTGGCCGGGCTCTCGCTCCCCGATCTGTTGCGCGTGCAAACGGCAAATGCCGCATCGGGCAAGTCGAACGACAAAAAATCGGTCATCCTCTTCTGGCTTTCCGGCGGGCCGAGCCACTTGGACATGTGGGACCCGAAGCCCGAAGCGCCGCGCGAGATTCGCGGTCCTTACGGAACGATCGCCACGAAGCTACCGGGCATTCGCTTTAGCGAGCACTTGCCCCTGCAAGCGCAACTTGCCGACAAGCTCACCGTGATTCGCTCCGTCGATTGCTCTTCGAGCAATCACACGCCGATCACGATGCAGGCCGGCAATTCGAACGCGCGACGAACCGACGACGGCAAAGACGGCGGCGGTTATCCGTCGATGGGCTCCATCGCGGCGAAGTATCGCGGACCGAACGCCCCCGGCATGCCCGGCTTCGTCGGTTTGGCCGAGAGTTGGACCTCCGACGTTTGGGAAGCCGGCGAATTAGGTCGTGATTACGCTCCGGTGAAAGGGCTCGAAGTCGCCGACAAATTGGCGATGCCCGAGGGCCTCACGCTCGAGCGATTGCAAGATCGCCGGACGTTGCGACGACGCTTCGACGACTTCGCACGGAAGCTCGGCGATCACGGCGGCCTCGCCGATCTCGATCGTCATCAGCAAACGGCCTATGACATGGTTCTGTCGGGCAAGGTCCGCGACGCTTTCGATATTTCGCGCGAACCGGCGGCCATGCACGAGGCCTACGGGCGCGGAAGCGTCGGCCAAAAGGCATTGCTCGCCCGGCGACTCGTTGAAGCGGGTACGAGTTTCGTGCTCGTCAGCGGTGCCTGGGGTTATTTCGATCACCACGGCGACGAAGTGAAATGGGGCGGCATTGAAAAGGGCCTCACGCCGCTGCTGCCGACGATTGATCGCGCTCTCACGACGCTCATCCACGATCTCGAAATGCGCGGACTACTCGATTCGACGTTGATCTTAATGATGGGAGAGTTCGGTCGCTCGCCGGTGATGACGCCGACGGCGGGCCGCGGACACTGGACGAACGTGATGTCGATGCTCGTCGCGGGGGGCGGATTGCGGCACGGCCAAGTGATCGGCGCCACGGACGACAAAGGCTACGGAATCGCGTCGGGACGCGTCACGCCGGAAGATCTTGCCGCGACGACGTTCCGGCACCTCGGCATTCCGCTCGACACGCATTGGGTCAACCCGCAAGGCCGACCGACGGCGATCGTTCAGAACGGCGGCCGGCCGATTCGCGAATTGATTTGATCGTTACTGCGTGATATCGCGACCGACGACGACGATGTGTTGGCCGCGGGGAACGCGCGCTACCCACGCCTGAGCCGGCACGACGCCGTCGACTCGGGCAACGGCGGGCCACGGTTCGGCATCGATATGGTCGAACTCGTGGATTAAGCCGACCGTCTGCCCGGAGTGGACCGCAAGTCGGCGACCCGTGTGCGGCGGCGGCTCGAATTCAGCACGCTGCCCGGCGAACAGCTGTGGGAACACCTCAACGCAATTTGCGAGGCGGCTAAGGGCAAAAACGACACGACCGATGTTCCCTACGCCGAAGCCGAGGAGATCACCGAGGCTCTGGGCTGAGATGTTACTCACGCCGACTGGATGATGGACTTATTGCGGCAAGAGTTCGCCCCTGAGTCCGAAACGGCGATGACTTGGCTGGAGATCTTTTGGCTCGGATGGCCGGAGAGATGCGGTATGAACCGGTCATCCCGCTACTGATCAAAAAGCTTTTGTGCGACGGCGAAATCCTGAGCGAAGAATGCGACTCGGCCCTGACGAAGATCGGCACGGATTCGGTGATTCGAGCGGTGCGCGATGCGGCCCCGCAAGCCCCCCATTACTTCCGTCTCTCTTCATCGGGACTATTCGGCGACATCCATTCAGATTTGGCCTTATCGACGGGCCTGGAACTCTTGTCGTTGGAACTCGATCCCGACCAGCGAACATGGCTGGCAAACGCGTTGGTCGATCAATTCTCGACCGAAGCCGTCGACGCAGCTCAAGCCGTGGTACTGGAGGACGCCCAGGACTCTAACGATCTCAACTTCAACTTGGTCGTAGCCTGCAAGCTTATGGCCTACGAGGTTCCCGAATTGAAGCAGTGGGAACGGGAACTTGCCGAACCACGGCGACGATTTGCGGGCAGGGATGTTCCTTCGTTAGACTTCGATGATTTCGACGACCTCCACGAAGATTCCGATCCTCGCCGCACGCCGCACGAGCTGGTTGCAATGATCCGTGTCCGTGCGGTTCGGGCAAGAAGTACAAGAAGTGCTGCAACGGCAAACCTCAGTTGCCCCGATGATTAAAAAACGCTCCCGGCCTCAAGCAAGTTACTCTTGAGCAAGCCGAGTCACTCGTGATCATCGCTCTTGAGGGAGGCGGCGGAGCGGCCGGATGTGCTCAGCGAATCGCTCTGCGACAAGACGTGAACCGGATTCGTGTAGAAGAGCAAATCCGGACCGTCGGCGACGACGCGGCGGCCGCGGGCGCGGACGGACCACGCGCCGTCTGGCGAAGTTAGCGTATGCCGGCAGGAAGAAGCCCCTCGGTTTGAAAGCCGCGCGCGGCGCAGCGGCCGCGCCGACGAACTCGAGATGAGGATCAACTCGACTTCGTCCATGGTATTGGTCGCTCCCTGCCAGTCGACGTCGGGAACGATCAGGTCCACCTGGATCGTGAGCGGCGTTCCGGCAGCAATGCGAAGGATCTCCCCGCCGATCGCCGGCCGCGGCAATCCCGGCGCAGAGACTTTCAACTGAACTTGGCGGACGACGTGGCCGTGCGCCGCAAACGTCGTTCCCGCGCGTAGTGCCGCCAGGACGCCCGGCGACGAACGAGCGGGCGCGAACAGCCAGGTTTCGGAAAACTCACCGGGCAAGTAATCGCTTACGTTCGCGTTTTCTCGGTTGTGAAAGTCGGAGGATGCGATCGCCCCCGACACATGGTGACCGCGACGCGTCAGTTCATCCCAAGCATCGCCGACATTCGCCGCGCTCGTATCCCAGCGATCGATCGTTTTCAGCCGTTGGTCGTAGGCTCCGTTCACCGGTCCTCTCTGGTGACCCGGAGCGCCTTCAAATCCGACGACGACGGAGCCGGCTTCTCGCAACTTGACCATTTCATCGACGAGCGACATCGTATGGGCGCGTTTGCGACCGGGGTGGTGGTAAATCACCACCGGCAGGTCGCCGGCCCCGCTTCGGCTTTGCGAGTGCAGCCAGCCGATCGCCGCCGTCGCGAGCTCAGGGTCTTTCGTTTTTTCGTGCCGACCGTAGTCGTCGAATCGCGCCTTGAAACCGCTCAGTAGCGAACGTTCCGTGGGATTGATCGGAGCGATGACAGCAGCATGTTCATCGCCGCCGTACGGAGGAACGTTCCACTCAAGGCCTGCGAACAGAATCAGTTCGGGATGACGACGACGGGCCGCGTCGAGCTCGGCGAAATACTCTGCGGATGCGCCGTCGCGATCGTGATCGGCATGGTCGGTTACGGCGAGAACGTCGCAGCCGTTACGAACGGCGGCGGCGGCGAGTTCCGTGATCGAATGCGAACCGTCGGAGAATTTTGAGTGGACATGCAGATCGGCCTTCAACCAGACGCCGGTTTCCGCCCAGGGAACGCGTTGAATGAAATACGGCCGAACCGGTTCCTGGGGAGCGTCGGCCTCCTCACGGCACCCAGCGAAGAGCAGCAACGAAGCGATGACCGCCCCACCCGCGACGAAGCGGGCCGGCCTACGAGGCGCCGACTCGCGAGGCGACTTCAAATAACGCCGCGAATCAGCGAGCCAGGGCGCCACGAACGACGACACCGCCGAGGAGATCCTGCGACCGGGAAGGAGCGACGCCGGCAAATTGATCGGCGAGAACTCGCAGGCCTTGGTTGTTCTTGCCGACGAGAACAAAAAAATCGGCGATCAGTCGCGGCTCCGCGACTGCGGCGGTTCCGTACAGCAGGATGACGTCGAATTTGTCGCGAAGCACTTGCAGAGCGTCGTTCGGGAAATGTCGGTCCCCGCTCCGACGGCTACCGCGCCAAATCGCGACCGACATCCCTTCGACGCGGGTTTCCTCGATGGCGTCGGAAAGCTCTTCCGCGCCGCAGAGAACCCGTTCAAAGTCAACGGGCTCCACTTCGGCACTCAGCAGCGGCCTGATGTTCGCTCCTCCCGCGCAATCGACCAAGAGCGTTCTGCTCCCGGCTAACGCATAGGAGGCGGCGAGATTGGCCGCGACGGGGAACAAGTCGCCCGCGGAGTCGTCGATCAAAGCCAAACGACAATGCTCAAGCTCCGCGGTGCGTAAGTTCAGTGCGGCTCGCAGCGACCGAAAGGCTTCGGCGACGGGAGACTGCGGCTCATCGACGACGGGTAGCGACGCCGCCGCTCCGGTCGGTCTATCTTGCGTGCCGGGCAGAGTGATCCGAGCCAAGACGGGCAGTTTGCTCGTTACTCCGGTCGTAGCGGCATTGGTTTCGCGTCGACTCAACGCCGCCTGCCCCAGGCTTAAGACGAGACCGATTAATCCGCCCAATCCCCCGCCGATCAGCAACACTTCAAGAAAGCGAGTCGGCCGCGGTAAGCCTTCGCCCGGGGGCGACAGAATTCCTAGGCCGGGACTTTGAGCTTCGCCCGCGCGCGGCAGTTCCTCCAATCGGCGAACCACCGACTGAAAAAGTCCCTGCACGCGATCACGCTCGGTGCGTACGGCTTGATCCGCCGCATCCCAAGCGGCCAGACGCGTCACTTCGCTCCGGCGCGACCGAACCAGCTTTTCAAGCTCCTGCCATTCCGCGTCACGAACTTGCACTTCCGCTTGTAACGCCGCGAGCTGTCGTTGAACCGAAGTCATCGATTCGGCGGGCGCGGGTTCGGACGACGACCTCGTCGGCTGAGAAGGTGATTCCGCTTCCCCGGACAGCGCCGCCAACTTGGCGCGGACGGCGCGCACCTTGGGATGTTCGACGCCGTACGTTTCCAGCAAGAGAGCTTCTTCCGCCTTCAGTTTGCTGACTTGGGTCTCGCCCCCGGCCTCGACCTGGAGAGCTTCGATCCGAGCACGGACGGCCTTGACCTTGGGGTGATTCACGCCGTAGGACTCGAGCAACGTCGCCTCTTCGGCCAAGAGGTCGATCAACGCGGGGCCGCCGGACGGTCGAAGCAAGGCGGCTTCTCGGGAAGCGGGCGGACTCGCAGGCGACATGAGGGCCACCACGGCCTCGGGATCATTGCTTTTCTCGGCCGCTTCCGCCGCCATTAAACGGGACCGAATCTGGCCGAGAGACGCCTGTGTTTCTTCCAGCCTTCGTTCCAGTTCACGGAGACGCTTTTGCTTCTCGAGGAAGGCCTCGTGGTCGATCCAGCCGGCGGGTGCGTCGGCCGCTCGCTTTGTGATCGACTGATCGAGGCGTGTTGCGCTCGCCAAAAGGTCATCCTTGGCTTGCTTGAGCAACTCCGTCGGCGAAGCCGCATCGCCTTGTTGCTCGTCGCCCCAAAACGACCGGGCTTGCTTCAAGACCGCTGCAAGAATTTGTGGCGCTTCATCGGGCCGCACGGCCGCGCAGGTCACTTTGAGAACCTGACCTGCGCGATCCACTCGTTCCGTTTCGAGAATCCGGCGCAATTCGGCGATCGGTTCGGCGGCGTCGCGGAGAGTTCGAGTCGTCGCCAATCCGGCCGACGTGATCGCCTTCTCGAGGACCAATTGGTCGCGCAAGAGATCGTCGACGGGGGCGACGTCCGCCGGCGTTTCCGTCATTGATGCCTGTTCGAGACCGACGCCGATCACGGCGATCGACTCGTACCGAGTTCCCTCCTTGATTTGTCGTAAATACGCGAAGCCGGTCCCGATCAGGACCCCGACGATGATGAAACCAAAATGCTTGAAGAGGGCGCGCATGTCGAGCTAAGCGTTGAAGTGCCCGATGTCGACGACGAGGAACTCGCGAATCCAGCCGCATGCCAACACCACGCAGGCAAGCGTCGCGGCGGCGAAGCCCAAGCTGCGACGGGCTGAAATCAGGCTGTCGCGCCGCGTCATCGCCGCGGCCGCATAGATCGCCAATAGCGGTACGAGGGGCAGATGGTAGCGAGAATGAGCGAAGATCAATGAGTGCGCCCCCCAGGGAACGGCGATCGAAATGAGAAACAGCGATTGGAGGGCAGGCCACCGAGGCGGCGCTAAGATCGCACCAAAAATTGCGCTAAACAAACAAGCTGCATAGTAACCGCAAATCACTAAGGCCGCGACGACGACGGCAATCTTGGGTACTTCGCCCCAAATTCCCTGCTTCAAGCCGGCGACGATCTCGCGTTCCAGCTGCCAGAAGTTAAAGATCTTCACCGACGTTCGCTGTGTCGTCTGAGCGGGATGCCTCGCCATGTAGGAAAGAGCCTCGCGCATCGCCAGCTTGTCGACCTGCCCCTGGCTTAGTCGCCCGGAAAACGCCTCCGGACGCCGTTCTCTCAAGACGTGAATCCAAGATTGCTTTCCTTCGGCGACGCTGATCGTCGCCCAGGAGCGCTCCAGCGGCGTATGTTCGTAATTGCCCATCATGGCGTTGCGGCCCCCCATGACGTCGATCAGCGTCAGCGTCCCCTGAAGTTGCGTGTTGCGATACGCCCACGGACCGATCGTGCCGACGAACGATACGACCAAAAGAACGGCCGCCGCGAGAGCCGCTGCTCGCCGCCCCGGCCAAAACGCTACCAGCCAAACGGCCAGGAACGGAATCAGCATCAAGGCGGCGCTCCGGGTTAGTGCAGCGAGGCCGTAGAGGACGCCGGCGAGTCCCAGCAACGACATGGACGACGCTCGCACTGCGATCGCGGCGGCCAATGTCGCGGACGTGAGCAAAAACGTCGCCAAGACCTCGGTTAGCAGTAGGTTGTCGTAAGCGAGAAACGACGGATAGAAACAAAATAGGGCGGCGGCGGCGAGACCGATCGATTCGTCGTAGGCGAGCCGCCCCAGTCGGTAGACGATGCAAGTCGTCATCAAGCTGAGGACGATCTGGACCCCATAGACGGCCGCATAGTTGCCGACGCCCGCCGCGCGATAGACGACGGAAACCAACCACGGATAGAGCGGCGGCCGCATTGAAATCAAGTTGCCGCCTACATCGGAGTACGAGCCGCGCTCGATCAGGCCGCGGGCCAACGCGTCGTAGTCGACCGCGTCGACGATGACCGGCGGAGCTCCGTCGACGAAGGTCCATAGCGCGACGCGCACGACCAACCCCGCGAGCAGCAAAGCCGTAAGTCGCTTCATATCGAACCGCCGCCGCGCAGTCCGCGGAGCGTTACCATCGCCACAGCGGCGGCAAGGACGACTGCTGAACGTTGAGCCAGTCATAGAGTTGAGGAATTTGGACGAACATCAGGCCGATGAACACGGTCAAACAGATCGCCAAGTAGGCCATCAAGCCGCGCTCACGATAGAGTCGCTCGGGGTTCTGAACGGCGCTGTCCGTCTTGAGGGCGACCCGCATGTAGTAACTAAAGAATCCGGCGATCAACGGCACCGCCAGGATGAGTTCCAAGTGGTATTTGATGATGAACATGCCGAGAAACAACGCGGATCCCCCGGCGTAAAAGAACAGGCTGACCAGGAGCCGCTCTTCGTCATAATGCCGAAAGGATCGTCGATAGGCTCCCGCCACGGCATGGTCGCCGATTGAACGAAATTCGGCGAAACGCTTCGTCGCCATGAAAAAGGCGCCGATCAACCAATAAGCCATGATCAGCGAGATCGGCGGGACGGCTTGCGGCGCGACGGCGAACCAACCGAGCGCGAGACGGATCGGGTTGTTGACGGATTCGCTCAAGACGTCGACATACGGCAAGTCTTTGGAACGGACCGGCGGAATGTTGTAGACGCACCCCATCACCAGTAAGCTCGCCGTCGCGACGACGAACGGTTTATTGACGAGTGCGGCCACGCCCAGTGCGGCGGCCGCCAGCGCCAGCCACTCGGCGTAGGCGATCCACGACTTAATCTTGCCGGAAGGGACCGGACGGAACTTTTTAACCGGATGCCCCCGATCAAACGGAGCGTCAAGCAGTTCGTTGATGACGTAGTTGGACGACGCCGCTAAACACGTCGCGATCAAAGCGACGACGATGGTCGGCCAATCGACGGACTTTAAGTCCGTGAAGTGATAGAAATAGGCTAGCAATACGCCGGCCAACATGAAGACGTTCTTGAACCAATGATCGGGCCGAGCGATCTCGACGTAATAAGTCCAAGTCGCCCGTGGCGAGGTTGTCCCCGCGGAAGAATCCGCGGACGGTTCGGGCGGAGCTAATGTCGACATCGTAAACCCCAAAAACTCTCGGCGTGATCGCCGTCGAAAGGCGGCTCGGCAAACTCAACTCGCTAGGGAAAGAACTCGGCGGAGGACGACTGCGACGCTCGCTCAAGCCGCTTCACTTCCTCTTCGACAATCGCCAAATCTTTCGCCGTCATGCGGCGTTGACGCAGTAACTTGAGCAGCAACTCCGACGATCCCGGCGTCGCCGGAACGACATGCTCGACGATCTCCGGCCAAGTCGCGTAAAACGTGACGGCGTCAATGATCGGCCGCGCCGTGGAAGCGTCCAACAACCAAGCGCGACGTAGCGCGGCGTAGCCGAACGGCTTGCGCCCCAGACTCAATTGATCCACCCCCAGTCGCAACAATAAGGAGGGACGTCCCTTGGCGAGTTCGGCGACCAAGTCGAAACGAGCACCGGAACGGCTCGGGGCCGCGATCAGGAATTCGAGCTCGCCCAAATAGAGTTGCGACTCCGCATCCGCCGGAGTTGCCGCGACTGCGAGTTGAAGATGCGTCAACGCGGGACGAAGATGACGCGTCACCGCGGGCTGCAAGCGCAACGCATCAAGGCTTGAGAGATCACCGCCTTGTTCGGCGCGGGCCGCGGCGGCGAAGAGCACCGGCAAGGAGGCGACGTTCTCCAGGACAGCGGTGGCCGCCCCGGGGTGCGTGCGACGCAGTTCGTCGATCGCCTCGAGCCGATAAAGCGAGATGTACGCTTCCGCGGCCCGACGCCGCAGTTCCACGTCGTTCGGACGTCGACGAAGGGCCTGCTCCAGGCCCACGAGATCCGACTCCAATTCATCGTGCCCGAGCGGCATCCGGTCGGTGAACGCTCGCGTCTTGTAGAGCATCTCCGCGCCCGGAGCCGCCGCCGACAACTCTCCCAAGCTCCAGGTGACGGCGACGAGCATCAGCGCCCCCGCCGAGGCGCGAGACCAATCCGACCAAGCACTGCGGGGTTGGTATCTCAAATCCTCCGTCGCCGCCTCCGCCGTTTGCGTCGCCGAGCCGCACACCAATCCCAGCAGCGTCGCCAAAAGCAGCATGTTGGCCGGAAGATAGAAACCGTTGTCGAGGCAACCCTGCACGCTCACCGAGGTTAAGAGAAACACGCCGACAAGCCCCAAGATTCGGCGGCTGGAGTCGGCGGAGCGACAGAGCCGCAGCACTCCGCCCGCGGCCGTCCCCAATCCCAACAGCAGTAGCGTCAAACCCGGCAAGCCTGCTTCCACTAAGGTCTGGAGAAACACGTTTTCCGGGTAATGGAAACGTTCTTCGGCCGGATGATCCTGAAACGGTCGATAGGCGAAGCGATACGTCCCCAGACCCGAACCCGCGCGCAAGAACTGCGGAGCCGCCTTCCAACCTGCCTCCCAATTCTTGACCCGACCGTCCTGCAGGAGGCGCGGGACGTCGGACAAGGTTTCCAGGCGCCGGTCGACGTCATCCAGCACTCCGACGAAGCCTAAAAGGCCGATCGCCGCCGG
This sequence comes from Planctomycetaceae bacterium, assembly GCA_016793115.1. Lineage (GTDB taxonomy): Bacteria > Planctomycetota > Planctomycetia > Pirellulales > PNKZ01 > PNKZ01. The sequence continues at coordinate 11,997 of JAEUIN010000284.1, forward strand.
CAAAAACAACGCGCCTGCGAGCGCCGCGAGTCGGAATCCCTTCTGCAGAAAAACGCTCACCAACACCGCAACAGCCCCCGCTCCGAGCGCCAAAACGGCGCCTCGCGACAGCGACGCCGCGATCGCCGCAATGATCAGAGCCAACGCAGCGGTCGCGCCGATGACCGGACCGGTGATGCGCCGCAGCACGCGACGAACGCCGCTTTCGCCGTCGCGATCGGAGGGCTGTCCGGTCACGAGCAACAGCCACAATCCCAGCCCGGCGGCAAAACACATCACAAGATAACCGGCCCCGTTATTGCGATTCACGAACGGACCGAACCAATCCTTGCGCGGCTCCCAAAACAAGAGCCCCCGACCGGCTAGTTTTTCCGCAAGTCCGATGAACGCCAAGGCGGCGCCGTTCACCGTGACCAGGGCAAGTGCTGCAGTCACCGCCTTCGCCGAACGAAGATAGCCAACGGCCAACATCATCGTCGCACAGCACAATGCCAATTGGGCGGTCATCGTCGCCGTGAGGGGCGCGGCCAACGACAACGGCGAGGATTCGCCCGCCGTCACGCCGGCGGGCGATTGATCGCCTGTCACACCGGTGGGAGCGGCGACTGCGGCGCGCCAAGCCCACGCTTGCGGCGAAACTCGTTCGAGGACGCTCGGCGGCCAAGGAAGCAGTTGAACCACTGCGAGAGTTAGGCCCGACGCGGCGCACCACCAGGATGCCGGTAAGCGAATCTTCGTCGGATCGGTCGATTTCCAATGGCTGAAGCGGTAGATCAATCCTACCAGCAGCACGACTCCCAACCAGAATTGAACGGCGGGGCGAACTGAGCCGCGCAACCACGGCGCGATGCCGACCGCGGCAAGCAACAGCGTCACGTCGGCGGCATCCCACGCCGCCGCCAAATGCTTACGCGCCGGCGCAGATTGTTTGGTTGCGACGATCAATTGTTATGACTGGCCAAGGCCTCATACAGCCCGTAACCCAGGAGTGCCGCAAGGCCGGCTCCCAGCGCCGCCGCGGCTTCCGGACTCAGACCACCGCCTCCCGCGCCGCCCCCGGGAGGCGTTCCCGTGTCGGCAAGCGGTGTTTCGAGGGAGCCGAGGCCGTTCTCTCCATCGTTGCCCAGAAAAGCGTTCGACGAATCTTCGTCGGGGATCGTGGAGTTGAAGCTGTTCTCCTCACCGTCCGTGGAGCCGGGCTGAAAGCTCGCTTGACGTATCGGCCCGGTCGATTGCGGAAGCGTTTCCGGCGCGGCCGGAATTCCGTTCACGAACCTCACCGCACAGGCGCCGAAGCTTCGATCATTGACCGCGATGACGGAGTAAACTCCAGGAGCGAGGACGGGTGTTTGGAATCGGCCGTCGACGGACGTCACCGCCGCAGCCTGCTCCTTGTGATTCGAAACGAAGTACAGCGTCGCATCGGTGATCGGCACAATCCCGCCCGAGGCGTCCAGCGTCCGCAGCTTCCCTTGAATCCCTTGTCCCGGGGCGACGAACATCTCGTGATTGAAATGCCAGGGCCCGTCAAAAGGAATGGAACGCCAACGCGAATCGTAGCCGCGGACGACGATTCGCTCGCTATGCGTCACCGCAGTAAGCGCTTGGGCTTCCCGCGTCGTAGCCAGCAACAGCGGGAGGCTTGGCTTTTCTAAAACCACCGGCGCGGCCGCGACCGGTATCGTACGAGCGCGGCTTCTCAAGATGTGCGACGCGATTTTCGCCCGCAAAATCGCGACATCGGCGGGGTCGATCAGCGCGAGGTTGAGGCTCGCCGGTGCGGCCGGCGGCTTTGACAGGTCGACGGCCGGCGACTGAGGCGTAGGCGTCTTCTGTCCGTAAGGAGCAGTGCGGCGAGGATTCACGGGAATCGGCTTCGGAACGTGCGGTACGACGTTGACCATTGTCCCGGTAAACCCAGTCCGGTCTCCTAGGTCGCCTGCCATGACGGAGTAGACGCCCGGAGGCACCAGCGCCAGGAAATTACCCTCGTCGTCCGCACGCACGATCTTGATGAGTTCGCCTCGGCGATAGAAGAACACCCGCACCCTTTTCGCCCCGACCAGAGCGCCGTCCGGTCCGAAACGCCGGACAGTTCCTTTTAAGACGTCGTCGACCTCCAGTTGGACCGTGTGGCGATTGAACCAGGGCATGAACGATCCGGCGCGATTCGATTCCGTCGCAAGCTCGGCGGCTTGAGCCGGCGTCGGACACGACGTCAACACAACGATGATCAAGGAGACGACGGCGTTGAACTTACTCATGATCAACCTGCGCGCTGCTGCTGAAGGTGATTGGAGGCGTGCTTTGCGAACATGCGAAGACGGTTGCCGGACGAAACTGCCGTTGGCGTCCCGGGAACGCAATCGCAATAAAACGCGGGGAGATCCGCACGGATGCGGCCGGCGCGAGCACACGAAGAAGAGGTGTGCATTCGAAGGCGTCGAGGGACGCGATCGAGGCAAGAATGGCCTCGCGCCAACCAGAATGTCCGACGACGAACGGCATTGCAAGGCTATTTTGCAATCCGCCGCGTTGGGTGAGGAGAAAAATAGTCGCCGTCGTCGACCAAGTCGGAATCCAACGGGGGGGCGGTCAAATACTCGACCGATACCAAGCCCAAGAACCCGCCCAGGGCACCGAGCACGATATCGAAGGCGTCGGGATAGCGATCCGCATAAAAGATCTGGCCGATCTCGAGGACGGCGGCCACGAGAGCGGCGAACACAACCGCCAACCGAACGCGCCAGATCGGCCAATCCGAGTCGATTGGACGGTGGGAAAACGTCAGCGACGTGAGTGCTCCGAGAATCGCAAAGGTGCCGGTCTTGAGCACGATCTGCCCCAGAGCGTTGATTTCCGTTCCCGCCCAGAGACGGAGAAACGGCAACGAAAAGAAACTGCTGAAACGATGCCGTAGCTCGATGGGATCATCGACTCGTTCGAACGGCGACCAGAAAAGAATCATCAACGCCGCGACGAATCCGCAAACCGCCGATGCCGCCGCGATGCGGAGCACCGGAGGGCGATGTGAATCAAAATTCCGAATCAGCAGCGACCAGGGAATACGAGTTGCGAGCATCGCGCCGCTCACGATTCCCCCGCAGGCAAAAATAACGTCCGTCACATCGGCGGTGCGCGAGCGCGTGAGGGCCTGCAAGACCTCACTCATGAGCACCGCGAAGGTCCAGCCGAGACAATTCGCGACGACGCGCTCCCGCGTTTGGAAATCCCCATTCCCATCGGGAAGCGCGGCACAGATGCCGAACGGCAGGAAATAAAGCAGCTTTTTGACGGCCGCCAGGACTCCGGCGACGTCGAAATTCAGCCCGCTAAAAGGGACGAGGTTGATTCGGCCCTCGGACAAGCGAGTCGACAACGCGCTCCAGCTCGTGACGACGTCCAGCGGCATGACGGCGTAGACGAGAAACCCGATGCAGTAGACCTGCAATACGAGCCGCAGTCTCGGCATTCCGGGGGAAGTCAGCGGAATCGCGCGTAAGAAACGTACGAGCCGTCGCCCGAAGACCATCCACCCGGCGACGCCTATAACGATTCCGACGAATTGCGCTGCAACGTCGTTTTGAGATTCGACGCGCATCGGCAACCACGATTGGCCGAACTCAACGAGCACAGTGATCGCTCCGCAGATCGCCGCCACGAGCGGCATCAAGGCCCAGTCAAACCAGCGAGAACGATCTGAGCCACCGGCGGCCATCATCGCAAAACTGAGCGGTACCAACAGCAGCGCGTTGATCGTGAAGTCCGCGTCGGTCGACCATTGTATGGGGCGCGCAAGGATCGTCTGAAAGCGCGAAGACGCTTCGGCGAAAGTGGGCTGCGAAAACTCGAAGGGGAGCCAAGACCCGTAAGCGACGGCGATCGTGTAGAGGATCGCAAAGCATGCGCAGTGCCCACGTCGAGGAGCGCCCGGCAACTTGGGATGCCGCAGTACGAGGTACTCTCCGCCCCGGTCCCTAGACGAATAGGGGCTTGCGTGACGACGCGGGTGGTCGACCACCGGCTGATCACTCATAACGCAGGCTTTCGTGCAATTGCCGAAACCGGCCGTCAAGAACCGCCGCTTGTTGCGTATTCTTCGGTGCATTCTCTGGGAATCGACGCAGCGCATGTACGAGAACGCACAAGTTATGGAATCCCGCGCACAATGAACGGCCCTAGGACGCGCGTCACAGAAACGGGAAGTCGTTTCCACATTCGTACGGCAAGCCCGTAGCGGGAGTTTTCCGGTCGCATGTCGCCGATCGTGCCGCGGCGGACGTAGTATTGCCAGACGGCGGGATGCGGCTTGGCGCCCCATTGCGTCTTGAAGCGAAATGTGTTCGAGTCCGCCGTGCTCCGGCCGAAGTCAAAGACCGCGCTCTTGCGCTCGATCGCCCGCTCAAGCAGGTGCTTGTACATCCACATGTTGGCGTTGGTGCCGCTGAAGCGACGCAGCGACGCCGCGCTCGGGACTTCGCTTTTGGATTGCCGGTGAATCAAGAGCGCCGCCGCAAGGGGAGTTCCTTCGCGGCGCACGACGCAAAGTTCCGCTTGCTCGGGAAACGTGCGAAGAATCGCCGTGAACAGTGATCGGCCGTAAACCGGCGTACCGAGGTCACGCATGTTGCGTGCAAAGACTTCATAAAACTCGTCCAACAAATCGTGTGAGCCCCAATGGACTGAAAGCCCTTGCTTGTCTCCCTTACGGACCTGATTACGCACTTTCGCGTCGAATTGCTTCCAAAGCTGCTCAACGTCGCTCGGCAACCTGAGGCGCAAATGTTTTTTGGACGTGTTTACCGCGTTTAAGCAGGGATGCTCGCAGGGGACTTCGTGGCGCAATTCCAGGTAGCGGACGTCGAGAGCGTCGGCGAGTTCGACGGCGCGATCGACGAGTTCCGAGGCGATATCGCAATCCGCCGCGACGACGCCGGCCGTATTGAGGTAGGGCAGGCTCACCAAGAATCGTCCGAACAAACGGCTCCTAACCAAGACCAAAGGCAGCGTTCCCAAAACGCGCCCGTGACGTCGCACCTCAATCGGCATCGGCTCATGACCGAGACCTCGTCGGAGCACATCCAACCAACGATGATCCGTTCGATGTTGTTCGACGCCGTCATCGACGATCGATTCAGCGGACGCCCTGAAATCGGATTCCCCCGAAGCCGGACTCATTCGTTGCCTGCCTGCGCACTGAGAATTTCATCGTAGACTGCGCATTCCTTTTGCATCCTGTCGGCGAAGCTGAAGCGTTTCTCGACTTCGCTTCGTGCGGCCGCCGCCAGCAGCGATCTGAGGCGGTCATCCTGCGCCAAACGTTTCATCTGGAAAGCCAGTTGCGTCACATTCTCGCTGTCGACGAGCAAGCCGGTGCGCGCGTGGTCGATGATCCCGGGCACGCCGGCGACCCTTGTCGCAATGACGGACGTCTCCATCGCCATGGCTTCCAGCACGACGTTCGGGAACGCCTCTCTTCGACTACTCAAGACAAAGATCTCGGCCGCTTGCAGGATGACGCCGACGTCGGAGCGATGACCGAGCAGCACCGCGTGTTCCGTTAGCTTCAGCTCGTTGATGAGTCGCTCCAGGCGAGCGCGCTCGGGGCCTTCTCCGGCGATGACTAGGCGAAGCGACGGGACATCTTTGAGCGCCGATGCGAATGCCGCGAGCAAGACATCGAAACCTTTCTCCGGCATCAAACGTCCGACGGCCGCAAGAAGGATTCCGGCGGCGTCGAGTCCCGCGTTGCGACGAGCCTCGGCAGGGGAAAGTCGGCGAATCGACGAATCAAAATCGATGCCGTTCTCAATCAGCCGACAGCGTTCGCGGGGGACTCCGGCGGTCACCGCGAGTTCGACAAGGTCGGGACTTACCGCCATGACCCGCGCCATACGCCTCCAGGCCCAGGCCCCAATTTTATAGTAGGCAGTGAGCCGCCCGCCGAGCGTCACGTTGCCGTGGAGCGTGGTGACGGCCGGAATGTTCAAGCACTTTCCCAACGACGCGGCCAAAACTTCCGTCTTATAGTCGTGTGCATGCAGCACGTCAGGACGATAACTGCGAACCTCTCGATAAAGCTGCGCGATGGCTCGCGGATCACAAGGCCCAAACTCCGGCACGGCGATCAATTCCGCGCCGGCCGCTCGCGCGCGGGCGATCAAATCAAAGCGAGCGTCGTTGCGCGGATACAGGTACAGTAATCGCGATTGGTATTCGGCCGGAAGAAATCGGTGCGTATTGAGCAGCGTCTTTTCGGGGCCGCCTCCGGGACCGGTGACCGTCCGCAGGTGCAGCACCCGGCGAGGCCGCGGGGAGTTTTCAAGCGGTCGCAGCATGGCGATCGTCCACGAGTTCCGTCAATATCGCGTACAATTCCTCGGCGCGTGCGTCCCAACTGTCGTTCGTCACGAGGGACTGTCGCTTCGACGCCTCGGAACAACGATCGGGTTCGCTCAACGCCCGACGAATCCCGGCGACGAACTCGTCCCGATCCGAAGCGACGTAGAGCGCTTCGCGAAACTCCAGCGCCGTCGGAATATCGACGCTGACGATCGGCTTGCCGGTCGCCAGACATTCCTTCAACTTCAGCGGATTGACCTGCTTCGTCATTTCATCTTTGCGATAAGCGAGCATCAAAACGTCGCAAGCGGCGATCCACTGCGGCAGTTCGTCGTACGATTTGGGACCCGTAAAGACGACGTTCGGAAGAGCGCGAAACGTCGCCGGGCACGACGCAATCGGCCCGATCATGACCAAAGTCGCCTCGGGCATCTGCAGCGCCACATGCCTCAGCAATTCAAAGTCGAGTTGTTCATAGATCAGGCCGAAGAAGCCGATTCGCGGCTTCGGCGACGCGGCCAGTTCTCCCGGCGGCGTCAGTCGGGCGCAACGTGCGAAATGCGAAAAGTCGACGGCGTGCGGAAACGGCGTCGGAACGCAGGAGGCGGAAAGCCGTTGTCGCAGTTCCTCCGAAGCCGCCAACACACGATCGGCGTCGCGCACAAGTCGTGATTCATTTAGACGGATGGCGGCCCCGTCGGCCCCGGGCCAATGACTAAAATCGTCAACGCAATAATAGACGACGCCGGCTCGCGGGATGGACTCGATCAACGGCCACACGTGGGGCAAAGTCGAAATGACTATGGGACGGTCGAAATTCAGTTTTCGCAGAACGGCCTGAACACGCCGTGTCAGGAGTTGCCGATTGACGAGCGACGTCCAACGATTCGCGGTGGAAGGCAACATCGGCATATCTATAACCCACATCCGCTCGTCGACTTGCCGCAATCCCTTTCGCCAGTTCCGCAGCTTTTCCCAACCGCGTTTCCATGTGAACGCGTCCACCTTCACCGAGCGCGTGCCGATGGTGTTCACCCATATCACCGGAAAACGGCGTCGCAGTCGCTTGATGAGATGCTGACAACTCGACGGGTGACGCCCCCAGTCGTCCGCGAAGACGAGCAACGGCGATTCGGGCGGCACTGACTTGCCCCCGGAAGTGATTTTCAGCGCGCTGTTAGGAATCGGATGAATGACCATACCCCCGCGTTGGATCCGGTGGGGACGTTGGAGGAACTAGGCTTTTCGGCAGAAGCCTGCCCTGTGAGGGAAACTCATTCGGCGTCCGGTTGCCCAACGTACCGCCGAGCCGTCGCCGATCTTTATCTGCCCTCGAAGTTTCGGCCGACCTCTTGGCCTCGTCCGGCCACTTAAACCGGTGTTGATTCAAACCATCTTCCCGCAGTCGACCGTTAAACGACTCGATGAACGCGTTATCCGTCGCCCCTCCCGGACCGCGAACGGCGAACGTCACGCCGTTGACGTAAGCCCAGGGAACCAAACTCGTCGAGACGAACTCCGGGCGGGCCGGAAGAGCCCGCCGCCGAGCAGATCGGACACGAAGTCGATGCTCGGACCTGCGTTGTGATGAACCGCGGCGGAACGGATTCGGCGCCCCGGAACGTTCTTCGCCCGCCGCAGTCGGCGTCGCCGGCCTCCCGGATCTTCTCGACACGACAACCGGTAAAAGGATTGGACGAATCAACGACTCGTCTCCCCCGCCAATGTGCGGCTATTGCCGCTTTGCGAGCGATCGCCGAGACGAGGGTGGGGAACAATGAACGACTCGATCGCCAAGTAGTCGATGTTTCCCAACAAAAACGCGCGGATGGCGTCTTTGGGAGAACAGACAATCGGCTCCTCATGCATATTGAAACTCGTATTGATCACCGCCGGGACGCCCGTACGTCGGTGGTAAGACTGTAGAACGCGATGGAAACTTGGGTTCGTTTCCGCGCGCACCAGTTGCGGACGAGCGGTCCCGTCCACGTGCACCGCCGCCGGACAAGTGCGTTTCATGAAATCCGTACAATCCAGGGTGATGGTCATAAATTCGGCCGTGCGTTCGCAACCGCGGAGATTGAGAAACAATCGCGGCGCTTCTTCGGCCAACACGGCGGGCGCAAACGGCATGAATTCCGTGCGGCCAAGCTGGTGATTCAACCACTGATTAACTTCCGGTTCCTGCGCGGGGTAGAGGATGGAGCGGTTCCCCAGCGCGCGCGGTCCGTATTCCATGCGACCGTGAAACCGACCGACGATATGGTTCGAGGCGAGCAGCGCCGCGATGCGTTCCTCGACGTCGGGAACATGCTCATACGGCAATTCGGAACGACACAGCTCTTGCTCAATCTCCCGCGAGGAGTACTGCGGTCCCAAATAGGCGTTCCGCAGGGCATGCCCGCGCAACTCCGCTGCGGAATACGCCAACATCGCCGCTCCCGTCGCACATCCGCCGTCTCCCATATTGGGATAGACGAAGATTTCATCGACGGCGGGAAGTTCGTGAATGCGCTGGTTAAATTTCACATTGGCGTGCACCCCGCCCGAAACCACGCAGCGGCGTAAACCCGTCCGCTCGGCCCACCAGGCGACGATACGCGTGCCGACTTCCTCCAAAACGCGTTGGTAAGCGGCGGCGACGTCGCGTTTGGCGAACTGTTGCGCGAGCGCTCGCGCCCAATAGTAATTGTGACTACAACGGATTGAGAAGTCGCCGTCCTTGAGTTCGAACCGCTGTAACAGCGTATCTTGTAGGATCTCCGGATCGCCGTAGGCCGCCAGTCCGACGATTTTTCCTTCATGTCGACCGGGAGTGAAGCCGAGGCCGCTGGTGACCTCTTCGTAGAACTGTCCCAGCGAGTTGGGAAACGGAAATTCGTGCAAAAGTTCGATCCCGTTCGGACCGCCGCGATACACGGCGCCGGCATTGCCCGACCCGTATCCGTCGAACGTCACGATCAGCGCCTCGTCGAATCCCGAGGCGAAAAAGGAGTTGGCGGCATGGGTCTTGTGGTGGCGAAAACGGCGCAATTTGTTCGTCCACTCGTACTTTGCCAACCCCTCCGCAAGCTGTTGCGAACGTAGGCGATGGTCGGCCGTCGCGATCTGTTCCCAGTCGGCGAGAAAGCGTCGTTGCGCGAGGGCGTTACCCGGAGCGGTACGCGTAGCCGCACGGTAAATGATTCTTTTCGGCAGCGGTTTTCGGGGAACGAATTCATCGCGTTCGGTCTTCAGACCGGGAATGAGCGTCGACCGATCCACGCGATAGTTGCGGCAGGCGCTACGTACGGCGCGAATCGCATCGCACATCTCAAACAGCGAACTGCGCGACAAAGCCTGTTCTATCGATTGGTGGATGCGTCGAGATTCTTCCGTCGCGTCGTAAAATCCGTAACAGACGACGTCGACGGAAGTTGGATCCCACGCCAACGTTTGCAAGCCCAATTCCAGCGCGCGGTAGGGGAACCCGCTCTGCAGTTTAACGCGCGACAACCGCTCTTCAGCACAGGCGAAGAGGACGACGCCGTCCTCAAGAAACGAGACCGTAGCGTCTTTATCGAGCGGGCTAATTCCGATGGCGCGCATAGTATTCCGTTTCCAAATGGACGGCTAATTGAGAGACGGTGACGGGACGAAAATCGCCGGATTGCGAGATCCAGCGAAAGGCATCTTCAATCCGCGCAAAAATTCGCTCTTCGTCGGCTGCGGAGCGCGTGTAGGGTCCGGGACCCGCTCTGAGCGAAGAACTGTGCACCGTAAAGCACAGGTGAGGAACTCCTTGCTCCCGCAGCGCGGCCAACAGGTCCCGGTAGCGTTCGCAGTGATCGGATTCAAAATTCAACCAAATGCGCCGCACTAGCCCCAGACGCTCGCTGATGCCGATCAGCCGTAGTTTCGCGAGCCACGATCTTTCGATCCGTTCATAGCAACTTCGATAGAATCGAAACGGGCTGCGAGAAAAGCCGAGAGAAAGCGGGATCTCCCAAAACGGGCCGTCGCCTTCGAATCGTGGCGCCAGTCGCACCGGTTTTAAGTCGCGGTCGCGATAATTCGGCGCTCCTTCCTCCGGCCAAGTCGTTAACGGTAGTACGGACGCATCGGCCAGAAAGCCGTGATCCCGAAGGAACGTGTGAATAGGGCCGCCGGACGAGTAACGTCCGCCGCGAAAACTGGTCGGCCGAAGACCTTGTTTTCGGAACGACTCATACACCGTCGTCAGCTTGGCGTTAATCACTTCGTCCGGATGGTTGTGCAAAAACGACTCTTTGGGGCGGACGAGACGCTCCTCGGTAAACGGCGGCGTATTCCACGGATGAATGTGCATGCCCCATTCGACACGGTCGTGCTGCGCGACTTGGTGCATCGTCTCGCAAGCCCGCTCATCGGCCATCACGGCGTAGTTGACGAAATAGGTCGCGGCAATGCCGAAATCATCGGCCAACGATTGAAAACGAGGCAGCGCCGCGACGTTCGTCGACAAAGGTTCGCCCGTCGGCCAGCCGGCGTTCCAATCCCATTCTTCTTCGGTATCGATGGTGACGGTCACGTACATGGCGTCTCACTGCGTCTCGAAGTCCGGCGAGCGCGGGGACTACGCCCTACGAGTCGGCGGCATATCCTCGTAGAGCGATGCGTATTTGCGTAACATTTGTGCGGCGGAGAATGACCTCCCCACGCACCGCCGACCGGCGGCGCCCGAGCGACTACGGAGAACAGGATCTTCGGCAAACTTTTGCAAGTGCTCCGCAAGTTTCGCGTCGTCGCCAGGATCGGCAAGCAACCCCGATTCTCCGTCGCTCACAATCTCCGAAACCCCTCCGACCCGCGTGGCGACGACGGGGACGCCGCACGCCATGGCTTCCAAGACGGTCAGCGGAACTCCCTCGCTGACGCTGGTCAGCAGACAAACGTCGGCGGCGGCAAACAACCGAGGGACGTCATGGCGAGTTCCGAGCAGCCGGACACCGTCGCCGACGCCTAATTCGTCGATCTTGGTTTCGATCGCGCCCCGTTCGACGCCGTCCCCCACGATGATAAGCCGCGCGGAAGGACATCGCCTCCACAGGCGTGCGAACGCTCGCAGGGCGGTGCCGTGATCTTTAATGGGATCCAGCCTGGCGACTTGCACGATGAGCACGTCGTCGTCGGCATATCCAAGCTCTTGCCGGACGACGTCGCGCCGGACTTGCGTCGCGTCGAACCGGTCGAGATCGATGCCGTTGTAGACGACGGAAACTCTCCGTGCGGCTATGCCTTCCTGATCGATCAAAGCCTTGCGCACCGTTTCGCCGACGCCTACGACCCGATCGCAACGTTTCAAAAGCAACCGATTGGCAAGCACTCGTTTCCACCGACGCCGATCGGGAAACATACGCCCGTGTTCGGTGAATAGAATCGGCACTTGGGGCCCGCCGAAACGAGACATTGCGGAATAGAAGAACGGCGCGTACTGATGCGCGTTGACGACGCTGACGTTTTCGCGTCGCAAGACTTCGGCAAGTCGTCGCACGCACCTCCAGTCGAAGCCGGGTCGTCGGTGCATCGCGTGAACGGTGAAACCTTCCGCCTCCAAGCGATCCGCCAACTCGCCGCGTCGGTCGATACAGGCGAAGACGAATCGAAAGCGCGGATGAAGTTGCCGAGCTATTTCGGCCGCCAGCAACTCGGCTCCTCCGACGGTCAGATTATGCAATACGTGACAGACTGTGATCAGGGAGCGCCCCGACGCCTGCGCATCGGGGGGATTCGGAGTACGGTCCTTAAGAGCCGTGGACATGCGCCGCTTTGGCGATCGGAAGGAGGCTCGCATCGGTCGGATCTTGCGGCGGCGTTTCCGGAGTTTCGACGACATCCTCGCCGTCCAGAAATTCCCGCTGTCCCAATTCGAAGATCAGCATGGCCAGAATCAAGTACGTGAAGTTCTTGCGTCCGGCGTCGTTGTGCTCGATGATCCGCCTCAGCGTATCGGGCGTAAAGACGCCGCGGTCCAAGCACCGGTCAGAGAGTAAAACGGAGCGAACCAGCGGGTTCAATTCTCTTCGGAGCCAAAGTCCCAACCGTTCGTAAGGCTCGTATCCTTTGACGCCGAACTTGGCCAGCACCTTCATCCCGAGAGTGCCGACGCGCTTGCGCAACTTCGACGCCTGCATGGGAGCGTTGGTATTGGAATTGGTGACGTTCAACAACT
>JAEUIN010000295.1 GCA_016793115.1 Planctomycetaceae bacterium
CGGGGCGTCCTCGCCAAACAGCTTCAACAGCCGCATCCGGTCGCCGTACACTTCGTCGCGCACGACGAGTTCGGTCGGCAATGTTTCCCAGGCCGGGAACTTTTCGACTCGCTCGGCCGTGAACAGACCGAGTTCGTCGCAAAATTCGTCGATATCGGCCGGGTGCGGACAGACGATGCAGAGCGTCGACGGGGAGTGATCGACAAGCGCCGCCGCGACGAGCGCGCAGCTTGAGCCTCGAACTCCGTCGAGCGTGGCTCCATGCCCGGCGTGCAGGCTGGCCAACGCTTCGTCGAAGCCGCTTTCCACATCGAGGCGGCGTGCGAGCGATCGCAATCGCTCGGCGGCGCCGCCCACGTTATCGGCCACGGCGCACATTGTGCCGGAATTCTAGCGGCGGCGTTTGCTAGGGAAAAGGCGAGCTTTCCAGCGGCTTCGCCGCCAGTGTGGCGGTTTGCTCTACCGCGCCGCGCGGCCTATAATCGCCGCTTCTTTTGTCGAATTGCTACGGCACGCCTACTTCACAACTTCGAGAGGACACTTCGCATGCCCTTCGGTTTCGGCATTATCGGCTGCGGTATGATCGCGAATTTTCACGCCAAGGCGATCGGCGACATTAAAGGCGCGAAGCTCGTCGCCTGCTTCGACAACTACACGCCGTCCGCCGAGAAGTTGGCCGCCATGTATAAGTGTAAGGCCTACTCGAGCCTCGACGAGATGCTGGCCGATCCGAAGGTCGACGTCGTGACGATCGGCACCCCGAGCGGTGCTCACATGGAACCGGCCATTGCCGCGGCCAAAGCGGGTAAGCACGTCATCGTCGAAAAGCCGCTGGAGATTACGCTCAAGCGTTGCGACGCGATCATCGACGCCTGCGATAAGAACAAGGTGAAGCTGGCGACGATCTTTCCGTCGCGTTTTCACGATTCGAGCCGTGAAATCAAGAAAGCGATCGACGGCAACCGCTTCGGCAAGCTCACGATGGGCGATGCCTACGTCAAATGGTTCCGCACGCAACAGTATTACGATAGCGGCAAGTGGCGCGGCACCTGGGAACTCGACGGCGGCGGCGCGCTGATGAATCAAGCGATTCACAGCGTTGATATTCTCACTTGGCTCATGGGCCCAGTCGTCGAGATTCGTGCCCAGTGGGCGACGCTCGCGCATGAGCGAATCGCCGTCGAAGACACGGCCGTGGCGACGCTGAAGTTCGCCAACGGCGCGCTCGGCGTCATCGAGGCCACGACAGCCGCTTTCCCCGGCTACCTTAAAAAGATCGAGGTGCACGGCTCCGAAGGCTCGGCCTGCATGGAAGAAGAAGACCTTGTGAAGTGGGATTTCGCGAAGGCCGACAAGCGCGATCGGATGATTCTCGAAGCGATGAACTCCCGCAAGAGCACCGGCGGCGGCGCGGGCGACCCGACGGCGATCGGTCACCATGGGCACGCACGCCAGTTTGAAGACCTGCTTAACGCCGTAAAGAAAAACACAACGCCGAGCGTCGACGGTCGCGAAGGGCGGCGTTCGGTAGAAATCATCCTCGCAATCTACAAGGCCGCCGAATCGGGCAAGCCGGTTACGCTGCCGCTCGACAAGGATCCGCCGCTCAACGCGCGCAAGATTAAGGTCGAC
>JAEUIN010000303.1 GCA_016793115.1 Planctomycetaceae bacterium
GCCGGCAGCACCATCTCCCCGACCGCGTGCGCGAACAACAACGCCCGCCGCGGACTCTTCGTCGTCGTGCTCATACCTCGTGCTACGCACGAAGATCAGCTAGCGGTACACTGAATCAAGAGCTTTTCGACAGAGCAGACCTGACCCCTTATCCCTTTCTCATTTCCATGCGGAGCTATCTCCTTTACACTTACCCGCTCGACCGCAAATCGGCGGCCGAATAACTGTTAGGTGACATCACACATGAGGACTAGAAAAGGACTAGAAAAGGGGTCTGGTCTCGATTTTTCGGGGGTAGAAAAGGGGTCTGGTCTCAATTTTTGGAAAATGAGACCTGACCGACCTGACCCCTTTATGCTCCTCCTTTATGCTCCTTCGCATAATTGGCGAGGACAATCGCTTCGAATCTTTTGGGTGGCGTGAGCAGAACCCATTCGATACGGGAGTGACGGACCCGCGCACCTCAATGGCGAACAAGGCGTTGCACGCGAGCGGGCGGCAACGTCGAATTCGGAGTCAACTTTAATCGCGCCCGCCGCGTGTTGGGCGGCATGTCAAATGACACGACGGATCATCCATTGCGTTACGGCGATCGGCATCCTTGCCCTCGTTGATGGGCAAATTCTCTCCGCAGAGCCGAACCCCGTGGATCGGGCGCGAGTCGCGGAGCACTTAGAGAAGCTTACCGACTTCTTTGCGAGCGACCCCTACCAGCCTGATGGCGGTTGGCATCGATGCCCCAAGGTCGATCTTGCCGATTTATACCGCTTGCCCGACGGCGATCCGTTACGTCTGAACGCACTCGCCCTCGCTCGGAAGTATGCGAATCCGGCCGATCTAGTGGCGCCAATCGATCGTGGTCCCGGTTACCATGAACAAGCACATGCTAAGCTCCGCTTTGCTTGGGACGTTCTCGTGAAAACGGGATGTTTGCGTCCGGGCATGCGACTGGAAGAATTCGTCGCCATCGTGGGCGGGCCATGCGAGCCGAGAACGGTCGACAACGTAACTTTTGTAGAATGGCGTTACCTTTCGCCAATGCACGTCAATCCCCGCTTGCAAATTACGCTTGAGAACAACTACGTCAAAACAATCAAGCATTAGGCCAAGAAAAAGGTGCCTGCCTGCCACTTTTTTTGACCCGACCAATTCTCGACAAGCTCGTTATGTTTGGCATCCGTTACGAGTTTCCTAGTTGTTAAGAAAATGCCGAAGCCAAGTCCCGCCGACAGGGCAAAATTCGATCAATACGTTCGGGATGCCGAGCAGAGTCCCGAGAACCTTGCTTTCCTGCTGGATAACCTCGGTGAGAGAGTCGATCTCGACTATTCTGCTGCTTCCCTCGTGAAGGCAGAGGCCGTTTACTGGCGACATGTCGAAAAGGGGGAACCGACGGACCTATCCGACATGAACCATTTCGCTCAGTTGCTTGGTCAATACCTTGGCCGATGCATCATTCATCACACCAGCGCAAAGTGGGTGCAATGCGAAGAGCAAAATCCAATGTTCGGGCAACCGGCCATCGACGGTTTCGGGGGCGAAGAATGGGATCGGATCTACCCAGTGCATACGGCCTTGCACTTGCGGGACCTTCCACAAGAAAAGCCAAACTTCCCAGGCGTGCGTGGGCAATGCGTGTTCGCAACAAAGCTGGAAAAAGCCCTGGCAATCCACGAGAAGACACAAGGTCCTAAGTGACCCGTTCGGTCCGTCACGCCGACGTCGGCCCGCGCCGCTCGCAAGAACAACGCTGAACAGTCGCCGAACGACTTCGCGGCATCGCTCCGGGGAACCCTTCGGATTCCGTCACGATGTAGGGTGGGCCTCGCCGACCACCGCTTCGCGGCGGTGCCCGTCGACCCACCCTACAAGGCTCGACCCACCCTACTTCAGCGCTTCGAACTGTGGTTTGAGTTCCTCGCCGCCGAGGTCGGGGTGTAAGGCTTGCGTGAGGTCGACGATCTGTTTCGCGCGGGCGCGATCGCCGAGCGCGAGATACGCGCGGGCCATGCCGAGGCGGGCGCGGTACCACTCCGGCGAGCTTTCGCGGCTGCGGCTCTCGACTTCGCGCCACTTCGCCGCGGCAAGCGTGAGCGATTCGCGATCGGTAGACGACAGCAAAAACTGCGCGTAGCCTGCGAGCACGAGCACCTCGGCCGGCCGGGCCGCGACGAGTTCGTCCCACACGCGCCGCGCCTGCTCGATCTGCCCGCGCAGCGCCAGCGCGCGGGCCTCGGCCGGCGCGACCTCGGTGATCCAATTCGGAAACGCGCCGCGCTGCGGTCGCAAATGCTCGACGACGGCCATGACCAAGTCGGCCCACTGCGCGCGCTCCGCCGCCGGAGCGCGCGATGCGAACGCGTCGAGCCGAGCGACGGCCGCGGCGGCGTCGGCTCGCGGCGTGCCGGCAAGCTGCTTGCTTATGGCGAGCGCCGCGTCGAGCTTGCCGGCCGCGGCCTCGGCGACGAGCAACCAGAGTCGCGCGTCGCCTTGCTGTTCGGGCGTCAAATCGGGCTGGGCGAGCAAGGCCTGCAAGCCGCGCGCGGCCTCGCCGTCGCGATCGTCGGCGAATCGCAACCGGAGCATGGCCGCTTCGCGCGCGGCGGCCCGCGCCGCCGGCGACGTCGCTCCGGCCGGGGCCGCCCCGTTCGCGAACGCCGACAACGCTTGGCGATAGGCTTCGACGGCGGGCGGAGGCGCGGCGTCTGTCGTTCGGGGGCCTGGAGTTTGCGGGCCTG
>JAEUIN010000305.1 GCA_016793115.1 Planctomycetaceae bacterium
CTTGGAAAAGCATTCGTACGAAATACGCCTGCAGCGTGCTGTTGCTCACGCGCCGCGGCGAAGTGGCGGGATTGTGCAACGAGCAACTCCCGCTGCCGAGTTCGGGCGCACGGCATTCGCAGCCCACGGAGTCGGAGTGAACTTCATGCCTAGTCGACATCACGAAGACGAGCATGAGAAAGCGTACGCCGACTTCGGCAAGTCCGAACAGTCGGAATTGCGCCTGTTGCAAACTCCGGCGTTTCCTCGCAAGGCCGCGCGCTGGCTCACGTGGGCCTTCGTGCTGCTCGCGGTCGGACTGCTGTACGTGCCCTGGCAGCAGAGCGTCGCCGGCACCGGACAAGTCGTGGCGCTCGATCCGCTCGAGCGTCCGCAAACGATTCAGGCGACGATCGCCGGCATCATCGACGAATGGTACGTGCGCGAAGGCTCGCAAGTCAAAGAAGGGGATCGACTGGTCGTGATTCGCGACAACGACCCGCTCCTGCTCAGCCGCTTGCAAGCCGCGGTGGAGGCCGCCGAAGACAAGCTCGATTCGACGCAGGCGAAAATCGCTTCCTATAAGGAACAAGTCGACTTCTACAAAGCCGCCCGCGACTTGCAGATCTCCATCACGCAAAGCCAACTAGAAATCGCTCGGCAAAAGCTCCGCGGCGACACCCAGTCGTTAACCGCCGCCGAGGCGGCGAAACTGCAAGCCGATCAAAAACTGGATCGCTATCGGAAATTGGCGGCCGAGAAACTGGCGTCGCCGCAAGAGTTGGAGATCGAAACCGCGTACGCCGCGAAAGCGGCCGCGGATTTGGTCAATGCGACGGCCGAGGTCGAAGCTTCCACGCGCGAAGTCCAGGTCAAACAAGACTACATTCGCTACGCGGAAGCGGACGCGAACGCGAAAATCGTGGAAGCGCAGACGAAACTCCAAACGTCGGAAGGGGAATTCGCCGCAGCTCAGAATTCGCTTCTGAAGGCCCAGAGCGAGTTGGCGGCCTTCGAGCAACAGGTGATCACCGCGCCGCGCGACGGAACCGTCGTCAGGCTGTTGGCGAACGCCGGACAAAAAGGAGGCCAGGTCTCCCAAGGCGATTCACTGCTGCAGTTCGTCCCGGATTATAACGCCCGCGCCGTGGAGCTTTGGATCGACGGCAACGACGCTCCGTGGGTCACGCCCGGGCGCAGAGTGCGGCTGCAATTCGAAGGCTGGCCGGCGTTGCAATTCGCCGCCGGCTGGCCGTCGGCCGCGCTGGGGACGTTCGGCGGCGAAGTGATGTTGGTCGACGCGGCTCCGAACAGCTACGGGAAGTTTCGCGTGCTCGTCGTCCCCAGCAAAGATCCGAACGAGGCCGACTGGCCCGGCCTGCACGTCGATCCGGCGCTCGACGTCCGCCGCGAGCTGCGCCAAGGGGTTCGTTGCAACGGGTGGGTGCTGCTGAATGAAGTGAGCTTAGGCTACGAGTTGTGGCGACAACTCAACGGCTTCCCGCCGTCGATCGAACCGGATCGACACGATCCGTATCACATGCCGAATGACGACGGCGGGGCGAAGAGCGGACTGAAATCCAAAGTCAAATCGAAGGCGAAGGAAACGAAGTTCGCCGACGACGAGAAATGAGCGACGACGGCGGCGACCACAGGTGACCGAAATGATCGGGTTCGGCAGGAATGCGGTGCGATGTCGGGTGACGAGCTTGCTGCTCGCCGTCGCCGCCTGCTGCGCGGTGAAGACGGCGAGCGGCGAGGAACCGATTCCGCCCCCCGTTCCGCTTCCGGCCGTCGAACGCACGGACGCGGAATCGGCGGCCGTTCCCGCGCCACCGCCGGCGAACTCCTCCCTGCAACTCGAGCTCCCCGGCGGAGTCGATCCGGCGACGGGCGAATTGATTCCGCCTTCGCCGCCGGCGGGTGCCGAGGCGACTCCTGCGGTCCTGCAGCTCGATGAAGTCCTGCACTCCGTCAGCCGAACCTACCCGCTGCTGGTGGCGGCGATTCAGGAGCGCGAAATCGCGGCGGGCGAAGCCCGATCGACGCGCGGCGCTTACGACTTGCACGTGCAGGCCGAGAACATGACCGGGGCGATGGGCTACTACCAAACGAACCGTGCGGCCGTGAAAGCCGAACAGTATACGCTCCCCGGCGGCAAGGTTTGGAGCGGCTATCGCATCGGCCGGGGCTACTTCGAGCCGTGGTATCTCGAGCGGCAAACGAACGACGGCGGCGAGTTCAAAGTCGGTTACCAGCAATCGCTGCTCCAAGGCCTGGCGATCGACAAGCGACGCGCATCGATGCGTAAAGCCGACCTCGCGCTGGCCGCCGCGGAGCCGTCGATCGATAAGCAGCGAATCTACTTTCTCGAATACGGCGCGATTCAGTATTGGAAATGGGTCGCCGCCGGACATTGGTATTTGATCCAACGCGACATGCTGGAACTTGCGCAACGTCGCGTGGACGGCATCAATAGCCGCATTGAACGCGGCATCTTGCCGGAAATCGAACGCCTCGACAATCGACGATTGATCGTGCTGCGGGAGGCGAAGCTGATCGAAGCCGATCGAAAATTTCGCCAAGAGGCTGTCGAGCTCTCGCTCTATCTGCGCGACGAGGCCGGCTTTCCGGTTCTGCCCGCTGCGGATCGGCTCCCCGCCTTTCCGGAGCCTGCCGCGCCGGCCGCCGATCAATTGTCGAGCGACTTGGCGACGGCCCTGGCCTATCGGCCGGAGCCGCGTTACTTGCAGTTGCAACGGCAGAAGCTGCAGGTGCAGTTGAACTTGGCCCGCAACCAAACGCTGCCGCAGTTCGACGCCGTGGTCGACGCTTCGAAAGACGTCGGCTTGCCGAGCAGTCCGAAGAACGACAAAGGACCGTTTCAATTGGAAACCGGCTTGCTGTTCGCCGTTCCGCTGCAGCGCCGCGACGCCACCGGCCAAATCCGCACCGCCGAGGCCGCGATCACGCAAGTCCGCGCGCAAGAGCAGTATGCGGTGGAGCGCGTCGAAGCCGACGTCCGCTTCGCGTTGACCGGCCTGACGACGGCGTATGACGAGTATCGCCGCGCGCTCCAAGGCGTCGACCTCGCGGAACAAATGGAGGCGGCCGAACGGACCAAGTTTGATCTCGGAAACAGCAACATCTTGTTCGTCAATCTGCGCGAACAAAACACGGCCGACGCCCGGATTCTCACGGTCGACGCCTTGCTGGAGTATTACATCGCCGCGGCGGAGCATCGGGCCGCATTGGGACTCGACGCCGGCTTCACGCAATAGGCCGTAACGCCGCCGCGAGCGCGGATCAACGCCCGTCGCGAACACACAATCGCCCGGCCGGGGTCTTCGCCGGACCGGATGCGATATCGATCGTGGTCCATACGACGGGCGAGCGGCGGCGGAAAAGATTCCCGGCTCGAGTCTCGGTCGGGGCGACAAGTTCGGCTATTCTAACGGCTCGTCGTCGCCCCCCGCTTTGTTGTCGCATCACGTTTTCCAAGGGACATCGCCCCCATGTCGCCGCTCAAGTCGTTCGGTTGCTTGGCCTCGCTATTATTCTTGCTCCACGTCGGCGCGCTGCGCGCCGAGGAAAAGACGCGGCCCGTGCGGATGGGTTGCGGCGCAATGGTGTTCGACACGGTCCCGGGCTGGGGCTTGCGAGCCGACGGTCGCTCGGCCTTGGGGCCGACGCACGGCGCGGTCGTCATCGATCGGGCCGGGAGCATCTACGTGAGCGCGAATAAAGGCGTCGTCGTGTTTGCGCCCGACGGCAAGGTGATTCGCGAGTTTCTCGGCGGCGACTACACCGGCCTGCACGACATGGAGATTCGCGGCGAAGGAGACGACGAATTTATCTACGGCGCCCGCAACGTCGCGGCCGAGGGCATCAAGTTCAATGCGCGGACCGGCGAAGTCGTGCTGCACCTCGGCTTTCCGAAGGAGTCGGGCCTGGAGCTCAAAAAGTTCAGCCCGACGGCGATCACCGTGGCGCCCAACGGCGACATCTATCTTTCCGACGGCTACGCCAGCAATCACATCTTCAAGTTCGACAAGGCCGGCAAGTATGTGATGCACTTCGGAACGAAGGGCAACGATCTCAAGCAATTCAACACCGCGCACGGCATGACGCTCGACACCCGCTATGAGCCGCCGCGGCTGTTGATTTGCGATCGGAACCACACGCCCCAAGGCCGATTGCTGCACTACGATCTCGAGGGGAACTTCGTCCAAGAGGTCGTGACGGGGCTCGGCATGCCGACCTCGGCCGCGATCCAAGGCGACTTCGTTTCCGTCCCCGATCTGCACGGCCGAGTGGTAATTTTGGACAAGAGCAACACGATCATCGCGGTGCTCGGCCACAATCCCGATCCGGCGACGCGGATGAACTATAACGTGAAGCAACCGCAATGGATCGAAGGCATTTTCAGCGGCACGCACGGCTCGTACTGGGACCAAGACGGCAATCTCTACGTCCAAGACTGGAACGTCGACGGCCGCATCATGAAGCTCGTCCGCGTGCGCTGACGGATCGCCGTTCGATCGCCGCGTCACGAACGATAGGCGTCGCACGGAATCGCGCGGCGTCATGCCTATCGAGTCGACGCGGCGAACTTCAAGAACGCGGCGGACGACGCGTCGCCCCCGGCCCGGAGTTGGGTCAGCTGCCGCAGGGTCTCGCGCCAGCGATCGAAGCTCTTGTTGATATCCGCAATACAATCGACGAGGCCCGCCGCATCGGTCAGCGGCTTGAAAAAGCAAGCGGTCGCCCCCTCATGCAGCGAGCGAATCACGCTCGCTTGCTTGACCACGCCGGTCAATACGATGACGGCCGTGCCGCCGTCGGCCCGCTTGATCCGCTCCAGGAGTTCGAAACCGTCGAGCTTCGGCATCTGGAGATCGACGATCACGATGCGGAAGTTTTCGGCGGCGATCCGCTCGACGGCCGCGGTCGGATCGTGGAGCGGCGTCACTTCGATGCCGTGACGGGCCAGCAACTGTGCGGTGAGCCGAGTCATCGCCGGATCGTCGTCGACGTGCAGAACGCGAACAGGTCGGTTGGTCATAGCGGCGTCTTCGCTGCGTTTGTCGGAACGGCGGTCGCAAAGCGGGCGAGTTTCGAAGTCAACTAAGCATACGACCGGATATCCCACGAGCGGCTCCGACGCCGCGACGACGGGAAAGACCACGCCGCGAATTGAGCGATTCCCATGCGCCACAGATAAGCGCATGCGACAACTTCGCACAGCGAGGGCAATCCGTTCGCGGGGAGTCCTCGTTCTTGCCGGCGAGACGGAGCGGCGCGCTTCGCGTCGGCGATCGTGAGATTCCACGAAACCGCGAAGTTTTACCCGCCGCGACTCATTTCAGTTCTATGTTTGCCCGGCTCGCAATTGCGGGTTTCCGAAACGCCGCCTCAGTAGCCGAGAAACAGGGTCCATGGACGCCGCAGACGCCGAGTTGATCGCCGAGTTCACCGTCGAGTCGCTGGAAGGGTTGGCGAACATCGAACAACAGATGCTCGCGATCGAGTCCGGCGGCGACGATCTCGACCTCGACCTCGTCAACTCGGTGTTTCGCACGATGCACTCCATCAAGGGAACCGCCGGTTTTTTAGGCCTCACTTCGATCGGGCACCTCGCCCACGGGCTGGAAGAAGTGCTGAATCACTTGCGCAACCGCGAGGTGACTCCCAGTTCGGAACTCGTCACCACGGTGCTGCGCGCCGCGGACTTCATGAAAGACCTCATCGCGGCGGTCGACGCCTCGAACGACGCCGACGTCGGCCCTTACGTCGGAACCTTGCAACAATTTCGTCCCGGTGCGGCGACGAACGTTGCCGCCGCAGCCGCTCCGCCCGCCCCGGTCGACACGTCGGCAACCATTGAATCGGCGACGGCGGTGCAAGAGTTCATCATCGAGTGCTATGAGAATCTGGAACAGATGGACGCCGATTTGCTCGCGCTCGAACGAGGATCGGCGGAGCCGCTACTTCTGCGCGGCATCTTTCGGACGATGCACACCATCAAAGGTGGCGCCGGCTTTCTCGGTCTAGCGCGTCTAGAACGCCTGGCGCATGCCGCGGAGAACCTGCTCGGCAGACTTCGCGACGGCGAACTCGCGGCGAGCCCGCAGATCATCGCCCCGCTGTTAGCCGCCGTGAGCGGTTGCCGTGAAGGTTTGCGCATTCTGGAGCTGCGCGGCGACGACGCGGCGTTCTCACCCGATGCGTTGATCGAGCGCCTCCAGCCGCCGCAGACCGCGGTCCTCGCGATGACGGAAAACTTGCATGGCGCGTCAATCGTCGCTCCAACCGCGCTGTCGCCGCAGCAACCGACCCCCGCACCACACGCGGAGCCAATAGCGGTAAAGGTCGCCGAGCAAGTCGCGGCGGCACCTACGGCTCCCGCCGCGACCGACCATTCGGGCGGCGAAAAGGGAGCCGCTCCGCTCGTCGACACGACGATCCGCGTCGATGTGGCGCTGCTCGACAAGCTGATGACGCGCGTGGGCGAATTGGTGCTCGCCCGCAATCAGATTCTGCAACTCACGGCCGGATCGAACGACGCCCCTCTTTCCGGCGCGGCGCAACGCTTAAACTTGATCGCGGCCGAGTTGCAAGAGAGCGTGATGAAGACGCGGATGCAACCGATCGGCAACGTGTGGTCGAAATTTCCGCGTGTTGTGCGCGACCTCGCCGCGCAGCTCGGCAAGCAAGTTGCCATAGAGATGGAAGGCAAGGAGACGGAACTCGACAAAACAATCGTCGAAGCCATCAAGGACCCATTGACGCACCTGGTTCGCAATTCGGTCGATCACGGAATCGAAGTTCCCGCCGCACGACGCGCCGCCGGCAAACCGGCCGAGGGTCGCCTCGCCTTGCGGGCCTATCACGAAGGCGGGCAGGTCAACATCGAGATCAGCGACGACGGCGCGGGGCTGAATCTCGACCGGATTCGCCGCAAGGCAGTCGAGCGCGGACTGCTGTCGAGCGATCAAGCCGCGCGGTTGTCCGACCGCGACGCCGCTCAATTGATCTTCGCGCCCGGCTTTTCCACCGCGGAAACGGTGACCAGCGTTTCCGGGCGCGGCGTCGGCATGGACGTCGTTAAAACTCACATCGAGCGGATCAGCGGCACGATCGATTTGGAATCGAAGCCGGGACAAGGCACGACCGTGCGGATTAAGATTCCGCTCACACTCGCGATTATTCCGGCTTTGGTCGTGGGCAACGACGGCGATCGCTACGCGATTCCTCAAGTGAGCCTACTGGAACTCGTGCGGCTCGAAGGCGAAACGGCGCTCCGCGGCGTCGAATATGTCCACAGCACGCCGGTCTATCGCTTGCGCGGCAAACTGCTGCCGCTGATTTATCTTTCGGAACGATTGGGAACGGGACACCCGCCCAACGACACCGACCAGGCGATGAATATCGTCGTACTGGAAGCCGACGAGCGGCGGTTCGGGCTCGTCGTCGACACAATTCACGATGCGGCGGAGATCGTCGTCAAGCCGCTCAGCCGGCAACTCAAAGGGCTCGCGGAATACGCGGGCGCTACGATCATGGGGGACGGCGCGGTGGCCCTGATTCTCGACGTGAAAGGCCTAGCGCACTCGGCCGGTCTCACCGCGGAACAGCGCGATCCCCCAGCCTCTTCCGCGGCCGGAGACGGCGTTTCCGGCGCGGTCGAAACGTTGCTCATCGTCGATCTCGGCGACAACCGGCGGTTCGCTCTGCCGACGTCGATGGTCTCGCGTCTGGAACAAATCCCCGCCGCCGCCGTCGAACAGACCGACGGACGCGAAGTGATTCAATATCGCGGAGCGATCTTGCCGCTCGTCCGGCTGACCGACGTTTTCGGCGGCGCGGCGGCGACCGCGGACGAACTCTCGGTCGTCGTCTACGCCGACGGCTCCGAATCGTGCGGCTTCGTCGTCGGCCGCATCGTGGACGTCGTCGAAGCCGAAGTCGCCGGACGCGCGTCCGGCCGCTCGGGCGCGACGAATCTGCTGGGCACCGTCGTCATTCAGCGGCGCGTCACCGACATCGTCAACTTACCGAACTTGGCCGCCGCCTATGCCTCGCTCGCGGCGCCGGCGCTCTAACCCGTGAACCACGTCACTATGTCGAACCCGCGGCAGTTCTGCACGTTTTACGTCGGCGACATGTTCCTCGGCATCCCCGTGGAACATGTGCAAGAGGTCTTGCGCTATCACGCGATGACGCGAGTTCCGCGGGCCGCTTCGTCGGTGAGCGGGCTGATCAATCTGCGGGGCCAGATCGTCACGGCGATCGACCTACGTCGCCGGCTCGGCCTACCGCCGCGCGACGCCGCGCGCTTGCCGATGAACGTCGTCCTACGGACTTCGGACGGCGCGGTCAGTCTGCTGGTCGACGCCATCGGCGACGTGACGGAGGTCGGAGAAGACGCCTTCGAACCGTCACCGCCGACTTTGAGCGATGCGCTCCGCAAACTCGTGCGGGGCGCCTACAAGCTCGATCGCCATTTGTTGCTCGTACTCGACGACGCCGAGGTGCTCGACGTCGCCGACAATTCCGCGGCTTTACTCACATCTTAAATCGTCCGTCATCCGGAACCACTTTTTATGAATCTCATCGCCAAACTTTCGCTGAAATCCAAGATTCTCGTGTTGGGCGGATTTTCCTGCCTCGGCTTCGTCGCTTTCGGGCTGCTCTCGTCGTCGACGCTCGACGCCGTGAAGATCAACGGGCCGGCCTATTCGGAAATCATTCGCAATAAAGATCTCGTCGCCGACGTTTTGCCGCCGCCGGCCTATATCGTCGAAGCATGTTTGCTCACCAACTTGATGCCGCGGGCCAAGACTCCCGAAGCTCTTGCCGAATTGGAAGCTCGGTTCAAGAAAGTCAAAGACGAGTACTTCGGGCGGAATGAACATTGGGGGCGCGCCCTGCCGGAAGGGACGCTGAAGCAGAACCTGCTCTTTAAGGCGGCCAAGCCGGTCGATCAGTTTTTCGCCCAAGTCGAAGAGCAATTTCTCCCGCTGCTTCGCCAAGGCGACGTCGACGGAGCCCGCCAATTACTCGACGCTAAACTCATGCCGCTGTTCAACGAACATCGCGCCGTGATCGACGTGGTGGCGAAGGAAGCGTGCGAATCGACCGCGACGCAGGAAGCGTCGGCCGCGAAACTGATCGCCGATCGCACGCTCTGGCTGTGGACGATCGGCGGGAGCGTGACGGCCGCGGTCGCCGCGTTGGCGATGTGGCTTCGTCGCTCGATAGGAAAACAAGAGCTGGAAATGGCGCGCTGCATGTCGATGCTGCAATCGATGCCGATCAACGTCATTTTCGCCGATCGCGATTTCAAGGTTCGCTACTTGAATCCGGCATCCTTGAAAACGCTCAAATCGATCGAACACCTCCTACCCGTCCGTGCGGAGGAGATCCTCGGCCGCAGTATCGACATCTTCCACAAGAACCCGGCGCTGCAACAGCGGCTCCTTTCCGATCCGAAGAACTTGCCGCATAACGCGACGATCGAACTCGGCGGAGAAAAGCTGGATCTTCAGGTCAGCGCCATCTTCGACGACCGCGGCAATTACATCGGAACGATGGTCGCGTGGTCGCTGGCGACGCAGCGCGTTCGCATGGAACAGGAACTTAGGGCGAACGCCGAGCGCGACGCCAAACGCACGACGGAGATGGAGCAACTTATCAAGAAGCTGGCCGAAAGCGCGACGACGCTCGGCAGTTCGGCCGAAGAACTGACGGCCGTGAGCACGCAAATGTCGTCGAACGCCGAGGAAACGTCGGCGCAGGCCAACGTCGTGTCGGCCGCCGCCGAGCAGGTCAGCAAGAACGTGCAGACCGTGTCGACCGGCGTCGAGGAAATGAACAGCGCGATTCGCGAGATCGCCAAGAACGCCAGCGACTCGGCTCGCGTGGCCCAACAAGCCGTGTCGGCCGCGAGCGCCGCCAACAACTCGATCGCGAAACTGGGCGACAGCAGCCAGGAAATCGGCAAGGTCATCAAAGTCATCACTTCGATCGCCGAGCAAACCAACCTCTTGGCCCTCAACGCCACGATCGAAGCGGCTCGCGCCGGCGAGGCGGGCAAAGGCTTCGCCGTCGTCGCCAACGAGGTGAAGGAACTCGCCAAAGAAACCGCCAAGGCGACGGAAGACATCAGCCACAAGATCGAGGCGATCCAAGCCGACACGTTCGGCGCGGTCGATTCAATCAAGCTGATCAGCGACGTGATCGCCCAGATCAACGACATCTCCAACACGATCGCCAGCGCCGTCGAGGAACAAACGGCGACGGCTTCGGAGATGAGTCGCAACGTGGGCGAAGCCGCCAAGGGGACGGCCGAGATCGCGCAAAACATCACGTCGGTCGCGCAAGCCGCGCAGAGCACGCTGCAAGGCGCCAACAACTCGCAACAAGCGTCGGGCGAATTGGCTCGCATGGCGACGGAACTTCAACAGCTCGGCTCGGGCAATCACGCCTTAGCCTGCTAGCCGCCGACACGGCCGGCGCGGGGAGCGAATCGTCGCTCTCCGCGACGGTCGATCGCGTTTCCGTTTCGAACTTTCCCTCGTTGAGGATCCACTTTCGATGCAAGCCATGGTGATCGACGACTCACGGCCGATCCGCCGTATCGAGTCGGACATTCTTCAGGAACTCGGCTTCGAGACGACGGCCGCCGTCGACGGCCGAGACGCGCTCACGCAATTGCTGTCGCGCGACGCGCCTCCCGACGTCGTCCTCGTCGATTGGAACATGCCCGAAATGGACGGATTGGAGTTCATCAAAACTCTCCGTCGCGACGCTCGGTTTCGCGGCGTCGTGGTGTTGATGGTGACGACGGAGACCGAACCCGACCAAATGCTCCGCGCGCTTTCGGCGGGAGCCGACGAGTACTTGATGAAGCCGTTTCAAAAAGAAGGCCTCGTCGAGAAGCTTCGCCTCGTCGGGATGGTGCGATAATTACCGGCACTTCGGTTCCCCTGCTGACGCCCATGCCCAAGACGCGAATACTTATCGTCGACGATTCCGTCGTGATCCGGCGACTGCTTGCCGACATCCTCGGCCAAGAACCGGATCTCGAGGTCGTCGGGAGCGCGGCCAACGGGAAGCTCGCTCTGTTGAAGCTGCCGCAGCTCAATCCGGATGTGGTCACCCTCGACATCGAAATGCCGGACATGGACGGCCTGGAAACGCTGCCGCTATTGCGGAAGACGTATCCGAAGTTACCCGTCATCATGTTCAGCACGCTGACTCAACGCGGCGCGGCGGCGACGCTCGACGCGCTGGCTCGCGGCGCAACCGACTATGTGGCCAAGCCGGCGAACGTCGGCGGCGTCGCGGCCGGCATTCAGAGCGTGCGCGACCAACTTCTACCGAAGATCCGGGCTCTGCACACGGCCCAAACGCCGGTCGACGCCGTTGCAAGGCCCGGTTCGCCGCGCGGCAGGAGCGGCGCCGCCGCGTCGATCCGGCAGCAACGCGTCGACGCCGTGTGCGTCGGTTGTTCGACCGGAGGGCCGCAGGCGCTCGGTGCGCTGCTGCGGGAATTGCCCGGCACTTTTCCGGCGCCGATCGCCGTCGTGCAGCACATGCCGCCGGTCTTCACGCAACATCTCGCGCAACGCCTCGATCAAGAATGTGCGCTCCGCGTTCGCGAGGCTCGGGACGGCGACCGCCTCGAAGCGGGCCTCGTGCTGATCGCTCCCGGCGATTTTCACATGACGTTGGCGCGCCACGGCGCCGCCGTCGTCGTGAAGCTCGACCAACAGCCGCCGGAAAACTCTTGCCGGCCGGCCGTCGACGTGCTCTTCCGGACCGCGGCGGCGACGTACGGCGCCGGCTGTCTCGGCGTCGTCCTCACGGGTATGGGGCAAGACGGACTGCGCGGATCGCAAGAAATCGCCCACCACGGCGGCGGCGTGATCGTGCAAGATCAAGCCAGCTCGGTGGTCTGGGGCATGCCGCGGGCCGTCGCCGAAGCCGGTTTGGCGCGGGCCGTTCTGCCGTTGACCAACATTTCTCAAGAACTGATCAAGCTCGCGGCGGCGGGCCGTCGGACGAGCGCCCAGCCGGCATGCCCCATCGCCGCGAAAGGCACATCATGAGCGTTATGACGCCGGCTCCCGAAACCATCGATTACGTCTGCGACCTCGTGCGCCGCCGGTCGGCGATCGAGTTGGAGGCGAGCAAGGCCTATTTGATCGAGGCTCGCTTGACTCCGGTCGCTAAGCGCAACGGATATTCGTCGACCTGCGAAATGGTCAAGGCGTTGATGAAAAATCCTCGGCCGGCATTGCAGCAACAGCTCGTGGAAGCGATGACCACGAACGAAACAAGCTTCTTTCGCGACGCCCATCCGTTCGAGGCGCTCCGCACTCAATTGCTGGGGGAGTTGCTGCGAATCAAACGGGCCGAGCGGACGTTGAACATTTGGTCGGCCGCGTCCAGCACCGGGCAAGAGGCGTACTCCATTTCCATGCTCTTGAGCGAGCATTTTCCGGAAGCGGCGACTTGGAAGATCCAGATTCTCGGAACCGATTTGTCCGACGATGTGCTCAACAAGGCGCGGCAGGCATGCTTCTCGCAGATCGAAGTGAATCGCGGCTTGCCCGCGCCGCTGCTCGCCAAGTATTTTCGCCGGGAGGGACTACAGTGGCAACTCGCCGATAAGTTGCGCGACATGGTGAAGTTCACCAAGCTCAACTTGATCGAGTCGTGGCCGGCGATGCCGAAAATGGACGTCGTGTTCTTGCGCAACGTACTCATCTATTTTTCGCCGGACACGAAACGGGCGATCCTGCAAAAGGTCCGTCAGGTCATGGCGCCGCACGCGGTACTGTTTCTGGGCGCGGCCGAAACGACGATGGGTTTGGACAATTCGTTCGAGCGAGTCCAGGTCGGCGGCGGCGTTTTCTATAAATTGAAATAGCGACGAGTCAAAAGTCATGAATCCGTCTTATGACGCGGCCTTGGAAGAGATCGCCCAGAGCGTGTTGGCGACGATGTTGGGCATCGAAGCGTTTCGGCGAGACGACGCCGCAAATCTCGACGCCTCCGCGGTGACGTCGTCGATCGGCATTCACGGAGGCTTCAACGGCGAGGTCACCTTGCGATTCGCGCCCGGCTTAGCGGAAGCCGCAGCGGCCGCGATGTTTCGCTTGCCGCCGCAGCTCGTCGCGTCGGCCGACATTCGCGACATGGCGACCGAGTTGGCGAATATGATCGGCGGGAACTTCAAAAGCCTCGTTCCGGCGCCCTCGTCGTTGGCGCTGCCGAGGATCGTCGAACGGAGCGCTCCGCAATCCGACGCCGCCGCGGCCGCATGTGTCGTGCTCGACTGCGAGGCCGGGCCTTTGACGATTGAATTGCATTGCGGGGCTTAATCACGCGGTCAGGGGCGCCTCCCCTCGCGACTCCGATGATTCCTTGCACAGGCTTCGCCGTGGCGTCATCCTGGCCGCGCGCCGCCAAGCAAGGCATACGTTTGCGTGTCGGCGGCGCCGCCGTAGTACTTCCGCAATAGCTGCTCAAACTCGGAACCGGCGGGCGACACCGCGGCGAAC
Source organism: Planctomycetaceae bacterium (assembly GCA_016793115.1). Taxonomy (GTDB): domain Bacteria; phylum Planctomycetota; class Planctomycetia; order Pirellulales; family PNKZ01; genus PNKZ01. The sequence goes on from JAEUIN010000305.1 coordinate 13,554, forward strand.
AACGTCGCGCAGGAACGAAGTTTCAGATCGTCGGGCGAGCCGAAGATTTCGTGAGCCGTGCGATGCTCGATCTCGACGACCGCCGCGGCGAATTCGCGCAGCCGCGGCCCGAGAATCGGGTGCTGCAAATAGGCCTCGGCTTCGGCGACGCTCTTGATCGAGTAGCGCTGCGCCGTCGCACTATATCCCAAGCCTTCGTACTGCGGGAAAATGAACCACATCCAATGCGTTTGCTTACGACCGGAACGGAGCTCGGCCAAAGCTTGTTCGTAGATCGGCTCCTGCGCATGCAGGAAGCGCGCCAGATCGAACGGATCGCTGGGACTCGAAACGTTCATGTCGATGTTACCTTCGGGGCGCAGCGGCTTCCGCCTGCCGGCCCAACTCGCCGGTCGCCCCCGCTCGCATGCTCACCGAGCCGGCGCCTTGAGCGGGTCCGGACGCCGCTCGGTCGTCGAATTCTTCGCGAAATGCATAGATCAACAACGAAATGATCGCTCCGACTAGGAGCAACAACAAGGCGGTACCGAATCGATCTAAGAATTCTTGTCGTGCCATCGCGCTCCCCGAGAACCATGGTGACGGTGGTCACGGGGCGATAGCGGGCCCGTTCGAACGAATTGCGATGCGGCTCGGCCGCTTGACCAAAACAGAGCTCGGCGCGACGGCGAAGAGAGCCGGAGCCGGCGACGCTCGACTCATTTACGGCCGCCGGCAAGAAAGGGCCGGCGAAGCGTCCACCCTTGTTATCGGCATCTGCCGGGCGCAGCCTTCGCCCAAGTTTTTCGCATGCCAAATTGCGGCGAAGCGTTCGCGGCCCGGAGCGGAGCCGCGAGCGACGGCGCGCGTATTTTCAGTCGCTCGAACTCTCAGTGCCCGGCCTGATAGCAACCGCGTCCTGGAATGCAGGACGGACGATTGACCGCGACTTGGTCGGGCCCCAGCACGTGTTGCGACACGTTACACCAGCAATACTGGCTGCCGGCTTCGTCGGGATGATCCGGGTTGCGGAGCTCGCCGGTGACGTACATCGCCTTGCTGCGCAGATGAATGCAGGCCGGCTCGGTGACCGGTAAATGAGCGTCGTAGTATTTTTCGAAGGGCATGGCCGACTCCTGCTGCTTGGCGTATTCGGTATGCGGTTTGACGATTCCGACGAAACTCAGAACCCACCCGATTCGAGATCGGCGGCCTGAAGGATCGCCCGCTTCACGGCGACCTTGGCCAATTGCACCTTGTAGACGTTGTTCGACAGCGGCGTGGCCTCGGCGACGGCGGCCCGGCCCGCGGCCTCGGCGGCGTCCAAGTCGATGCGTCGGCCGACGAGTGCCGACTCCGCCGCGGCGCTGCGCCACGGGGTCGGCGCGACGTGCCCCAACACGATTCGCGCCTTTTGCACGACGCCGCCGGCCAGTTCCAAGGCGACGGACGCCGCCGTCAACGGATCTTCGGGCCCTTCGCCGTGTCGCACTTCGTAAGTGGCGCTCGCCGTCTTGCCGGGCGACGGCAAGTAAATATGGGCGAGCAACTGGTTGGGGAGCAGCACGGTCTCCGACTCACCGTCGTGCGCCGGGGTGCAAAAGAACTCGTCGGCAGGCACTAGCGTCTCTTCGTCCTCGGCCGGGCCGACGATGCGGAACACCGCCCCCAGCGCGACCAGCGCCGGGGCCAATCGCGACGCACTGACGAACTTCGCCGGACCGGCGTTGCCGAAGATCGCGTGAAAGCGGTTGTCGCCCGCTACGACTTCCCGGCCGCCGTCGGCGAACAAGCCGCGACCGTTGCGAAAGAACCAACATTGCGGCCGTTGGCATAAATCGCCGCCGATCGTGCCCTGGCATTGCAGCTGCATGCTGTTAATGCCGCGAATCGCCTGGGTCACGGCCGGGTACTCGCGCAAGTAGTCGCTGTCGAGCAGACGGTCGAGCGTCACCGCGGCGCCGATCCGCAGCGTGCCGTCGGAGAGCACGTCGAGCTGCTTCAACGTCGGCACCTCCATGATGTTCACGACGCGGTCCGGCCGAACGATCATTTTCTTCAGCAGCGGAATCAAATCGGTGCCGCCGGCGAGCACGGCCGTGCGGCCGGCTTCGGGCGACAACAATTCCACGACGTCGCTCTCGAAGCGCGGCGCGGCATAGTCGAAGTTGTGCATGTCTTAGGCCCTCCCCGCATGTTGCATGGCTTCAAGCACGCGTTGCGGCGTCATCGGCAGCGTCGGCACGCGCACGCCCAGGGCGTTGCACACCGCGTTGGAAATGGCCGCGCCCGGACTGATCACCGGCGGTTCGCCCAGGCCGATCACACCGCGCTCGCGCTGATGGTCCGGTTCGAAAATCTCCACGACGATCTCACCGGCGTCGCCGAGGCGGCACAGGCGATAATCTTTCAACTCGGCGTTGAGCACGATGCCGCTCTGCGGGTCGGCTAGGCGTTGCTCGAAGAGCGCGTAAGAAATCCCCATGATGACCGCGCCGTAGATCTGGCTTTCGGCGGTCTTACGGTTGACGACCAAGCCCATGTCTTGCACGGCGACGAACTTCTTGAGCTTCACGACGCCCGTTTCTTTGTCGACGGTGACATGCGCCATTTGCACGCCGCCTACGCCTTGGTCGGACAGGGCCCCTTTCTCCTTACCGCGCTTGTAGCTCGCCGTGACCTCCAGCGGACGCATGCCGATCAGCCCGCAGGCTTCTTTCCACGACAGGCTCTTGCTCGCATCTCCCTTGACGCGAATCGCTCCGTCGACCGCTTCGAGATTCGCGGCGTCGGCCCCAAGCTTCGCCGCCGCGAGCGGAAACAATTGCGCGAGCGCGTCTTGTCCGGCGCGTCGATGCGATTCGGCGATCCCGCCGATCGTCGTGCTGCCTCCCGAGGGGCCGCTGACCGGATACTTCGAGCTGCCGATGTTCACCTTCACGGCGTCGACCGGCAAGCCGAACGTCTCGGCGATCAACATCGCGCAGCACGTTCGCGTGCCGGTTCCCAAATCCTGCGTGCCGCAAAACGTCTCCACGCCGCCGTCGGGATAGATTTTGAGCTTCACCGACGAATCGTTGGCGACGCCGCCCCAGGTGTGAATCGCCATGCCGAGGCCGTCGACGATCGAACCTTGAGTCGGCCCTTTGCCGTGGGGATGCCATTTGGCTTTCCAATCCATCAGCTTGGCGGCGACCTGCATTTCTTCGGCGTAGACCGAAGGCTTCGCGCCGCCGACGCCCGGTTTCTCGTCGGTGCCGAGATTGCGGAGGAAGACGTCGAAGCTGTCGGCTCCCATCTTCGCCGCCAGATCGTCGTAAGCGGTTTGGGTGATCGCGCAGGCCTGGGGGTGGTTCGGCGCGCGCCAGGCTCGCGCCGGCCCGAGGTTCGTTTTGATGTTGGTGGCGAAGCGGCGGTAGTTGGCAGGAGCGAACACGTACGGAATGACGCCGTGGCTCACGCCGCCGCCGGTCGCGCCGCCGCTGGTCCAATGCTCCGAATCCCAAACCTTGACGACGCCCTCGGCGTCGGCACCGAGCTTCACCTTGAGATAGCCCGACGGTCGATTGCCGGCGATCGTCTGCTCCTGCTCGCGCGAGAGCATAAACTTCACCGGTCGGCCGGTTTGCTTGGCGATTTTAGCCGCGGCGATGCCCCAGTAGTCGGGAGCGAACTTGCTGCCGAACCCGCCGCCGATGAAATCGCAATGCACCTCGACGTCGTCCGACGTGATCTTCAGATCCTTCGCAAACCCTTCGTCGGTGCCGGAGACGTTTTGCGTGCTCAGGTGGGCCGTCAGCTTGTTGCCGTTCCAAGCCACGGTCGAACCGTGCGGTTCCAAGCAGCAGTGCGTAATCGCATCGATGCCGTAGGTTCCCTCAACGACGTAGGCCGACGATTTGAAGAGTCGCTCCAATTCCGCTGCGACGAATTCGTCTTCATCGTCGTCGTCGCCCGGCTCGCGCTCCGTTTGAACCTTGCCCCCGCCCTTACTCGTCCGCTTGGCCGCCTCGGCCGCTTTCAAATCCGCGGCGTCGACGAAGACGTCGAGCAGCTCGTACTCGACCTTGATCTTGGCGACTCCTTCGGTCGCCGCCCCTTCGCTCTCGGCGGCGACGACCGCTAAGAGTTCACCCGCCCATTCGATTTCCCCCGGCTGCTTGCCGCTCGCCGGATCGACCGGAACGTTGGGATTCGCGTGATCGAACACCAACACCGCGGCGACGCCAGGAACACGTTCCGCTTCCGAAGTGTCGATCGACTTCACGCGGCAATGAGCGTGCGGGCAGCCCAACGCCTTGGCGATCAATTGCTTTTCGAGGTTGATGTCGTACGTGTACTTCGCGGTGCCCGTGGCTTTAGCGAGCCCGTCGAGGCGCGAGACGCGCTTGCCGAGCAACTTCGTTTCTTCCCGCGCCGGCCAGAAGTATTGAGAGTCGGCCATTAGTTGCCTCCCTTCGCCAAAGCGATCGCCGCCTGAATGATGTTCGCATAGGTGCCGCAACGACAAAGATTGCCGTTCAATCCGGCGCGAATCTCGGCGTCGGTGGCTTGCGGATTTTTATCGAGAAAGGCCCGCACCGCGACGACGAACCCGGGCGTACAAAAGCCGCATTGTTCGGCGTCGTGCTCGACGAACGCCAGCGGTACGACGTCGGGAGTATCGCCGCCGAGGCTTTCGACCGTGCGAACGGTTTTGCCGACGCAAGCCACGGCCAGCAGCAAATTGGCCTGCAGCGGCTTGCCGTCGACCAGCACGGTCGCGGCCCCGCTGCTGCCGTCGTTGCACACCGGCTTCGCGCCGGTCAGGTCCAATTGGTAGCGCAACGCTTCGAGCAACGTCGTGCGAGGCTCGACGACGACTTCGCGCGTTTGACCGTTGACGTTGAGTTGGATCTTCGTGGGGCCGCTGACAATTGCGGAGTCGGCCGCTTGTTGCTGCGCGTCGAGTTCGGTTTGCAGCGCCGTGACCACGGCCGCGGCTCCGGAACCGCGGAGAAAATCGCGCCGGTTGAAACCGGATCGCGAATCGGAACTTCGAGACGTCGCCATACGGAGGTTCTCCCTATCGACGCGAAAAGCTCGGGCGGGCAATGGCCGATCGCAGCGAGAATGGAATGGTCGCCGCGATCCCGAATGCGCGGTGATTATACGACCCCTCGCGGGCGAAACAATCAAGCGCGGCGAAATTGCCGGGTCGCTAGAAAAGATTATCCGGCCGGAATATTCGGCGGAGTGCGTTTCAGCGGCCGTCGTCCGCCGGCATCTCGACGACGCGCCGTCGCCGCAGTTCGATCTCTCCCTGGCAACATTCGCAGGCCTTGAGTTCGAACATCGCGATGGCGCAAACCTCGCACCAATAATCGATTTCGAACTTTCCTTCGGCGGAGAGTTCATACACGTTGACGACCTGGACGATCGGAGTGTGCGGATAGCGCCGCACTAAGAGTTCCACTTCCATGCGGCGCAACCGCGCGTCGGCCCGAAATGCGCGGCCCCGCACATCCTCAAGCAGCGGATGGAGCCGACCGTCGCTCGTTTCCAACGCCAACGTTCGCTGCAGGGCGTCGTCGGCCGACTGGGCTCCGTGCAGGCGGGCCATCGCCTCCGCCGACCAAACGACCCGCCCTCGCAGCGACTCCAGCGTAAACTTGGGTGCGGCCGGTGCATTCGGCTCGGCGGCGCACGCAGGCGCGTGCGCCGCGGTGCCAACGTCGACCGGAGCGTCGAGGAACAAGAGAATCCACGCCGCCGCGAGCGACCAGTTTCGGCCGCGGACTCGGCGAAGCGGCAATACGGCGTCGCCGTTCACGACTTACAACTCTTCGGCATGGCCGGCAACGATGAGATCGACCGGAACGTCGCTTCCCTTCACTTTGCCGACGAACCGCACGATCCACCAATCCGGCTCTTCGACATGGCGTATGGCGAGCGGATCGCCCGCCGTTTCCGCACGTTGCATCGAGAGCAGCAGCGGATGACTGGAACCGGCGGCCTCGGCGCTCTGCTTCGTCATGGTGCGATAGTCGAGTACGCCGGCCGTGGTGTCTTGCGCCGCGGGGAGAAGGAGTAGGAAGTCGCGCGTCGGCGAAGTTCCCACATGAGCCCCGTCGACCGGCTGCTGCCCGTAGCGCAGCGAATAAACCCCTTCGGCGATATCTTGATCGCGGAAGTCGCTCCCTTTTTTTGGAAATCGCACCACGCCGACCAGCGATCCGGGCGCCAACGGATAATTCACAGCCTCTGGTCGCTCACCGGCGGCCGCTTCCCATTGCTTGCACAACCAAACCTCGCAAACCGTGCGCGACTCGCCGCGAACGACCTTGAAGCCCGTAGGGTTCAAGAGTCCGGCGATCGCCGGCGCGACGGCGTCGCCGGGCGGCGATTCCATCAGCGGCTCCACTCGATGCTCGGCGCCGTGCAAAGCGAACGGTGCAAGAAGCAACAACAACGCGGGCAGGGCGCGGCGAAATGCGATCGTCATCGGCGACTGACTCTCCTAGGTGTGAACGTACGCGTCAGAACGCGAACAAGCCCATATAGATGCTGCGCGACTCCGGAATCGACCATTGGGTTCCCAAACCCCGGCCGGAAAACTGAGCCTCGCGAGCCACGCCGGGGACGAAATTCGTGACGCTCGCGAGCGGTGGATAATAAGCCACTTCGTTCGAGCAGATACAATCGCCCGAGCGGGCCTTGCGAGTCACCATCGTCACGGCTCGCCCGGCCTGCAGGCGTCCTTCGAGCGTCGCGGTGTCGAGCGACATGGTGATCGGCAGGCTGTCGACCCGCACCACCGCGCGGCCTGCCTTGCCGGTTTGATGTTTGGCGAACTCCACCAGCGCGGCGCGACGCGCACCGTCGGCCCGCTCATCGACGTAGACGATCGACTGGATCTCGCCGGCGTCGTCGATGCCCGCCGACGCAAGCGTTCGCTCCGCATGCAGGACCATGACGACGCTCATTCCGGCCAAATCGGCGCCGGCGAAGTTTCCTTCTTCGATATGCCAGGCCATAATCGCGTCGTTGCCCGTTAACCCGAACTCGGCGTTTGCAAAGCACGGTCCGGTGTAAACCTGACAGGTCCGCGACTCCAGGTAGAAACCGCGCAAGGTCTCACCGTCGGCGGCCGATGCGACGACGCCGATGAAAACCGTCGCCCAGAGAAACGACACGGTTCGCAACATGACGAACCTCCTCCGCAAGAGACTGACGGGGCTAAAGGCAAGAAGCTTGATTTTACTCGGAAGCGGAAGCCGGGGTCCAGTTCTCGTTTCTAAAACGCGACGGGCGAGCCGGTTCACCACCGACCGACCGCAGTGAGCTTAGCCAAGATGCCGACAACTTCGCCGTTTACGAAACGAACGTGGCAGAACCGGGTTTTCGTCGACCTGTCTCCGGTTGCCTCGATTGTCTTCCTCGTTGCCGTATCGGCGATCGGCGCCGCGGCCGACGAGCGCGTGCTTGATGCACGCATGCACCACATTCGCTTCGGTGAGACTCGCGAGTGGTCGGAGTTTTCCCCGCAGGCCGAGGCCGATGAACTCGCGCTCGAGTTTGCCGCGGATACCGCTGTCGCGACGGAAACGACGCTGCGCATCCGTCATCGCGACGTGAAGCAGACTTGGCAGCTCGAACTCAACGGCAAATCGCTCGGCCGCCTCCCGGTCGACGAAAACTTGATGGTCACGTACTGGGCCGTCCCGCCGTCGCTCATCCGAGCCGGAGTCAATCGCTTGCGAATTCATGGGTCTGGGAAATCGTCGGACGACGTCCTGCTGGGGGACGTTTGCTGGGACGATCGACCGCGAGCCGTGGTCTTGAGCGAAGCCAAGTTGGAGGTGCGCGTCGTCGACGCGGACAACTCGCACCTGACGCCGGCGCGGATTACGATCGTCGATTCATCGGGCGCGCTCGTGTCGACCGGTGCGACTTCCGCCGGCAAACTCGCCGTCCGCCCCGGTATCGTCTTCACCGCCGACGGCACGGCGACGATTCCGCTCCCCAGCGGGCGCTATCGCGTCTACGCCGGACGCGGGTTCGAATATTCGGTCGCCGAGGCGGCCGTCGAACTGCGGCCCGGCGAGTCGAACCCTCTGCAGCTCGCGATTCGCCGCGAGGTTCCCACCGCCGGCTATGCGGCGTGCGACACGCACTGCCATACGTTCACGTTCTCGCGCCACGGCGACGCCACGATCGAAGAACGGATGGTGACGCTCGCCGCGGAAGGCGTCGAGATTCCGATCGCCACCGACCACAACGTGCAAGTCGACTACGCGGAGCCCGCGAAGCGATTGGGCGTCGACCGTTACTTCACGCCGATCACCGGCAATGAAGTGACGACTAAGTTCGGGCACTTCAACGTCTTCCCGCTGGAGCCCGGGCCCTCATCGATCGATCCTACCGGCGCGGATTGGCCGACGATCTTCGCCGCGATTCGCCCCGGAGTCGCCGGCCGTTTCGTCGTGCTCAATCATGCCCGCGATATTCACAGCGGCTATCGACCGTTCGATCCGAGTCGGCACATCGGACCGGCCGGAGAGCGACTTGACGGCTGGAATCTCGAAGCGAATCTGATCGAAGTCGTGAACTCGGGAACCACGCAGAGCGACGGACTTCAATTGTTTCACGATTGGTTCGGGCTTTTGAACCGCGGCTTGCGAATCGTGCCGGTCGGCACGAGCGATTCGCACGACGTGGCTCGGCACTTCGTCGGCCACGCGCGAACCTACGTTCGCTGCGACGATCGCGACGCGGGCGCAATCCCGCTCGACGAGTTTTATCGGAACCTCGCCGCCGGCCGCGTGCTCGTGAGCTACGGCTTGCTCGCCGATCTACAGATCGCCGACCGCTATTCTGCCGGCGACCTAGTTCCCGCCGCGACCCCGCTGCGAGTTCGCCTCCGCGTGCTCGGCCCTCACTGGGCGACGGCGTCGAAAGTGACGCTCTATGCCGACGGAGTCGCGATCCGCGAGTTTAAGATCGATGAGCGCAAGACAGCGGCGCCGACCGGTGTGAAATGGGATCACGAGTTCGTTCTCGAAAGGCCGAGGCACGACGTGTTCCTCTCGGCAATCGCCGTCGGAGCGGGCGTTCGCAAACCGTATTGGCCGACGCCGAAGCCGTATCAGCCGACGTCTCCCGATTGGACGCCCTATTCGCTGGCGGGGACCGGCGCCGTGATGATCGACATCGACGGCGACGGCCGCTTCACTTGTGCCCGCGAGTACGCGGAGCGGGTCGTCGCGAAAACGAAAGGAGATTTTTCGGCGCTGTTCACAGCGCTGACAAACTACGACGAAGCGACTGCGATCCAGGGGGCGAGCCTTAGCGCGGCCGCGGGACATTCGCTGTTCGGCGATGAGCTTCGAAAGCCCTTATCCGCAGCGCCGACCAATGTGCGTCGTGGCTTTCAGCGATACTTGGAAGCGTGGCGGGAAAGCCGGACGGCGCAGTCGTCGCAGTGAGCGAATGGGCGGGCTCCCGCTCACCTTGAGCCGGACCGGCTCTTGACGAACGTTAATTGGCGAGCAGCGTTCGCGACGCCTTGACGGCCTGCTCGCGCAACTCATCGACTTGGCTCAACAATTCTTCGACGCCGAGTTGATCGGCGCGCCGCTCGAACAGTTCCGTCGTAATCCGCTCGTTGGCGTCATTCCAGCGGAGCCACAGCACAAGAACTTGCTCGTACGCGTGTCGGAAATTATCCGACACAGGCATACAAGACGACGCGCCGGAAATCGCATGCGATGTGGGAGCGGGCATGTCAGGAATCCCGTGGCAGCAATGGATTAGATATTCTCAGTCTACGAAAAGCGAAAAATCCGACTAGACCGATCCGACCAAACTTGCGAGCAATTTATGTGCCGCTCGTCCTCAAGCGGCCCCACTAAATTAAGGGAGTGTCGAATTGCCCGAGTAGCTACTAGAATAGACCCTACTCGCAAGTGGGGGTTTCATGAACGCGATTGAACGGCGGCTGGCGCTTCGCAAGGGGGTTCACCAGTCGAGCATTAAATACTGTGTTTGTGCCGAAGAGGGGCGAACCGATGGCCTGCCCAACTTAGAGACATTCGGCTGCGAGTGTGCCGGCAACCTCAGTTGCGATCATCAATTCGAACGGGAGCCGGCCGGCCGCTACGACGTGCTGTTGGTGTGCGTCGGGACCGGCGTGTCGGGCGCGGATCAGCGCCTGTTGCAACTCATCGCTCAGGCGACCGCGGTCGACCTCGGCGTTTGCGTCGTCGTCGCCGACGGCGTCTCACTGGCCAATGAGTATTTGACCAACGGCGCCGACTCGGCCGCGTTCGCGGGCGAGTCGGCGGCGGTGCTCGCCGTCGCCCTCTACGCCGCCCATAATGCGGCGGTCGTGCGTCGCAATTTGCGCACTCGAGTGGCCGAGCTCGAGCGGAAGCTGGAACAAACCAAGATGATCAATCAGGCGAAGTCGATCCTTGCCGAGCAAATGGGAGTCGGTGAAGGGGCGGCGCTGCGGCATCTGCGACATGAAGCCCGCAACCAACGCCGCTCCATGGCGGATATCGCCCAAGTGATCATCGAAGCCCGCCGGCTCATCGAGCGGATGAGCAAACCGGGGAGCGACGGCAAGGCGACGAAACTCACTCCGTTTCCTAAGCGAGCCGACACGGATGCGAATCACGACGATTCGCGCTCGATGGATGACGGCGATTGCGACCACGCGGCGTCGTAGAGCGACGTTGGTCTGTTCAGCGCGCGGTGCGGAATCTGTCGTCGCGTGCGATCCGTTTGTCGAACCTAGCCGCGCAAGATTTCTTTCGTCGTGTCCACGGCCTGACGGCGAAGTTCGTCGACCTGCCCAAGCAGCTCCTCGACGCGTTCAGGGTTTTCGCGGTGCTCGAACATTTCGCTCGTCACGCGCTCATAGGCGTCGTTCCATCGCAGCCACAAGACCAAGGCCTGCTCGCAGCGTCGGCGAGAGTCGGATGCATCGTCTTGCGACGAATCGGATGATGTGGAGTTGGATGAATTCATTACGGTAGATAAGTCGCAAATAGGGTAATCACCGAGTTTACTGAACTTCGACGATTTCTCCTAAGCGATTACGAGTTCGGCAGTTACAGCCCCCTCCAGCGAGTGAGTACGCGTCTTCGCGGTCTTGGGAGCCCGCCGGCGACCGGCAGACTGAATACTTGGCACATTTTCGCCTTTTTTCACTACAGTCTTCCCCCGAGCGCGCGACCGCCTTATACAGGATCGGTCGATACAACTTCTGAGGGAGAACATCCATGGGCCACGCGCAACCCACGCTAGCGTCACCAGGACAGATTCACGCCTCGCGACTGGGCTTCGCGCTGTGGTCGACATCGCCGCTCGACTTTCCCGGCGACGAACTCTCCGTGTTCGGCTTGAGGCAGGTCGCACGATACGCATCATTCGCCGCGACTTCATTTGACGAGCCGTTTGACGTCCTCGTCGTCATCGCTTCGCCGGACGTCGTCGACGATCGGCAAGCGGAGTTGCGCAAACTCATCGGCGCTGCGATCGCCTCGCAGCGCGGCGTTTGCGTCGTTCTACACGACGACGTGGCGACGGCGCTGGAACTTCTAGCGGCCGGGGCCGACTCCGTCGCGTTTCTGAGCGAATCCGCGCCCGCGTTGGCGGTGGCGATCTATAACGCCCACAACGGCGGCGCGGTTCGCCGCGCACTCGCCTGCCGCGTGACCGAACTCGAACGGAAGATGGAGCAGACGAAGTTGATCCACCAAGCCAAAAACATTTTGGCCGAGCAACTTAAAGTGTCCGACGCCGCGGCCATGCGGCACTTGCGCCATGAGGCCCGCAATCAGCGCCGTTCGATGGCCGACATCGCCCGGGTGATTCTCGAATCTCACCGCATCATGTCGCGGATCGCAAATCCGCAACCGGAGCGACCGGCGCCGGTTCGTCGTTCCGCGCAGTTCGTGTCCGGCAAAGTCGAATGTCGCCATCCGTCGGATTCCGCCGACGATCAGCCGCGCTCCGCTGCGGCGATCGCGTTCCGGCGTCGCCAAAGCGGCTAGCCCGTTCGCCGCATTCGTCGCACGACTTCGTCGACCTGCTTCGCTTCGAGCGGTTCGACAAACTTCACGTCGCCCGCTTGCTCGACGGCGACGACGCGGCCGTCGCACAAGGCGAGCGAGTTGTTCGTCACGGCGGGCAACCTCGCGCCGGGGAGCAGAATGCCGGTCAGGTTCAGCGGATCGGCCGCCGACAACACGAGCCACTGATCGCCGGCAGGCTGTTCGCGGACGCGGCGAAGCTTCTCGACGGCGTCGCCGGCGGCGAACTGCTCGCCGCCGACTCCGGCCACGAAGCGTCCGCCGCGAATCTCACCGCGGGCCTCCATCCGCCGATACTGCTGCACCAGTTGCCACCACGGGGGCGCACACGTCTCGCGTTCCAAGAGATCGCGAAACACCACTCCCCACCGCTTCAGCAAGTGCCACGCCCAGCGATTGGCCCGCTCTTCCGGCGTCACTTCGACGAGCGGGCCCGGGAAGAGCGACCATCGGCCGGCCATCGTGCAACTCCCGATCCGCCGCCGGCGCGACCGCAAGCGGAGGCGTGCGGCGTGCCGCTTGTCGTCGGCCGTGAGTGCGCGCACCGCGCCGAAGGCGTCGGACGACGCCAAGCCCTGCGCCGCCAACTCATAGAGCCCGGCGTCGAGGTGCCCCGGGAGCAATTTCGTGTGGATGAGCAAATCATTGTAGAACAGAGCCCCGCGCGATTGCAGCATCTCCAACACGTCGAGCGCGTTGCCGCGCAGCGGAACTTCGTCCGGACGCCGATCGGGAGGCGCTAGCCAGGCCACATCGTTGCGCGCCGCCAGCGCGATCGGCATCACCCGCGACAACCCGACCGCGCTCGGTCCGTCCGCTTCGTCGCGGCGGGGCGGCCGCAACCGGCCCCAAACGACCTCACCGGAAAGCGACAACTCGTCGAGCCACAGCGGATCGTAATCGTCGATTCGCGCCGCCAGCACCCGCGACTCCCAAGCTCCCGCCGGGATTTCCAAACCTTGCAATTGCTCGATCGCCTCGCGCAATCCGACGCGTCCGCGCAAGCGCGTGTCGGGCGCAAGCCGCTGGTGCCGCAAGAGAAATCGCAAGTAGTCGGCGATCTCCACCGGCTTGATTTGTTTTCGCAATCCGTCGAGCGTGAGGCGATGAATTCGCGCGAGCAAGCGTCGATCGCACCATTCCGGATGCTTTGTGCCGGCCGCGGCCGCCGCGTGCCCTTCGGTTGTGAACGTGCCGCGCAGCGCCGACCCCTCCGCTTCAAGTGACTCGAGCGCCGCGGCGACGCGCGATTCCGCCAAGCCCAAGAGCGCCGCCAAACGCGCGACGCTCATCGGTCCGACGCACGGCAACCAGCCGCGCAGGGCCGCCACGGCGGCCGCGTCCGGTTCGCACGCCGCATCGAGATCGGTCGGCAGCGCGATCGACGGTTCCAAGGTCGCGTCGTCGTAGAGCGCTTTCACGACCGGCTGCTTCTCCGCGGCCAGCCAAAACACGCGGCCGTCGCCGGTCCGCGCGATCGTCGCGCGGCGACTCTTCCGCAGCTGCTCAAACCACGGTCGCCAGCTTGCCGCCGATTCCGCGGGCACGGCGACCATGCTCAACAGTACGTCGTGCAGCTCGTCGCCGTCGCGCACCAGCGGCCACGCTTCATCGCGAACCTGCTCGATCGCCGCCGGCTCCAAACGTCCGAGATCGCGCACCGCGTCGATCGTCACGCCGCGGCGCACGGCTACGGCCCGCGCTCGGCGCTCCTCCAGCGGCGCATCGTCGAGAAACGCGTACGGGTTCGCGTTGACCAGTTCGTGGCTCATCGGCGACGGCTCGCGCGTATCGGCCGCGACGAACTCGATCCGACCGTCGCGGAAATCATCGAGCATGGCGAGCCAACGCTTCAGGTCCATGGCCTCGGTGTGGCAGTCGCGAATCGTCTGCCGCACCATGGGATGATCGGGGATGTCGATGTCGCCGTGATGGTTTTCAAAACATCCCGTCTTCGCCGGAAACACCGCGGCGAGAAAATCGTCGGCCTTGAAGCGCTGCATGTGCGGCGGAACTTTCTTGCCTCCTTTCATCCGCGGCACGACCAAGGCCCGCGACGCATTCCAACGCCAGCGGGTTTCGAACATCGGCGCCGCAAGCAAGGCTTGCGTCAGCAAGTCTTCGCCGTTCGTCGAGTTGAGCATCTTGAACAGCGCGTCGATCGGAAAGCTATGCTGCGGCCCGACGGCCAGCACAAATCCGTCGTCGTCGGCCGAAGCCTGCAGCTCGAAATCGAACGAGCGGCAGAAGCGTTTCCGCATCGCCAAGCCCCAGGCCCGCGTGACGCGAGCGCCCAGCGGCGCATGAACGACGATCTGCATGCCGCCTGATTCGTCGAAAAATCGCTCGAAGAGGATCTTCCACCGCGTCGGCACGAAACCGACTGCGGCCTTTTGCGCGGCAATATACCGCACCGCTTGCTCGAGCGCCCACTCGTCGACGGGCAACTCGCGAGACAGCCACTCAAACGCCGGTCGAGTGTCGGCAGGCGGCGGCGCAGCGGCGGTATCGGTGGCGAACGCGTTCACGGTCCGCGTCTCGCCGGCGCCGTCGGTCGACGTGAAATACGGATCGCCGTCGTAAGGCGTCGGCTCTTCGTCGAACAGCGTCCGTTGATCGCCGAGCGTCCGCGGACCCTGCGCTAGAATCGCGTAATCTTCCGCGAATTCATCGCCGCCGACGCGCCGCGCCGGCGGCGATTCGGCAGGGCCGCTCGTGTCCCAAGAGTTGATCGTGATCCGATCGCTCAACTCTTGCCGCAGCGCCGAGACTTCCGTCGAGAGTTCATCGGTGCGGCCGGGCGCCTCGCCGAGCCAAAACGGAATTGAGGCCGGGGCTCCCTGGGCGTCGCTGACGACCACTTCGCCGCCGCGCACATATTGGATTCGCCACGACATGTTTCCGAGCAGAAACACGTCGCCCGCCAAACTCTCGATCGCAAAGTCTTCATTTACCGTGCCGAGATAGGTTCGGTCTTCGGCCGTGACGACGCGATAATCGGCCAACTCGGGTATGGCTCCGCCGTTCATCAGCGCGGTGAGCCGCGCGTGCCGGCGTCCGCGCAACTTTTTGTTCACCGCATCGCGAAACACGTGCATGCCGTGCTTCTGCGAAACGCTCATCCCTTCGTGCAGCAGCTTGACGATCTCATCGTATTCGCTGCGCAGTAAATCGCGATACGGCCAGGCCCGGCGACAGAGCGCGTACAATTCGTCTTCGTCCCACTCATCCGCACAAGTTGCGGCTACGATTTGCTGGGCCAGAATATCGAGCGGCTTTTCCGGCATTTCGATCGTGTCGAGCCGGCCGGTTTTCGCGGCCCGCAACAAGGCCAAGCTTTCGATCAGTTCGTCGCGGGTGAGCGGAAACAAGCGCCCCTTGGGAACCACGCCGAGCGAGTGGCCGGAGCGGCCGATCCGTTGCAAGAACGTGGCGATCGATCGCGGCGAACCGATTTGAATCACCAGGTCGATAAACCCGACGTCGATCCCCATCTCCAGACTGGCCGTGGCGACGACGGCCTTCAGTTCGCCGTCTTTCAGACGCTGTTCCGCCGTGTGCCGCATTTCGCGGGAGAGACTGCCGTGGTGGCTCGCCACGGCGTTCTCGCCGAGCAACTCGGAGAGATGATGGGTTACCCGTTCGGCCAGTCGACGGGTGTTGACGAACACGAGCGTGCTGCGATGCGTCTGAATGAGTTGCACCATCCGCTCGTAGACTTCTCCCCATTGCTCATGCGAGCAAACGGCCTCCAATTCCGAGGGGGGCACCTCGAGTCCGAGGTCGAGCTCGCGCAAGTGGCCGACGTCGACGATGTCGCACTGCGGCGTGCCGTCGATCTCCGTGCGGCCCGCCCCGACGAGGAAACGAGCGATCGCGTCCATCGGGCGCTGCGTCGCCGAGAGACCGATCCGCGTCGGCGGCGGCGAACCGCCGGCGCGGCATAAAGCATCGAGCCGTTCCAGCGAGAGGCTCAGGTGCGAGCCGCGCTTATCGCGGGCCAAGGCATGGATTTCATCGACCACGACGGTCCGCACGCCGCGCAAGATCTCTCGGCTCTTGCTCGAGGTGAGCAGGAGATAAAGCGATTCCGGCGTAGTCACGAGAATCTGGGGCGGCCGCTTGAGCATCTGTTGCCGCTCGCGCGCCGGCGTGTCGCCCGTGCGCACGGCAACGCGAATCGGCTGCGGCGCGAGGCCGGCGGCGTGCGCGGCCGCTTCGATCTCGATGAGCGGCGTCACCAAGTTGCGGCGAATGTCGTTGCTCAAAGCTTTGAGCGGCGAGACGTAGAGGACGTCGACGGCGTCGGCCAACTCGCCGGCGACGGCGCGGCGAAACAGCCGATCGAGCGGCACCATGAAGGCCGACATCGTCTTACCGCTTCCGGTCGGCGCCGCGATCAACGTGTGGCGATCGGCCAAGATGCTCGGCCAGCCGAGTCGCTGAGGATCCGTCGGCGCGCGAAACTTGCCGACGAACCAATCGTGCAACACGGGATGAAATGCTTCGAGCGACATACGACGATCCGTCTTGGCCGCGGCGATCTTGCCGCGGGTCCGTTAAATAAACCGTCGGCTCGATTCACTTCGAGCCGAGCGACGTCTTCAAAAATTCCAACACGGCCGCGGTCGGCTTGTCGCCGTCGAGCCCGAGTTCCGATTCGAGCGTGGCATGCGTCTTGTTCTGTGCCGCGACGACCTCGGCTTCGACCTCGACGGCCTTCAATTGCTCGGCGAAGCGGAGCGATTGCGTCTTCGTCTCTTCGCGCCCGGCGACGTAGAAGATGAGAAACGGCGGGATGCTCTTCCCTTCGGCCACGTGCAGGGCGGGGGAGTAGTCGCGATATGTCTCCTCTCGGCCGCCGAACACTTCTTTATACACCTCGCGAACATTGACGCCGGCCTGCACTCGGTGGGGGATGTCGTATGCGCCGCCGTCCAAGGTCACGCACCCCTTAACGCACGCGAGCGGCACTCCTTCCGCGCGCAAATACCGATCGTCGGTGCAGACCAGCGCGGCCAAATGGGCCCCGGCCGAGTGCCCCATCACGATCAACCGCTGGGGATCGCCGCCGTAGCGGCGGATGTTGTCGCGCACCCAGCGGATCGACTTGGCGACATCGCCCGTCATTTCTTTAATCGAGACTTCGGGAAAAAAGCGGTACGTCGTCGAGACGAACACATACCCTTGCTCGAAGAACGTCGCGGCCTTGGTTTCCATGCCGCCTTTATCACCGCGCCGCCAACCGCCGCCGTGAATCCAAATGATCGTCGGCGCGTTCTGCAACGAAGCGGAGAAGTAAACGTCGAGCGATTGCCGGGCGTTTTTCGGCTCGGCATATCCGACGTCGCGCACGACGTCGAACTTCGAGATCGACGAGTTTTGACTCCACGCGACGCTCGGCAAGAGGCCGACGGTAACCAGCGCGGCGAGTTTCGCCGCACAGTTCGTCGTCTTACAAGGGACGGACGTCACGACGTCGCCAATTCGACGGTTTTCCATGGTTCGGCTGCGGCTCCGTTGTAAATCTCGGCGGTCACGCGATTCCCGTCGACGTGCAGGATGGCGTAACCGGCCGTGTGCGCGTATTCAAAGCGAGTCAGGTGCGGTTTCTCGGCGGCGAACAGTTTACGACGTTCGTCTTTCGAGTCCGGTTGGAATTTCGGCTCGAGTTCCGTCAGCTCCGGGCCGTAAGCGTCGAGCCCTGCGAGCACTTGCTGCGGTTGTTGCGTTTCGTCGCTCAAAATGCTGCTCAACGCCAGTTGCGTGAACGGTCCGCGTTCCGTGTCGCGTACCGTGAGGCCGTAGCGGTGAACGTGCCCGCAAAGCACGATCGCGCGATGCTCGCCCAAGAGATTGAGCAGTTCGACACGTTGCTTCGCCTGCTCCGGCTTGATCAGCACGCTCCAGTTGCCGCGGGCCTGGAACGGCACGATCGGCTGATGAACGACGACGAACGTCGGGCCGGTTCGGCGGCGTGTGCGGCCGAGCGTTTCGCGGAGCCAATCGAGCGAGGTTTTGTCGTAGCTGTCGTAGCAGGCGAACAGAGCGCCGCGGCGCTCGACCGCGTAGCGCGGCTTGTCGATCTTCGTCGCCAGCGATTTGCCGAGCAGCGGCAAGATCAGCTTTTCATAGGCCTCGATCGCGCCGGGACCGGTGACGTCGTGGTTCCCTTTTGTGAGCAGAAGCGGGACATTCCAGCCGGCCGCACCGAGAAACTCGATGGCTTCGCGAACGTGGCGCTCGGCGAGTTGCGGCGAGCCGCAGAGACCTTCGACGAAGTCGCCGACATGCACGACGGAATCGAAGCGAGCTCCGGCCGCGCTCATCTTCGCACGAAGCCGCGCGAACAGTTTCGGCAACAACTTGGCCGCGTGGTCGCTATAGCGGCGAACCTGCTCGACGTCGCCCGGATGATCGGCTTCGAGCCAAGAAAAATCGTGATGATTGAGCCGATCGAAGTGCGTATCGCCGAGGAGCCCGAACGACCAGCGCGGCGCGGATTCGGCGGCGGTCGCCGAGCCCCCGGCGGCGGCGGCAAGGGCCGCCGTTGAGCAGGCCAGAAACCGGCGACGGTCAAGTCGCACTGGGGAGCGCGGCGGTACTGAATCGGGCATGCGAAACGCTCCGGGAGGCAACGGCGGGCGAGCAGGTCATCGTAGCAGACTGCTGTACATTTGCAGCCTAACCGTCCTTCGCCCACGTCGCCGCAATTCGCCGCTTCCCAACTGCCAATTCCCCGGCGACGTCGGCGGGATATCCGTAGCGGACCAGAATCCGAATTAAACCATTGCTCCTGCAATGTTTGCGGCATTCGACCAAGTCCGGCCGATTACGGCGAGCTGCGCTGTCGGTGCCCAGCGCCAGGTCACCTTGTGAGATTCCGCCGAGCCCGTAGAATAGCGGTTTCCCCAAATTCCACCGCACAACGCCTAGAGGCACTCCGGTCCGAGCGGACCCGACGCGGCCTCGGCGCACCAGCCCGACGGAGACTTTGAAGATGTCGATGGACAAGAGCCTGCGCATCCGCGCCGGCAGCACGCGTTCGCGAAACGTGTTGACTCGCGCCGAACGCATTGAGCAGATGAAGGGCGCCGACAAGTTCAGCGACGAGAACACCAGCCCGTACGGCTTGCCGAAAACGCGGGTGATGAAGCTCTCGATGAAAAAGAAGAAGAAAAAGAAGGAAGAAGGCGAAGAGGGCGCGGCCGCTCCGGGTGCGAAGCCGGCCGCCGCCGCAAAGCCGGCCGGCAAGAAGTAGTCGCCCAATTCCACGGTTCGATCCCGCACGGATCGGAGCGCCGAGATTGTCGCAACGGCCCTGGGCGAATCGTTCGCCGAGGGCCGTCGCCGTTTACGCCGGTCGTCGATCGTCGTGCTAACAAGGTGGCCGCGATGCGGGTGAAACTTGAATACGGCAAGGTCGGGCTCGAGGTTGAACTGCCGACCGAGCGCGTCGTACGAACCCTGGCCTACAAAGACGCCGTTCCGCTTGCCGATCCGGTCGCCGAATTGGAGCGCGTGCTCGCCGCACCGCTCGGCACCGCGCCGCTCGCAGAGCTGGCCCGCGGCCGCAAGAGCGCCTGCATCCTGATTTGCGACATCACGCGCCCGGTTCCCAACGAGTTGATGCTCACTCCGCTGCTTCGCATGCTCGAAACGGCGGGCATCGCACGCGAAGCGATTACGATCCTCGTCGCCACCGGGCTGCATCGGCCGAACGAGGGAGCCGAACTTGTCGAACTGGTCGGCCCGACGATCGCCGCCAACTATCGTTGCGAAAACCACTTCGGCAAGCGCCGCGACGAGCATACCTACCTCGGCGAGAGCCCGCGCGGCGTGCCGATTTGGATCGATTCGCGGTACGTCGATGCCGATCTCAAGATCACCGTCGGGCTGATCGAGCCGCATTTCATGGCCGGCTTTTCCGGAGGCCGCAAACTCATTTGTCCGGGTATCGCCGCGCTGGAAACGGTGAAAGCCTGGCACAGCCCGCGATTCCTCGAGCACCCGAACGCCCAAAGCGGCACGCTCGAAGGCAATCCGGTGCATGAGGAAAACACCTGGATCGCGCGGCACGTCGGCTGCGATTTCATCGTCAATACGGTGATCGACGCGAAGCGGCGGCCGCTGTATTTCGTCGCGGGCGACATGATCGAGGCGTTCGAGGCCGGCGTCGGGTTCGTGCGCGGCGTCGTCGTCGATCGGCTGGAAAAAGAGGCCGACGTCGTAGTCACGAGCGGGGCAGGTTATCCGCTCGACACGACCTTCTACCAGGCCGTGAAGGGGATGGTCGGGGCGATGGCTTGCGTAAAACCCGGCGGCACGATCATCGTCGCCGCGAGCTTGAGCGAAGGAATCGGCAGCCCGGAATTTACCCGCCTGTTCGACGAAAACGCCTCGCTGGAAGGATTCGTCGACCGCATCACGAACACCGACTACTTCGTGATGGACCAGTGGCAGCTCGAGGAACTGGCCAAAGTGCGGCGAAAAGCGAAGGTAAAAGTCGTCAGCGACGGACTTCCGCCGGCCACGCTGGCACGCCTGTTCGTCGAGAGCGCCCCGACCGTCGAGGCCGCCGTCGCCGATTCGCTCGCCGAATACGGCCCCGCGGCCACGCTCGCCGTCATCCCCAAGGGGCCCTACGTGCTCGCCGAAGTCGGGGCGAATTAAGCCGGCCGGTCCGTTATTTTCGAAACCGTTCCAGCGCCTCGCCGTCGAGGCGAAACAGCCGCCACTCCGGCCGCTGCACGGCCCCCAGGCTTTCGTAGAAGCGGATCGCCGGCTCGTTCCAATCCAGGGCCGTCCATTCCACCCGGCCGTAGCCGCGTTCGATCGTAGCCTCTACGACGTAGTGAAAGAGCAGCCGGCCGAGGCCCCGACCGCGGGCCGCAGGCCTGACGTAAAGGTCTTCCAGGTAAAGACTTGCGCGTCCGCTAAAAGTTGAGTACGTCGGAAAGTAGAGCGCAAACCCACTCGCACTGTCCTCCGACCGACCGACGGCCGCCTCGCACAACGGCCGCGGCCCGAACAGCGCCCGGTGTAAATCCCCCTCCGTCGCCTTCACCGTGTGGCGGAGCTTTTCGTAGTCGGCCAGTTCGCAAATCATCGCGTGCAGCAACGGCACGTCTTGCGGGGTCGCCGGCCGAACGTCGAGCCCGGGCATGTTAGGTCGCGCTCCCGAGCCGCTCCGCGTTGCCCTGCGAAATCGCTTCGAGTTGCACGCCGCCGAGCGGCGACTCTTTGAGCTTCCATTGCGCCGATTCGTGCAAGAAAAACGGATAATAGCTGCCGAACAACACCTTTTCGTGTCCCACCTGCTTCACGAGATTCTCCACCCCGCCGACTCCCTCCTTCATCGCGATGTCGAACCACGCCCGCTCCGTCGCGGCCAATTGATCGACGACGTTCACCTTCGCCCCCCGAAACGCGTTGAGCAGCACCACGCGCAGCTCCGGCAGTTGCTTCATGAGCGGCACGAGCGGCGCGAGGTCCACATGCGGTACCAAGACGAGCGGATGTTGCGTCCGTTCGTCTTCCATCGTCACGGCGATCTGCAGCAGCAGCTTGCGCTCGGCCGCCGCGGCCGCCAGCTCGGCGAAGCGCGGGTCGTCGAGTTTGTAACCTTGGTAGTTCGGGTGCAGCCGCAGCCCGCGCATGCCGTGCGTCTCGTGGCAGCGGCGCACGTCGTCGAGCCAGTCGGGGAGCGTCGGGTTCACGGCGCCGAACGGCCGCAGCAAGTCGCCGCCGTGCTTGCGGCAATCGCTCGCCAGCCGACTATTCACGGCAGCGACGTCGCGATGCAGCAGCGCGTCGAAGCTGCCGCACCAAGCCTGCCGCACGCCGGCGGCGGTGAGCTTGGCGACGAGCGCTTCCGGTTCGTCTCCCGGCAGGCGGCGAAACGGCCAGCGATGCAGATACACGTTGACGTCGATCATGCGTCGATGTTCTTCGCTTTGAGAATCGGCAGCATCATCCGCCGCAAATTGTCTTTGAAGATCAGCCGTTTCTCGCGGTCGCTGATGTTCGCGCCGTGCACCTTGGCGATCTGCGAAGCGAAGCTGCGGCCGCCGCAATCGGATCCGTAGATCACCCGCTCGGCTCCCAACTCGCGCACGGCCATCTCCACCATGCCGGCCGTCGGATCGCTGCCGGCGATATCGATGCTCACGTTCGGGTAGGCCCGCACCGCGCGGATGCCGAGTTCCCATTGTCCGCCCGTGTGGCCGAGAATCAGCGGCGTGCGCGGGTGGCGCTTCGCCAGCTCCACCAAGTCATACGGCGTCGACTCGCCCGGATACATCGTGCCGTCGCTCTTGAACCAGGTGTGTTGATAGATCACGGCTTTGAGTTCGGCGGCGCGGCGCACGATGGGGTCGATCGCCGCGTCGCTGCAATGATGGGCGACCCACAGCTTGATGCCCGTCATCGGGCCTTGGGCGATACAGCGCTCGATCTCGGCGAGACTCGCCTCGACATGGTCGCCGCTCACATAGCAAAAACCGAAGGCCCGATCGCGCCAATGCTGGAGGGCTTCGAGCACTTCGTCGTTCTGTTTGCGCAGATCGTCGGGGGTCGGCTCCTTGGTCCAAGTCATCCCCATGTAAAAGCAAAGCCGCTCGATGCCGACCCGATCGGCCAACTCGATGAGCTTGCCCATCCGCTCGGTCGGCGTCTTCCCTTCGACGCCGGAAAGATGGCAGTGCAGATCCCAGATCATGGCGAGGGAGCAGGGAGGGAGTGGGGAGCGCGAAAGGGAGTCACGAAGAAAAGCGGAACCGACCAACCTGCGCCGATTGTAGCCTGCCGCGCGCGGGCGAGGAATTTAAATACGATCGCGACGGGCCGACGGCCGTAGAGGCTGAACGCACCATCGAGAATCCGCCTTTTTTCTGTCGCGTGAACTCGGGGCGACAGGACGCCATTAGAACTTTGGCAGTGTGATTGGAATGATTGGCCATCATCGATTGCAAATGCGATGACGCCATTGATACCTAATAGTTGAAAAGCGCCATCATAGACATCGCGCTAAGAAGCGAAAGCCATGGGCCGAAAATGTCAAAGCGGCGCGGCTGCGATGAAAGCCCCAAGAACGATATGCAAATGGTCGTTGGGACGAGAACAAACGCAATTTGATAGGTCAACGTACAAATTTGGCCGCCCAATCTATCAATAGCGCCCCCGAATGAGTCCATGTACACGCCGCTGGCGAAAAGAGCCAAATTAGAAACGACTAAGATCGTGCCAATTCCAGGACTATACGATATTGACCGTCGTTCGCCGGAGGAGGCAAGCGGCAGCCGATTCGCAAGTGTAAGTCGACGTACCCAAC
The DNA here is from genome assembly GCA_016793115.1 of Planctomycetaceae bacterium. Taxonomy (GTDB): domain Bacteria; phylum Planctomycetota; class Planctomycetia; order Pirellulales; family PNKZ01; genus PNKZ01. Next base: position 36,945 of record JAEUIN010000305.1, read on the forward strand.
GCGCGATAATCCATGCTGGGACTGAATAAACCATCGCCATATAGGCAAAATATCGCAGGTTTAGGTGCCAGTCGACAATCTGGCCAGTCGCGATGGAAAAATCGAAGGATCGCATTCCAAAAGGCGCGACGGTAAGGATATCAGCGTCGCGCTTTAATTGGCCGCCGCGAAAATCGTCGCCATGAAATGCGAACCACACATTGCGAATCGGGATATCTATTAAGGGGATGCGGCCGGACGGCAGTTCTGAAACCCGATATGCCGCGATGCGACCACTCTTATCAAAAAACTCAAGCCCATCAAAACGTCGGTGATCGGCCGGAAAGCCCGTCGCGTGGACAAAAGTTAAGCCTGCAACGGAGCGGCCGTCATTTGCAACAAATAGACAGCGATCACTCTCATCTTTCAGAAATGGCCAAAATGAGTCCGTTATAACGGTCCATAATGGCGTCTCGGGACGTTGTGTTGCGTAGACGGAGTGTTGTTTAGCTTCAGGATTGAAATCGAGATAGAAGTCACCGGTACTGGAAAATCTTTTATGTGGCTCGGGTCGGGCGTAACTACGCGCGAAAGCCAAGTTTGGAATCACAGTTAGGACGAGCAGTATTGCTAGAAGTCTCATAGTCGTAGGACTGCTGAGGCGAAGCCGAGAGGGTGCCGCCGCGGTGGTTTACGGCAGTTCAGCATACCAAAGTCAAAAGTGACGGCGACCGGAACAGAGAAGAGGGTAGAAGGGGGCCCAGGGGGAAGAGGGGCCTCGTCTTCCCCCTGGTCTGCGTGGAGAAAAAAGGGGGCTGGTCTGCTCTGTCGAAAAGCTCTTGATTCAGTGTACCGCTAGCTGATCTTCGTGCGTAGCACGAGGTATGAGCACGACGACGAAGAGTCCGCGGCGGGCGTTGTTGTTCGCGCACGCGGTCGGGGAGATGGTGCTGCCGGC
>JAEUIN010000320.1 GCA_016793115.1 Planctomycetaceae bacterium
GCGGCGTTCCGCGCAGCGGGTACCAACTTCTCGGAACGCCGCGGAGGGCGTTCCCTACAGGCGGAGAGGCGAGCCGCTCGGCGCCCTTAGTGCCCGGTCTCGTAGAGTACGACGACGAGCACGTCGCTGGGGGCGAATTCGGTCGTCGAGAGGCCGGCCGATTTGGCCGTGGGCACGATGCTCTGCGGGGCGATGTTGCCGAAGATCTGCACGACCCGCGCGCCGCTCTCGCCGAGCCAAGCGTTGATTTGCGATTCGAGCGAGTTGAGTTCGCTTTCGACGCTCTTAAAGATCTTGACCTTGTGCATGGCGGCGGGCCTTCCTTGCGAAGCTCACTGACGGGGAACGAAGCGAGCCGCGCGCCCCGAGGCGCACGGCTCGTTGTAGTGTAACCGAAGAGCAAGCGTCGCGAAGCGTTCGCGCCGCGGTTGGGCGAGCGGCTCTCGTCGCTGCGTCGCAAGCCGCTCGTGCTTGCTCTTACATCGTGCCCGGCGTGGCCGGCGTCGTCGGAGCGGCGGCTCCCGGCGCTGCCGCACCCGGCGCGGCAGGCGTCGCAGGCGTGGCCGGTGCGGCGCCGGCCGGAGCACCCACAGCCGGAGCACCCACAGCCGGAGCACCCACGGCAGGAGCACCCACGGCAGGAGCGCCCACAGCAGGCGCACCGACGGCCGGAGCGCCCGCAGCCGGTGCGGCGGGCGTCGTGGCCGGCATTGCGCCGAAACCGCCTGCGCCTACGGCCGGAGCGGCCGGAGTCGTCGCCGGTGCGGCGGGCGTCGCGGCCGGGGCCGAGGCGTCGACGCCCGTCCCCAAGTCCGTCGCCGCTTCTTCCACCGGAGCGTTGAGCGCTTGTTGTTCGGCCCGCAGCGCTTCCACCGAGCGGGGCGTCGCCTTCCGCGCCGTCTCCCCCTTGGTGTCGAAGTCGTAGGCGCTCAACTCCATCGCCAGCATCGCCGAAGCGGTGCAGAGCGCGAGAAACGCGATGCCGAGCATCGCCGTGTAGATGTTGCTGCCCGGTTTCTCTTCGTAGATGCCGCCGGCGTTAGTTGAATCGAGTTGCGACACGGTCGTCCTTTTCGATGATGCCCTTGCGGTAGTCTTCGAGAATCCGACCGACCGACACGTCGGCCGTCGTCTGGAGAATCTCAATCCGGCCGATCAGCTTCGTCGCCGCCGCCGTCGCGCCCGGGCGATAGACGTACATCGTCTGGCCGCGCGCCACGCCGTCGTCGGAGCCGAGCGAGATTTCGACGAGGTCGTTCGTCGCGGCCCGCACGATCCCTTCCAGCTTCGGCGCCGCGGCGTCGGCGACCGCGCCGCTCGTCTGCGTGGCGGGCGTTTGCTTGGCGACCAAAACCTTGACTTGGTTTTGCAGCTTGGCGAGTTCGGTGCCGAGTTGCGAGAGCTGGTTCGTCAGCCGCACGACGTCTTCGTGCTTGCGCTGAATCTCGTCGTTCTTGTTGGCCACTTCGAGCGTCAGCTTTTCGATGTCGGCCGACTTCTTGCCGACTTCCACCGTGAGCTTCTCGATGTTGGCGCTCGTCATCTGCTTGTCGGCCGTGATGGCTTGAATTTCCTGCGCCTTCGCGGCGATCTGCTTTTCGAGCTCGACCTTTTGCGTTTCCAACAGCGCGAGCCGCACGTTCTTCAAGCGGGCTTCTTGCGCGATCTCGGCGCGGAGCGATTCGATCTTCTTCACGAGCTGATCGTTCTTGAGCATCAAGTCTTCGACTTGGTAGACCAAGCCGACCGGCTTCGTCGGTTCCGAAGCTTGATCCTTCGGACGCTGCACGACGTCGCGCCAGTTTTGATGCGTCGAGTAGACGGCCACGGCGAACGACATGAACACGAGGCTCATGACCAGATTCAGCGCAACCAAAATCTTTCCGAACAGGTTCATGGCACTTCCTTAAGTCGAAGGCCCGCCGCAAGGGCGAGCGCGCCTCGAACGAGGACTCCGGGACGAGCGGCGCGGGCGAAAATTCACGGTCTCAGAGGCCGAAACGACCGGTACGACCCGCAAATCCGCCGTTTGCGATATGATCCAAACAGTGACTACCAAACGAGATAGCTCGGCTACCTAGCCAGTCGAGTATAACTTCGCGAAATCGGCAGCGTCAACAAAATGCTTTCAAATTCGCGAAGCTAGCGAAACGAGGCTATTAAATACACGCTGTTTGAGGGGTTTGGGAAGATTTTCACGAAGTGCCGCCGGGCGTATTGGCATCAGCGAGCGGCGGGGTTTATCCCCGCTGTCTGGAAACGCAGGCGACGGGGAAAAGTAGGGTGGGTCGAGCGCAACGAGGCCCACGCGGAACGGCCGTGGCGGCGCAGCCTCGGGTGCTCCCGTTGATCCACATCATCCAACGGAGAGAACGCGACATCGGCCGGCCTCCTCGACCCGGTCGCTCACGCTCCCGGCTCTGAAGCCCCTTGCGCCACAACGCCCTGAACCGACCCGGCGACGAACGCCGCAGTGCGATGGCACCACGGATGAATAGGAACCCGGAGGGTTCCCGGAGAGTAGCCGGTGGTCGAGGCCGGAGGCCGACACCACCGGATCGCGAGCGTGAATGAATTGGGCATCCCGGCGGGATGCCGAGAACTTTGCGCCGGGCACGTCGTCGTCGTCGCGCCGTTTCATCGCAGGGCCATGAATGTGGAACGACCTTGTGCGATCCGTGCGAGCGATTTGATCTAAGCATCCCTCCGGGATGCTCCGCTGTGATTGGAAACCGACGACCGGTGGTGTCGGCCTGCGGCCTCGACCACCGGCTAATATCTTTCCGTCCCTACCGGGACGCGGGGTAGCTAAGGGTGCCTGGAACCTTTTGTCCGCCTTTTGTGCGCGGGAATCTTTTTCTCCCTCCGGTTCCCTCTCCCTGAGACGTGCGTTCCAAGTTTTTGTGGCGTCGCGTCAGGGAGAGGGCTAGGGTGAGGGGCGACCAAGGGCTCACGCAGCGAACCCTCACCCCGGCCCTCTCCCTGATCGTTCTCTCGATCGATGATGGCCGGCCGCGTTTCAGGGAGAGGGAGGCGGCGGAGATGTTGGACCGGCGCGTGGCGCACTCCGGCACAGGAATGTGCAGGCCTGAGATCAGAGAAAGAGACCTGACCCCTTGCCGTCCCTTTTCTTCCACCTGTTTGGAATTAGGCCGAATGCCCACCCGACTTACATCGTGTTGGTTGGTGATCCTGTTTGCATGGGTGTTGTTCGTCGCTTCTCTCTTCCTGCCGGCAACCAATGAATTGGTTGTGCCAGGGCACGACCATCTACTAGGGTGGCAGGCTGCTCTGACTTCACTGTCGATGTACAGTTTTTGGGGCGTGGTGATGACGCTCGCCGATCCACGTTTTGCACTCCTCTGGTTTTGCCCGTGGTTCAACTTGGCCATGCTGCTGGCGCCGATTCTCGTTTTTCACCATTCGGAAAATGCTCGCCGCCTAGCATCCTTACTGTGCCTCGGCCCGATTGGGGCGATCGGACTGGCGTGGTTGGTCACTCGTGATTTGTACGTAGGTTTTTACGTCTGGTCGGCGTCGTTCGGCATCATGTCGTTCGGTTGCTGGTGGTATGATCGCGAGTACTCCAGGTACTCCGACCGTTTTCCCGCATAGCATGTCGGACGAGAAAACGTGTCTGGACGAGAAAAGGTGGACGAGAAAAGGACGAGAAAAGGTGTCTGACATGCTCTGTCGAAAAGCTCTTGATTCAGTGTACCGCTAGCTGATCTTCGTGCGTAGCACGAGGTATGAGCACGACGACGAAGAGTCCGCGGCGGGCGTTGTTGTTCGCGCACGCGGTCGGGGAGATGGTGCTGCCGGCGTA
>JAEUIN010000325.1 GCA_016793115.1 Planctomycetaceae bacterium
CTCCCGCAAGGGGAGAGGGAAGCGGAATCAATAATCCCGAAATGGCCCGCGCGGTTCGGCGGCGTCCATTTCTTGCCGCCACGCGGCGAACTCCGCTTCCATTTGTCGCACAACCTCGGGTCGCTCGGCGGAAAGATCGTGCTTCTCGCTCACGTCGGTCGCCAAGTCGAACAGTCCCCCGCCCTTCGCGCTCGCCACCCATTTCCAATTGCCGACTCGCGCCGTTCGATCGCCGCGACGTTCCCAGAACATCTTCGTCCGCGGCGACGTCTCGCCGGTCGCCAGCACAGGCAGCATGTCGAAGCCGTCGAGTTTGATCTTCTCGTCCGGCTTCGCGCCGGCGACGGCTGCCAACGTCGGCAGCCATTCCAAGCTCGTAAGGAACTCGTTGTTTACGGCGCCGGCAGGCAGTCGCTTCGGCCACCAGGCGATCATCGGTACCCGCAGTCCGCCTTCGAACATCGTCGATTTCTGTCCGCGGAGCGGAACGTTATGAATGTTGCCGCTGCCGCCGTTGTCGCTGGTGAAGACGATCAGCGTGTTGTCCGCCGCGCCGATCTCCTCGATCGCCCGGCGGATGTCGCCGATGCGCTCGTCCATCCGCGTGACCATCGCCATGTACTTCGTCTGCTTGTCCGTCGGGTCGCGGTCTTTGTAAAGGGCGAGGGTTTCCGGCGGGGCTTGGTAGCTGTCTTTCTCTAAGTTCGACGCCCCGTGCGGCGCGTTGAACGGCACATAAAGGAAGAACGGCTTCCCCTTGCTTTCACGAATGAACCGCACGGCCTCGCCGCCGAAGAGATCAGTCGAATAGCCCTGTTCCTCAATGCGCTCATTGCCGCGAAACATCGATTCGATGCCGTAGCGTTGGTGCGTCCAGTAGTCGATGCCCGTGTTGGCGAAGCCGTAGAAGAAATCGAACCCGCGCTGCACCGGCAAGTAGCGGCGAGCGCGGCCGCCGTCCCATTTGCCAACGACGCCGCACGTGTAGCCCGCGGTTTTTAGCACGTCGGCGATTGTTCGCTCGCGCTCATCCATGCCGAGCGTCATCTCGGGCGACAAGGCGTATTCGGCTTCCGTGTAGCGATGGCCGTAGTTGACCATGTCGTTGCGGATCATGTCGTAGAGGCCGTTGCGCTGCGGATAACGGCCGGTCAGCAAGCTGGCCCGCGACGGCGTGCAAGCCGGCCAAGTGACGTAAAACTGGGTGCAGCGCACGCCTTCCTTCGCCAGTCGATCGATTTCCGGGGCGATCGTTTCCTGGTGACCGTAGCAGCGGAGATCGGAATACCCAAGGTCGTCGGCAAGTATGAGCACTATGTTCGGTCCACCTGCCTTTTGGTCTAAAGAAGCGGCAAAACCCGGGCATATAGAGTGCGATAGGCTAGCTCCAGCAAAAACAAAAATGAGTGTAGTAATTCTCTGTAGTAAACGACGGAACAACTCGTGGACCGGCTGGCTCGCGGTGGTTGCACTCGTAGGCATGGCAGTCCCTCGGCAAATCAGAATTTCAACGACATCCACAACAGGACGGTCTTGAGGCGTGCAATATCGGCCCCAATCAGTTCCCGGTCAAACTTCGCCAAGGAAGTCGACGATGGCTCGACCTCGTAAGAAACGACGGAACTCGCACAGTTCGGCCTGGCATTGGAAGCAGAGCGACTACTGGTACTACACCCTCCCGGCGCGAAGCGACGGATGTCGCTCTTCTACGGCTACGGCCCGCGCATCCACGGCAAGGAGAACCGCGAGGGCGCCGAAGAAGCCCTCGCATGCCTGCGGATGTCGGGAGAGTCCATGGTAGGCATCGACTACTCACCGAGGCGTGCCTAGCAATAGACATTGGCGGCCCGCTCAACCAGATGCGGCACCGTCACAACGCGAACGAAGGTAAGATAACAGGCTGGACATCGTCTGTAGTTTCCCGTAGTCCGCCTCGGGAATGTCGATGTCCAGTCGCTTGTTGAGTGCGATCA
>JAEUIN010000327.1 GCA_016793115.1 Planctomycetaceae bacterium
TTGGATCACGCCGGCCCGCATCGACAAAGGCACGCTGCGCCGCGACGACATGATCTGCGTCCGCGCCGGCGGGCGCATCGACGGGCCGCACAAGCCGTCGAGCGAGTTCCCGTTTCACAAAGCGATCTACGAGGCCCGGCCCGATCTGCGGGCCATCGTGCATGCGCATCCGGTCGCGCTCGTCGCCTTCAGCGTTTGCCGCAAAGTGCCCGACACTCGGCTCTTTCCGCAGGCCCGAAATGTGTGCGGCGAAGTCGGCTTCGCTCCGTATGCGCTGCCAGGCAGCACGAAACTCGGCGAGAACATCGCCCGCACGTTCGCGGCCGGCCACAACTGCGTGGTGCTTGAGAACCACGGCGTGGTCGTCGGCGGCGAAGACTTGGCGCAGGCCTTCGCGCGGTTCGAGACGTTGGAGTTCGCCGCCAAGACGGTCGTGAAAGCGTCGATGCTCGGTGAGATTCGCTACTTGGCCGAACAGCAGACGAAGCTGCCGCTCACGCGGATCGCGCCGTTGCCGGAGTTCGCGCCGGAGCGGCCGGTCGAAGCCGAGTTGGAACTGCGCCGCCAGATGTGCGACTTCATCCGCCGCGGCTATCAGCAACGATTGTTCATCAGCACGCAGGGGAGTTTTTCGGCCCGGCTCGACGACGACACGATGCTCGTCACGCCGTCGCGGTTCGATCGTCGCAACGTCGCGCTCGACGACTTGGTGCTCGTGCGCGCCGGCGAACGCGAAACCGGCAAAGTGCCGAGCCGCGCCACACGTTTGCACCGCGCGCTTTATCAGGCCCACCCGCAGTTTCGCGCCGTGGTGAGCGCCGTGCCGGTCAACGCGACGGCGTTCAGCTCCACATCGGTTCGGTTCGACAGCCGCACAATTCCCGAGAGCTACATCTTCCTGAAAGACGTCGTCCGCCTGCCGTACGGCATTCAGTTCGGCGACGGCGCGGAAATCGTCGAACGATTGACGCCGGACAACCCGATCGCCCTGTTGGAAAACGACGGCGTGCTGGTCTGCGGCACGAGCGTGCTCGACGCCTTCGACCGGCTCGAAGTTTTAGAAACCACGGCGGAAGCCCTGATCAACAGCCGCCCGCTGGGCGAAGTGGTCCCGATGTCGCCCGCCGTGATCGAAGAACTCACGGCGGCGTTTTTGAAGAAGTGACGGGCGCGGGCGACGCGAACGTCCGGAATCCCGGCGGGATTCGACAGCGAAGCCCGGAGTCGCGGTATGCCCGCGCACTCCAGATCGTCTTAATCCCGAGAAGAGACCTGAACCCTTTCTCTTTCTGGCTTGGATGCGGGGTGTAGCTCGAAGACCGCCATGAGGTGCCTAACGCAAAAGTTCACCTGCCGTGGCGGCGGGCGTTGGTTTGAACTTGAAAAACGATTCTAACCGCCGCCGCGGTCAGGTGGAGCGTCTGGTTCGGCGCGCCTTGCTCGGAGTAGCCGCTCCGACCGTGAGATGGTAAGCCACCATCCGTCCGGCGAAACATACACTGGGGCACACGCCTCGGCGTCCAGATGGGTGTGCCGCTCCGGTTCGGCGCGAGCCACACGCATTATCGCCTCCGACAGCCATACCAGCCCATCACGGTTGCCAGCCAACTCGATCTCTGGGAACGTGTCGTCGCCTGTCGCCGGGCGGACGGTGACGACCAGTCGGGCTGTGTCTTTCGCCTCCGCCACCGTGAAGCCCTCCGCCGCCGAACTAGTTATTATCTTGCGCCGGCGCGGGATATAAATGTCCGCACGGAAGGCGTCCTCATAGTCCTTAGTCGTTCTGTGCTAAAAGCTTAACGGGATCGTACTCCGCGCGAATTGGCCGAGCAATTCTTGCGCAACGAGTTTTCG
>JAEUIN010000332.1 GCA_016793115.1 Planctomycetaceae bacterium
CCGCTGCGGCATGTGCTAAAGTTACGGACGACCAGACGAGGCCCAAGGCCGCAGCGGCCAAACAGCGAGCCGGGAGCGTTAGCGACCGGAGTCGGCACGAAACGAAACGCATGAGAGCGTCCTCAAAAGCGGTGGGACGAACAGCAGAAGGCGGGATCGAACAAAGTGAATTCAGATTGTACTCTGACCGAACAAACATCGGCAACCCGCCAACGCACCATGCTACCTGAAGTCTTGCCGGTTCTCGACTTAAAGAATCATTGCGTCGTTCGTGGCGTGGCGGGCGACCGTGAAAACTACCGACCGATCGAGAGCCGCTTGTGCGACGGCGCTGCGCCCGCCGCAGTCGCTCGCGGGCTGCACGAGGCCTTTGGCTTTAGTCGTTGCTACATCGCGGACCTCGACGCCATCGCCGGTGGTGAGCCGAGTTGGGCCTGCTACGACGACGTGATCGCCGCCGGTTTCTCCCCCTGGATCGATGCCGGAATTCGCTCGGCCGATCAAGGCCGGCGCATCGCCGATTACCTCGCCACGCGCTCCGCCGAAGGTCGCGTAATCGTCGGCCTCGAATCGATGCCCGACGTGCTGACGCTCGCCGCCACCGGTCGCGCGGTCCGTTGGGAACGACTCGTCTTTAGCCTCGATCTGAAGCACGGCGAACCGCTCGCTTCATCGTACGGTTGGGCCGGCCAAACGCCGGAGCAAATCGCCGCTCAGGCCGTGGCCGTCGGCGTGCAAACGTTAATCGTGCTCGACCTCGCGGCGGTCGGCGTCGGCCAAGGAGTGCCGACTTTGGAACTCTGCCGCACGCTGCACGCGAAGTACCCGACGTTGCAACTCGTCACCGGCGGCGGCGTGCGCGACGTCGCCGACTTACGCGCGATCGCCGAATCCGGTTGCCAAACGGCGTTGGTCGCCTCGGCCCTGCACGACGGCCGGCTCACGCGCGAGTCGCTCACAGCGGCCGTTTGACGCTGCCCAATTCGTCGGCTCAGTGGTATCTTGAAGGGCTGCACGCAGGGGAGCCCGGAGGCAAGCTCCGGGGCTAAATGCTGCTGCAAGAACCCTGAACCGCGAACCCTGAACCCCGAACCGCCCGTGTTCACCGGCCTCGTCGAACTGAAAGCCGCCGTCGTCGAAATTCGCGACGAACCGCCGGGCAAGCGGTTGCGCATCGCCGCGCCTGCGATCGCCGCCGAAGTCGCGCTGGGCGACAGTATCTGCGTCAGCGGCTGTTGCCTGACGGTCGTGCGTTTCGACGGCGGGGTTCTCGAGTTCGAAGCCGGCCCGGAAACCCTGGCCCGCACGAGCTTAGGAAAGCTGCAGGCCGGCAGCTTCGTTAATCTCGAACGTTCGCTCCGGTTAAGTGATCGGCTCGGCGGCCATTTGGTCACCGGCCATGTCGATTGCACCGGCACGCTCCTGGAACGTCGCGATCTCGGGCAATCGACCGACAGCCCCTGGTCGGAAATGTGGTTCGGCTTTCCCAAACAGTACGCCGGGCACCTCGTCGAGAAAGGCTCGATCACCGTCTCGGGCGTGAGCCTCACGGTCGTCGCCGCCGCAGCCGAGCGGTTCAGCGTCCAACTCATTCCGCATACCTTGGCCGTGACGACGCTCGGCGATCTGAAGACCGGCGACGTCGTGAACCTCGAAACCGATCTACTCGCCAAATACGTCGAACGTCAACTCGGGCTCCGCTCATGACCGAAGCCGCCGCCTCGCAAAATCCGCAAACTTCCCCCAGCTTCGAGCAAGCGCTCCAGCGGCTCGAGCAGATCGTGCAGCAGCTCGAAGACGGCCGCACCGATCTGGGGGCGTCGCTCGCCGGTTACGAAGAAGGGGTCAAACTCCTGCGGCAATGCCATGGCCTGCTCGAACGGGCCGAACGGCGCATAGAACTGCTCAGCGGTGTTGATGCCGACGGGAAACCGACGACGCAGCCCTTCGACGACGAAGCCACAATTTCCCTGGAAGAGAAAGCACAAACCCGGTCCAAGCGGCGTAGTACGAAGAAGTCGACGCCGTCGGACGTCGCCGATGTGGGGAATTCCACTTCGGCAGGGCCTGATAGCGTGGACGAGTCGAACACCCTTTTTTAGAATGGAACCGGCCCTTCTTGCGGGGAATGGCCTTCGTTGGATCGTCGCTTGGCGAATCGTCGCCGTCGATCCGATTGCCGTGGTTGCGCATCGCGCCACGTTGTCCGAAGCCGCGATTGTGCGTTGTTGATGGCCACTCTTTCCACCGCCGCCGCCCCTAGCCTGTCGCCTGCGCCGTTTCCGGCGCTCGACGCGTTCACCGGCCTCTGGCGGGCCCGAGTCGAAGCGGCCCTCGCCGATTGCCTGCCTCGGCCCAATGCGACGACCCCTGGCTGCCCGCAGCTTCTGGCCGACGCGATGCGTTACAGTTTGCTCGCTCCCGGCAAACGGCTCCGCCCGATCTTGGTCCTCGCCGGCTGTCAGGCTTGCGGCGGCGATCTCGCGGCGGCGCTCCCTGCGGCCTGCGCGGTCGAGATGATCCACTGCTATTCGCTCATCCACGACGACCTGCCCGCGATGGACGACGATGATCTCCGCCGCGGCAACCCGACGAATCACAAAGTCTTCGGCGAAGGGCTGGCCATCCTCGCCGGCGACGCCCTGCTCACGCTCGCCTTTGAAACTTTGGCAACCCGCATCCGTCCCGCGACCGCGGCCGCCGAGTGCTGCGCCGAGTTGGCACGTGCCGCCGGTGCCTGCGAGATGGTCGGCGGGCAGGCCGACGACCTCGCCGAAGAAGGCAAACTTCCCGGCGCCCCGCGCAATACCTCGCGCACGCCTGC
>JAEUIN010000352.1 GCA_016793115.1 Planctomycetaceae bacterium
CGCCGTCGCGCGGGCCCTTCTTGGCCCCGTCTTCGCCGTCGCGCGGGCCTTTCGTGGCGCGTTCTCCGTCGCCCGGCCCCTTATTCGCACGATCGCCGTCGCCTACGCCGCGACGCATTCCCTCGCCGCCTTGAGTCTGGACCTGAGCGCGGAGCTGAGCGACTTCGTTACGCAGCTGCATGATCATCTGCAGCAGCACGGCTTCGCGTTGATTCGCCGGACGAAAACCGGCGAGCGGGTCCTGCTGCATGCCACGCATTCCGTCGCGCGCGGATGCTTCGCGACCGGCGGCTTCTCGAGGGCCGCCTTCTCGGGCGCCCTCGCGCGCCGCTCCTTCACGGTTGGCGCTGCGCGGTTGATCGCCTTCGCGCGCTCCCTCGCGAGGACGATCGCCTTCGCGGGCTCCGCGCGGCGCGTCGCCCTCTCCCGCCAACGCGACGAGCGTCGTCGCAATCGGCCGCTCGTTCGCCGTGCGACCGTTTCCGACTTCGATTCCCGTGTGCAATTCGATCGTGTTCGTCGGCCCCGATCCGCCGGCCTTGGCAGGCGAAGGTATCTGCGAGCCTCCCCAGGCGATCACTCCCAAAGTGAAGGCGGTGCAAGCGGCGAACTTCATCGTGGATGCGGACATAAGTTGAAAACTCCCGTCGGCTAAAGAAAGGGCATGCTGCGTGACGTATCCCAGCGTGCTGCGGCCGGCGGCGTACTGCATGCCAGCCTGCACGGTCGACTCCAAGAGCGCGGTCGGTACGGGAGCGTCGATGAAACCGGTTGCGGTGAACTCGGGGAACGTCGTCGCCGTCGCGTTTTGCGGCGCGATCGCCGCCAGCGCGACGCCGAGACCGACTCCGGTGCGCCGCAGCATGAGCCGACGCCGCAACTCTTGTCGGCCTCGTTCGAGACGCCCCTTCACCGAACCGAGCGACCAGCCGAGTTGCTTGGCGGCGACGTCGAGCGACTTCCCTTCGACGCAGCAGAGAAAGATCGGCAAGCGATACTTCTCCGGCAGCGCGTTAAGTTCGTCGTCGACGGCCGACTGTTCGTAGTCGTCGGAAATCTGGCGGAGCGTTTCCCGCGGAGTCATCGGTTCACCCTCCAGCGGAAGCTCCCGCCGCTTCGTGCGGCCGGCGCGAGCCCGCAGCGCGATGCGGTAAGCCGTTTGATAGAGCCACGCGGGGAGCGAGCGCGCCTTGCGGAGCGAGCGCGCCTTGCGAGCGAGCACCAAGAAAGCGGCTTGAAACGCATCTTCGGCGTCCTGCTGATTCCCCAACGTTCGTCGACAAACGGCCAAGACCATCGCGCCGTGGCGCGTCACCAACTCGGCGAAAGCTCGTTCATCGCGCTGGGCGAGAAATCGCGCGAGCAATTCCTCGTCGGTCGCGGTGAGATCGAGCGTGAATTCCGCCTGCGGCGATGCACTCGCGTCGCTGTCGATCGTCGACGATGCGTGCGTCATCGCGGTGCCAAATATTTCGCCGGCGGGATTCACGTTGAGCTATCGCCTTCCGTACTTGCCGGTATAGAGACCGGGACTTTTAAGACGGCACGGAGTTTTTTCCGAAAACACCCAACTTTCTTCAGCAGCGACTCATCGTAGCATCCTCCGCCCAGGAGTGGGGTACGAGCAACATTGCAGAATCGTGCGACGTCTTGCCGATTGATGTGGACGCATGTTCACATACATCTACAATATCGCTAGCTGCCCACTTTCGCAGGATTTCGCGGCCATGAACGTTCAAGCCAAGCTCGCAATCCTTGCCGACGCCGCCAAATACGACGCTTCTTGCGCCTCCAGCGGTTCGAACACCCGGCGCTCCGGGAGTACGCTCGGCAGCACCGAAGGCATGGGCATTTGCCATAGCTATACGCCGGACGGACGCTGCGTTTCGCTGCTTAAGATTCTGTTCACCAACTACTGCATTTACGACTGCAAGTACTGCGTGAACCGGGTGACGAGCGACGTGCCGCGAGCCCGCTTCACGGTGGATGAAGTCGTTCGCCTGACGATCGAATTCTATCGCCGCAACTACATCGAGGGATTGTTCCTTAGCTCCGGCATCATTCAAAACGCCGACTACACGATGGAACAGCTCATCGCCGTGGCCCGCGGCCTGCGCGAGGAACATCGGTTCGGCGGCTACATCCACTTGAAGACGATTCCCGGCTGCGACGACAAGTTGCTTGCCGAGGCCGGCCTCTACGCCGACCGGCTCAGCGTGAACATCGAATTGCCGACGGCGCACGACCTAGAACAACTCGCGCCGGAGAAAACGCGGGTCGAAATCGAATCCTCGATGAACGACATTCACGAGCGGATCGACACCGTGAAGGCCGATCGGAAGGCCGGTTTTCACGCGCCGCCGTTCGCTCCCGCAGGCCAAAGTACGCAGATGATCGTCGGGGCGACTTCGACGCCCGATGTCGCGATCCTCGCGACCGCATCGTCGCTTTACGAAGAGCATCGCCTGCGACGAGTGTATTACTCGGCTTTCAGTCCGATTCCGCACGGCGACGGCCGCTTGCCGCCCGACAAGCCGCCGTTGGTGCGCGAGCATCGACTTTATCAAGCCGACTGGTTGTTGCGATTCTACGGATTCGAGGTCGACGAACTGCTGACGCCCGCTGCGCCGAATTTGGATCTCGAAATCGATCCGAAGCTGGCGTGGGCTCTCGCGCATCGCGATTTGTTTCCTGTCGACGTCAACCGCGCGCCGCGGGAGATGCTGCTGCGAATTCCCGGCGTCGGCGTCAAGACGGTCGATCGGATGATCAAGCAGCGTCGCGTGCGTACGTTGCGAGCGGCCGACTTGCGGCTCCTCCGCGTCGCCTGGAGTCGCACACGGCATTTCGTTTGTGCGGCCGATCATGTGCCGCGTGCCCGCGACCTGGAAAGCCTCGTCCTGCGCGAACGTTTGGCGGCCGACGCGCCGCGACAATTACGGCTCTTCGATGCTTCGAATACCGTGCGAAACGACGTAGCGTAACTCGATGACGGAACTCTTCACGATAGTCGACTTCGACGATTGGCGCGCTCAGGCCCGCGAGCTCTTAGCTGCGGGTCGTCCGCCGAGCGAGGTGGACTTCCGCGCGGCGCGCGATCGGCAACAGCGACTGCTCGCCGCTTCGGAAGGGAACACGACGACCGCGGTAAAAAGCGCCACACGCGTGCCGCCGGCATTCATTGAACTGGCCAAGCATGTGGCCTGCCATCGCGATGACGATCGCTGGAACGACCTCTACTCGGTGCTTTGGCGACTGACGCACGACGAGCCGCGCTTGCTTGATGTGGCGACCGATGCGGAAGTGCATCGCTTGCGGCGGCGAGAAAAGCAGGTGACGCGCGATGCGCACAAGATGAAAGCTTTCGTCCGCTTTCGCAAAGTCCAAGACGCCGATGGAGAGTTATTCGTCGCTTGGCACCGGCCGGACCACGACACCTTGCGCATGGTCGCGCCGTTTTTCGCGCGGCGCTTCAAGGGAATGCGGTGGAGCGTGCTGACTCCGTATGAATCCGTGGTCTGGGACATGCGCGAACTCAAGTACGGTCCCGGCGTTCCCGCCGATCAAGCTCCGCTAGACGACGCACTGGAGGAGCTTTGGAAGACTTACTACGGTTCGATCTTCAATCCGGCGCGGATCAAGCTCGATATGATGCGTCGCGAGATGCCGGCTCGGCACTGGCGCACGCTGCCGGAAACTCGGATCATACCCGAGCTGTTGGCCGAGGCTCCACGTCGCGTCGAATCGATGATCCAATACGCGGCCCGCGGCGAACGAGGCGCGGCCGCTTATTTGCCGGAGACTCGCGAGCTCCGCGCGTTGGCCGCGGCGGCGGCCGCATGCCGCGGCTGCGATCTGCACGCCCGCGCCACCCAGACGGTGTTCGGTCGCGGCCCGATCGGCGCCAAGTTGATGCTGATCGGGGAACAACCGGGCGACCAAGAAGACCTGGCGGGCGAACCGTTCGTCGGTCCGGCGGGCG
This sequence comes from Planctomycetaceae bacterium, assembly GCA_016793115.1. Taxonomy (GTDB): domain Bacteria; phylum Planctomycetota; class Planctomycetia; order Pirellulales; family PNKZ01; genus PNKZ01. Next base: position 3,983 of record JAEUIN010000352.1, read on the forward strand.
AGGTGCTCGGCGAAGCGCTCGCCGCGGCGGGGATCGCTCGCGACGAAGTTTACGTCACTAATGCGGTGAAGCACTTTCATTGGGAACCGCGCGGCGAGCGCCGCTTGCACAAGAAGCCCCCGGCGCGGGCCATGGCTTCCTGTCGGCCGTGGATCGAAGCGGAATTCGAAGCCGTGGCGCCGCGCGTCGTGGTCTGCCTGGGCAGCACGGCCGCGCAAGTCGTCGTCGGCCGCGATACGCGACTGACCCGCGATCGCGGCGTGTTTCGCACGACGAAGTTTTGCGAGCGAACTTTGCTGACATGGCATCCGTCGGCCATTCTTCGCGCCCCCGACCGAGCGGCCGCCGCCATGATGCAAGCGGAACTCATCCGGCACTTGCGCCTGGCGGCACAAGAAGCGGTTGCGGCCTAGGCAGTTTTGCGGCGAGAAACCGGCGCTCCGCTCGGCACGCTCTTTGCTTTCACCGTCGATCTCCTTCACGAGCCGCCGCTCCGGAGCTTCCTACGTGAAAGCCGTGTTCTGTTTGATCGTATGCACCGTCCCCGCCGGTTTGTGGTTGCTCAACTCGCGCGAAATCGAAGCGGAGAGCGGCGCTGCGACGATCGGATTGCCGCGCACGTTTACGGCGGTCGATACGTCGCGCGTGATGGGGTCGCCGGATCCTTGGCCGCTCGTCGCCGTCCGCGTTTTTCCTAGGCTCACTTTTGATCGCCCCGTCGAGCTGACGCACGCCGGCGACGGCAACGGCCGACTGTTCGTCGTCGAGCAGCGCGGCGTGATCCGCGTATTTCAAAACGACGACGGCGCCGCCGAGGCGGCGACGTTCCTCGACATTCACGACGTCGTTCTTCGCGACGGCAACGAAGAAGGTCTGCTCGGACTCGCGTTTCATCCGAAATACGCCGACAACGGTCAATTCTTCGTCTACTACTCGAACAAAACTCCGGACGTGCCGCGGCAATCGATCGTGTCGCGATTTCGGGTCTCGGCCGACGATCCGAACAAGGCCGATCGAGCGAGCGAGGAAGTGCTGCTCCGCATCCCGCAGCCTTACGCCAATCACAACGGCGGCAGCATCAAGTTCGGCCCCGACGGCAAGCTCTACATCGGCCTCGGCGACGGCGGGCTGCGCGACGATCCGCACCAGAACGCGCAAAACAAGTCGGCGCTGCTCGGCAAAATCTTGCGAATCGACGTCGACTCGCGCGACGCCGAGCTTGCCTACGCCGTGCCGAAAGACAATCCGTTCGTCGGCGAAGTCGACGCGCTCGGCAACACGGCGCGCGGCGAAGTCTGGGCCTTGGGCTTCCGCAACCCCTGGCGATTGAGCTTCGATCGCAAGACGGGCGAACTGTGGACGGCCGACGTCGGCCAAGACCGGTTCGAAGAGGTGAATCTGGTCGAGCGGGGCGGCAACTACGGTTGGAACCATCGCGAAGGAGCGCACGATTTCTATCCTAACGACGCCGAGAAGCAATCGGAACTTATCGAGCCGCGGGCCGAGTACTTTCACGACGAAGGAGGCTCCGTCACCGGCGGCCTCGTGTATCGCGGCGGCGAACTTCGAGGTTTCGACGGAGCGTATTTCTACGGCGATTTCGAAAGCGGAAATGTCTGGACCGTGCGGGTCAAGGACGACCCCGCGGCTTCCGGACGTCGCAAGGTGGACAGCGAGCAAGTCGCGCGCACGGAGTTGTCGATCGCGGCCTTCGGCGAAGACCAAGCCGGCGAAATGTATCTTTGCTCGTTCGACGGCGGCATCTACCGCCTGCGGCCGCCGGGAATCGATCGCGCGGCCGTGGCGGAAGCGTTTCCCAAAAAGCTCTCCGAGACCGGTCTGTTCGCTTCCGTCGCCGACAACCGCATGGCCGAGGGCGTCGTGCCGTACGAGCTGAACGTGCCGTTTTGGAGCGACTACGCGGTGAAAGACCGCTACGTCGCGCTGCCGAAAGCCGGCACCGTCAGGTTCGCCCCGGAGAAGAAGTGGGAATTTCCGCTCGGTACCGTGCTCGTCAAAACATTTTGGCTGCATCGCGACCGCTCGAAGTTTGCCGACGGGGTATTGAGCGATCCGGTGCGGACGGAAACGCGGTTGCTCGTGCGCGCCGAAGAAGGTTGGGTAGGCTACACCTACATTTACAACGACGAGCAAACCGACGCCGAGCTCGCACCGCGCGACGGCGCTCAAACCACTTTCAAAGTCAAAACGGCGACGGGGGAATACGATCAACCGTACTACTTTCCGTCGCGGGCGGATTGCCTCGGCTGCCACACAAAGGCGGAAAACTTCGTGCTCGGGCTCAACACGCGGCAGATGAATCGCGAGATCGCCTACCACGGCGATTCGGAACACCAACTCGCGCTCTGGGAGAAACTCGGTCTCTTCACGGCGAAGCTCGAGAAGCCGGCGGCCGAATTCGCGGCGTATCCCAGTTGGGGCTTCGGGAATTTCGACCGCAGCGGGCCGAGCGCGACAACCGAAAAGTCGGGCAAGCGGAGCGAGCCGCAAGGCGACGTCGAAACACAGGCCCGCGCTTGGCTCGACGTGAACTGCGCCATGTGCCATCAGCCGCAAAGCGTCGCGCCGGGCAACGGCGACTTGCGGTTCCACACACCGCTTGCCCGGACGTTCTTCGTGAACAAAGCGCCGGGAGAGATTCGCCGGCGCGTCGAAGGCGTGTCGCTCATCGCGCCCGGCCGGCCCGATAAATCGGAACTTTTGTCGCGCACCAGTCTACGCGGCGAGCGCCAGATGCCGCCGCTGGCGACGCACCTGATCGACCCGACGGGCGACGCGGTGCTGAGGAAGTGGATCGCGGGATTGAAGCCGGAAACGGCGCCGATCGAGTCGCGCTAAATGAAGCGCGGGGCCGCAAGCCGCGGCTTGGGGTGCCGGAGCGGAACAAGTGCGACCCCGGCGCGGCTGCGGCACAGTCCGCTAGATGGTCCGGAGTCGCACTCTAGCGTGCGGCAACCTCGCCGCGTCGCTCCGACAAGCTGCGGAGAAACGTCTCTTCCTCGGCCGCGACCGTGTCCCAAGTGCGGCCGCGGGCGATCTCCATCGCGCGGTTCGCCGAGCGCTGCCAGGCGACTTGCCCGCCGAGCAAGTCGCGCAACAGCGCGGCAAACGCTTCCGCGTCGCCGTGCGGGCAAGTCAACACGCCCTCGCTCGTCAGATCCGACATCGCCGCTTCGTCGAAACCGACCGGCACGCAGCCCATCGCCATCGCTTCGATTGCGACTTTGCCGAAGCCTTCGAAGTAGCTGGGAAACAACAACACGTCGTGAGCGGAGAATTCGTCGAACAAATCGCGCTGCGGCATCCACGAACAAATACGCAGTCGTCGGCCCCAACTGGCGCCGTAGGCTTGCTCCACGAGCGGCACTTGCTCCGGCAACACGACGAACGAAAGCTGCGCGTCGGGAAACTCGGCGGCGAGCGGCGGCAAGACGCTCTCCAGAAGCTTCGAACCTTTGCGCTCTTGATATTGGCCGGCGTAGATCAACCGCAGCGGACCGCTCGTCGCTTCGCGCCGCGGCGCGCGGGGAAACTTGTCGGCGGCGATGCCGTAGGGAATGCAGGCCACCCGCCACTCGGGTAACTCATAACGCGCGCGAATCCAATCCGCGTCTTGGCGGCAAGCCGCGACGACGCCGTCGGCCGCGAGCACCGCGCGGCGGCAGACTTTCGAGCGGTGCCAGCGCGACACGTCGCGCAACAAGCGGCGGCCGGCGCCAAGCGCCGAGTCCCAGCCGTAGCGATGCTGACTCTCCGCCGAGCGCGGCTCCCAACCATGGGTGCGATTGATGAACAGCACGTCGGGGTGCTTCGGCTTCAGCCGCTCAAACGCCTGATAAGCGTACGGCTGACTGATGAAGACGGCGTCGACGTCGTTATGACGACGTAAAAATGCGCCGATGTCGTTCGCCTGCAATCCGGGAATCCGCACCAGTTCATTCCACATCCGCGACCCGCCTTCGGGCGGCATCCAGAGCCAGTCGACTTGGTGTCCGCGGCGACGGTGAGCGTCGCCGATGGCAAACAAGCTGCCCGCCGCGCCGCTATGGCGCTGGGGCACGAAACTACTGGCGATCAGAAACCGCATGAAACGGAGACCACAGGGAAGCGAAACGAGGGCGGGCGGGAAACCAGGCGGGCGAAGCCGAACGTTACAGAATTATTATGTTTCAAAGGACTTCGCCGAGGGGGAAAATCTTGCTCATTCTGGGGTCAAAGTGGAGGTCCGACACAAACGGGCTACGCCCATAGCGATTTTACGAGCGAATCCGCGCGCACCTCCTAGTTGTCGACTTTCTTCACGCTCACCGCCCGCGGGCAACGGACACAGTTCCGACGCCGGTCGTCTCGATTCATTCCATGACCGCCGCCGCTCGGCCGAACAGTTCATGCGTCCGACCGAAAGACGTGAGAGAGTGACCGAGTGGAGAATTGCCTCACCCAAGGTTCCGCGGAATCCCGGCGCAGAAGCCCGAGGCGAAGTCGCAGAACACCGGCGTATCCATTTCATTCGCTTTGCGGCGCCGTCCGCGCGAAAAAAAAGAAGCAAGCCGCACTCCGAGCGCGCTGCGATCCGGTTCTGGTTGGAACGTCGATCCACAACTGCATTGCTGACGCCTTCCAAATCGCTAGCCGGAGCTTGTGAAATCATTCACAAGTCAGCCACCGCCGACTCGCCAGTTTTTTCTTGAATCTCGCGCGGCGACTCCGCTAGGTTGAACTTCGCAACTCGCGGTTAGACTTGCTCGTGCGGCGGTTCCTTTCGTCGCTCGGCATTCGACTGCTCGCTGCGCACGGCATCGATCTCTTCGCTTGGTCCGTTCCCGTCGTTTCTCTCCGCGGTTCGTCGCAGCGGTTCTCGCCCGGCGACGATTCGCCCGAACGCCATCTTCCGCCGGAGGTGCCTCGTGGATGTGCGCATGAAACTCGCCCTGGAGTGCGTCGACGAGGTCGACATGAGCGCGGCCGATTGCGTGGCTCCGCAAACGCCGCTGGTCGACGTGTTCAAAGTGCTCGAGCGCAATCACGGCGGCGCGCTCGTGTGCCACGAAGGAATGATGATCGGCATCTTCACGGAGCGCGACGCGCTCAAAGCGCTCGCCCAACAAACGGCGCTCGACACGCCCGTCGGCACGCTCATGACCGTGTCGCCCGTCACGGCCCGCACCTCGACCTCGATCGGTCAGGCGATTCGCAAGATGGCCGTCGGCGGGTACCGGCGCATGCCCGTGCTCGGCGACGACAATCGCCCGGCCGGTGTCGTCACCACCTCCGGCCTCGTGCATTACTTGGTCGAACAGTTCGCCAAGACGATCTATACGCTCCCGCCGAGCCCGACGACGGCGGGCGCCGCCGCGCCGGAACAGGAAGGAGCGTAGGCGGAAAGTCAGAAGTCGAAAGTCGAAAGGCAAAACGGAGGAGAAGACAGACCCAACACATTTTGCTCGGAACATCCGCAGTTTTGCATTTTGCGTTTTGACTTCCGACTTCAGTTCCTGACTTCGGTCCGTGCATCGCACCCCTCGGCCCGGAGATTGAGGCTATATGTCTACGGTTTCCACGCCCGCAGCTTCGAGCGCGTCGGTCGAATCGACCGACGCGACGCACGACGTGCCCGTCACGGAGTTGTCCGACGCCACGGTTCGCTTTTGCGGCGACTCGGGCGACGGCATGCAACTGGCCGGCACGCAGCTCACGAACACGTCCGCTCTCTTGGGAAACGACGTCGCCACGTTTCCCGATTTTCCCGCCGAGATTCGCGCCCCCCGCGGAACGAAGGCCGGTGTTTCAGGCTTTCAAGTCCATTTCGCGGGCAAAGACATCTTCACGCCCGGCGATCAGGTCGACGCCCTTGTGGCGATGAACCCTGCGGCGCTGGCGACGAATCTCGGCGATCTTGTACCGGCGGGAATCCTGATCGTCGATCGCGACGAATTCGACGAGAAAAATCTGAAGCCGGCCGGCTACACGACCAACCCGCTCACCGACGGTTCGTTGGCGAAGTATCGGTTGTTTCCGGTCGACATGACGAAGCTCACGCGGCAAGCCGTGGAAGACTTGGAGCTGGGGACGAAGGAGAGCGATCGCTGTCGCAACTTCTTCGCGATGGGGTTGATCTTCTGGCTTTACGAGCGGCCGCTCGAGCCGACGCTCCGCTACATCGACGAGAAGTTCGCCAAGAAGCCGACGGTGGCCGAGGCGAACCGCCGCGCGCTGAAAGCCGGCTATCACTACGGCGACACGACCGAAGCATTCGGCGGCCGGTACCACATTTCGAAAGCGGCGCTGCCGGCCGGCAAATACCGCAACATCATGGGGAACGAAGCCTTGGCCTACGGGCTGATCGCGGCCGCGAAATTGAGCGGCTGCGATTTGTTTCTCTCGACTTACCCGATCACGCCGGCGAGCGACATTCTGCACGAACTGGCGAAGCACAAGAACTTCGGCGTGCGGACGTTTCAAGCGGAAGACGAAATCGCGGCGGTCACGGCGGCGATCGGCGCGGCCTTCGGCGGCGCGATGGGAGTCACGTCGTCGAGCGGGCCGGGCATC
>JAEUIN010000355.1 GCA_016793115.1 Planctomycetaceae bacterium
GAACAAAAAGCGGAAAACGTAGCGGCCGGCGGCAAGCCTGCGGCCAAGCTCGCGGAGGTGTCGCGTGGGTGATGTTAAGGGTTTCTTGAAGCACGGTCGCAAGCATCACGGCAACCAGCCGCCCGAAGAGCGCGTGCGCCATTACCAAGAGTTCATGGTGCTCTTGCCCGAGGCCGAGCTGCGCACGCAAGGCGCGCGGTGCATGGATTGCGGCATCCCGTTCTGCCACACCGGCTGCCCGCTCGGGAACATCATTCCCGACTGGAACGACCTGGTCTATCGCGGCCAATGGCGCGAAGCGCTCGACCGGTTGCACAGCACGAACAACTTTCCGGAGTTCACGGGCCGCGTCTGCCCGGCGCCGTGTGAAAACGCCTGCGTGCTGGGGATCAACGAAGATCCGGTGGCGATCAAAGAAATCGAAATGACGATCGCCGATCGCGGCTTCAGCGAAGGCTGGATCGTGCCCGAGCCGCCGCTGGAACGCACCGGCAAGAAGATCGCGGTCATCGGCAGCGGACCGGCGGGCCTCGCCGCCGCGCAGCAGCTCAATCGCGCGGGACACACCGTCACCGTGTACGAACGGGCCGATCGACCCGGCGGCTTGCTCATGTACGGCATTCCGGACTTCAAGCTCGAAAAGGCCAAGGTCCAGCGCCGCGTGAAGCAGATGGAAGCCGAGGGCGTAACGTTCCGCTGCAACGCCGACGTCGGCGGCAACGTCTCCGCCAAGAAGCTCAAGGAAGAACACGACGCCGTCTTGATCTGCGCCGGCAGCACCGCGCCGCGCGACCTGCCGATCCCCGGCCGGAACCTGAAGGGCGTGTACTTCGCCATGGAGTTCCTGCCGCAGCAGAACAAGCGCAACCAAGGCGACACGCTGCCTGCCGAAACGTCGATCATGGCGACCGGCAAGGACGTCATCATCATCGGCGGCGGCGATACGGGAAGCGACTGCACCGGCACGTCGAACCGTCACGGAGCGAAAAGCGTCACGCAGTTCGAGCTGTTGCCGCAACCGCCGGACCTCGGGTACTTCCCGCGTGCCAGCGAGCGGCCGGCCCACTCGCCGTGGCCCTACTGGACGATGATGCTCCGCACAAGTTCGTCGCACGAAGAAGGCTGCGACCGCAAGTTCAGCATCCTCACCAAAGAATTCCGCGGCGACGAAGCGGGCAACTTGAAGAGCCTCGTCTGTTGCACGATCGAGTGGTATCAAGACGGCGGCCAACAGAAGTTCCGCGAAGTGCCGGGCAGCGAGCAAGAGATGCCTTGCCAACTGGCGCTCTTAGCGATGGGCTTCGTCGGCCCGGAGAAAAAGGGAGCGATCCAAGAGCTCGGCCTCGAACTCGACCCGCGCGGCAACATCAAGTGCGACGCCGAGTATCGCACGACGGTGCCGGGCGTGTACGCGGCCGGCGACGCGCGCCGCGGTCAATCGCTCGTGGTGTGGGCGATCCACGAAGGACGCGAAGCGGCCCGCGCGGTCGATAAGCACCTGATGGGCGTGACGCACTTGCCGAGCACCCACGCCGGGGACTTCGCGGCGCGGTAACGTTCGCGCCCCGCGCGAGCG
>JAEUIN010000385.1 GCA_016793115.1 Planctomycetaceae bacterium
CGATCGAGTTCGCCTCTGGATTCAACTCAAACTTCTCATTCACACCGCCTACGTCCTCCTCAAGGAACACCCACCCCCGATAGCTCATGCATAATGTTGCGCCGGGAGAAAGCGGCCCGCAGGGCCGGATGAGGGTCGCGCGGCGTGAGGTTTGGTTCTAAGGATGTCGACGACTTCGCGGCGGGAAGGTTATGGCGCTGCGGAGCAGTTAGGGCGCTGTGCGGTCGACGAGACGCCCGGCGCCAAACTCTGCGCGGCGCGGCCCTCACCCGCGCCGCTGCGCGGCGACCTCTCCCAGGGGGAGAGGTGTTTTGAACCCTTCTCCCGCTGGGAGCTGGGTTGATTTCCTTCTCCCGCTGGGAGAAAGCGGCCCGCAGGGCCGGATGAGGGTCGCGCGGCGTGACGTTTGGTTCTAAGGATGTTCGACGACTTCGCGGCGGGAAGGTTATGGCGCTGCGGAGCAGTTAGGGCGCTGTGCGGTCGACGAGACGCCCGGCGCCAAACTTTGCGCGGCGCGGCCCTCACCCGCCGCTGCGCGGCGACCTCTCCCAGGGGGAGAGGTGGAAGAGTGCAGAGGCGAAGAGAGAGACACACTCACTGCGGCGGCTACGGAACGCCGCGGAGGGCGTTCCCTACAGGAGGCAGGTGGTGGGCGAGCAGGAGTTCGACGGCCGGGCGGACGACGCGGGCGGCGTCGTCGCGGCCGTGGATTTGGCGGAGGATCAAGGTGCCTTCGACCAACGCCGTGTATTGATCGGCGAACGCTTCCGCGGCCACGATGCCGGCCGCCGCGGCCAGATCGCGAAAGCCGTCGCGGGTGCGGCGCTTGTGTTCGGCCGCGACGGCATGGACCGGATCGTGAGGGTTGGGAAACTCGGCCGCGGCGTTGATGAATTGGCAACCGCGAAAATCGGGCGACGTGAACCAGAGATCGAGCACGTCGAAGATCGCCAGGAGCTTGGCCTGCGGGTCGTCGGGGGCGACTTGGCGGAGCGCGGCGTCGAAGCTTTTCATTTCCCACTCGTCGCGCAGACGAATGGCGGCGACGAACAGCTCGTCGCGACTTTCGAAGTGGTTGTAGAACGTCGTCTTCGAGACGCCGGCCTCGGCGATCACCTGATCGACGCCGACGGCCTGGAAGCCGTGCAGGTAGACGAGCTCGACGGCGGCGTAGACCAAACGCTCGCGACCGGTCTTGGGAGCCGGCGGCAAGCCGAAGAGTTCGGCGACCGGTTTCGAACTGCATTTCTTCATAGCGGCCTCGGTGAACGGAGCGCCGGCGGTGCCATGCCGAGCGCTGCGGCGAGTTTCGCGAGCGACGCGGTTTTTCGAGCGACCTGCGTTCTTCGAGGACGTCGGGCGGCGGCGCGGCGGTTGACTTCGAGTACACCCCGAGGTTGACTCGCAGTCAACGGGCGCCGCGGGCGGCGAGCCCGATAATGGCGTGCAGGAGCGAGCGCCGGCGAAACGGGAAACGGTTGCCGGAGTAACAACCGGGCCCGGCCGGCGCTCGGGAATCAACATACTCTTTCGCACGCCTGGAGACGAGGAAAACACGATGAGACGCTGGACGACGCTGTTGTACGGAATCGCCGGATATGTGCTGTTCTTAGGGGTGTTTTTGTATTTGGTCGGCTTCATCGGCGGCTGCGAATTGGCCGGCTTCGCGACGCCGACCGCGCTCGACGGCCCGCGAACGACCGGCTTAGGGCGGGCGCTGGTGGTCGACGGGTTGCTGGTGGCGCTGTTCGCCGTGCAGCACAGCGTGATGGCGCGGCCGCGGTTCAAGGCGTGGCTGACGCGCTACGTGCCGCATGCCGCGGAGCGGAGCACGTATGTGTTGGCGACCAACGCGGCGCTCATGGCGATGTTTCTCTGGTGGGAGCCGCTGGGGGGCCGGGTCTGGAGCGTCGAGCACGAAGCGGCTCGCGCGGTGATCTGGTGCTTGTATGCGGCCGGCTGGGCGACCGTGCTGGTGACGACGTTCTTGATTAACCACTTCGATCTGTTCGGATTGCGGCAAGTGTGGCTGGCGTTTCGCGGTCGCGAGTACACGGCGCTGCCGTTCGTGACGCCGGGCCCGTACCGCTTCATTCGGCATCCGCTCTACGTCGGTTGGCTGCTCGTGTTTTGGAGTGCGCCGACGATGACGGCGAGCCACTTGGCGTTCGCCCTGGGGATGACCGTGTATATCTTGATTGCGATCGTGTTCGAAGAACGCGACCTGGTCCGCTTCCACCCGGGCTACGCGGAGTATCGCCGGAAGGTGCCGATGTTCGTGCCGCGACTGGCGCGAGCGGGCGATGCCGAAACGAGCGGCGCGGGCGCGGCTTTGAACCCTTCGCCCCTTCGGGGAGAAGGTGCCTCGGTGCTCCGAGGCGGATGAGGGGGGCGCAGCGGGAGAGGTGCGAGACCGCTTGGGATTGCCGGGGCGGCCCCCTCACCCGTCTCGTTCGCTTGTGCGAACGAGCCACCCTCTCCCCGTTGGGGCGAGGGTTGGATACTCGGCGCTACACCAAGCGGATGTTCACTTTGGCCGTGGCTTTGGCGGAGCCTTGGCGGGCGCCGAGGTTGTTGGTGAAGCCGCTGTCGGCCGCGGTCACGGTGAGCGTCAGCAGGCCGTTGCGGATGGCGGTGAAGTTGAGCTTGGTCGGGTCGACGACGGTGATCGCGGCGAGCCCGCTCGCGGCGTCGTAGGGGCCGAGGGCGAAGATTTTGCTCACGGAGAACGAGGCGGTGAGCTTGATCGATTCGGCGCGGTAGACGTCGGGGTTGGCGACGCGGATGTAGCCGACGACCGAGCCGGCGGCCGAACCTTGCGGCACGGAGAACTCGGCGACCGCAGTGAGGGCGGCGCTTAAGTACGACACGGTCGGCGCGTCGTTCAAGTCGCCGATCGAAACGGTGATCGCTTGGTCGACGTACAAAGTCGGGCTGCCGGAGTCGTACACGCGGACGACGAGCGTGTACGCAGGGCTCGCTTCGTAGTCGAGCGACTTGGCGACGGGAACGGTGATCGCGCCGTTGGCGGCGATCGCGAACAGCCCGACGGGGACGCCGTAGGCGTTCGTCTGGGCGATGATTTGGTAACTGAGCCGGGTGCTCTTGTCGGGGTCGGTCGCCTTGACGGTGCCGACCGAGGCGCGGGCGTTGTTGTTTTCGTTGACGCGGAAGGCGGCGGCCGAGGTGATCGACGGGGCTTCGTTGACGTCGCGCAAGTTGACGACCACGGTGAGCGTGCTCGCGAGGCCTTTGGGCAGGCCGGCGATGCCGTGATCGGTCGTCGTGAACGTGAGGGTGAAGCTCTTGGTCTTTTCAAAGTTGAGCTTCGAGACGTCGCGAACCGTGATGCGGCCGGTGTTGGGGTCGTATTGAAACGCGCCGCTCTTGTCGGTCATCACCGGCGATTGCGGGCGGCCCGGCTCGTCGGGATCGGCCGCGGCGACGGTGCCGACGAGCGTGCCCGGCTGCGTGGTTCCACTGCCGACGTATTCGTCGATCGTGAGCGTCGCCTTTTTGGAGACGACCGCGACGGAGTTGCCGAAGGCGTCGCGCACGGCGTAGACGGCCGGGTTGTTGGCCTTGAGCAATTGGATGGTGACGACTGCGTCGGTCGCGAGTTGCGGCGCGCCGTTGTCGGTGGCGCGGACGACGAGCGTGAGGCTCGTGCCGACGAGCTTCTTCGGATCGACCACGGTGATGGCGCCGGTCGCCGCGTTGAGCGACACCGCGCCGTTGCCGCCGGAGAGCAACGTAAACACGAGCGGGTTGCCCTGCGGATCGTAGGCCTGCAGGTTGCCGACGTAGGTGCCGGCCTTGGCCTTGTTGTAGACGAACAACGTTTGCGCGGGGAACACCGGCGCGGTGTTGAGCGGGACGACGTCGATCTTGAACGTCTGCGCGGCGGAGGTGTCGACGCCGCCGTCTTCGGTGCCGCCGCCGTCGCGCAAGCGGACGGTGACGTCGGCCGCGCCGTACTTGCCGGGAGCGAGCGTGTAGGTGAGCGTGCCGTCGGCGGCGACGGCCGGGCCGACCGAGAACCGGCTCGGGTTGTCGACCGTGACCTCGAACGCGAGCGACTGGCCGGCTTCCGAGGCAGGTCCGGCGACGATGCCGGTCGCCCACGCGTCGACGGTATGTGCGCCGGAGCTTTCGAGCACGCTTTGATCGGCCCCTTTCGTGAAGCCGGGCGCGAGGTTGGCCGGGAACACCGTGACGGTGAACGTCTGCCAAGCCGAGGCGCTTGCGCCGCCGTCGGCCGTGCCGCCGTAGTCGACCTAGCGTACGCGGACGTTCGTCGTGCAGGCCGCTCCGGTGAGCGGACGGAGCGTAAGCGTGCCGTCGGCGGCGACGCTCGGCAACGTGGCGAACAACGAGGGATCGTCGACTTCAACTTCGAAGTGCAGCGCTTGGCCGGCTTCGGAGGGCGCGCCGGTCGTGATGCTCGCGGCCCAGGCGACGAACGTGCGGAGGTGATCGAGATCGGAGACGCGGAGATCGGGGCCTTTCGCGAACGTCGGCGCGTCGTTGACCGGGGCGATCGTGAGCGTGAACGATTGCGAGGCCGAGGTGTCGACGCCGCCGGCCGCGGTGCCGCCGTCGTCGCGAGCGCGAACGGTGATCAGGGCCGTGCCGTGGGCGTCGGCCTTGGTCTGGAAGGTGAGCGTGCCGTCGGCGGCGATCGCCGGGCCGACTTCGAACAGGCCGGGCGTGTCCGTCGTCACGTCGAACGCGATCGTCTGCCACGCGTCGACCGCCGGGCCGACGGAGATGCCCGAGGCGAACCCGGCCACGGTTTGCAGGCCGGCGTCTTCAAGCCGCGCGAGCTCCGCGGGAATGGTGAACGACGGGGCCGTGTTGGGATAGACGACGCGGATCGTGAACTGAATCGGGGCGCTCGTGTCGACGCCGCCGTCGGTGTTGCCGCCGTCGTCGCGGAGGCGCACGGTGACGGTTGCGAGGCCGGTCGCGCCCGGCGCGGCGGTGAAGGTGAGCGTGCCGTCGGCACTGAGCTGCGGCGCGGCGCTGAACAGCGACGGGTTGTCGTTCTCGATGAGGAACGCCAGAGCTTGGCCGGCTTCGTCGGCCGCGCCGGGAGCGATGTTCTTCGCCCAGGCGGCGAGCGTTTGCGGGCCGCTATCGACGGCGACGATGAGATTGCCGCCGGCGGTGAACGTCGGGACGTCGTTCGCCGGGCGGACGGTGATGGTGAACGTGCGCTCGATGGACGTGTCGGCCCCGCCGTCGGCCGTGCCGCCGTCGTCTTGGAGGCGAACCTTGATCACGGCCGTGCCGTGGGCGTCGGCGGCGGAGCGGAACGTGAGCGTGCCGTCGGCGGCGATCGCCGGACCTGCGGCGAACAGTTCGGGCCGGTCGACTTCGAGCAAGAACGTGAGCTGTTGGCTCGCTTCGCCCGCGGCGCCGGCCGCGATGTTCGTCGCCCAGGCGGCGACGGACTGCGCGCCGGCGTCTTCGACGACCGAGAGCGCGGATTCGACCGTGAACCGCGGCGCGCGGTTGATCGCGACGACCCACGGTTCGATGCCGTACGCGCCGTCGTCGGCGGCGAAGAAGAGCTCGCCCGCGACGTTGGTGAGCCCGATCGGGTAGGTGGTGTCGAACGGATCGATCCAATTGTGCACGCGCGTGGTGCCGGCCGCGGTGCCGTCGGTCTTCCAAAGCTCGGGTCCGACCGAGACGTTGTACAGAACGAAGTAGAGCGCATCGCCGACCACGGTCAGCCGATCGGCGTAGGAGCTTTGCGCTCCGGCCCGCAGATCCAAGAGCAGCTTGGTGCCGGCGAGGGTGCCGTCGCTGGTCCAGAGTTCGTTGCCGTTGGCGCCGGTGAACGCCGTGAAGACGAGCCGGCCGTTGAAGTCGGTGAGCTTCGCGGTGTTGGAGTACGCGCCCGGCGCGGCGAGCATCTTGGTGCCGGACCACGTGCCGTCGGTCGTCCACAGATATTGGTTGCCGGTCGCCGTGCCGTCGGCCGTGGCGGTGAAGTAGAGCTTGCCGCCGACTTGCAGGAGCGAATCGATCTGCGACCCGGCGGCGACGAACTGCGTGACGCGCACGGTGCCGAGCTCCGTGCCGTCGGTCTTCCAAAGCTGCGTGCCGTTGACGCCGTCGTCGGCGGTGAAGTAGAGCACGGAGCCGGCGGCGTAGAGATCGGCGGCCCCTGCTCCGGCGGCGTGGCCCGGGCGGAGGTCTTTCACCAGCGCGGTGCCGGCCGGCGTGCCGTCGGTCTTCCAAAGATCGGTCCGCCCGCCGGAGCGGCCGGTGAAGTAGACGGTGCCGCCGATGTGCGTGAGGTTCGAGGCTTCGACCGTGGTGATTGGCGCGGTGCCGGCCTCGGTGCCGTCGCTCTTCCAGAGCGCGCCCCCGGCGCCGGTGTAGTAGAGCGTGCCGTCGACGTTGAGGAATTCGTTGGACGCGGCGGAGCCGAGCTCGGCGTCCTTCACCATCACGGTGCCGGCCTCGGTGCCGTCGCTCTTCCAGAGTTCGAGGCCGTGCGTGCCGTCGTCGGCCCGGAAGTAGAGTGTGCCGTTGACGTTCGTGAGGTGCGCGACGCCGGAGCCTTCGCTCCCCGCGCGAATGTCTTTCACAAGCGCGGTGCCGGCCGCGGTGCCGTCGCTCTTCCAGAGTTCCGCGCCGTGCGTGCCGTCGTTGACGACGAAGTAAGCCGTTTCGCCGACGGCCGTGAACCCGGCGAAGGTGTCGAGGTCGATGCCCGAGCCGGCGGCGACGTCGAGCAAGAGTTGCGGCGTGGCGGCCATCACGCGGCGCGGCTCGAGCGTTTCAACTTGCAGGGCTCCGAACGACGAGCCGCGCGGCTGCGGCGCGGCCCACAGCGCGCGGCGGAGCCTACGAAGAATCGCCGTCGTTTTCCAACCGCTCAACATTCCGCTCCGCCGCTCGCAAGGGGCACACTCTTTCGGGTTGTTTCATGGTAGTCGGCCGATCCCGTAAGGACAGGAAATAGCCGGTGAAATCCCAGCCACTTGCGGTTTTCGGCCGCCGCAGCCCATGCTTTGCGGGGAGTCGGAAACGGCGGGCGACAAGATGTCGCGGCAGCGGGCGCTCGTCGGCAGGCGCTTGGGAATGTGGGGGCGACGTGTGGCCGGCGACAACCTGATGACGCCGCATCAACTCCAATACGTGGAGATCGTCACCGAGTGGTCGACGTCGTCGATTGTGATCTCGGCCCATTGAGCGCCGCCGCCGGGCTTGATGATGATCTTCCGCGTGCCTGTGCCGAGCGGCGGAATGCCGGCTTCGCGCGGGCCGGCTGAGCGTTGTAACCAACCTTCGATGTCTTCCGCCGGAGCGACAAAACGGATACGGAAGCCGCGGGTAAAGGGGCTTCCGGTAATCTCGATCGAACGATCAGTCGCCGACTCCGGAAAGGGCTCGAGGCGGGCCCACTTTAACGTCGTTTCTATAGCCGCTTCGTTCGAGATCGCCCCGCCGGAGAGCAACTTGGAAGCCATTGGGAGCACGAGCGCATAAGCTGCGACAGCTACGAGCGGCGCGAATGCCGAAAGGAGATTGCAGGTGCGAACGCTGAGGGCTCTCGGCGGACGCTTCGTCGTACGGCGCAACCAGTCGTTCGATCGCTCCCAGCCGAATTCCGCGCCGCGATAGATGCCAAGAACAAGGCCGGTCAACGGCCCTATCGTCAGCAAGAGCACCGCGACGGTACCCAGGATGTGCGCCATCCAAAAGAATACGCCTTGCTCTCGAGTCGGTAGTAGAAACATCGCGCCGAAAAATGTGAGCGAAGGGACGAGCCCGACGAACGTTCCGACAAAGCCGCCCCACGCGCCGCCGGCGACCGTGCAGAAGATCGAAACAACGAGTCGAAGCACGCTTCGCATCTTGCGGAATTCTTTGTGTCAGGCGTTGCCGATCGCCGTGCAAATTCCTTAACGGTCGCCGGGCTTTTTGGCGTCGAGCGGTTGGAACCATTGCGGCGGCGGAATGAGGCTGGTTTGGGCGATCAGCAGCAGCACGCCGACGAAGATGACCAACACCGGCACTTCCGTGTCGAACGGCAGCTTGCCGGTCTGCCGGAGGATCGATAACACGCTGCTTGCCAGGAAGAACGGCCCGACGATGATGCTCCACTTGTCGAGCCCGCCGCTAATGACGAACGTCAGGATGCCGACGACGCCGAGCCCGAGCGTCCAAATCCAATTGATCTCCGCTCCAATCCCACGCGCGCTGAGCAACCACCCCACGCCGACGGTGATGATCAACAACCAAAGAACGAGCGGACCTTTGGTCACATTTGAGCCGGTGGAGTTCATCGAAGGAAAAGTCCCAGGGGCTGATGGATTGTGCAAACGCTGATTGGTTGCCGATCGTCGCCGCTAGGTCACGTCCATCGTTCGAGATCGGCGCGCAAGGTCTGTTCCGGCGTGACGCCGAGGTGTTGGGCGGCGACTTGGCCGTTTTTGAAGATGAACAGCGCCGGGATCGACGACACCTGATAGCGGGCCGCGAGCTTCGGGTTGCGGTCGACGTTGACCTTGCAGACTTTGAAATCGCGGGCGAGTTTTTCAAGCGTCGGCGTCATCGTGCGACACGGCCCGCACCACTCGGCCCAAAAGTCGACGAGCACCGGCTCGGCGGCTTGGAGCACTTCGGTTTTGAAATTGAATTCTTCGAGGAGCATGGGGATGCCTGCGACGTTACCGATATGAATGGTTTAGGTTATCCAAAGAATCATCGCCTGCCGATTCGCCGCGGCGGCGGCAAAAAAGTCCTTGAGAGCGTCAAAGTATTGCGAGACGTACTCGCGGTCATCTTCAGATCCTTCCCAATCGGGATAGATTTCCGCTGCAGCAACGGCCTCTCCGTCGAATCGCGACCAAAGTTCTTGGGCGGAAACTTGACGGAGCGCGGCGTTCGTTGCCGCGACTTCGGCCGGTTTAAGGTAGCGTGCCGGGCCATATCCGAAGTCCTCGTCGCTGAGCGGAACTCCACCCAGAACGGCTGCGGCAAGAGGCCCTGTGCCGGTCCACGCGTCGCCGTTTAGGAGAAAGTGAATTAATTGCCACGTCTTATCGATATCGAGACGCTGCGGATCGTCGCCATGGTGTTCATCCGGGTAGAGAAACGGCCCGAGGTTT
>JAEUIN010000005.1 GCA_016793115.1 Planctomycetaceae bacterium
GGTCACGTTCGACGTGATGCCGCCGACGCCGCCGATCACTTCAATAATCTTTTCGCCGGTGATCTCCAACTCGAACGAACGCCGGCGGACCAACTCACCGCGCCCCTCGCCGATGAAGTTCGGCCCCTTCGTGATTCGCAGTCCGCCGGAGAAGTCCGCCGAGCGTAAATCAATGTGCTTGACTCCGTTGGGGAACGTCACGGAGAAGTCGCGGCCGTCGGTCGTGAAGGCTGACCTGATCTTGTCGATGAGTTTCTGTAGTTCGGCGGGGGCGGCCGTTTCGCCGATCGACGCCGGGAGGATGAGTTCTCCGCGAATTCGTACGACGTGGGTTTCCGTCTCGCGCTGCAGGAGATCGCCGAAGGTCGGGGTGATCTCGTACGAGAACGTTTGCAGCCCGGCCGGAAATTCGTAGTTGTGGTATTTGAGGATCATCGTTGGCTAGTTCCCGGCCTCTCGCAGCGCTCGCTGTTCGTTCTCTTGGCGAAGTTTGTTGTCCAGAGCGGCTAGTAACTGCGGTTCAATGTTGCGAAGCAGTTCCGTGATTTTCTTAGTCATCTCTTCCGAGATTTTCTTAATGTCTCCTTCCCACTTCACGATCATTTCATGCTTCACGTCGATCTTCGCGGCGAGGTTGTTGACCTGTGCTTGCGCCTTGAAGATGCCGGGATTGACGAGGAAGCCGAGCGCCTGTTCGAAACCGTTGGCGTTCGCGCGGTCGATGCGGCGCTGCTTGATTGAATTGAAGTCGCCGAGTTGCGCGAGCTTTTCTTCATCCTTCTGAGTTCCCTGGCCCGCTTGAATGCGTTGCGCGGCCGCCGTGACTTGTGCCCGCTCAGCCGCCGACATGGCCCCAAACCGCTCGGCGGCCGATTGCTTGGCCTCTTTCTCGCGACGGAGCAACGCTTCCGCTTCCGCCTTCCGACTCCGTAAGCCAGCCAGCGCTTGCCGCTCCCCGTCGATCTTCTCTTGCTTCTCTTGGATCGTGAGCCGCAAGACTTCCTTCATGTCGTCGATGTATTGACGACCGGACTCGGCCGCTGACGAAAGTAGTGCGCCTCGCTGCTGCAATCCACCTGGGCCGACGTTTCCTCGGTTGTCAAAGCGAGCGAGAGCGTCTCGGTCATCGCCAAAGTTTCTGGCAGATGCTATCAATTGCGCACGTGCGCCGCCTATATCTGCGGCGGTTCCGCTCAAGCCGATTCCGCCGATAAGTCCGAGTATTTCTCGATTGATTCCCCGAACAACGCCCTGGCGATCTCTAGCGGCATTAGCCTCCCGCCCCCGCGCCTCAATCGTCGCCGCGACGTTCGACCACCGCTTTTTCCAAGCGTCGGCCGACTCCTTCGCCATATCCCCCAAGCCGACAAGTTCCTTGAACCCGTCGATGAACATGCCGTTCGCTTCGCGGGTCGCGGCCTGGAACGTGCGGCCGTTGCGAACCATCTCCGCGCCGACCTTCGCGAGGTACAGCGTGCCGGCGACGATGGAAGCCCCCGCGGCGATGAGCCCACCTGTCGCAGCCGCACCGCCGACAGCCGCACCAATTCCACCGGCTCCGGCCGCCGCACCGCCGCCAAGCAGCACGCCGCGCCCACCGCCTCCCGCAAGCCCTCCGGCCGCTTCGATGGCTGCGTAGGCCTTCCTGGCCTTGGCAAGCGCCTCGAACGCTTTGGCGGTCCCTACGACGATATCGGCGTAGGCTTGAAACCTGGCGATCAGCGAGATCATTCGTTGCGCGGACTCTTCATCGGCGACGTTGGCCAGAACGAGCGCTCGAGCGTAGAGCCCGACGGCTTGCGTGGTGTCTTTGAACGCCCCGCGAATGTCCTTGAGGCCCGCCATGCGGGCGCGCTCGGCGCGACGCTCGGCCGCCTCATCCGCCGCCGCATACCGACCGAGTTGCTGAACATGGCCGCGAAAATCCACGGCTTGCGGGGTGGCGGGAGCGTTTGCGGCTTGGCGGTTTCGCCAGCTTGCCGCGTTGGCTTCCCTTGCCGCGTCGCGAATTCGGCGGCTCGCTTCGACGTTCGCCCGCACCCGCTCCGCGAGAATCCGCCGCTCCCTGTTGGCGATGTCCTGCGCCTGCCGGATGTTCAATTCTCGCTCGCGGCGCTCTTCGGCGGCGGCCCGCTTGAAGTCCTGAATCGCCGCGCGGTCATAACCGGCCGCGAATCCGCTTCCCGCTCCGGCCGCGCCGCCACGGCCGCCGCGTCCGCCCGATCCACCGCCCGATCGTACCGCCGCAGACGCCGCCTTGGCCGCCCGTTCGGCGCCGCGTGCGCTCGCCTCCAAGTCTTTGAAGTGCTGCGCGAAGCTGGCCGCCGTCTTAGCGTTGTTCGGATCGGTAACGACCCGCAGCACGTAATCGACGTTTCGTTGTTTTGCCATCGCTTAGCGCCTCACTTCTTCCCGCCGCCTAGCATCGAACTCATTGCCGTCAGAGTGCCGAGCGAACAGGCTGCGGCGATCTTGTCGGTTTCGTGCTGCCTCAACACCTGATCGACCGTCGAAAGCACGGCGAGCGTGATCGGCGGGATTTTCCTCCCGGCCACCACCTGCCCGAGGACGAGCGCCCCGCCCGTCGCTCGATTCTCCAACGCAAACTCAAACGCTCGAATGTTCTTCGGAGTTAGGGTTGTCGCGGCTTCGTTGTCGGGCGATTTGCGCGGGCAGGTCGAACACGGAGTCGGCACGTTGAGACGAGGGACGGGTTTTCCGTCGCGCCCGATCGTCTTGCTGCCGTCGTCCTCGAACATCCATGCCGCGCACTCCGCACAACTGCGAAACGGGCCGTTCTCCAAAAGGAAAGCGAGCCCGGTTCCTAGTTTTTTACGTCGCCCTCGATGCTCGCTTTTTCACCGTTCGGTTTCTCGCCGAACACGACCGCCGCGGCGATCTTCAGCAACAGCGGGCGCGAGACGCGCCCGAGGCTTGCGGGGGAGATGGGAACCGCGTTGCCGTGGCGATCTTTGAGGGTCCACGCGGCGATCTGCGATGCGCAGATCCCGATCGTGGCCTTCGTCCAGTCCTCTTCGCTCTTCTGCGAGGCGTCGAGAGCCTTGGCGATCTGCGATGAGACGCACGGCTTGTATTCGAGCGAGAGAGCGCCGTGGAGGCCTTCCACGGCCGGGATATCGACGGACGCGGTATAGCCTTCGTCGAGGAAGTCGATCGGGGCGGCGACTGCGGTAACTTCGGACATACTAGAACCTCTCAGCTTGTAAAACGTTTCCGGTAAATCGGCCCTGAAGTTTTCATTCCTGATTGCGATCATGGGCGGCCGTCCCTCCCCTTCCCGCAAGCTCACGCCGGCTACGGCGTGCTGTCGTGAACGATCTCCAGTTCCTTGTCGGTCCCGACTTGCCGCGCCTGGCCGGTCAAACGGATCAACTGCTTGCTTCGTCCGCCCGTCTCCGGCTGCGTCGGCGCAAATTGCACGTTGGCGAACGTCCACTC
>JAEUIN010000027.1 GCA_016793115.1 Planctomycetaceae bacterium
CCTGCTTATGACCTTCGCCGTAGAGGAACTTCTTCAAAGCCTGACCGGTGTGCGACTCTTTCACCGCGGCGACTTCCTCCGGCGTCCCTTGCGCGACGATCTGCCCGCCGCCGGCGCCGCCGTCGGGCCCGAGGTCGATGACCCAATCGGCCGTTTTGATGACGTCGAGATTGTGCTCGACGACCAGCACCGTATTGCCCGCCTCGACGAAATCGTGCAGCACCTTCAGCAGCAAGCTAATGTCGGCGAAGTGCAGGCCGGTCGTCGGTTCGTCGAGCAGGTAAAGCGTCTTGCCGGTGCTCTTCTTCACCAGTTCGCGGGCCAGCTTCACCCGCTGCGCTTCTCCGCCGCTCAAGGTCGGCGACGGTTGCCCAAGCTTCAAGTAGTCGAGGCCGACGTCGTGCAACGTCTGCAGCTTGTGCCGCACCGCCGGGATGTTTTCGAAATGCTCCAGCGCCTGCTGGATATCCATCTCCAACACTTCGGCGATGTTCTTACCCTTGAAGCGAATCTGCAGCGTCTCACGATTGAAGCGGTGACCGTCGCACACGGGGCACTTGACCCAGACGTCGGCCAAGAAATCCATCTCGAGCCGGGTGCTGCCGTTCCCTTCGCAAGCCTCGCACCGGCCTCCTTCGACGTTGAAGCTGAAGCGGCCTTCCTGATAACCCCGGGCCTTCGCTTCCGGCAGCTGCGTGTAGAGCTTGCGGATATCGTCGAACACTTTGATGTAGGTCGAAGGGTTCGAGCGCGGCGTGCGGCCGATCGGCGATTGATCGATCGAGATCAACTTGTCGAGATAATTGAGCCCTTCGATCTTCTCAAACTCGCCGGGATTGCCGAGCCCGCCGTTCAGATCGCGATTCAGGGCTTCGACGAGAATGTCGTTGACCAGCGAACTCTTGCCCGAGCCCGACGCGCCGGTGATGCAGACGAACATCCCCAGCGGCAACTCGACGTCGATGTTCTTCAGGTTATTTGCAGCCGCGCCGAGGATCTTGAGCGCGTTCTCTTTGCGCTGACGACGCGTTTTCGGGACTTCGATCTTGCGCTCGCCCGAGAGAAACTGGCCGGTTAGGCTCCGCTTCTCTTTGCAGACCTTTTCATAGTCGCCGGCGACGACGACTTCGCCGCCGCGCACGCCCGGGCCGGGGCCGAAATCGATCAGGTAGTCCGAGGCCCGCATCGTGTCTTCGTCATGCTCGACGACGACGACCGTGTTGCCCAAGTCGCGCAGCCGTTCGAGCGTGCCGAGCAGCCGATCGTTGTCGCGAGGGTGCAGGCCGATCGACGGTTCGTCGAGAATGTACAGCACGCCGACGAGGCCGCAGCCGATCTGGCCGGCCAGGCGAATTCGCTGCGATTCGCCGCCGCTCAAGGTCGGCGCCGTGCGGTCGAGCGTTAGGTATTCCAGGCCGACGTTCGTGAGAAACCCAAGCCGGCCGCGGATTTCCTTGAGTACTTCCCCGGCGATCGCTTGGCGCACGGCGTCGAGATCGAGTTCGCGGAAGAAATCGACGCAGTCGGAAACGCTCAGCGCGCAGATTTCCGGCAGACTCAGCTGCCCCTCTCCCCTTGCGGGAGAGGGGTTAGGGGTGAGGGGTGAACGATTAACGGCTTTCTGAAACGTCTCATGCTTTGTCGTCAGCGTCACGGCCCGAGCCTGCGGGTTGAGCCGAGCGCCGTGGCACGCTGTGCAGCCTTGCGTGCGCATGTACTTTTCGAGAGCCCGCCGCTGCATGCCGCTTTGCGACTGCTTGTACTTCGACGTCAGCTCAGGAATGATTCCTTCGTACTTGCCGCCGTACTTGTGGCCCGACGGGCCTTGCCGCCAAGTGTAAGTAATGTGCAAGTCACCCGTGCCGAAGAGCAGCTTGTTCTGCAGATCCGGCGACAGCTCTTCCCAGGCCGTCTCGAGCAGCGTGCCTTCTTCGAGCTTTTCGAGTCGCTCAAGCGTATCGGCGACGCCTTGAAAGATATGACGGCGCCAGCGTCCCATGTCGGCCCACGGCCCGATCGTTTCGATCGCCCCTTGCTTGAAGCTCTTGGCCTTGTTCGCCACCATCAAATCGACGTCGAACCCGAACACTTCGCCGAGCCCGTCGCACTCGGGGCACATACCTTGCGGGCTGTTGAAGCTGAACAGCTGCGGCGTCGGCGGCTCGAAGCTTAGGCCGCACGGCGTACAGGCATAGTGGGCCGAGAGATGAATGTCGTTAGGATTGCGGCCGGTGCGCGCGGCCCCCTTGGCTTTGCGCTTCGGAGCTTCCTCCTCGGCGACGACATCACTTTCGTCGTCATCATCGTCGTTGTCTTGAGCCTCTTCGCCGTCGGCCATTTCCAACAGCGGCGCGTATCCCGCGGGGCGCTTGGCGTCTTTCGCGGCGGCCGTTTCCAGGGCGACGACGATGTTTCCCTTGCCGATCTTCAAGGCCAGATCGACGGCCTCGGCCAACCGAGCGCGCAGGCCCGGGCCTGCGGTGAGCCGATCGACGACCACCTCGATATTGTGCCGCATCTGCCGATCGAGCGACGGCGGCGAACTCAGCGAAATCACCTCGCCGTCGACGCGAGCCCGAACGAACCCCTGCTTGAGCAGGTCTTCGAACAAGTCGCGATGCTCTCCCTTTTGCGCACGGATGATCGGCGCGAGGAGCGAGAACTTCACGCCGCTTTCGAGCACGCTGATGCGGTCGATGATTTGTTCGCGCGTTTGCGCAGTGATCGGCTTGCCGCACTGCGGACAATGCCCTTGGCCGGTGCGTGCGAAGAGCACGCGGAGATAATCGTAAATCTCCGTGATCGTGCCGACCGTGCTCCGCGGGTTCTGGCCGCTGGTCTTTTGCGAAATCGAAATCGACGGGCTGAGGCCCGAGATCAGATCGACGTCGGGCTTGGGCATC
>JAEUIN010000064.1 GCA_016793115.1 Planctomycetaceae bacterium
CTACCACTCTCTACTCTAGCGCTCGCCACGCGGCCTGTCGCGAATTATCCTATCCGGTCCCGCCGACGCCTTCCTCTCTCGCGAGACATTTCCATGCGTTTCACTCGTCGCACGCTCCTCGGTTCCGCCGCCGGAGCCGCTTTGTCGCTCTCCCACTTGGCTAAGCGTCGCGCCGAGGCCGGTCCGCTCTCGTCCGATAATGAAGTCATTCAAAAGGCCCGACAGGCGGCGCTGGCCGTGCTGCAACCGAGCGATCGCGAGATCGAACACGGCCTCGAGCTGCACGCCTCGTCGATCGTGTTCGACAGCTACGGCTTCTCCCCGCGGGCCGCGCTCGACGGCGCCGCCTTTCGCGAGTTCATGCTCGGAGGCGCGAGCGACGCCGAACTCACCGATCTCCGCGAAGAGATGAGCATGACGCGGGCCGGGCTCGACGCCACCGAACGCCGCGAGTTTCTCGCAGCCTTCCATGCGGCCGGCGTCACGTGCATCTTCCAGAACGCCGGCGAGGAGAGCAACGAAACGCTCCGGCTCTTGAAACGGCTCTCAAGGTTCACCTTTCTCACCGATCGGTTGGAAGACGTCTGCCCGAAAGCGATCCGGCCCGACGACGTGTCGGCGGCGAAGAAGGACGGTCGCGTCTGCTTGGCCTTCACCACCAACGGCGTCCCCTTGCGCGGGGCGATGGAAAGCACACGCGACGAACTGCGGCATGTTCGGCTCTTCAAACAACTCGGCGTGCAGATGATGCACGTCACGTACAACCGGCGCAATCCGCTGGGCGACGGCTGCGGCGAGGCGAGCGATGCCGGCCTGAGCGACTTCGGCAAGCTCGCGATCGCCGAGCTCAACCGAGCCGGCGTGATTGCCGACGTCGCCCACAGCGGCCGGCGCACGAGCTACGAGACGGCGAAAGTTTCCATGAAACCGATGGTCGCCAGCCACACGGCCTGCGCCGCTTTGCAAGACCACTATCGCTGCAAAGACGATAAGACGTTGGCCGCGATTTGCGACACCGGCGGACTGTTCGGAATTTGCTGCATCCCCAAGTTTCTCGGCGGCAAGGGAGACATTTCCGTCTTTCTCGACCACCTCGACTACGCGATCAAGAAATTCGGCGCGGAGCACGTGGCGATCGGCACCGACATCGCCTATACCTCACGTAATTCCAAAGCGGAAAGCGAGAAGATCGGCAAACGGCCGGACGGCAGCAGTCCGCGCTCCAGCGGGGCCCGCTGGGAACACTTATGGCCCGACTTCGAATACCGCGAAACGTTCGGCGCGGCCGAAACAATCGCGTGGACAAACTGGCCGCTCTTCACGGTCGGCCTCGTGCAACGCGGGCACTCGGATGACGTGATCCGTAAAGTGCTCGGGGAGAATACGCTAAGGGTGTGGCGGGCGAATCAGGTGTGACGACTACGGCGCATCCTTCGACGTTGGTTCATAGAACCGCCAGGTCTTCGGCACGATCAATCGTGCCCCGCGGCGAAACCAGAGGTACGACCAGGCCCATTGCAGCACGACCAAGAGTCGGCTGCGGAAGCCGGTGAGGTAGTAGATGTGGACGACCAGCCACATCACCCAGGCTTTGAAGCCCGCCAGTTTCCAGCGGCCGACTTCGACGATGGCCCGGCTCCGGCCGATCGTCGCCATTTGGCCTTTGTCGGTGAATTGAAACGGCTCACGGCCGCCGCCGGTCATCTCGCTTCGAATCAGCTTCGCCAAGTAACGCCCCTGCTGCATGGCAACCGGCGCGGTGCCCGGCAGCGGCTTTCCGGTCTGATGCGTGAACGCCGACTGATCGCCCGCGACGAACACGTACGGAAAGCCTTGCACGCTCAAGTCGGGCTCGACGACGACCCGCCCCACGCGATCGGTCGGCAAGCCCGACGCTTTGCCGAGCCGCGAAGCTTCGACGCCTGCCGCCCAAAGAACCGTGGCCGTGCGAATGCGTTCGCTTTTCACGTCGACGCCGTCGCGGTCGATGTTGGTTACGGCGCTGTTGACCCACACCTGCACGCCGAGCGTTTCCAGATCGCGCACGGCTCGCTTGGCCAGCGGTTCGCTGAACATCGGCAGAATCCGCGGCCCCGCTTCGAGCAGAATGACCCGGGCTTGCGTCGGATCGATGTTGCGAAAGTCCTTCGCGAGCGTGAACCGGCTCATTTCACCGATCGCCCCG
>JAEUIN010000067.1 GCA_016793115.1 Planctomycetaceae bacterium
AAGTCTTGCGGCCGATCGCGGCCTGAAAGTAGCCAATCACGGCTTCAGCACCTACATCAACGTTCACGCGGCGCTGCATTGGCTCAACGCCGTGCCCAACGCGTTGATTGCGGAGTTCGTCGTCCAAGAGAATACCGACCTGCGCGAGTTTCTCACGACCGACAACGTCCGCGCCGTCGACGGTTATCTATCCATTCCCGACGCACCAGGCCTCGGTCTCGAACTTAACGAGGAACAAGTACGGAAGTTCCGTCTCGCTTAGTCCGCCCCATGCTTCATCGCGCGGGTCCGCGAAACTTTTCATCATCAAGGCGCAGAAATGACCACGACTAACACTTCGCTCTACGAACGGTTGGGCGGCATCTATGCCATCGCCGCCGTCGTGGACGACTTCATCGACGGGATTATGATCAATCCGATTCTCAACGCCAATTCCTTAGTCGATGAAGCACACCACCGAGTCTCCAAGGCCGGCTTCAAGTACCTTGTAACGGAAATGGTCGGCTGGGCCACGGGCGGTCCGCAAAAGTACACCGGTAAGACGATGAAGGAATCCCACGAACACCTGGGCATTTCGGAGAACGAGTGGCAATCTTTCCTCGGCGATTTCCAAACCACTCTGGATAAGTTCCAGGTGCCGGCCGTGGAGCAGCGTGAATTGTTTGCGATTTTGAATAGCACGAAAACCGACATCGTCGTCAATCCCGTCGCCCGATAATACCGCCGCGGAATCGAGCGCGACAAATACGACGACCAAGGGCGATAAATTACCGCCGCGGCGGCCGCGACTATCGTTTGACCGACGTGTTCGGCACGGTCGCCCGCGACATCATTGCTTAATCGCCGTCACTAGCGCGATAACAGGTTGTCGCGCACTTCGGCCGAGCCGGCCGGTGTCTCAAGAAGTTCGCCCGTCGCCCCGCGGCAAATATTACCTACGACGAGATTATCGCGGCTGCTGCCGACGATTCGCACGGCTTGCCGCATCCGCGGCTCGGCACGGCGATCAACGATCGTGTTGTTGGCGACGCGGCAGCGAACACAATCTTCCAACTCGATGCCGCGGTACAGCGGGTCAAGAAATTGGCAGTCTGAAATTCCCGAATCTCGGCAACGAACGAACGTGATCCCCGCGCCTCGCTCCGCCGAACCCGCGCATAGGCGTTGTGTCGCCAAGCCGGTGAGCAATATGTTCTCGCAATCTTCGAAATGAAGGCCGTCTTTCGGCGGCTCGGAGTCGAGGCCGCGCCACGATAAGGCATTTGCGCCGACGACGATTCCGGCGCAGTTCGCGGCAAACACCGAAAGGTCGGCAGAGTCGTAGATCGAATTGCCGGTGATAGTGACCCGCGAGGCGTTCTGAAGCTCGACCGCACGCCATTGGCTGCCCAGAACGTTGCCGGTGATGTTGATGAGATGCGCCGTGTCGGGCATAAGCGTCGCCGGCGAATCGGCCGGTTGCGGCCGACTGACCGCGGCGCCTACGATGCGAATATTCGCCCCTCCGATCTGCTTGGTCGCTTGAATCGTATTTCCGCTGATCGTGACTTCGCTGATCACTCCGTCGCGGGCGTCAAACCAGATTTCCGAACCACCCGGATGTTGCGTCAGATCGGCGTCCGACGCGTTGATTGCTCCCGCCGTCGCATTGTTGTATTCGATGTCGTTGCCGACGATCTGCAGGTTATGAACATCACCGCCGACGGACTTGATCCCCGCGAGCTTGTTCCAACTGATATGACAGCCGTGCACGATGATTTGGTGGAGGTTGCATTGATCGAGCAACAGGCCGATTTCATGGTTGTCATATAGATGGGAGTCGGCCAAAACGAAGTCGCGATTGCGCTCGACAAGATGCACGGCGATGCGGCAACGCCGAACCAAGACTTGCGAAATCACGCACTTCAACGTCTTGCAGAGTTCGATCCCGACGGACTGCGGATGCTCGCCGACGACCTCGATACCGCTGATTGTGGGAAATCGCTCTTGGTTCCAAGTGTGCGATTGTACGCTCGCCGGCGAAGCGGTTCCCTGGTGATCGCCTACGACGCGGAAAGCCGGTCCCGGCCCAGCCATAACGATTCGCGACGTTCCCGCTTCGCCGCGCACCGCTCCGTATCCTCGCTTCCTCAGGTCGAGAATCAAGGGCTTCGTGATGCGGTATGTTCCCTTGTTTAGCCGCAACACGCCGTCGCCGTCGTCTAAGGCATGCTGAAAGGCGTCCGTGTCATCGGCAACGCCGTCGCCGCTCGCGCCAAAATCGGATACGTTTGCCATTTCTGCTTTCTCCGAAAGAATCACAGGCGTCGCTGCTCAACGGCCATTCCTCGGATGCCACGACGAGGCCCCCGCGTTGCGATAGATGATCGACGGCCGCTTGGATTGCCTGTTGTCGCCGCCGCCGACATTGGAATCACGGTTGCCGATAACCGTGAGCGATTCCTCCCATACGGGTTGCGCCGCCTTCGCCGCTGGTTTGTCGCGGATAAGGTATCCGTGGGACGCTCTGCCGCAGGCAGCGCGGAAACAAGGACGAACAAGTCAAGCAGGAGGTTCATCATGAATAGTCGCCCGTTGACGTCGAATAGGGCCGGGCACTTGTGGAGTACTCGGACAGCGCACGATCACGGTCAAGGAAGGACTCGAAAACGAATGTTCGTGGCTCGTTGCGGGGAACGATAAACGCGTTGAGTAGTCAATTGAAAGTCGCGCTCATCCGCCGTGTAGATATCCACAAACTTCTGAGGGTTGCGGTCGAACAGCGGGAACCAACTACTCTGTATCTGAACCATCAAGCGATGCCCGGGACGAAAAACGTGGCAAATATCCTGAAGCGTAAACCTCACGACCGTCGGCTCGTTCGATTCGAAGGGCTTCGGGCTCTCGAAGCTTTCTCGGAATTTGCCGCGAAAGATATCGCCGCGCACGAGTTGCTGGTATCCGCCTAGCCGGATGTTGCGCGGATTCGGATTCGGGTCGGGAAGATCGTCGGGCAGAACGTCGATGACTTTTACGACCCAATCGGCATCGGTACCGCTCGTGGCGACGTGTAGCTCCACTTCGATCGGCCCCGCCGCCGCAAGATCCGTTTCAAGCACATCGGACTGGTAAACGAGGACGTCGGGACGACGCGAGGCAAATCTCTGATCGCTCGTCATGTACTCCGGCGACATAATCGTTTCGATCCGCTCCATGAACGGCACCGGGCGACGAGGATCGCTTGGATACTCGTCATAACCGCGGTCCTGCTCCGCGACCGGCGGCGGCTCCCAAGAAAGCTTTTCACCTAGGCGTAGATACAAAGTGCGCGGTTGCGCGCTTTTCGGCGGCCAAGCGTCATACCGGCGCCACTGGTTCGTTCCGGTCTGAAACATCCACGCCTCGGGACGCCGGCCGTCTCCCTTGTCTTTCAAGTAATGCTCGAAGAAGGGAAACTCGATCTTCTCGCGATAGAATTCGCCGGTCTTGGCGGCAAAGGAAATGTCGCCGAGCACGGCGCCGTCGCCGCCGGACCATCCGCCGTGAATCCAGGGCCCCATGACAATCGTGTTCGAACTCCCGGGGCTTTGTCGCTCTATGCTGCGATACGTTTCCAATGCCCCGAAGAGATTCTCCGCATCGAACCATCCGCCGACGGTCAACACCGCAGGCTTGATATTCTTCAGATGAGGCCGCAAGTTGCGAGCCTTCCAAAAATCGTCATATGCGCCGTGGCGCATCACCTCGTTCCAATAGGCGACTTCGCCTTTGAAGTGCTTGGCGTCGGCGTTCTTCAGAGGGCCCATTTCCAAGAAAAAGCGGTAGCCGTCACGCATCTCGTGATCGAACTTGAAGTCAATTTTCTTGGTCGGCTCGGGGCGCGGCCGACCGAAGTTCGCCATGAAATTAAAGACATGCGTCAGTTGTAATGCACCATGATGATGCCAGTCATCGCCGATAAACCAATCGCAAATCGGCGCTTGTGGCGACGAGGCTTTCAAGGCCGGATGAGCGTCGATCATACCGCAAGATGTGTAGAAGCCCGGATATGAGACGCCCCATTGCCCGACGCGGCCGTTGTGGCCCGACACATTTTTAAGCAGCCATTCGATCGTGTCGTAGGTGTCGCTCGACTCATCAACGTCGCGCGGGCCCCGCTTCTCGACCAGATGCGGGCGCATGTTTTCCAGTTCGCCTTCCGACATCCAGCGTCCGCGCACGTCTTGAAATACGAAGATATAGCCGCTCTTCGCCAACAACTCCGAAGGGCCGAGTTTGTCGGGGTACTGATCGACGCCGTATGGTTTGCAGCTATACGGTGAACGTCGCAGCAGAAACGGATACTTCTCATCGACGTTCTTGGGAAGATACACGGCGGTAAACAGCCGAACGCCGTCGCGCATTG
Organism: Planctomycetaceae bacterium; assembly: GCA_016793115.1. Lineage (GTDB taxonomy): Bacteria > Planctomycetota > Planctomycetia > Pirellulales > PNKZ01 > PNKZ01. The sequence continues at coordinate 4,385 of JAEUIN010000067.1, forward strand.
GAACTTGATATTCGTACTTCGTATAGTGTTCACGGACATCGAATTTCTGCGACGCGGGAGATGCCGGCGGCGTCGCGGCCGGCAGTTGAGCGACGGCCGATTCAGGAACTGCGAGATAAGACCAGCAAATCACGACTACAGTTAGGTCTCGCAACGGCATGGAACTTATCTCCCCACACGGTATGACTGAATGCTTTTGTGGACCATAGAAGGTAGCCGTGTTCCGTCGGCTCGCGTTTCAACGGTCGCGATGGCGGATGAAACGCGTAATTGTCTTGAAGCCGGGCGAGTCGCGCTTTCGGTTCGATGTGCGACCTTTCAATCCGTCTTGAAGGAGCCGAGGAGCCGCCTAATCGACCAAGACCAAGTCGAGTAGTACGGTTCGTAATACCTCGATGTCGTCAATGTCTCCGGCTAACGCCGTTTCATGGGAAGATCGAATTGGCTTCACGCTTGCGTACGATCTGACACTCGTCGATGCCGCAGACAAACTTCCAACAGCGCACTCCGGCCGAACCGAACAACGCCCGCACCTTTCTGAGAAAACGCCTCGACAAGTGAGGAGACTGCTCTCCTCGACTTAGAAGCATTTCGCGCAAGGAAGGTTATGCCAATACGTCCCGGATGATTTCCCCTCGGCTAATGGGGAGCGGACGACCTTGTCGATCGTGCAGGGGCGTGTCGGGCGAATAACCTAGGCAATGATAGACCGTAGCCCAAAGGTCGGCCGGGGTGACGGCGTCGCGCGCCGGCTCGGCACCGAGAGCGTTCGAAGCACCGAAGACCGTGCCGCCGCGAATGCCGGCTCCGGCTAGGGCCAGCGAAAAGCAACGGCCCCAATGATCGCGTCCTGCATTGCGATTGATACGCGGCGAGCGTCCGAATTCGCCGGCCCACACAACCAGTGTCTCGTCGAGTAAGCCGCGTTGTTCCAAGTCCTCCAGCAGCGCGGAATAGGTTTGATCCATCATCGGCATCAGCATGCCGCGGGCCTGCTTGTGATGATTGCCGTGGGTATCCCAACCGCTGCTCTCGAGTCCTTTGACTCGCGTCCAATTG
>JAEUIN010000389.1 GCA_016793115.1 Planctomycetaceae bacterium
GCCCAGATAATCCTGCGCGGCGACGCCCCCCTCGGCGTCGTGGGCATATTCATAGCCCTCGCCGTGGCCGAGCCGCTGAGCTCCGCCGTAGTGCCGATCGCGCAAGTGAACCGGCACGGGCAGGAGCCGGCCTTCGACGACATCGGCCCGCGCCGCGCCGATCGCCATGGTCGCGGCGTTCGACTTCGGCGCGCACGCCAGATACGTCACGGCCTGCGCGAGCGGCAGTTGGCACTCCGGCAACCCAACGAACTCGCAGGCTTGCATCGCAGCGACGGCGATCGGCAGGGCCTGCGGATCGGCGTTGCCGATGTCTTCGCTGGCGGCGATGACGATCCGCCGCGCGAGGAACCGTACCTCTTCGCCCGCTTCCAGCATTCGGGCCAACCAATAAATGGCGGCGTCGGGATCGCTGCCGCGGATGCTTTTGATCAGCGCGCTGGCGGCGTCGTAGTGCCCGTCGCCCGCGCGGTCGTACTCGATCGCCTTCTTCTGAATCGATTCTTCCGCGAGCGACTTCGTGAACTCGCACGGGCGCTCGGTGCAACTGAGCACGCCGACCTCAAGCGCCGACAAAGCCCGACGTCCGTCGCCGTCGCAAACCTCGGCGAGAAAATCGACGGCGTCGTCATGCAGCCGCACGTCGTAGCGGCCAAGCCCTCGCGATTCATCGGCCGCCGCGCGCCGGAGCAAAGCCTTGATGTCGTCGCGCGACAAAGGCTTGAACTCAAAAATCCGGCTCCGGCTCACCAGAGCGCTATTCAGCGCGAAGAACGGGTTCTGCGTCGTCGCGCCGACCAGCACGATGCTGCCGTCCTCGACGTCGGGGAGCAGCACGTCTTGCTGGGCCTTGTTGAAGCGATGGATTTCGTCGACGAAGAGCAGCGTCCGTTGGCCGCCGGCCGACAACCGATCGCGGGCCCCATCGAGCAGCTCGCGAAGTTCTTTCACGCCTGCGGCGACGGCGTTGACCTGTTGGAAGCGGCACTTGGTTTCGCCGGCCAAGAGTTGGGCGAGCGTCGTTTTGCCGGTGCCCGGCGGGCCGTAAAAAATCACCGACCCCAAGCGATCGGCGGCGATCAACCGGCGGAGCAGCTTACCTTCGGCCAAGAAGTGCTTCTGCCCGACGAATTCCGCCAGATTCCGAGGCCGCATGCGGGCCGCCAACGGCTGAACCATCTGCCGCGCGGCGGCTTCCGCTTCGGCAAACAACGACGGCTCTTCCGCGACACGCTTGGCACTCATGCGGGAATTGTACCGGCCCGGCTCTTGGAATACAGCGGAGCGAAAACGTCGCTCGAAAATCGACGTAAGTACCGAAACGCTTGCGCGACTTACGTCGAAAGCGCAATTCAGTTGCAATGACGAGTGCGTACTATTTTCGAAATTAGTGCGCACCCTTAGTTCCTAGTGTCGGAGTGCGTACTTTTTCGCGCTCGAAGTGCGCACCCCGTCCTAAATGTACGCAGCGCGCGTCGACGTAAGTCCCAATTCAATTGCGCGACTTACGTCGATTCCTCGAAGACGAAA
>JAEUIN010000125.1 GCA_016793115.1 Planctomycetaceae bacterium
GACGCGAACTTTCACCGCCATCGTGCAGCGCGAGGGAGACGGATACGTGTCGCTCTGTCCGGAACTCGATGTCGCCAGCCAAGGAGATACGATCGAAGAAGCGCGAAGCAACTTGCGCGAGGCGGTGGAACTGTTTCTCGAGACGGCATCGCCGGAAGAAGTTGCCGGACGGCTGCATGAGGAATCGTACGTAACGCCGCTGGAGGTGCGCTTTGGCTAAGCACTCTGGAAACCGAAACAGTGCAACTTCAAATCTTTGGTGACAAAAATGTCGCACATTCGCGGGAGTGCGATTCCTGCACGTTGGCCGGCACCACTAGTCACCACATTCGGCATTTACGCAAAAGGGGTGGACTGCCTGGAGGAGCAGTGGGAACGGACTCGGCTCTTCCTCAGTGACAAGGACAACATCGACGCCATTCAAGAATTCTACTTTTGGCGACGCAATCTCCTAATCTGGGCGTGCTGTACGATCGAGAATTTCGTGAATGACGAGGGCCTATCGTTAGTTGGTGACGAGTTTTACAAGAATGTCGAGCGACTCCGATGCCATGAGAAGATCGCTGTCTTGTACGCACTGAAATATCGAAAGCGTTTACTGCCTACCCATGCCGTATTGCTAGAAATCAAGCGATGGTTCGAACTGAGGAATCAACATGTTCATCCTAAAGCAAGATTTGCCAAGAAGAACTCCGGCAAAAGTGGACATTCGGCGGATGAACTCAAAGCGTTGAAGCCGACGGAAGTAAGGAGATTAATCGGAAAAGTCATCAACCTATTTAGGATAGAGCCTCGCAAGACCAAGAAACGAATTTCGGGGCGCGGCCGAAGGTAACTTTCCATGCTTAATCGTCGTGAATTTCTGATTGCCGGGTCGGCCGCGTTGGGTGCGGCGGCGGCCGGGTCGGCTTTCGGGCAGGCGGCGGCGGGCGACGACGCGTTTGAGTTTGCGCTCTTCGGCGATACGCATTTCGACAAGCTGGCGCATCACGATTTCGATTGGTTGCGGCGCGAGCATCCTGACTCCGTGCGGCAGGTCGAGCATTATTCGGAGCATGCCGCTTCGCTGTTGCCGGAGTTGTTTGCGACGGTCAAGCGGCAACTGACTTCGGCCGGCGCGCGAGCGCGGGCGGTCGTACATGTCGGCGATTTCGTGGAAGGGTTATGCGGTACGCCCGCGCTGGCGGAGACGCATGTTCGCGAAGCGTGCGAGGCCATTGAGCGGATCGAGTGGAAGGTTCCGTTCCTCATGACCAAGGGAAACCACGACAAGACCGGGCCGGGCGCCGATGACGCTTACGCGAAGCTGTTGCATCCGTTTCTGGGCGGGCAAGTTGGGCAGAAATTGACGTCAGCCCGGTATGCGCATCAGATCGGCGGTGCGCTGTTCGCGTTTTACGATGCTTACGACAAGTCGTCTTTCGACTGGTTGAAGGAGACGCTCGGTCGCAACGGTCGGGCCGATCGACAGACGTTCGTCGTCGTGCATCCGCCGGTCGTGCCGTTTCAGGCGCGCGGAAACTGGTCGCTCTACATGCGCGAGGAAGATGCGGCCAGACGGGCCGAGTTGCTCGCGCTGCTCGGCGAACATCGGGCGATCGTCCTTTGCGGGCACGTGCATCGCTTCGGCTTCGTCGTGCGGCGCACGGAGCGAGGCCCCTTTGCACAGCTTTGCCTCAGCAGCATCATGTCGGCCCGCGAGCAGCAGCCGAAGCAAGTGCTCGCGGGGCTCGATGCTTACGTGCCGGAATTGACGAAGCTGGAACCGAAGTTCCAGCCGGAAAGCGTGGAACTGCGGCGGAAGCAGTTCGCCACGGAGAAGCCGCACATTGCTCATTTCGAATATGCCGAAACGGCCGGACACGCGATGGTGCGGGTAGACGGCCGGCGCGTAACGGTGCGGATATTCAACGGCACCGGCGACGCGGCCTGGAAAGAGATCGACGTGACGCAGCTTTTGCAAGCGGCGTGAGGCCGTCGAACGTTAGGCGGTGATGCGCGTCGGGGCGAGTTCGGTATCGCGCCGGAGGTGCTTCGTGCCGAGCAACCAGAAGATGCCGCTGAGCAGGATAGCGACGCTGACGACGGCGCCGAAACTGTAGTTCATGTGACCGACGGGGAGTTCGGCCGATTTCGTCGAGTCGTTGAGCAGGCCGATCAGCGACGGTGAGATCGCGTCGCCGAAGAGATGAATGACGAGGATGTTGACGGCGAAAGCCGACGCGCGAATCGAAGGGTGCGTGACGTTGGCCAAAATCGTGTTGGCCGGCCCGGTGTTGAAGAACAAGCAGAACTCGGCGACGAACAAGAGCCCCCACGCGTACGGAAACGGCACGACGAGAAACGCCAGAAACGTCGGCAGCCCGACGAGCATGCCGATGCCCGAGACAAGGAAATACGAACCGGGAAAGCGAGCCCGGAGCTTGTCGCCGAGTAGCCCGCCTGCGAGCGTCGCAACCAGCCCTGAGACGACGGTGATGCCGCCGAACTTGGTTCCGACTTCGGCCAAAGTTCCGGCGCCGCGGTAAACGGAAATGTAGCGCGGCATCCAAAAAGCCAGACCGCCGAGCGCGAACGTCATGGCGGTCATGCCGAGCGTGTTGTAAACGTACGACGGAGTGCGGAGCAGAATCGCGAGATCGGCGAAGGTCGCTTGTCGCGCTTCGCGCACTCGCGGAGGTTCACGCATGAAGAGAGCCCACACGGCCAGGAGAATTCCCGGAGGCGCCGAAAGATAGAAGGCCCACCGCCAGCCCCAGCCCTCGAGATCGGCCAGGTGACCGCCCCAGACGTAGCCGAGCGCGCTGCCGACGGGGATCGCCATGTAGAACCACGCCAACACGCTGCCGCGGCGTTCGACGGGATAGAGATCGGAGATGATGGTCGGGGCCGTCGGGCCGTAGGCCGCTTCGCCGATGCCGACGAACACGCGCGTGATCAAGAGAGCCGTGTAGACTTGCGCCAGGCCGGAAGCGCCCGAGGCTAAGCTCCAGACGAACACGCCGGCGGCGACGATGCGCCAGCGCGAGGTGCGATCGGCGAACCAACCGAACAGCGGCGAGGCGAACATGTAAGAGACAAGAAAGGCCGTCGACAGCAGGCCCATGCGGGCATCGCTGATCGGC
>JAEUIN010000192.1 GCA_016793115.1 Planctomycetaceae bacterium
GAAGTATCCGCAGACGTAGGCCACGAGGTACGTCGTCGCGAAGAATAGCGAGATCGAAAACAGGAAACGAACGAGTGCTTCGTGCGTCACGGCTGGGCTCTCCTCGAGCCGCCAGAAGGCGGTCGCACACAAGCCGACCCCAGACTGTGGTCGGCGCCACGCATTTATGGGCGACCGTGAGGACTGCGATTCGCGTGCCGACCGCCGCAACGGTAATTCAGGCAAGAGTTAACGGCGATTTACCCGCAGTGCGCATTTCCAGGCGATGAATAACTGAACAGCCGCGCTCGCGCCGCGACCATCCGGAAGAACAGCCGAGGCGCAATCACCGGCTCGGTCGCGCAGCCGTTCCCGAAGTCACAGAAGTCGTCGGCCGTCGCTTCAGAAAATACGGCCCGCCGCGTTCGCTACTTCTGCTTTCGCACCCAGGCCACGTGCTTCGCTACGCCCGCGTGTTCGCGCAGAAGTTCGAGCGTGTGGTAGGTTTCGCCGAGTTCGCGCTCGGTGAGTAGGGCGTGCAGGCCGTCGTGGCAGAGGCGGCAGATGTCGATGCCGCGGCTACGCAACTCTTCTTTACTGTGCCGCTTCTTGAAACGCGGCTTGCCGTGCAGTTTGCGCGGGATCAGATGATGGAACGTGAGCGGCTTCTCACGCCCGCAAAGAGCGCATCCGACGGAGCTTTCAATCGTGGTCGACATAGCCCTATTCTACGTCGGCCGCGGTCGGCGGCGAGTGGGTGGCTGGGGCAAAGCGCAGCGGTGCCCCAGTTCCGTCATCAACCTTTCCTGGGGCTTCGCCTTCGGCTCCAGCCCCAGCCACCCGAATTGAATTGGTTATTTCGCCGCCCAAATGCGGGCCAAGCCGCCGGTGCGGAAGCCTGACGGTGACGCGTCCCCTTCGATTCGCAGCGTCACCTTGCCCAAGTTTCCCTGCATCCGGGCCGCCGTGACCGTTGCGGAGACCGCCGATCCGCTTGCGCGACGATCGTCGCCGGCCGGGACAATTTGCACCGTCTGCTTCGGTTTCAACCCCCGGGCAATTTCCCCGGTTTCCTGAAAGAGCGTGAGATCGATTTCTCCGTCGACCAAGCGATCGACATAGCCCGGCCCGCCCAGCGCGGCCAGTTTCCGCGAATGGACCGCCTTCTGCTCGGATTGCCACTTCAGCAGGCTGGGCTCGTCGAGAAACACCTCCCAGCAGATTCGTCGCGCGCCTTGGCCTGCGCCGTGCGTCTTCGTCCGTAGCGGCATGCCGATCTGTACGTCTTCAAACTTCGCCGGCTCGCCGTTCTTCCAAAAACGTGTTTCAGCGTCGGTCTCCAGCAGCAGCCCCTTCGTGCGCACGAACGACTCGTCGAGATTGGCCTGCGTGATCGTGAATGTTCGCTTTTCGGCGTCGATCGCATCGACGTGGTAGTACTCCTTGTGTCCGTTCAAGAAGTTCATTTCGTCCTGAATGTAGGTGAGCCACACCCATTGGCCGGCGTCGTTCTCATGCATCAGTCGGCACGATCACCTGGCCCGGCGTGATTCTTAGCTTGGGCTTCGCAGTTGCCTTAGGCTGTTCTTCCGACCGCGCACCCGACGCTTGCGATTTCGCGCCGGCCGCAAGCTTCTGATACGCGGCAAAATAGCGCCGCCCCAACTCTCGATAGCTCGCGGCATCGAAATGGACCTTGTCTCCCTTGTGTTGCAAACCTTCGGCCGAGACGTAAGCCGTGTTCGTCACGCGCTCGGGCAGGCCGCGATGAGCGGCATCGATCATCGTTTGATATTCGGACCATGGAACATCGGCGAACTTGCCGATTTGGCCAAGAATGAACGGTACCCCGTCGGCCCCCAACTCCTTGCGGAAGCGGGCCACGAGATCGTCGAGTTTGACTTGATACGTCGCGGCGAGCTTTTCGCTCGCGTCCGATTCTCCTTGATGCCAAAGAATCGCCTTGAGCGTTCCCTGTTCCATCGCCGCCTTCGCGCGACGCATCGCATCGTCCCAGGGATGGCCCTTGGTCGGCGCATAGAACACGCCGGGCTGCCAACTATCGATCGGCGAACCGCCGTGAGCGCACGGGATCAGGCCGACGGTGATCGCCGGATCGGCCTCGGCCGCCAACAGCCCGAACGTTCGCCCCAGGCCGACGCCTGCGGAAGCTTTGTCCCAATGCATGGGATCGACGGCCGGCACCCAGGCGCCATCCTTATTGAGCATCAGCACGCGAGGGTTCGGCGTCTGATCGCTCGGCTCCACTTTGCCCCGGCCGGCCATGTTCGACTGGCCGACCAACAGGTAGAGGTGAAACTTTTCTTTGGTCGGCAATGTCGCCGCGTCTTGAGCGGCGGACGCTCCACAAGCGACGAACAAAGCGGCGAACGCGAACAGACTACGCAACAAACTCATCGAAGCATCTCTCAAGCGAAAAGAAATCAGAGGACTATCGCCCGTAAAGCCCAGGCACCTTTGGTCCTTGGGACCCTGCCGACGGCGCGACCGCGCACAACTCACTCCACCGCGCGGCGCGGTTCGTCGGCTCGGGTTCCCAGGTTACCGTACCGATGATAGTCGTACGAGATGCTCTGTTCACGCAGGTACCAGAGAAGTTCGACGCGTCCTTCGCCGACGACCGGGACATCGGCGATCCAGCAACCTCGCCGGGCCGCGGCCGTGCGAACTTCCGGGCCGACCCGATCGCGGGCCGCGTAGCGCACGCGCGAGAGTGTCACGGCGTCGATGTGTGCGATGAGTTCTTCGTCGGTCTCTTCCATGATTTCGATGCCTGCGGCCCACGGCTCGGTCGCGGCGTCTAAACGGTCGAGCAGTCGCTCATCAGTGCCCGGCGCGTAAGAGGCCAGCACGCGCGCTCCGGTCACGCGGGCCGCGGCGATGCGAGTAAAGACTTCGTACGGCGAATCGTTCGGCTCGATCCGCACGAGCACCTCGCGCCACGACAGATAGCGCCGAATGTTGTCCTGTCCGAGCAATCGCATGTGGTCGTGCTCGCGCGAGAATTCGACGCGCCAAGCCCGATCGTAACTCGCCAACGCGCGGAGGAGGCGAGCATCGTCGGCTTGAGCCGGATCAAAACTTCGCGCCAGCGCCGCGAGGTCGGCGTTCTCGATGGCGCGACGATCGGCCGGACGCTCGGTTTCGACGTCGGCGAAATCCATGAAGCAGGCGACGTAGTTCGGCCCGCCGGCTTTCATGCCGGGCCCGACGCTCGACAGCCCCATCCCGCCGAACGGCTGGCGGAGCACGATCGCGCCGGTCGTGCCGCGATTGATGTAGAGGTTGCCGACTTGCACGCCGGCTTTCCACTCATTGATCTCGCGCTCGTCCAGGCTGTGAATCGCGCCGGTCAGGCCGTAGCCCGTGGCGTTGACCATTTGGATCGCGTCGGCCAGCCGCTCATAGCGCATCACGCCGAGCACCGGGCCGAAAAACTCCGTGCGATGCGTGACGCCGCCCGGTTGCACGCCGTACTTCACTCCGGGAGACCAAAGACGCGGGTTGTCGCCGACTTGCCGCGGCATCACGGCCCAACTTTCGCCGGGCTCCAACGTCTTCAAGGCCGTTTCCAAGACCCCGCTCGGCTCGCGGATCAGCGGCCCGACACGGCTTGAAAGTTCATAGGCGCTACCGACGCGCAAGCTCCGCACCGCGTCGACGAGCATCCGTTTGAACTCCGGATCGTCGTACACTTCGGCGTCGAGCAGCAGTAGAGAAGTCGCTGAGCATTTCTGCCCGGTATGGCTGAAGGCCGAATGCAGGACATGCTTGATCGCGAGTTCGCGGTCGCTCAAGGAGGTGACGATCGTGGCGTTCTTGCCGCCGGTTTCGGCGCTGAGTCGTATGGTCGGCTTGAGCGCGAGCATGCGGAGCGCGGTTTCCGTGCCGCCGGTGAGAATCACGGCCGTCGCGTCGTCGTGGCTCACCAATTCGCTGCCGGGACCCGGACCGGGGCACGGTACGAACTGCAGCATCTTTCGCGAAACGCCGCCGGCCCAGAAGGCTTGGCACAGTTCCCAGGCGACGAGCACCGTATCGGACGCCGGCTTGAGTATGACGGTGTTGCCCGCGGCGAGCGCCGCCGCAATGCCCCCGCAAGGAATCGCGATCGGAAAGTTCCACGGCGGCACGACCACGACGGTCCCGCAAGGCCGTGCAGCCACGGCTTCGAGCCCGAACCAGCGGCGGGCCGTCGCCCGATAGAACTCCACGAAGTCGATCGCCTCGGAAACTTCGGGATCGCTCTCGGTGAGCAACTTGCCGCCATTGACGAGAGCGGCTCGCATGAGGATGCTGCGGCGTTTGCGCAACTCGAGCGCAACGCGGCCGAGGATTTCGTTGCGCTCGTCGACCGTGCGAACGCGCCAGCCGTCGGCGTCGGCCTTCGCGCACGCCAGTGCCGCCGCGACTTCCGCCGAACCGGCTTGGGCGTAGTGTGCGACGGCGGCGCCGGGGCGCGAAGGATCGGCGCATGGCAACCGCTTCAGCTCGCGAAGTTCGACGCCGTCGACAACCGACGGGATAACGAAGTCGGTCGATCCTGCATCGCCCGCATACTCCTTGGCCCCGGCCACGATCGCATCGGCCCACTCGTCGTTTTGCGGCAGGCTCCAATCGGTGTCCGGCTCGTTCTCGAAATCCTTCCACCACCGCTCGACGCGCGGCTGCTCGAACGTTTCCGTGCGGCGATCCTGCGTGCGCCGCGGCTCGTTCGCAATGCGCGTGCGAAACGATTCGCGGAAGCCGGCTTCGAGCTTTTGCCAATCGTCGCTGCCGACCTGCAAACGAAACGCATGGCCCAGGAAATTCTCCGGCCCGGTGTTTTCGTCGAGCCGGCGG
>JAEUIN010000202.1 GCA_016793115.1 Planctomycetaceae bacterium
ACAACTGTGGCAAACCGATGTCGGCGACCAATCCGATCGTCGCGGCTGGGGAACGGCGTCGAGCCCGATCTTGTTTGAGAACTTGGTGATTGTCACGGCGGCCATCGAGAGCCAAGCCTTGATCGCGCTCGACAAAGCGACCGGTAAGGAAGTGTGGCGCAAGAAGGCCGGCGGCTTCGATAGCACCTGGGGAACTCCGGTGCTCGTGAAGGTCGACGACAAGCGGACGGACCTCGTCATCGGCGTGCCGTACGACGTGTGGGGCTTCGATCCGCGGACGGGCAAGTTTCTTTGGTTTTGCGAGGCGATGGATACCGACTCGTATTGTTCCAGCTTGGCGGTCGACGGCGATACGGTGATCGGCATCGAAGGGCGTGGCGGCGGTTCGATCGCCGTGCGAGCCGGCGGCACCGACGACGTTACCAAAACGCACGTCGTCTGGAACGGCCGAGACAGCAACCGCATCGGTACGCCGGTCGTTTATGAAGGGCGCGTGTATTTCGTGGCCAGCAAGATCGCTAACTGCATCGACGCCAAGACCGGCAAGAAGATCTTTCAGGCAAGGCTGACGAGCGAATCAGCCGCGACGAACACCGGCGACGTCGCACGCGACGAGCCGACGGAACGGCCCGGCGGCTTCGGCGGCCCGGGAGGTTTTGGAGGCGGCGGCTTCGGTGGGCCCGGTGGAGGAGGCTTCGGCGGCGGTTACGGAGGCCGCGGCGGTCGCGGAGGCCAAGACTACGGCTCGCCGATCATCGTCGACGGCAAGGTCTACTACACGACCCGCGGCGGCGAGACTTTCGTGTTCAAGGCCGGCGACAAGTTCGAACAACTGGCCGTGAATCGCGTGACGGAAGACCCCGAAGATTTCAGCAGCACCCCGGCCTCCGCCGACGGCGCGATTTTCATTCGCTCGAGCAAGCATTTGTATTGCGTAGGGAAGTAGTGACCGAAATGAAGTAGGATGGCCACGGCAGCGTTCGAGGAGGAATCTATCGGGTGACGCTTAAATGCATTTGCGCCGGACGGTATTCGCAATTGTCGGCATCGGGCATTTCTTGGCCGTCGTCTGGCTCAGCTTAGACTTGCTCGGAAACATGATGCGGCCGATCCCATTGAAACAGCCGTGGAGAATGGTTGCACTCAATATCCTACTGTTTCCAGAATCGCTGCTCCGGCTGTTCGGAGTTGAACTCCAAGGGCTCTTATTTTGGTTTCCTTTAATCAGTCTGTTTTGGGCCTACTGCGCCGGAAAACTTACCGAACTAATTGCGAAGGCCGGCAATTGAGTTACACGTGAACAGAGCAAAACTCCGGTACGTCACGCTCACGGCGTCTACGCCGAAGGCGTTGAGTCTCATAGCCCGGGGTTGCCGAGCCTAGCGAGGCTACCCCGGGTGCCGAGCGCGATTTCTAATGATACCCTGTAAGGGTTTCATCGACCGTCGCCTCGGGTGATCAGCCGCCATGTCGCAATCGCTCGCACAGGTCTATCTGCATCTCGTGTTTTCTACGAAGAGCCGCCGGCCTTGGTTGGACGACGACGTTCTTCGCGACGAGGCGCATCGCTTTCTCGGCCGCACTTGCAACGACCTGGCATGCCCTGTTCTGCGCGTGGGCGGCATTGCGGATCACGTTCATCTACTTTGCCGCTTGGGGCGATCGACGGCGATCGCCGAACTCGTCAAAGAACTAAAGCGGACGTCGTCGCAATGGATCAAGACCAAAATGGCGACACTTGAAGACTTTCAGTGGCAGACCGGATACGGGGCGTTCTCGGTGAGCCCCGGCCACGTCGAGCCGCTGGTGCATTACGTTGAAAATCAAGCGGAACACCATCGGAGCGAGACGTTTCAGGACGAGTTTCGGCGATTGTTGGAGAAGTATGGCCTGCAATGGGACGAGCGCTACGTTTGGGATTGAGTCCGACGTAACGCCTTCGGCGTAAACGGTTCGCACGAACGACACCCGGGGTAGCCTCGCGGGCTCGGCAACCCCGGGCTTTGGGATACAACGCCTTCGGCGTAGCGGAATAATTGCGGGCCCCTCAGCTCCCAGCTTCTAGCTCACAACAATTCCTCAATCACTTGTTCCTTCAAATCCACAATTCGCACCGGCCGATTGCCGCCGGTCGGGCGGTTTTCTTTCGTGTGGTCGATGCCGAGGAGTTTGCAGACCGTCGCGAGAAAATCCGTGATCTTCACCGGGTGGTCGACGACTTCCGTTGCCGTGGCGTCGGTCTTGCCGACGACTTGGCCGCCGCGAACTCCGCCGCAAAAGAAAACCGGCCGAGAACTCTCGCGAGTGCTCGGCCGGCCCGTTGTTGCTGCGTAAAATTCGAAGTCGTTGGACTCCGGTCGCTCACGCTCCCGGCTCGACGTCGACGGTCGCTCGCCGACTTCGTATCTCCATTCTCTTAGCTCCCCGCTCTCTTAGCCCAGCAGCTTCGAGATCGGTTTGCCGTCGCGCGAGATCATGATCGGGCGGCCGGTGTTGGTGTGGTATTCCTTGTGGGTGTCGATGCCCAAGGTCGTGAGCAGCGTCGTCGCCACGTCGTCCGGGGCGATCGCTTCGTTGGCCGGGCCTTGGCCTTTGTCGTCGGAGGCGCCGATGACCTGGCCGGTCTTCATGCCGCCGCCGGCCATGACGACGAACATCGCCCGCGGCCAGTGATCGCGTCCGCCGCGTTGATTGAGCTTCGGCGTCCGACCGAATTCGCCCGTCATGATGACGGCGGTGCTTTCCAGCAGGCCGCGTTCT
>JAEUIN010000209.1 GCA_016793115.1 Planctomycetaceae bacterium
CGTTGGTGCGGAATGCGCCGCTGACAGGATCGGCCTCACGGGTGTTCTGACGCAGCGGGTGTTTGGGATCTTTCGTGTGGGCGTCGACTTCGAGCGCTATCGAGTCGCGGAGCAGCTTCACGCGCAGCATGTGATCCACGCTGCCAAAACCATCATCGCCGTCCACGAAGAACCAAAGCCAGCCGCCGTCGCCGAGATGACGGTAGCGGAAGGAGATCGTCAGATCGCCGCCCCGCACGGGCAAATAGACCATCGGGGGATACTTGCCGCCGCTGGAACCACGCGTCCAGAGCACGCCACCGCGCACCTCGGTGTTCTTGTTCGGAATGGGCGTGGAGAAGCGCTTCGCGTCGAAACCGGCGTCGAAGGTCTCGCGGATGATCGCGGCGGGTTCGGCGGCGTGCAGCGCGGCCGACGGTGCGAGGAGAAGGGCGGCGAGAGCCGCGCCCAGCAAGACAGCCGGCCCAACTGATTGGATGAACGTGTAGTCAACGATGAGAGTGGGTTTCATTTCTCTTTAGAAGGAGGTTTTTTGTTCGCGTGGCGGCCGCTGTCGTCGCCTTGATCGAGAATGCCGCCGGCGGGATTCAGTTTCGCCAAAACGGCCTTCAGGCGAACGCGGGCCTTTTGCGGGCCGGTGACGAGCTTTTCGGAAAAAGGCGCGCCGCTCATGTCATAGAGCTCCCCCTTCTCGTTGAGCTTCCACTGCGCGTCGCGGACGTACCACATGCGGGCGAGTTGGTTGAAGATCCATTCCCGTGGCCGGGCAGGCCGCCCGAGAAGGTGCGGCGCGATGCTTCGACCGTCGAAAACCATGCCGGAGGGCAAGTTGGAGCCGGTGAGCGCGGCGAACGTGGCGACGAAGTCAGTCGAGTCGACCAAATCTTCGCACACACGGCCCGCGGGCGTCTTGCCGGGCCAGCAGGCGATCATCGGCACGAGACCGCCGCACTCCAACATCGTGCCTTTCATGCCGGAGAGCATCTTGCCGCCGATGGTGGCACGATCCGCTTGGCCTTTGCCGGTGCCGTTATCGCCCATAAAGATGACGAGCGTCTTCTCACGCAACTTCAGCGTGTCGAGCTCGGCAATGAGACGACCCACGAGCTTGTCCATGTAGGCGATGTTGTCGGCCATGAGGTCGATGCTGCCGGGGGCGCTGTCCGGCGTGGGCATCAGCTCGCCATGCACATGCGACAGTGAGTAATACACAAAGAACGGCTCGTCGCGATGCTGCCGGACGAATTTCACTACGCGTTCATGGCATATGTCCGGCATGTATTCGCCGTCGTCGAGCTTTCTGTCAGCGCCGTTGATGCTGTAGCGTTCCGGTTTGCCGCCCGCGGCGTTGCGATACACGCCGCTGCCGTTGAAACACTTTTCCGGCATCGGGCCGGGGGCAAGCCAGAAGTCGAACGTCACGGAGTCGCCGTGCCGAAACCGCGGTGCCTTCTCGTGGGCGACGGTCAGCGTATCGGCCGGCGATACGAACTCCGCAGCCTTGTTTTTCGCGTCGAACGACGGATGGACCGGCGACCGCGGCCCCGGCGCGCGCCGCCGCCAGTCGCCCAAAGAATCCCGGCCGTCGAAACGCCACGCTGCGGCGGTGGTGGACCGACGCCCTTCGGCAACGTCGCCCGGTTGCGAAACGTCGGCTCGTACGGGTAACGACAGAAGCGCGGCGAAAAGTAATGCGGCGCACGCAGAGCATCGTCGAAGAGGTTGGGGCATGCGGTGGGGCATCCGGCGTGGCGGGGATGTACTGATGAAACGGGGGCGAAGTCGCAACGGACTCGCGTGGCGCCACACGTTACGACGCGGCGACCAAGTAGGCATGTCCTTCGTTGCGCTCGACGCGTTTCGGCCGGGCGCGACGTTTTCGCAGCGACCTCATCGAGGCCACAATCTTCGTAATATCGCGCCGGAGGATGAGGTTGCGATCGACCTCGGACAATTTCGCCGGACAGTTCCTCAAAGCGGCCGAGCGATCGTCACACGTTTTGGACCGACTGTCGATGGCCGAAGCGACGCTTCTATATAACGGGGCTCATGTCGGCTGACTAACGAACATAATCTTCTGCCGGATCCGGTTGCTCGGAAGGACTTTCCATACTCACATTCTCAAGGTCCGCCCAAATCGAATCCTGACACGAGATTTTCAAATAATCCTAAAAGTCCCTAATTAATCGGCCTTACCAATGCGGGGCCCTACCTAGATTTTCCAGATCCAAGTGCCGGTCCGTCGCGAAAAGCGTGTTTTCGTGGAAACGGAAGAGGAGCGTGTCGCCCGACGTTCGGGCGGGCACGCCTGCCAGGGCGCGTAACAAGCTGCCGAGCGATCTGCCTCAATTCGTGTCGCCACTTCGTCAAACTTTGGGCCGCCCGGTCGTTGCGCGGGGAAGATTACTCCAGCGGGGTGAGTAAAATATTGCGGACATAAAGCTCCGCGCCTTCGGTCTGGATGAAGATCTTTCCTTTCGTCAGGCTCAGCCCGGTCGCCTTATTCACAACTTTGCCGTTCACCACATAGGTGACCGTGTCCGCCTTGGCGATGCATTCGACTTTCGTCCACTCGCCCAGCGGGCTTTCCACGTCATTCTTGCCGCGAATGCCGGCCACATCTTTCCAATCGGGATCGCGGCCATACCAATTCAGACGCCCGCTGTTGACCCAAGTCGACGGCTCTGCGCCCGGAGTATAGACGCGCTGCTTGCCCTTCATCGTCATTTCAGCCGTGACGGACAGGTCGATCGGGTTTCCCTCGTCATCCTTTTTTGTGGCGTTGACTACAAGCAGATCGCCCGTCCCTCCTTCGATGATTTGCAACTCATAGCTGGTCATCCACGGGCCCGGTTCGTTCGGCCCGACACAGTGGAGGAGCACGCCGCTATCGCGCGACTTGTCTTTCCGTTTGCCGAAGGTCGGCCCGCCCCACTTATACTCCAGCGTGAGGTGATAATTACCGTAAGCCTCTTTGGTGACCATGCCGCCGAAGTAGCCGATATCGTCCTTGCCTCCGGCAATTTTGACCATGCCGTCGACGACCGTGAAGATGCCGGGGTTTTCATAGCCCGTTTCCACCGTGTAGGTGTACCAACCCGTGAGGTCGCGACCATTGAAGAGCGGGACCGCCTTGGGAGCGGCGGCAGGCTCTTGAGCCGATGCGACGGACGGCGCGATGCAGACGAGGAAGACGGCAAATGACTTAAACATGAAGACGGCGTCTCAACGGGGCTGTGGTTGTTGAAGCGGAACTCCGCGGCGCGACTTGCCTTGTCGGTCGCAGACGTCCGTCGATTGTACTATGTTGAGCCGACGCGGTCGCCCGCCCGGGCGTCGGCGAATTCGCTTGTCTGACTTGGTGTCGATTTGATTCGGCCAAGGCTACAGTTCGCAATGGAAAAAGCCTTCATTGCATTTTTGAAGAGAACCAGGACGATGATTCGAACCACCTTTCTCAATCGAGTCGCCTTCGTTGTTGCCGCATGGATGTTTCTCGGCACACTGCAGGCGGACGAAAAAAAGCCGTTCCATTTTGCTCACCGTGGGGGAGCGTACGAGTTTGAAGAGAACACGCTCTTCGCCTTCAAGAGTTGCTATGAAAAGGGGATCCGGGGGTATGAGCTTGATGTGCGCATGACCAAGGACGGCGAACTGGTGGTTCTGCATGACGATTCCCTGGATCGGACGCATCACGGCACGGGGCCGGTAGAACGCCTGAATGCCGCCGAGGCCGGGAAAGTTCGTTCTAAGAAGCAGAACGCGCCGCTGCTGTTTCTGGAGACGCTGCTTGCGTACTTGAAGGACCGGCCCGGGATGTATGTGGAGTTCGAGATGAAGACCAGCAACAAGGATCTTTATCCAGACTCGCGCATTGCCGAGTATGCCGCCAAACTGCATCAAATGGTCACGGCATTCGTCCCGAAAGGATCAACTTATGTTTTCACGTCCTTCGACCAACGCTCCCTGAAGGCGATCAAGCAGATTGACGCCAATGCCGACATCATGCTGATCAAAGGGGGGCCGCTGACGCCGGAACTGATGGAAGCGGCAAGAGCAATCGCCTCCAAAAGAATCGCCGCAAAGATGGAAGGCACAACGCGTCTGGCTGTGATGGAGGCTCAAAAACAGGGGTTCATTGTGACCGGCTGGCCGGGCCGCAATCTCAACGACTACTTCCTTGGGCTCGGTTTGGGCGTCGAC
>JAEUIN010000245.1 GCA_016793115.1 Planctomycetaceae bacterium
CGTCTGGGTCATCCATCGCGACCTCCCACGCTATCAACCGCTGGTACGTGTCATCGGTTGGATCCTGGTCATCGCGTGCCCGGCTTACGTCTCGATCGACCTGCAGTGCCCGCTGCCGCTCTGGTGGACGCTCATCGACAGCCTCGGATGCCTATTCCTTGGCGCAGGCATACTTTGGGCTTCTCCTCGGTCACGACATAACTGCGGCGAGATGTGACGGCGGCCGCAATCAGAACTTTGAATCAAGGTGTCTTCAACACGTTGGACGAGGTCAACATGTTGCAAACGTTAGGACGTCGCGGCGGCGTAATCGTGTTCTCCAAGCAAGTCGTGCGGCGGGCGCTGCCGTTGGAACGTATGTTCGCCCCCAGGTCGTGTCGTCGTCTCGCCGCCGTGGTAACGGCGTTCGTCGTTTATCTCGGCTCCGTGACGACGCTCCAGGCGACAGAGACCCGCTACTCCCCTGAGTGGGCCGACATCGCTCCGCGGCGCACGATCAAGCACACCGACCGAAGCGGCGACGCTCTCATAAAGGCGGTCGCCGCGTTGGAACCCGGCGATCAGCTCGTCCTGGCCGCAGGCACGTACAGCGTCGACCGGCTGTGGAACATCAACGTGAGCGGCACCGCCGAGGCCCCCATCTGGATCGTCGCGGAGGAGGGAGCCGCGGTGATCATCACCCGGTCGGACGCGAAACAGAACGTGCTCAACGTCGGCCGGGACGATCCGGTCCATCATCTTTGTTTGCGCGACCTCGAAATCACCGGCGGCAGCCATGGCCTGCGGCTCGGTCGCTGCAGCGAGGTGTGGGTCGACCGCTGCCACATTCATCACACCGGCTCGGTCTGCCTGAGCGCGAACAGCGCCGACACACGGCGACTCTTTCTCACACGCAACCATATTCACCACGGCGGCGGCCACGGAGAGGGGATGTATCTCGGCGCGAATCACGGCGAATACGTCATGAGCGAGAGCGTGATCGCACGGAACCACATCCACGACTGCCGCGGGGATCAGGGAGACGGCATCGAGGTCAAACAAGGCTCATGGGGCAACCTCATCGCGGAAAACGACGTTCATGACACGCAGTATCCTTGCATCACCGTCTACGGCACGGCCGGAAAACCCGTGAACGTCATCGAACGCAATCTCTGCCGCCGCAGTGCCGACCACGCGATGCAAGTTCAAGGCGAAGCCGTCGTGCGCAACAACGTGCTCATTGCCGCCGCCGGCTCCGGCTTCGCGAGCACGGATCACCAGGGCCGGACGATCAATTTGCAGTTCGTGCACAACACGGTGATCAATACCGGCCATGCCTTCAGCGGCGGATCGTGGAACGGCCGGCAAGGGATGCTTCTCGCCAACAACGTCCTCTATTCCCGCGACAAGAACGCACTCCACTTCGCTAACGGCAGCGAAGGGGTGGTGATCGCGGGCAACGTCGTCCTCGGCGCCGGCCCAAAAGCGGGCACATCGCCCGGACGTGGTCTTGAGGACTTTACCGGCGTCACGTGGGACGGCGCCGCCCACAACGCCGAACCGGTCGAGACGGCCCCTTTTGATCGCGCGGACCCGGCTTATCGGACCGACACGGATTTTGCCGGGCGTGTGCGCGCGGAAGCCGTAAGCGGAGCCGTGACTCGCCCTAGTCGTTCGACACGATCGTTTACCGAGCCCCCAAAAAACGACGCGGCCCCCGCAAAGAGCTGACGTGCGGCCGCTTGCCGACCTGACCGACCGCACGGTCCGACACGTTGCGGCAAGGCGAAACTTTCCGGTTGGAACGATGCGGATCGGAAGCAAACTCACCGCGAGCGCTTAACGGCAGAATGACTCCGCGCCCGCAGCCGAGTTTCTGCGGATCGAATTCTTCTCGTTGAAACAACACGTTACTGCGGTCTACGGCGTTGTTCTGTATCGCCGGGGAGTCGACTGTCACTGACTAGGTCGTAGCGTCGTTCGGGTAACCATTGTGGTTCGTTGCGAAGATCATCGGCTTTCCAATTCTTGTCGCGTTGCGATCGGGACGTAGCCGACTTCCAAACCGGGCGGCGGGGTAAGGATCAGTGCGGGGTCGAGTTCCGCAAGTCGACCGACGTCGGGCGGAACGAGGTAGTCGCGGTCTTTCGTCCAAGTGCGGTGCAGCTTCTCAACACGAGCTTGAACCAGCTCGCGTTCCTCCGATGTGAGGTCGGCGTTCAACATTGCAGGCTGATCGGCGAAGCGATACCAGTAGTAAGTTACGACGCTGCCGTCTTCGAGCCGCGCTTTATACGGGCCGGCTTGCGGACCGGGCTTCTTCCAGCAGCTGCTCGCGTCAACGGGAGTCGTGCGAGGTTCTTGTGGCTTTTCTCTCGGCGTCTCAAAGCGATACTGGGGGAGTCCGAGTTCCTCCGGCACTTCCTTAGACGACACGACTTGCCACTGCGGTTTTGCGGCGTCCGTATCAAGCCTGTAGTACTCGGGGAGAGTGACCAGCGATCCGTTACGTCGAGTCATTTGCTCGTTCCAGCGATACCCGAAAGTGATCGGATCGGGAGTAAACGACGTCGCGAACGACGTCCATTTCAACGGCACTCTTTGGTCGCGCGGAGTCTGCGGCGGATAGATGCTCCAGTTCGATCCGCCCCCCACACGGAACTTGTGGACTGCCGAAGCCTCCGGCTTAATTGCACCGCTCGCGGCGGGACCGCCGTCGAACCAGCTTTGCACGTCGTCCCATAAAGCGGCCTTCTTGTAGGCAGTGATGCGATGCAGAACGGTCGAGGAGCCGTCTGGACCGACTGGAAACGACGTCGGTGCGATGCGAGCAAACGACCGCCCGTCGCCGCTCGTACCGAGAACGGCCGGAATGTGCTGCGTTTCCATTTGAAACGCTTTATTCGGTTCCGCCGGACGCGTATCCAAAAGCAGGCCTGCCCACTCGGGATGATCGACGGCCGCTTGCGACCAAAAGTACGGCGTAAAAAATGCGACCGGGCCTTTGAAGTTGCCCGTGTTCAGGAACAACGTCCAACTGTGATTGCCCGTCGGGACGTTCTTGCCGGCGGTCGTCGACTTCGGGTTCGTCAGCGGTAACGGCAGGTAGCCGTAGCCGAACAGTTCGCCGCTAGTGCCCTGCTTCAAGTTCAACCCATCCGGCGGAAACAGCAACCAGGGGCTGAGCTGAGCCACACCGTATTTTCCGCGGGGATTGTCCCACGTTCCCGCGCCGTAACCGGGACCGTTGGCAATGAGCCGAAAGTTGTCGCCGACGCCGCCCATAATGAACTTGGGGGAGGTCGTGGGAAAATGCGTGTCACGCCACCAACCCAAGCCGCCTTCGATATCGGTGTAACACTTTCCTTCCGGCTTCCCGCCGGCTTCGTACTGCGGATGCATCCAAGTCCCGCACAATCCGGTTTGAAACTTGTGACCGGGATAAGTCGCGACCAGCGGCCAGGCTGCGGCGTACAACGAGAACCCGCCGTTGAACTCTTCCGGCACCTTTTCGACCGGACCAAACAAATAGCCGGCCGACTCGCCGTGTTTGACCTCGGCCGCGACCGGATTCCATTGTGGTTGATTTAACATTGCGAGATTGGCTTCGGCGAATGCCCGGCCCATCAGAGCGAACGTCTTCGCGCAGCCGAGATAGTGATAGCCGGCATTCGAGGCACCGCGTTCCCATAGCGCGATCTCCCCGGGCGTGATGAGTTGAGCTTCGAAGTTCTTCAGGTAATCCCGTTTCTGTTCGGGAGTCATTGACCCATCCGCGTTGGCATGATCTTTGTGCTTAGAATCGAGGAAGTAGCTCATTTGCCGGACCTTGTCGCGTTTGTCCGCAATGGCTCCGAGTTCCTCCGACCAAAAAGGCGCAGTCGGCACCGCGATCACATTCCCTTGGAATTCCGGCAGCGACGCCGGAGCGGACATCGCCTTACGAAACTCGATCGTCTGCTGATTCGCGTTCACACCTCCGACTCCCAACACTCCGATTACGAACGGCATCCTGGGCGCGTTCAAATCCTTGCGTACGTCGCGAATGAGCTGAGCCAAGACTCGGCTGTAGGAATCGTAGCCGCCGGGCTTCGTCCGATTCGGATACGTCCCGGAATCCACGAGATCGTTCCAGCCTTGCAGCCACACGAAGCCGGCGATTTCGCACCCCTGCCGCGGATCAAACTTCGGACAGACGCGCTTCACGTCGGCCAGCACCGTCTTGACGTGTTGCAGCATGAGTCGGTAATAGCGGCCGGTCTCCTCCGCTTTCGCCGCCTCGATTTCATCGAGGTTTTTTCCCCGCTTTCGGAAATCGGCGAGCTGCGTTTCACTGAAGACATAGGGGCCGGCGCTCGGCGGACGAAAATCCGTATTCAGACTCTTGCCGCCCCAAGCCGTTTTGATGATCAACACCGGTTCGTCGAACGCCTCGTCCACCGTGATGCCGAAGGTGAACTCAGGCCCGATCTTGCCGTCGTCGACTTCCGCACTCCGCCGCGCACCGAATCCGGCCGTCAGCTTGCCGGTCGCCTCTCCGTTCCCGTCGCCTTGATGCGTGAAGTAACTGATCCATGCGTGATCGCAAACGCGAGGCTTGCCGTCGGCGCTCCGCATTTTTGCCAACAGGGGCGCCGTGACGGGATCGTCGGCGAGGTAATCGAAGGTTTCGATCTTCGCGTGCCCCTGCATATTGGATTGCCCGGCGAGGATGAAAACCTTGAGCGGTTTCGCCGAGGCGGTCGGCACATTGGCGAGAACGAAGAGCGTGGCCAGCATGAGCGGTTGTTTCACGATATTTGCTCCGGCGTCATAGCACATCGACGGTAGTCTTGTTCGAAGTGATTAGGGCTCAAGGTCATACCGGTCTGGACGACGTCGGCTGAAAACCCTGGTCGCCGAACTGCCAGAGAAAGAACGACCAATGATCGGCTTTCTCTTCCTGTCGTTGCGTACGCGTCGAACCGATGCCATGGCCCGAGCGGTAGTCGACTCGGAAAAGCACGGGCCGATCACTGATCGTCGCGGCCTGCAAGCGAGCCGTCGTCTTGGCCGATTGCCAAGGTTCCACGCGAGGGTCGTTGATGCCGTGGGTCAAGATGATTGCCGGATACTTCACGCCGTCTCGAATGTGGTGCAACGTACTCATCGCCAACAAGCCGTCGAAAGATCGCATTTCGGCGATCGTGCCGAACTCGGGCACGTTGGGCGGACCGTTCATCGTCGTCTCAAACCTCAGCATATCGGTACAGCCGACGGCGATGTTGGCGCCGGCAAAGAGATCGGGGCGTTCTGTCACTGCGCGGCCGATGAGAATGCCTCCCGCACTCCCGCCGCGGCCGGCCAACTTCGAGGGCTGCGTAAGTCCGTCTCGCAACAGATACTCGGCACAAGCGATGAAATCCTTCCATGTGTTCTGCTTGGTCGTTTTGCGGCCTGCGTGATGCCACTCTTTGCCGAAAGCCCCGCCGCCGCGCACGTGTGCGAACGCCAGTACGCCGCCCCGTTCGAGCCACGCTAAGTTCGTCGGGTCGTAGACCATCGGCAGCGTATGGCCGTAGGCGCCGTAACCGCTGAGGATCGTCGGGTTCGCACCGTCACGACGAACATCGCTGCGGTAAACGATGGAGAGCGGCACCTTGACGCCGTCGTGACTTGCGACCATCACTTCCTGAGAAGCGATTCCCGCAGGAAAATCGTACTTTCCTCGCGGCAACAGGTTCGTGTCCATAAGTGCGTCCATCGTCGGATCGTAGCGGTACAACCGCCCCGCATGCGTCCAGGACCGCGTCCGCACGAACGCCCCCGCTGATTCGGTGTGTACACCCTCGAAGCGTCCCGACGGCTCACCATCGGGCAGCGGCAACGGCTCAAGCTTTGCCTCCGAACCATAAGCCACGCGCAACAACGACTGCGGCACCGCTTCTAGACGACCTACGTACAGGGCGTCGCTCGCCGCGTCCAGCGAATCGACGACATATGCGCCGGGCGGAACCACAACATCAGCCGTACGGAAATCGGGCCGAGCCAGCGAGGTCCGCACGATCTTGAACCGCGGCGCCTCGTGCGCGGTGAGGAGGAAAATATCGTCGCCATGAACGGCGAAATCGGTGACGAGATCTTCCCGAGCGCAGATTTTCGTCCACGTGCGGGAATTCGAACCGAGGGCTGCCAGGGGTGCGACGTATAGCGTCATGTCCGTGTCGTCACCGTGCTTGATTTGCCCGACCGCCCATGACGACCCGCCGGTCACGATGACCGCCGG
>JAEUIN010000265.1 GCA_016793115.1 Planctomycetaceae bacterium
GAATTGAACGTCGCGGTCGCCAAGATCGGCACGTACGTCGACCAGGTCGTCGACGTGTTCTACGTGACTGACCGCAAGGGAAAGAAGATTGCGTCGACCGCGAAGGTTAATGAAATTCGCACCCGGCTACTCGTAGCGATCGAGGCCTGGGAGCGGAGCGACGTTTCGCGCTAGCGTCGACTTCGCTTACTTCTTCTCGGCGATCTTGTAGAGATGTTTGAACGTGCGCATGTAGATCGCCCCTTTGGCCGCGGCCGGCGAGGCTCGCATGCCGTCGTCGAGATGATTGACGGCGACCTCTTCAAACTCGGAGGCCGCGCGGACGACGGTCGTCACGCCGGCTTCGTCGGTGAAGTAGATCAGGTTGCCGGCGACGATCGGCGAAGCGCAAAACGCGCCGCCGATCCGCTGGGCGTAGATCTCTTCGCCGCTGCGGCCGTCGACGCTATAGCAGACGCCCTGATTGGTGATGAAGAACAATCGCTCGCCGACGAGCACGGGCGACGAGAGCGCGGCGTTGGCCTTTTTGCGGTGCCAATGTTTGTGCGACTCGGTGATGTTGCCCTGCGCGGTTTCATCCATCTTCACGCCGTACAGATTGGCCCGCTCGCTGCCGGAGTTGATGATCGCCATGCCGGGCAGAAACAGCGTCCGCGGGGCGGCGTTCATGTTCTCGTGTTCGAAGACCCAGAGTTCCTTGCCGGTGTAGGGGTCTAAGCCGAACGCGGCCTTCGAAGCGACGGAGAACAGCACCGGCCGGCCGGCGACGGCCGCCACGGTCGGCGTGTGGTACGCCTTGCGATAGTCGCCGTCGCCTTTCGGCTTGCCCTGTTCGTTGAGGTCTTTGTAGTCGTGCGAGCGCGGCGTTTCCCATACGGTCTTGCCGGTGGTCTTATCGAGCGCGGTAATGAATTGCCGATCGATGCCGTCGAACGTGAGAATCAACAGGTTCTCGAACACGACGGGGGACGAACCGGGCCCGCGGTAGTGACGGACATTGATGTCGCGGCGTTGCCAAACGATATCGGCGGTCTGCGGATCGAGGCGAGCCGTGCCGTAAGTGCCGAAGTGGACATACAGCGCATCGGCCTCCAGCACGCACGACGGCGAGGCGTAGCTATTGATGGGATTGCCGAGCGGCTCGGGCGATTCATTCTCAAACAGCAGCTTGTGATGAATCACGTGACCGTCGTCGGCGCTCACGCAGTAAATATATTGCCGCTTGCCGTCTTCGTGGGCCGCGGTAAACCAGAGCTTGCCGTCGCCGATGACCGGCGTGGAATGCCCTTCTCCTTCAAGCGCGATCTTCCAGGCGATATTCTTGCCCGACGGTTCGTCCCAAGTTGTGGGCAGCCCGACGGCATCCGCCTCGGCAACATGCCCGTCGGCCGTCGGTCCGCTTTTCTCCGGCCAAGAAATATCAGCGGCCGAGGCAAAGGCCGAGATGAAGAACAGCGTGCCGAAGGCAACAGCAAGCGAGCGAAGAAACATAGGGGCGTCTTCCAAGGCGGGAAACGAAGACCAACGGGAGGGCCTTTCATTACAACCCGGCACCGCGCGGCGGTAAAGTGCCTATAACATGCCGCCGCCAAGTGAATGCAATTGGCCGATTAGCCGTATCGCGAGAGGTACCAGTCGATAATCGCGGGGCACCAGCGGTTGAGGCGGACCATCGCGGCGCCGCCGAAGCTGGGGATGATTTCGCGCTTGCCATGCTCCAGGGCATCGGCCGTGGCGCGAGCGACGACTTCCGGCTTGGTGCCGCCGCCTTCCTTCTTTCGCCACGGCAGTTTCACTTGCATGGCCAAGACGTTGTCGAAGAAGCCGGTGTCGGTGGTGCCGGGGCTGACCAAGAGAACGTCGATCCCGAGCTTGGCCAACTCGGGACGGATCGACTCGGTGAACCCGCGCACCGCGAACTTCGCCGCGCAATACTCGGCGGCGTAGGGAATGCCGCGGTGACCCAAGATGGAGCCGATGTTCACGACGGCCGGTAAGCGCCCGCCGGACTTGGCCGAAGCCTGTAGCAACGGTAACGCGGCTCGCGTGAGTTCGACGGTCGCGAAGAAGTCGACTTCGAGGATGCGGCGCAAGTTGGCCGGGTCGGCCTCGGCAAATCGACCGAAGGCGCCGACACCCGCGTTGTTGACGAGGATGTCGAGGCCGCCGAAACGCTCGCCCGCCATGTCGAGCAACTTGCGGCGCGTCGGCTCTTCGGCAATATCGCCGACGACCGAGACCGCCTGAGATCCGCCGCCACCGAGCCGAGTGCAGAGCGAAGTGAGCACCTCGGCGCGGCGTGCGTTAAGCACCAGCTTCGCGCCGCGGCGGGCAAATTCTTCCGCCAGCGCGAGCCCGATGCCCCCCGACGCACCGGTCACGGCGATGCGGGCGCCGTCCAGCGTGCGTCGGCGGGCGAGACTCATTGTTTCGTTTTCTGCGAACGGGATTTCATAACCGGGTGCCACTGGTGGCACCCTCGTAAGCTAGGCCGTTTCCGCGAGGTCAACGTCGTCGGTCGCCGTCATCGGCACGATCCGCGTACCGTCGGGCAGGGCCTGACCGTTTTGTTTGTAGGGACGAACCGTAACGCCCGCGTCTCCTTCGACCGGGCCCAAATGCTCCGGCGCGATGCGCACGTGAATCACCACGCGATCGTCGTGAAACTGCCGCGAGAGCACTTCGCCGTGCGCCGAAAGGTACGCCATGAGGCGGCCGTTCGAAACGTCGGCTTCGATCTCGACGTCGTTGAAGTTGCGACTCAGGGCATCGCTCACGGCCCGAGCGAGGTTCGGGATGCCTTGTCCGCTGCGGGCACTCACCGGCACCGCATTGGGATACAGTCCCAGGAGCCGGTCGAGCGCGCCGCGGTCAGGCACGGCGTCGACCTTGTTGAGCACCAGCAACGTATCTTTGGCCTGGATGCCGAGTTCTTCCAGCACCTTGTAGACCGAGGCGATCTGTTCCTGCGCGTGTGGGTTGCTCGCATCGGCCACGTGCAACAACAGGTCGGCCTGCCGCGTCTCTTCGAGCGTCGCCTTGAAGCCGGCCACCAACTGGTGAGGCAAGTCGCGAATGAAACCGACCGTGTCGCTGAGCAACACCGGCCCCCAGCCGGGCAAATGCCAGCGCCGCGTGCGCGTGTCGAGCGTGGCGAAGAGTTGATCCTTCGCATACTCGTCGCTGCCGGTCAGCCGGTTCATCAGCGTGCTCTTGCCGGCGTTGGTATAGCCGCAGAGCGACACGGTTTTGCGGTCGCTGCGCGCGGCGACTTGCCGCTCTTTGCGACGCTCGAGACTTTGCAGCTCCATTCGCAGATCGTAGATCTTCTTTTCGGCCAACCGACGGTCGACTTCCAACTGCTTTTCGCCCGGGCCGCGCATACCGATGCCCATCTTGATACGGCTCAAGTGGGTCCACATCCGCTTCAAGCGCGGCAGCGAATACTCCAGCTGCGCGAGTTCCACGGCCAGCCGGGCTTCGTGCGTGCGCGCTCGTCCCGCGAAGATGTCGAGAATGAGTTCGGTGCGGTCGAGCACCTTGATGTTGAGCGCCTTTTCCAGGTTGCGCACTTGGCCGGGGCTGAGGTTGTTGTCGAACAGTACGACGTCGGCCTCGGCCGCTTCGGCCTGCAAGCGCAGCTCTTCCACCTTGCCCGAGCCGAGGTAAGTCGTCTTGTCGGGCTGTTGACGACGTTGCGTCAAACGCCCTACAACCTTCGCACCCGCCGACTCCGCGAGATCGGCCAGCTCTTCCAATGGATCCGCTTGATAACTTCCCTGATCGTCGAGCAGAACGGTGACCAAAAAGGCCCGTTCGCCGGCGGTTCCTGACGTGCGATTGATTTCCATCACGAAGTTTCTAGGCTCCGGGGTGCGCGAAAGAGGGCGATGCGGCCGGGCGTGCGATGCTCCGACGCGGCGGCCGGGGGAAACCGGCAAGCTTCCCGCCTGCGTTTCCCGTGCCGCACGGTTTCTATTATAGTTGCCGCGGCGAGTCGGGGCAGCGCCGACCCGCTCCGGGGACGCTATCTATCTAGACGTTTTCATTTGGAAAAGGTTCTCAAAAAATGAGCACGGCAGGCCTGCCCGAGCGACGCCTGTCGATGTGGGACTGCACGTCGATTATTGTCGGAATCATCATCGGCTCGGGGATTTACGAGGCTCTAGGGCTCGTCGCGGGCAACGTCGCCGACGGTCGAACCTTGGCCGGCCTCTGGATCGTCGGCGGACTGTTCGCCTTGCTTGGTTCGCTCTGCTACGCCGAACTCGCCACGCGGTTTCCCGAAGAGGGGGGCGACTTCGTCTACCTCACCAAGGCCTACGGCCGGGGCGTCGGGCTGCTCTTCGCGTGGACGCAACTCTGGATCATTCGGCCCGGCTCGATCGGCGCGCTGGCGTGCGTGTTTGCGGATTACGCCACCCAACTCCAGCCGCTCGGCTCGCACTCGCTGCTGGTTTACGCATGCGTCTCGGTGCTCGTGCTCTCGGGCCTCAACATGCTGGGCGTTCGTCAAAGCACGCGGGTGCAAAACGTACTGACCGCCGCCAAGGTGCTGGGGCTGGCGCTGTTGGCGATCGCGGGATTGTTCGGCACGCAAGAGGTCGGCGGAGCGCCGCCGGCCCGGGCGACAGAAACGAACTGGTCGCTGGCGATGATCTTCGTGCTGTTCGCCTACAGCGGCTGGAACGAAATGGGATGCGTTGCCGCGGAAGTTCGCGAGCCGCGGCGCAATATCCTTCGCGCGTTGTTGCTGGGCGCCGCCGTCGTGACGCTGGTGTACCTCGGGCTGAACGCGGCCTGCTACCGGATGCTTGGTCTCGAAGGTATGGCCGCGCGAGGACCGATCGCCGTGACGACTTCGCTCGGTCCGTGGGCGGAGCGGGCGTTGGCCATGCTGGTGTGCATATCGGCGCTCGGGTCGACCAACGGCATGATCTTCACCGGCGCGCGAATTTACTACGCCATGGGGAAGCAGCACGCGGAGTTCGCGGCGCTGGCGCGCTGGAATCCACGGTTCGGAACGCCGCTCGTGTCGCTCGTGTTGCAGGCCGTCGTGACGCTCGGATTGCTGCTTTGCTTCGGAGGCACGGCCGCGGGCAATGCGCCGCACGAGGCGTTCAAACGGCTCGTGATCTTCATGACGCCGCCGTTCTACGTGTTTCTGATCCTCAGCGCGCTGGCGGTCATTGTGCTACGCCGGCGCGACTGGGCGGCCGTTGAAACGTACCGACTTCCGCTGTACCCGTTGCCGCCGCTGGTCGTGGCGGTCGCCGCGGCGTTTCTGGCATATCAAGCGGTCGAGTACGTGCGCTTCAAGTTCGATACGGAAGCGGAGGCTTTGCGCGGCCCGACGATCTGGGTCGGCACGACCTTCCTGACCGGCCTGATGTTGGTCGCCTGGGAGCGGCTACGGCGCCCGCCGAAGTTGGCCGATTAAATCGCCGACGCCGTTATGCACGTCGCTCGTGGCCGTGATCACCAGCGCATGGCCGACGGCCCAGTAGCGAATGACGCCTTTTCCGCCCGCGTCTTCCCAGCTTTCCGGCTGAATCGAACGCGTGATGACGTCCATCAGGTTTTGAGCCCCTTCGACGTCGGCCGCATTGCCCGAGGTCGTCGTCGATGATGACGAGCCGGCCAGAAACCCCAACCCGCCGGCGGCCTGGGCCGGACCTTGTTGGGCGAGCGTCTTATCGGCCGGCTCCGCGACGGTCGCCGGCCGTTTGAGACTGGCATCGTCGCGCGGCTTCTGCTTCGCCAACACTTCGGCGGCCTGCCGCAGCCGAACGCGTGCCAGGGCTCGCAGCCGTTCACGGTCCGACGGTGCCGGCTTGTCGGCCGTCTTCAGCGCCCCGGCGACGTTCAGCAGCCCCACGAACGCCGCTTCTTCGGCCGGCTCAATCGACCGCGATTGCAGTGCCACGGCCGTTTCCCGCAGCAGCCGGTTCGCTTCGGCCGCGAGATCGACGACGGCGGTCGACTTCTGACTTGCCGTCGATTCCGACGATGCCGCCGGTTGGGTACCGTGCCCCGTCGCCGCGACCAGCAACATCCACAACCCGACGCCCCAAGACAACGCTCGCATGGTCGCACTCCTCGCTTCCAAAACGCTTCCGGCTCGGCCCCATATTCACATGGGCCCGAGCCGGAGAAAGCGAAACAACATGATCCTACAGACGCGGATTGAACT